>NZ_CALMFY010000116.1:2806-24129 GCF_937863485.1 uncultured Nostoc sp. | reverse complement strand
CTTACTTATCCTGACTGATTTTCGTCCTCTTTGCAAAAAACTGGGATGCTCCCAACTCTTTGAAACTCTTATTCCTTTGCGTCCTTCTCTACGAGACGCTGCGCGAATGCGTCCTTTGCGGTTCGTTTTATTATGATTTTGCGTAAGTCCTGGATAATATTACTGATAAAATATCGAAAATGTGAGAACTTTACCCACCGCTCAAGCCTTATTTAGAAGGTAGTTTACAAGTTTGTGACCTTCATACCATTCATGATATCAAACCAATTGCGATCGCAGAACGTTTCGGGTTTGCCTTATTTAGTAGCTTACAAGCTTTCTTTCAAGAGAATTCCAATCTTTTGAGGGTCTTGCAAACAGTATCGAGACAGCAATCGATATTGAATTGGTTTTTGAGCCACGAGACTAAATAAAATGAAGTTGGACTAAAAAGCTGATAAAACTAGCTTATGCAAGACTCTAAACAAGAAATAAATGCCAGAGGTTCTATAGATTTAGAACAGCGAAGGAATTGGTATTCTCCCGTTGCTGATGTTTATTACAACGCCAGACCAAAATATCCAAAGGAACTGATCGAGCGGTCTGTCGTTCTAGCCCAACTTGACTCAGATGCATCGATTCTTGAGGTCGGTTGTGGTCCAGGAAATGCGACGGTAGCTTTTGCTCAATTTGGTTTTTCAATGACGTGTATTGAGCCAAACCAAGATTTTTGTCGTTTGGCACAACGCAACTGTGCAACCTATCCAAACGTTGCAATCCATAACACCTCATTTGAGGAGTGGGAACCGGAAGCAAAACAATTCAATGCCGTTCTATCTGCTAATGCCTTTCACTGGATACCGTCAGAGATTCGGTATGCCAAGGCAGCGACGGCATTACGCGACAACGGGTTTCTCATCCTGCTATGGAATCTGAGACCTGAACTGAAATATGAAGTTTACCAAGCGATCGAGGAAGTGTATCAAACCTATACTCCCTCACTTGTCCGGTATGAAGGTGCAGAAACTCAAGCGGAAATTTTGAGAGGGTTTGAACAAGACATTATAGACTCTGGTTATTTTAAGGAGTTGGTGACAGAGCAAATCGCGTGTGAGGTGACGTACACCATCGATGACTTCCTTAAGCTATTAAGTACCTTTGGGACACTGGAGCCAAAGGCGAAGGAGTTGCTATTTGCAGGATTGCGGGAAAAGCTGAGGAACTTTGGAGACAGTGTACAACTCTCGTTTCTTTCTGCTGTTCACGTTGCCCGAAAAGATGGATAAGCTGTTGAATTCGTTACGTAATGACGCAGCAATGCTAACTCTTGTGAATTTGGAAACTTATACTGGATGTGAAGCATCAGTGTAAGTAGTTCACTACAAAAAAAGAGCTATGCGAATTCTAATTGTGAAAGGCAGTGTGTTATTGCTCCTGACTGCGGTGACAACTGGCTGTGTCAATTCTTCCTCTGTTACAAAACAGCCACAAGCCTTACCAGTAAGCACTGAACAGCCGACAAAAGCAACTGTGTTGACCTCAACACCTACACCGATTGGAAAAACTACAGATAATTCTACCCCTGAAGCCACTATTGCCACAAATCCGACGCGCTGTGAAACTAGTCAATTGTCAGTGCGCCGAGTCTCCGAAGATGCTGGCGTTGGGAATGTTGCACTCACCTACGCCTTCAGCAATAACGCCTCATCCCCTTGCAACCTCTACGGTTATCCGGGATTGGCACTACTGGATGCAAAAGGTCAGCCTTTGGAGGAGGTTAAAGTTATCCGCTCCCAGGACACTTACTTTTCGAGTAAGCAACTTCGACAACAAGTAACTCTAGCTCCTGGAACACAAGCCTCATTTCAGATAGCATACAACCACATTAGTTCTCCAGAGGAACACTGCCCAATGTCTAGTAAAATTGAAATCACGCCTCCTAATGCTTACCAGCACTTTACCCTCACAGAACAAATCAAGCCTTGTACAGGCAAAGTCAGAGTGACTCCTGTGCGATCTGTTAACACTCAACCCTAGTAAATTTCTGTAATTTACTCAAACATCCAGAAATAGCATAAATTTGATCACAGCCTCTGATAAGTTCAGTATTGTACTGTTTAAAAAGGTTAAAAAATTCTATGGAAGGAATTGATGTTGCTGATCAAGACGGCAGAGTAGATTGGACGGCAGTAAAAAACTCTGGTAAAACTTTTGCGTTTGTCAAAGCTACAGAAGGAGTTAGCATCAAAGATTCTGCTTTTGCTCATCACTGGCAGACCATGAAAGCTGTTGGTATTATTCGGGGTGCTTATCATTTCTTTCACCCACATACATCTGACCCGGTTGAGCAAGCAAAGGAATTCTTAAAAACGTTGGGGAAATTAGAACCAGGAGACCTACCACCAGTTCTGGATGTAGAGGTAACTGACAGAGGAAGTAACCAAGCTGTAATTAATGGAGCGAAGCAGTGGTTAGCAGAGGTGGAAAAAGCCCTTCTACAACAAACAAAAAAACCAATCAAACCAATCATTTATACCTTCCCCAGTTTCTGGACAGAAATTGGCAATCCATCTGATTTTGCTAGTTATCCGTTATGGATTGCCCATTACGGAACCAAGAACCCAAGTATTCCTAGTGCTTGGCAGGGGCAATACTTAATCCATCAATATGAAGGCGATATATCTGGTGTAGCTGGTGTTAGTGGTCGAGCCGATTTGAATAGATTCAATGGATTGCAGCTAGGAGATTCTGGGCTAAGAGTAAAACAATTACAACAGCAATTAAAAAATATTGGATTATATACTGATGCCATTGATGGGCATTTTACGGAGTCAGTTAAAAATGCAATTGTTAGTTTCCAAACATCTAAGGGATTGCAAGCTGATGGAATTGTTGGTGTAAAAAGTTGGGTAGCTTTATTGTGGATTTAGAATGAATTGTACACTCAATAATATAAACCCATACTCATCATTAAAGAAATGTAAACATAGGTGATGTTTTACATCTGAGGTTTACTTGTTTTAATTAGCGAGTGCAGTTATTTTAAATATAGCTACTTATTGAAGATCCCTCACGGTGCTTAGAGCGCTTTTCAATAAGTAGCTAGGCGTAAATAAATTAAAGTTTGTAGTGAGTTAGCGCGGCAAGGGTAAGGACTTTAGTCCCGATAAACCTTGCTATGAGCGATTCATCGCTCACTACGAGCTAGGATTTTATTGTATGTTTAATTATGCCTACCTACTTGTAGCTATTTTCAATTCGGTGAGGTACAAGTATGCAGACAGACCTAATCCCCTAGCCCCCTTCCCGAAGCAGGAAGGGGGAAAAATTCAAAGCCTGTTTCCTAAAAAGAGAGAGGAATGGAAGTGAGGTCAAAACTGTACCTCACTAGGTCGAGAAGCGCTATAGTGTGTATTTCTATATCTGACTAGCATCCCGAAATGCACAAAAGTGAGATTTCACCTGAAAAAAACCTTTCAGGATGCGTTTGAGTGAATTAAACTTAACCCACCTGATAGCTTTATTCACTTCTACCCACTGCCGTTTTCTTTTACTTGCTTCTGGATAATCTTCACTCAGCATCTCCACTGGTAACAAATACATCTTAACCTGGTAAATTTTACCTCGTTTGCGGTACTTGTAAGTTCCCAGTTCATTGGCGTCTACCTGCCCAATTATCCCTGCTTCTTCCCATGCCTCTTTGGCTGCTGAAGCGGGCGGACTCATGCCATTAGGAATATCTCCTTTCGGAATTACCCAGTGTTGAAAGTTACGGGTCGTGATGAGCAATATTTCGACTTTGCCATTGTTCACTCTATAAGGAATCACCCCAGACTGTTTAAACACTTTGCTGACTTTTCGACTCATGTAATTTGCATCTTGTACGGTCTAGCTTTTTTGTACAATGTTTATTTCAAAAAGTCGAGAGCTGATACTGGATAAATTTTGGTTAATCTTAGGTTATGAAAAGGTTAAGTTTTTATCCATAAGAGTTAATTATTGGAAGTTTTTATTAATCTCTTAATATCGTTTCCAGATTCTAGCTGGCAATGCTCTTCAATTGCGGCTCTGCCGCTTGGACGAGAGGCGGTAGCCTCCCAATTGCATTCCCAGTCTCTACCTGGGAACGAGGCACGAGATTTTTAAAGCTTTTGGCTGTAATTTGATGTAGATAAAAATGTTTTATCCGTAGCGCATGTTGCATTTATACGAGAATTCCTATATCTGTTACCTTAATATAAAGTCAACTGGCTTAAAAGGTATATTCCTGATGGCTGATTGACAAATGCAGCATTATTCAAAACATTATATATTCTGGCATTAAGCTAGAATATATGTCACCAATGTAACTAACTTGACTTTTTCAAATTTTCGTAGATATACAGCGAAGATATTGTATTTAAATCTAATTCTTTAGGCTCATCTTCATTGTCATTAGTATTTTTAAACAGGACTGTAAACGCACCAGCCCCTAACCTATCTTGAGGAAACATTCGATAACAAGGCATTGTAGTTAAATGCGACTGATATTTAGCTAAATTACTAATTTCCATCGCCTTAAACTGGGGAAAGCGTTCTAAAAACCATTCACAAATTTGCTCATTTTCTTCAGGTGAATATGTACAAGTCATATAAGCCAGATAGCCTTGTGGTGAAACAATTTTAGCAGAGTTAGCTATAATGCGCTTTTGCCGATTTGCACTCTTATTAATAGCAGTTGGGTGAAAACATCCGGGTGCTTTTTCACCTTTAGCGAGTAAAGATTGTCCAGTACAAGGAGCATCTACTATTACTAGATTGCTAGAGCAGAGAAACATTTGGCCAAATATACTCGAATCTCTATTAACCACTGCACTAGGGCTGATCTGACAACGCTTAAAATTAGAAATTAGCATTCCCAGACGTTTGCCAATGACTTCATTACTGATCAGTAAGTCAGGTTGTAAAGCTTTCCAAGCGAAGATACTTTTACCTCCTGGTGCGGCACACATATCAAAAACTAAACGTATTGATTGAGGAATAGCTAACAAAGTAGTAGCTGCAAACACCGAAGAAAAATCTAAGCAATAGAAATATCCTTTTTGATGTAAGGGATGCTGACCAGGTTTTTCTCCCAGGTATAAGCGGTCTATAAATTTTGGTTGCCAAGAGGTTGGTGTTTCCACTGCCAAAGGTGAAATATCTGGCTTTTCTTGACACCAAAGAATACTGGGTGAAAAAGGCTGAGGATTCATTAAAGCCCCGATAAATTTTTCTTGTTCATCTAGATTAGTGAACAAACGCCGCGAGACTTTAAGTAATAAATTAGAAGGTTTTTCCATGTAGATATATAAATAACTAGGTTGTATCCAAATACAAATCAAACTGTTACACAAGAACAATGTAATTAAGGCTTTTGGCTTCATACTCAAAATATAATGACCGCCATTGGGATTGCAATGGCCAAGCTACCCCACTGCACCGGAGAAGGTCATGATATTAGAGAATTTTCCGCAAAAATTACGCAAAGAAGCACAACTATGGAGGGATGAAGGATTAATTAGTTCTTCGCTGTATGAGCAATTAGCAGAACGTTATCAATTTAAAAACCTGGAAGCTGCTGCACGCGATCGCAATAAAGCGATCGCGATTGCTGTAGGCGGCATCCTTTTATGCTTAGGCATAATTACCTTTGTAGCCGGAAACTGGCAGGGAGGGTCACGAGAAATCAAATTTATTCTGATGATGAGTTTGTTTTTTGCGATCGCTATCACTGGTTTTTACACCTGGAGACCACCTGAAGGAAAGAAGCCACAACGAAGTAAACGCCTACTGGGAGAGGGGTTGCTAATTTTAAGCGCCTTCATTTTCGGTGCAAATTTACTGCTGATGGCCCAGATGTTCAATATTGCCGGTTCAACTTCCCAATTGTTTCTCGCCTGGGGGTTGGGTGTTGTGGTGATGGCTTTCAGTTTGTCCTTAAATTCTTTAGGAATTCTGTCAATTGTCCTGGTGGAAATCGGGTACTGGACTGGACTAGAAGACTTGTGGTACGCTTCAGGTGAGTTTACTTGGTCGCGGCTAGTGGTGCAGCATATGCCTTTGTTGGCATGGCTGGTGTTTGTTCCGTTAGCCTACTTCTGTCGATCGCGCTGGATTTTTGGTCTAGCAGCCTTTGTCTTTGCTAGTTCCTTACAAGCCAACCTCAATCCGCTGCCACTGCTGAATTATGTTGATATAGCCCCTTGGGTGGCATCTTTTGCTTTTGCACTCCCACCTGCATTATTCTGGAGTTATGATGATTTGCTGTTTCCAACCATAAATTACAGGTTGTTTCAATCCCTGGCCCGTAATTTAGCGTTGGTAAGCTTTGGCATTGTCTTTTACGTTCTCTCTTTTCGTTGGGTCTGGGAATCTCCAAATTATGGTTATAATCAGCCAACGAATGTGACAAACTTGTTCCAGTCTCTGCCGATTATCGATCTGGGGATTCTCAGCGGGTTGGCGGTATTGCAATGGTTGTTTCTACTGCGTCAAAGAAATAACCCTCCGCGCCGCGAAGTGATTTTCACAACTGCTATCATTAGTACTTTTCTTGCCTTTATTGCCATAATACCTTTTTGGCATCAAACTATCAGCCGGATTGATGAACTTGGTGTTTTTATTTTCAATGTACTTCTAGCAACATTAGCCTGGGGACTAATTCAAGAAGGATTGAAATTAAGCAACAGAAATTCCTTTTGGGGCGGTATGCTATTATTAACAGTCCAAATTATCAGTCGTGTGCAAGAGTACGATACAGACTTACTTTTTAAGTCGCTGGTCTATGTCTTGTGCGGTTCTGCTTTAATTAGCGCTGGACTTTGGTTTGAACGCCGTCTGCCTGGTGGTAGCTCTACAAGTAAGAAGTAGTGCAAAAGATGAAACAAGCCGTGAAAATTTTAGATTTTTAATTTTGGATTTTGGTGAAGCAGCGCGGTGAGCCAGCGCGTTGGGCGGGTTTCCCGACTTGAAGCGACTGGCGAACCCGTAAGGGTCTTGGGGGTTTCCCCCATGAGCGACTGCTGAACCCGAAGGGATTGAATAAAAAAATCTAAAATCTAAAATTCTGAAATCTCTGTGCGTCAAAATTTTTAAAGTTTCTCTGCGTTAGTCCTAATCTCGTTACTTTTGACCCCCTCAATCCCTCTGCTTTTTAGGACTACGCTCATGACTAATAGTTCTTCTGAATCTAAAAATAAAACCTTGTCTCCCGAAGCCGAATTCTCCAATAAGGTGACTTTTCGGGATTACTTGATTGCCAGTGAACAAAAATCGAATAAGCCCTTACCTTTTTGGCGGTTACTAGCTCCCCTGGCGCTGCAAACAGGGCTAATTATGGCAGTACCAGCCCAAGCGGTATATACAGACGTGACAGGTAAGACGGTGATTTTGCAAACCGTACCTGTAGACCCTAACAATGTGCTAGAAGGTAACACCTTAGCATTAGATTACAACATATCCCGTACCGCAAATTTGAGCCGACTACCTGGTTGGCAAACATTAGTCAGCAGAGGCCGTGGAAGTGGCAGAAGATTGCCTGAAGGAACCAACATCTTCGTGATTTTGCAAGAGCAACTATCCTCTGGTCGCGGTGTTCCTAGAGCTTGGAGACCGTTACGAGTAAGTAGCGATTTTCCCACAACTCTTAGAGCCAATCAGGTAGCCTTAAAAGGTGTTTATCAGGATGGTTCTGTTAACTACGGCTTAGAAACGTATTACATAAAAGAAAACCAACGGCGGCAGATTACCAACGACTTACAAACCCAACGCGCCCGCAGAGGACAGCTACCACCGATTGTGGTGAAGGCGAAAGTAGATCCACAGGGGAAGGCAGTGCCAGTTAGTATGTGGGTGCGCGATCGCAACTATAGCTTTTAAGCTGTTAGTAGATCACAAACTTTTGGAAGTTAACGGAAAACAAGGGTTTGTGCCCTGGTGAAGAAAGAGTATTCAGCATTGGTACTAGAGCGATCGCTTTCAAACAGCTAATAGTATGGCTGAAATACTTATTAATAGGTTGTTTGTTGAGTCAGGGTGTTTTGCTGAAATGTCCATGTGGCAGCAATACGGTTCGGTTAAGATCCCCCCGCCTGCGGCGACCCCCTTAAAAAGGGGGTAAAATTGACACTCCCCTCGCCTAAAGGCGAGGGGATTCTAGCTTCACAGATTAGGGAACGCAGTGTTTGCCTTGGTCTTGTAGAGTTGCAAAGCAATCATAAAGTACAGATGAAGCGAATTGCAACATTTGGCTTGGCTTCATTCGCAATTGACAAGTAACGATTTTGCTAAATCTGCTTTCATTGGGATGTTCCCAGGCGACAGAAATGCACTATCACTTCGGATTTTTAAATTTTAACTGGCTAAGAAGTCTAGCTCTTCGATCAATCATTTCTGGTCTGGTCAAAATTCCTTGGGTAGGACTAAAAAATAATGCTAATAAAAATAGGACGGAAACAACTAAAACTATAGCTGCGCCTGATGGGACGTTCAAATAGTAACTAATATACATTCCAGTTACACTGCTAATTACACCAAGAATTGCGCCTAATTGCATCATTTGGTGTAACTCTTTCACTAATAAATAAGCTGTAATTCCTGGGCCAATCAGCAGGGAAACAACTAATACTACACCTACAGTTTGCATACTAGCAATAATCGTCAGTGTGATAGCACCAGTTAAACCAAAATGAATCAAATTAATTGGTAAACCACTTGCTTGAGCGCCAAGTGGGTCAAATGTATAAAATAGCAATTCTTTGTAAAAAAGCTTTACTAAAAACAAGACAACAACCGTAATAATTACAGTGCGTTTCACATCATCTGTAGTTACACCCAAGATATCACCAAACAAAAATTCATGCAGGTCTAACTTACTTTTCAATAGGGTAATTAGCATGATACCCAAGGCTAAAAATCCCGAAAAAACTAACGCCATCGCTGCATCAACTTTGATCCGAGATTGGGATTGAATCCAACCAATTACAAAGGTGCTGAGAGTTCCAGAAATAAATGCACCTAAGAAAATATCAATACCCAAGAAAAAGGCTATAGCTAGTCCTGGTAAAACTGCATGAGCAATCACATCTCCTAGTAATCCCATGCGTTGAACGATCAGGTAAGTACCGACAACAGCGCAAAGAACACCCAACAGAATTGCTGTAACAAGTGCTCCACGCATAAATTCAAAACTTAGGGGTTCAATTAGCCAATTTAACATTAAACTACTTCCCTATTCAAAATAAATACACTATCTCCATAGGCACGTTGAATATTATCTGCTGTCATCACTTCGTTCAGCGAACCGGTGGCAATTATTTGTTTATTTAATAACAGTAACTGGTCACATTTTTTCAAAATTGTTCCCAAATCATGAGTGACCACTAATAAAATCTTCCCTTGAGATTTTAGTTCTTCAAACACATCAAATATTATGGCTTCTGTCTTTTTATCAACTCCGACAAATGGCTCATCGAAAAATAATAATTCGGCTTGTTGTGCTAAAGCTCTTGCTAAGAATACTCGCTGCTGCTGTCCGCCTGATAATTCTCCAATTTGACGCGATCGCAACTCTAACATCCCCACCCTTGCCAAAGCATCTTTAACTATTTCTTGAGAGGATCGTGAAGGTGCGCGAAACCAGCCAGTATGCACAGTTCGCGCCATCAGCACCACATGCCAAACTGTGATCGGGTAATCCCAGTCTATTTGCGATCGCTGTGGTACATACGCAACAGAACTTAATTGTTGTTTCAAAGCGCGATCGCGAAACTTCACAACTCCACTCGTAGTTGGTACTAAGCCCAAAATTGCCTTCACCATTGTGCTTTTACCAGCACCATTTGGGCCAATTACACCCACAATTTGTCCCGGTAAGGAGCGGAAACTCACATTCTCAACCGCCATCACTCCTCGGTAATTTACAGCTAAATGTTTAACCTCTAACATAAATTTACCATTTATATGATAATGATAATCACTATAACTAAAGCAATCAAATTTATGATATCTTACAAATTGCGATTAAAATCCCTAGCTGCTCTTGCCTTAACATGCGGAGTACTTGGATGTAGTCCGAGATCAGAAACCAGCCAACCGACTCCCACACCTGCTAATAATGTGGTGGCTCCCCAAACAGGTACTTCACCTGTTCCAGCCAGTGGGAAAGGCCCATTAGTAGTGGCCACCAATACCGTTGCTTGTGGCTTAACTAAAGAAATCGCAGGTGATACAATTGACCTCAAATGCTTAATCGATCCTGGTTCAGACCCGCACGTATACCAACCAAAGCCAGAGGATAGCAAAGCAATTGAGCAGGCTAAATTAATTCTTTACGGCGGTTACAATTTTGAACCTGGTTTAATCAAGTTAATTAAAGCTAGTTCAAATTCTGCTGCCAAGGTAGCTGTAGATGAAGTTGCAGTCCCCAAACCTCAGCAGTTTGAGGAGGATGGTAAAACTGTTACTGACCCCCATGTATGGCACAATGCCCAGAATGGGATAGCTATAGCTGAAACTATTTCCCAAGAGTTGGCAAAGATAGCTCCAAATAATGCTGCAACTTATACCAGCAACACCCAAAAATTAACAAACGAAATCAGCCAGATAGACACCTGGATTAAATCAGAGATTGCCACAATTCCACCTAAGCAACGCAAATTAGTCACCACTCATGATGCTTTTGGTTACTATTCCAAAGCTTATGGAATTCCTCTTGAAGAAGCGCTAGGGGGCATTAGCACAGACGAAGCGCCGACACCGAAGCGAGTTGGTGCATTATCAAAAGATATTGAAAAAGAGGGTGTGCCAACAATTTTTGCAGAAACGACGATTAACCCGAAACTAATTCAAGCGGTAGCAAAAGAGGCAAAAGTTAAGGTTTCAGACCGAGAATTGTTTGCTGATGGTTTGGGAGAAAAGGGGACAGAGGGGGAAACTTACCAAGGAATGTTAATTGCCAATACACGCACGATTGTAGAAGGTTTAGGGGGCAAGTATACGGAGTTTAAGCCTAAATAAACAGAGTTAGGGACGCCGAATAGTTTGCCGTAGCGATCGCCCTCTTGATGGATACGAGAGTGTGTATCTATAGTAGAAGCGATCGCGCCGATAAAACCTAAGGCACAATCAGCACTGGGCAAGGGGAAAGGTTAATCACGCGAGTCGTGACACTATCATCAGCTCCCTCTTCAGTCAAACCTAGCCCTCGACAGCCCATGATGATTAAATCCGCCCCCATTTCATCAGCGACATCGCAGATAGTAAAAGCTGGTTTGCCTTGCCTTTCTAGAATTTCGGATTTAATTCCTTGCCCAGAAAATAAAGATTGGGCATTCTCCAGCAGTTTGGCAACTACCTCTGGTGACATCATCGGTTCTGTACTAGGTGCGTCTGGAGGTGGTTCTTCTACCACAGACAGCAGCACCAAGCGACTGCCGAACTTTTTAACTATGTTGGTCACCATATCAGCAGCTTCCCGGGTTTCCCGGCTTTGATCAATAGGAAATAGTACTGTCTTAAATATCTCTGTCACTTGGGTACCCCTGACTCCGGTAAAATCTTGATGGTTCTACTTTCAAAACAATAACAAAAAGGCAATCAGGAGAGTTTGGTGTGTCCAAAAAAAGTTTAGCAAGTTTATCTTCGGCTGATATATCTGGGAAACGTGCCTTAGTGCGGGTTGACTTTAATGTGCCTGTGGACGATCAAGGCAACATTACCGACGATACTCGCATTCGCGCCGCTCTACCAACCATCCAAGATTTGACGCAGAAGGGTGCTAAGGTCATTCTCGCCAGCCATTTTGGCCGTCCCAAGGGTGTGGATGACAAATTACGCCTAACTCCCGTTGCCAAGCGTCTCTCGGAATTGCTAGGGCAAGAAGTCATTAAAACTGATGATTCTATTGGCGATGAAGTTGCAGCTAAAGTTGGCGCTTTACAAAATGGCCAAGTGCTGTTATTAGAAAATATGCGTTTTTACCCAGAAGAGGAGAAAAACGACCCAGAATTTGCGAAAAAATTGGCAGCTAATGCTGATTTTTATGTAAATGACGCTTTTGGTACTGCACACCGCGCCCATGCTTCTACTGAAGGTGTGACTAAATTCCTTAGCCCTTCTGTGGCTGGATATTTGGTTGAGAAAGAATTGGAATATCTGCAAAACGCGATTGAAAATCCCCAACGTCCTTTGGCGGCAATTATTGGCGGTTCCAAAGTTTCCAGTAAAATTGGCGTGATTGAAACATTGCTGGAGAAGTGTGACAAGCTGATTATCGGCGGCGGAATGATTTTCACATTCTACAAAGCCCGTGGTTTGAATGTCGGTAAGTCGTTGGTGGAAGAAGACAAGCTAGAACTAGCGAAATCTTTGGAAGCGAAGGCTAAGGAACGGGGCGTTACCTTCTTGTTACCCACAGATATAGTATCAGCAGATAAATTTGCTGCCGATGCGAATGCGACAACTGTCAGCATTGAGAATATCCCCGATGATGGTATGGGTTTGGATATTGGCCCAGACTCGGTGAAAGTTTTCCAAGAAGCCCTTGCAGATACCAAAACGGTAATTTGGAACGGGCCGATGGGTGTGTTTGAGTTTGATAAGTTTGCGGTAGGTACGGAAGCGATCGCTCATACCCTCGCCGAAATTAGCAAAACTGGCACAACCACTATCATTGGCGGCGGTGACTCAGTAGCGGCTGTGGAAAAGGTTGGTTTAGCCGACCAAATGAGCCACATCTCCACCGGCGGCGGCGCTAGCTTGGAGTTACTTGAAGGCAAGGTATTGCCTGGAATTGCAGCTTTAGATGATGCTTAATAGCCATCTTTAGAATTATGTAGAGACGTTACATCTAACGTCTCTACATTAAATAGGTAAAAAACTGTGGAAACTAAATGGTTGGAATGGGCACAAAAGTTACAAGCGATCGCTCAAAATGGTCTAACCTATTCTGAAGGCCCTTTTGATATCGAACGCTACAAACAATTACGAGCGATCGCCACAGAAATGATGGCGACTTACTCAAATGTAGAACACAGCTATGTGCTTGATTTATTTAGCCGTGAAGTCGGATATGCAACTCCCAAAGTTGACGTGCGGGCAGCAATTTTTCGTGATGATACTATATTGTTAGTCAAGGAAAGAGCCGACGGCTGTTGGACTTTACCTGGTGGATGGGCTGATGTTGGTGAGTCTCCCAGTCAGGTAGTTGTGAAAGAAGTGTATGAAGAATCTGGATATCAAGCACGCGCTATCAAGCTACTAGCAGTCTATGACAGAGACAAACAGGGACATCCACCATTCCCGTTTTATGTCTATAAGCTATTTTTTAAGTGTGAACTTATTGGTGGTTCTCCATCATCAAGTATTGAAACTGAAGAAGTAGGTTTTTTCCGTGAAGATGCGTTACCAGAACTTTCTCTCGGACGTGTGACACCAGCGCAAATCACGCGACTTTTTCAACATTACCGCCAACCAGATTTACCAACAGACTTTGATTAGTAGCCGCTTTTGCCGATCTGTTAGCAAAAATCAAATAGGATTCCTATATATTTTTCAAAAAAATAGTTGAGTAATCTTCAATAATAAAAAGCACTAACTTTATTCAGTGTACTGAACTTAACCTGATTAAATTCAAAGCTATTGTTGACAATTTCAACCCTATGGAATGACAAGTATACGAAGACCAGCTATACAAGCAATTAAAATTTTATGAAGACTAGTCAGCAATTGAAGATGTGATGAAAACCACTAAGTAAATCTGACACACTTAGGAACTTTGTGATTTGATAGAAATAATAAATATATCACGCAAGTGTCGCTTTCACTGACAGTATTTTAAATAAATTACTGATAGTACAAGTAAAGCATTCAATTTGTGTCTTCAAGGTTATTCTTAGGACTCTCAAATGATAATGATTAGTTTTAAATCTAAATTACTAAACGCTATTCTAGCTGCTACCGCTGCATTCTCTAGATGAGAGCGGACGTTTATGAAGCCTGAACTTTGGAGAACAATTAAAAAGGAAATTACTGTTTGGCGTGTAGGTACATTACCAGGTATTGCAGTGATTGGGCTGGTGATGATTGCTCATCTCACTGGTTTAATGCAATCTATGGATGGGAATATATATGGATTTTGGCTTGGGGTTTGGTTGGAATTGCCATTGCTAGGCTCAGTAAATCACCTCTGATTAGTCTATTAGTTGTTGGTGTAGTTAGCTGTAGCCTGCTGGTCTTTTGTCATTTACTCCTGATTTTGGGGTTGGTGGGTTCCGCTGATCCCGACACTCGTTGTTTTAACTTTAAATGGTATGAAAATCACAGCTTTATATCAATACGATCAAGCTTTGCGTTCTGGAATTAGAGCTAGAGAAGCTCTTATTGAACGCATATTTGCAAAAATTCATAATGGCCCCCTGCAAAGCCTAGCTAAAGTTTTGAAAATAGTTCGAGACAAGGATTTACCAATGAATGACTTGTTACCAGAACTAGAAAAAGAGCTTGAAAAATTGAACCACGAGTTACGGGGGATTTATGAATTTTTGCAACGAGAACCTATCGATGAAGAAACTAATCTTTATTTAGGCAAAAATCTCGTGCTAAATTTGCGAGACCCTCTGCATGAAATTCTCTATCAAGTTTATAACTCTACCTTGGAGCGAGAGTTTCCCTGTTTTAAAACTATCAAAGTTAAAATCAGAGCTTTTGAACCTCTAAATGAACGAGCCTTGAATATTGAACAAAAGCAGGGTCTCTGCCTATTTTTGGAAGAAGCTTTATGCAATGTAGGCAAACATGCTACAGGAGTCACCCGTCTCGAAGTTACCTGCTCTTCATCTGAAGGCTGGTACACTCTAAGCATTATCGATGACGGCTTAGGGGTGAATTCATCTAGAGAAGGTTGGGGAACACAACAGTTTAGAAATTTAGCTCGAAAATTAAAAGGAAAATTTCGGCGAGTACCCCTTTCTCTTAGAGGTACTCTTTGTGAGTTATCTTGGCCAATAGTTAAAAAATCAAGCTGTTTTTAGACTTTTGACTATTGCTCATATAAACATAAATTATAAAAAAATTGATTAATTATTCTTAATAATTAATCAATTAATCCTTCTTCTCTAGCTCGCATTTCAGTTTGAATTCTGATATTTTTTCCCTCTTCAGGATAAACATTTAAAGCGTCTTGTAGTTTACTCCAGTAATGACGCACCATCCGTTCAGATATACACATACGTTCAGCAATTGTTTTATCTTGCAATCCTTCCTCAAATGCTAAAGTCAGCACCCTGAGCCACTCTGGTTTAACCTCTAATACAGAATGTATTCCTTTAATATCTTTTGTATGAGTTAAACCCTGTAACGCCCAATCAATCCTGGTCAACATTTCCTGAGTCGATAGGCTTTTATCCGCGACTGTAAAGCCTCCTTTATGACTATCAATATCAAGTCTAATTCTTACCAGGGTTCTTACATTAGCACTTTGGACAACAATATTTAAGTTGGGATAGTTTTTCGTCAGAGTTCTTAGAAGTTGAACCCCTATATCAGGTCGGGCTGTCATTCCAGAGTTATCTGGAATAGAAAGATCCATCACAACCATATCTGGTTGTGAGGTAGTAATTTCATAAAGAGCGTTCTTAGCATTTACCGCAATGATGAATTCAGCGTCAGGGTAATGCTTTTGCAATACATTAACAGTTCCAGCTAAAACTGATTCGTGGTCATCAATTACTAAAATTTTTAGCAACTCTTTATCTTTTAAATCTTGTTTCATAATTAACAACACCCTGATTAAGTCGTAATTTAACTAATCTACAAACTGCAATAATTGGCTGAGTATATCGATTACGCTCCAACCAAAATATCTTACTGAAAATCTAAAATATTTTCAACATTTATTTTGTAATTTTTAAATAATTTGTAAATTACAATTATATTAGTTATTATACTCTTTTTGTGTACCTTTTTAAAAATAAATCATAACTATTACTTCTTGACAAATTCTTTATGAGTTTAACCTGTCAAGGAGGAGTAAGTACTGACCTAGAGACTTGATACCTTTATAAATTTTTCCATGCACTTTATCGGAATAATTCTTACCAATAAAAGTGACAAGTAATGCTTAGGTTATCTTTACGATAAAAGCATTTACCTGAAGTTAAAAATCGAAAACTTTTGCAAAGATACTCTAATTCTCTTAAATAAGAAGAAAAAATAATTGTAGATGGCTCAGGATATGTAATTTTTACCATTAGCTGACCGATATTTTTCTGTTGTTTTAAACTGATAAAAATTGATATAGGAACCGAAATATTCGGCAAAGTTAATATTAGTAATTCTTCTAAAGATTTGAAAACTATCAAACTCCGTTCAGCTTGCTCATATCGCCAGTAGGGTGGTATATCGAAATGAAAACAGAGGTGGGAATTTGATCTTAACCACTGTTCTAATAGGCACTCAATAACCAAAGGTAGGCTATCTTGAATATATGCCGGAAATAAGCGATCACTCAATTGCACTAGAGCGTGATGAAAATTATCAGCTTGTTTTAGGTATTCTTGGATTTTATTGATTGTTAGATTTAGGTTGTCTTGTGCCAATAAATCCAAGCTGCGACGAATTGTGAAGGATTCTTGTAATAAACCTTCATGAATTTTACTTGCTTCTAGAAATAGTTTGAGAGATTGTCTATAAGACCACCATTGTAATGCTTGCTGAATTCTATAATAAGTTTTCAAATACATTATCAATGTCAGGACATAAATAGCTACAACTGTAATTTGTACATAAAATTCCATTATCACATATTTAGATCCTTATAAATCAGTAATTAACCTAGCCTTTCTCAACATAAATTGCAGTGCTGTTTCTTCTTTTGAAATAATGTCAGCTTTGGCTTCCATTCCAGATTGGATATGACACTGCCGATCGCCATTACCAAATATCATTATTTCAGGTTGAATAGTAGCTTCAAAGTAGCTATTTCCAGGGGTTGTAGAACCTGATATGGGGCTTTCTGCATTGTTACTTTTAGACGTAATTGTATCGGGAGAAACAGCCGTGACCACACCTTTGAGAGTGCCATAATCAGGATAAGGACAAGCATCAATTCGCAATTGCACTTTTTGACCAACTGCGACATTTTTAATTTCCTGAGTAGGGATAACTGCTTTAATAACTAGAGGAGCATTATTAGGAGCAATTTCAGCAATAGCTTCGCTAGCACGTAGCACTTGACCGGGGTTGCGTAAATTGAGCTTGAGAATAATACCATTACTACTTGCTCGCAGAATAGTATCTTGTAATTGACTAATTACTTGTAAAAGTTCTTTATGAGCTTGTCCGAGTTGGTTTTGCATTTCCACTCGCCGCTGAATTAAAGCTTGTTTTTCCTTTTTTAAAATAGCGATGCTGACTTCACCTCTAGCAAATTCTTGGGCAATGTGATCTTGAGCGATCGCAACTGTGGCAGTGGTAGGATTAACAGCACCTAAAGCTACTTGCACTTTAGCTTTAGCAATATCAACAGCTTTTTTTTCAGCTTCAAGTATGGCTTTAGTCTGGACAACAACTAGCTTTTTCTGCTCAAATTCGCGCTTACCAATTGCGCCAACCTGCGCCAACTGCTCATAGCGATCGCGATCCACCTCAGCAAAGCTTAAATCAGCTTCGGCTTTTTGCAATTCTGCTTGGGATTTTTGCAAACTTGCTTGTGCTGCTAGTAATTCGCTGCTGGTGGTAATTTGTCGTTCTTGATATTCCCGTTGATTACGTGCTAAATCCGCTTGAGCAGAGGTCACAGTTCGCTCTGCTACTGTTGCTTCAGCGACAATTTGAGTATCTAAAATCTTAATTTGGGCATCAATTTGAATTATTTGTAACCTGATTTGTTGAATGTTATCTTTTAATTGACTCTGTTTGATTTGCAGTTGTTCATCATCTAAGCGAGCAATCGTATCTCCCTGTTTGACTAATTGATTTTCTTTCACAAAAATATCTTTAACAGTCCCTTCAATTTTCGGTTGCACTAACCGAATTTCTCCTGTAGGACGCACTACTGCTGCTGCTTTCACTGTCACATTATACTTCACCCATGAGCTGAGACTAATTCCAGCGCTAAGACTTCCAACCAGGAAAATTCCTGCTAAAGATGTCCAACGACTCACAGGAGGAAGAAACTCTTCACTTTGTACTGATGGCAGAAGTTTTTTACTATCTGTGTAGAGCATAATTATCTGAATAGATGTTAATAATTAAGAATTTAAAAATTCCAAATGCTCTCCAGGTTGGGAGCGCAACTCATTTAAATAACCTTGAGTTTTTAACTTGCCTTGGTCTAGTAGAACTATCCAATCAGCACGATTAACTACCTTAGGACGGTGAGTAATCAAAATAGTGGTTTTACCTTGGCGATGCTTAAACAATTTATCTAAAACTTGTGCCTCACTTACTGGATCAAGTCCACCAGTAGATTCATCCAAAATAAGAATTGGTGGATCTGTGACAATGGCTCTTGCTATTGCTAATCTTTGCCGTTGACCACCAGAAATATTTGCTCCAAATTCCCCTAAAACAGTTTGATATGTATTAGGTAGCTTACTAATAAATTTATCAGCTTCTGCCACTTGACAAGCTCTCACAATCTCTTCAAACGTAACTTCGGGAGCACCTAAGCGAAAGTTTTCTACAATCGACCTACTCCAAAAATGAGGTTCTTGGGGAACAAGAACCACCTGTTTTCGGAGACATTCAAGGGACAGGTCTTGAAGGTTATAGAGTCCAATACGAATATTGCCAGATTGCAGTGGATATAACCCAGCAATAAGTTTAGCTAAAGTGCTTTTGCCACAACCAGATTTACCGATTAATGCAACATTTTTCCCACCAGGAATTATTAAAGAGAAGTCATCTACTAAATCTAGACGACCAGCATAATGAAAATTAATATTTTTACAAATAATGTCAGCATCCTCTGGAATCTTGGCGTAAGGCTTTATCTCGTCGCCCTCATTTTCTGAGGTAGCATCTATGACTTCTGTTAGACGTTGTGTAGCAGTTTTTGCGCGAGTAAATTCCTCAACAAAGCTGATTAAAGTAGCAAATAAGCCCAGAAAATTACCATTCATTGAGTTAAAGGCAAATAGTTGCCCGATACTCAGGTTTTCTGCTGGGTTAATTACCAAATTGCCACCAAACCAAAGCAAAATAACGCCACCAACTCCCGAAACCAAGCCAGAAAAAGTATTATTAATGATCCCAATGTGTATTGTGCGATATGTAATGTTAGCAAGACGACCAAATCGACTTTGTAATTCCTCCCAAAATTGCAACCCAGATGTAGTGGTTTTGAGAGTTAGTGCGCCTTTAAAAGTTTCTACTAAAACCCCTTGTGTTTCTGCTTCTTGAACTAAAAGCTCACGAGTTTTTTTCTGCAAAGTTGGTTGAAAGACTACTGTCGATAAGCTCATCATTATAGCGATGAATACAGCTACTACAGTAAGTTTCCAGCTATAAAAAACCATGAATCCAAAAGAAATCAAGGCAATAAAAAATTGGCTAGGTAAACCAACAACAACTTGAGCAACTAACTGATTAATTTGGTCGATATCTTGCAGACGACTAACAATTTCACCACTGCGACGGGCTTCGTAGTATGAGAGAGGTAATCGGAGAATTTGCCGCCCAAATTCTAGCACTAACCCCAATTGCAGACGTTGGGCAAAGTGAGCAATTAAATTAGACTGCACAAAGGACAGACTACGGGAAATAAAATTCATCACTATCACAGCGATCGCTACAGTAGTAAGTAACTTTGTATCCCCTCTAACCAGCACATCGTCAGTCAAAATTTGCATCAAAAAAGGGGAAGCTAAAGATAGCAATCCCAACATCAGGTTAAGAGGTAAGGCTTGAGCTAAAATAGCACGATAAATCCAGACGCGCCTGAAGAAACGCCAAAATCCACCTAGTTTTTCATCTTCTTGAGCAAAAAACTTTACATCTGGCTCAAGTAGAAGCATCAACCAATCTGTACAACCTTCGGCTATCTCTTTTTTAGAAAGATAACGGATACCTACAGCCGGATCAGCAACTAAACATTTTTGACCTTTATTACCATATAAAACAACCCAGTGATTACCTTTCCAGTGAATAATTGCAGGTAGTGGTGCTTCTTTAATCCTGTTTAAAAATTCTGGTGAAGTTTTAACTGGACGAGCATTGAAACCAAGTGTTTCTGCTCCTCTCTTTAACCCTAATAAAGTAGTGCCGAACTGCCCAGTACCTACAGCTTCACGGATGCGACTGAGAGTAAAAGTCCGTCCATAATATTTAGAAATAGCAGCAAGGCAAGCAGCCCCACAGTCTTCTTCACTATGCTGTTTAACAAATTGGTATTTCATAGGTAATTTACCTTAGCTAATGACAACTCTAAGCTAATAATGTTGTCAATCTGTTGGTATAGTTTTTGATAATTGGAGTGCGATCAACTGATATAGGACTCATCTCTGATTTTTGAACAAGATTTCAGAGAAAACTCTGATAAAACGGGTTTTTCAGTCTCAGTATGTTTTCAAAAATCAAATCGGAGTCCTATAAAATCTTTGAGGATTAACCTAGAAGAGACATCATGCTAAACAACATATTAAGTAAACCAGAGTTGCTCCTCGCTGACCTACGCCCCCGTTGTTGACTACCTAGACTGAATCCAAAGGTAACTTGTGAGAACCTATATCCAGTTTGTTGAATAGAAGAAATACTACCATTACTACCAGATAGATTAATTGCACTATTGGCAAAAGTTTCTATATCTGTTTTTTGGAAGAACAAACTTTCAAAATCTAATCCTGAAGAAAGGTAACGTCCACCAGAGATAGTTTCTTGTTGTTGTGCTGATAAATCAAGAAATAATTCAGAAACTTCCGGTTTGATATCCTTAGACATAGTTATTATGTTTGTAAAAGGAGAATTTAGATAATTTATAATCAGGCATAAGTTAAACCACATAAAAAATCTTAGGGGTTTAAAATAAAGACACTTTTTTTGCCTTTTGCGTCTTGAAAAAATATTTTTACCCAATTAAAAAAATCAATTTACAACCTTAGAGTGCAAAAGATATATTTTATTCTTTCTGCCTTCTGCCTTCGGTAAAAGCATTAACCTAACACCAAAATTTAGAATGTAAAATGTAGTTAACTTTCAGTAATTCATGGAACCATAATTAATTGTATGTCCACAAAGATTTAATATATAGCTGATTGCTAACTGCTATGAAACCAAGAAGCTAGGGAAAGATAGGGGAGCGCTGATTACTCCCCTTCGTAACGCGT
>NZ_CALMFY010000116.1:0-2706 GCF_937863485.1 uncultured Nostoc sp. | reverse complement strand
AGGTGTCCTCGAAAACTGCTGCACCACCAGCTACGATTTCTTGTTGCTCTTCGGTTACATCGATAAACAAATTGTGAGACATAATTACCAACCTTTAATTTTGAGTAGAATTGATTTTCAGCTATTTAGTTGAGTGCCTTTGTTTGGTGTCTCAACCCTTCGCTTAATCAATACAATAAGTTAAAGCACTGAGGTTGTCATTTCCAGTTTCCGTAAACTTAATTACCAGATTTAGAAAACTATATTTCACAATTACGCCACTACTATTTCCGAAAAATACATAAAGAGCAATTGCCCTGAAACTATAGCAATCCGATTTGATTGTGTGAAAAAATTTAACTATATGTAGGGGAGCCAGCCGCGTGGGCGGGTTTCCCGACTTGAGCGGACTGGCGTTGCGTTAGAACGGAGTCCGTAACGCACCAAAGCCTTCGGACGTTGCCGTACTTTCGTCTAATACAACGCCAGTTGCTACAACAGATAACGCAGCGTAAAGCCTTCTCTTCTCCCTACAGCCCTTCTCCTAACGGGACGCCGGCGAACAGGCATCCTACCGCAGGCGCTAGCCTCTGGCAATTTGCCTTTAACTCAATGTCAGAAGGGGAGACGCTACGCGTAGCTTGCTTCCCCATAGGGGTACAGGAAGCCACAACTCTACAAGACGCTTTGCGTAGCTTGCTTCTCCGTAGGAGTACGTGTCTACGTGTCCTTAAACATTTTTTTACTTGCCAACTTTCTGAGGTAAAATACTACTACACAAATTTCCTAACTAATTGACTAGATAGTTTGCTCCAGAAATAGTTGCATAGCAATGACTCCAATAATTAAACACCAACCAAGACTCGGAATTGAAGTCCTGCGGGGTTGCAATCTTAGCAACCTCACAAATCTAGAGTCGCGTGAATTAAAGGAATCACTTTGGAAACACGGCGTTGTGGTAGTTAGACAGCAACACCTCACCGCAAAGCAGTTGGAAGAATTTGCCAGAAAGACCTTTGGTGACTTAATGTTTGGCTATTCTAAAACCAAAACATTAGATCCTGATATCAGTCCAGACCTCCAAAGCCAATTTGTGAGTATTTTGGGTAATCCCAAGGGGCTTGCTCAACCAGCAGTAGGGAAGGCGGCTTGGGAATGGCATCATCATAAAGATGGCGTCCCCTGCACAGAGGGACTGGATATGAATGCACTATATGTTGTCATGCTTTATGGTGTGGAAGTGCCTGCCGAAGGTGTAAATAGGCAGCCTCACACCACAGAGTTCCTCGACATGATAGAGGCTTATAATAACCTAGATCATCAACATCAGCAGCAGTTAGAGCAGATGTCGATGTATCACTCACCACCAATGTTTTCTAAAAGTACCAATGTAGAGACTGATATACCGAGGAAAGTACATCCCATTGTGTCTACTCACAAAGTCACTGGTAAAAAGGGATTATATCTAGGTTCGGACACTGCGATCGCAGTTGGTATGGAAGATAGACCAGAGCAAGCAAAACGTTTCTGGCAGGATTTGTTTGGGACTGTTCTAGACTGCACACCAGTCTACTCCCATGTTTGGCAGCCAGGAGATATAATTTTTTGGGACAACTCACAAGTAATGCACAGAGGTACACCCTATGAAGCAACGAATTACAAGCGAATTGCGTTGCGTTTAGGTGTAGTGGATCAGACATAATTTTTATCTCACGTAGAGATGCTCCAGACGCAGAGGATAACTCTCTACTGAGGCGTTGTCTCCTGCGTCGGTGTCGGTATCGGTGTAGGAGTGGCGGTTTCTGTAGGAGTTGATGTAGGTATAGGTGTAGGAATTGGCGTGGACGTGGGAGTTGGCGTGGGTGTTTCCGTCGGCGTTGGTGTAGGAGATGGGGGACGGGTTGGATTTTATGATTTAATGCTGAGTTGATAATCTACTGGTTTCGATGCTGTAGAAACCACGACAAACTCGTAAAATCCTTTTTCTGGTAATTTAGTTGATAAACTGCGCTGGGTAGAATCTTCTAAAAATTGGATTTTGCCAGAGGGTGAATAGACTGATAACAAAACTTGGGAATTTGCTTGTAGCTTCAAATCCAGAGATTGCTCTTTAGCAAGTCCAGCAATGAATACTTTACCATCGCCAGGTTGGAGAGTACCGTTGACTGTTTTGCTGATAGCGCCCGGTTCAAAGACAAGTTTCTCAAAAGCGCTACCGCCGAGGATCGCACTGAGTTTATCGCTAACAAAACCGTACCAAATTTGTCCAATCGGCTGAACTCGGAAATTTTTACCACGCTGCTCAGGGAATATATTTAAGAAAGCAGCATCTCCCAAATCATACAAAGAACGACTACCAACGTTGATTTTGTTAACTTCTACTTTCCAGCGATCGCGTTCAGCAGTTGTGTAAGTTCCCAGTTGTCGGCGTGTATTGGCACTTAATGGCACTAGCTTTTCCAGCAATTCTGAGCCTGTTTTATCCCATTCTGCCCGCAAACCCTCATCTTCAGGGCCATCGCTGAGAGTGCGTCCCCGTAAACTGGGATTTCTGTCCCAAAAAACCTCATTAACCAAGTTAATGTAAAACTTCTCATTTATACCCAACTGTTGACGGCGATCGCTTAATCTTTCTTTACGCTGCCGTTCTGCTGGTGAATATTGCGCTAAGGGATCAGTTGGCTGATCGCTGGTTGGAATTGGGCTGGCTGTAGGAGTAGGTTTGAC
>NZ_CALMFY010000115.1 GCF_937863485.1 uncultured Nostoc sp. | reverse complement strand
TGGTGGTTCAAAAGGTGATAACCTGCTCTCTGGGGGCGATGACAATGATTCTCTTGATATCTCTGGCAGTTACAGCAACAGTTCCGGCTACTCCTCTGACTCCCGCTCATTAGGCAATAATACTCTCAACGGAGGTGCAGGTAGCGACACCTTGAGTGCTGGTGGTTCAAAAGGTGATAACCTGCTCTCTGGGGGCGATGACAATGATTCTCTTGATATCTCTGGCAGTTACAGCAACAGTTCCGGCTACTCCTCTGACTCCCGCTCATTAGGCAATAATACTCTCAACGGAGGTGCAGGTAGCGACACCTTGAGTGCTGGTGGTTCAAAAGGTGATAACCTGCTCTCTGGGGGCGATGACAATGATTCTCTTGATATCTCTGGCAGTTACAGCAACAGTTCCGGCTACTCCTCTGACTCCCGCTCATTAGGCAATAATACTCTCAACGGAGGTGCAGGTAGCGACACCTTGAGTGCTGGTGGTTCAAAAGGTGATAACCTGCTCTCTGGGGGCGATGACAATGATTCTCTTAATGTCTCTGGCAGTTACAGCAACAGTTTCGGCAACTCCTCTGACTCTCGCTCATTAGGCAATAACACTCTTGATGGAGGTGTAGGGAACGATACCTTAAATGCTAGGGGTTCAACAGGCGATAATCTGCTCTCTGGGGGTGATGGCAATGATTATCTTGACATTTCTGGCGACTACTCCTACCGCTCCGACTTTGACTACTCCGACTCTCGCCCGTCTGGCAATAACACCCTCAACGGTGGCGCTGGTGACGATACCTTAAGTGCCAGCAGTTCAACAGGTGATAACCTCTTGTCTGGGGGTGATGGCAATGATTCCTTCAATCTAGTCACTAATTCCCCAGATACTGCCTTGTCTGATTTAGTGACTCAAACGGTAGATGGGGGTAATGGTGAAGATTTGTTGTTCACCCTTTACAACTTTACTGCTGGGGGAATCACAACGACATTCGATGCTGCTACTAACATTGGATCAATTAAAGTAGGCAAGTATCAGGTTAATTACAACAATATCGAACGATTAAACATCTCAGGTACAGACTACAATGACTTTATTGTCGGCACCAATGGTAATGATACCCTTACGGGTGGAAAAGGTAATGATAGCCTAATTGGAGGGGATGGGACTGATACCTTTGGTTTCAATAATTACAATGGAGGTGTTAACACTATTTATGACTTCAACACCACTAATGAACTGATTCAGGTAGATGCTTTTAATTTTGGTGGCGGATTATCAATAGGTTCACTTCAGAAAACTCAGTTTACCATTGGAACATCTGCAACTACAAGCAGTCAACGATTCATCTATGACGATTCTACAGGTGGACTGTACTTTGACCTTGATGGTAGTGCGTCTGGGTTTACTGAGGTAAAATTTGCCCAACTATCTACTGGATTGTCACTAACCAAGAAAAATTTTGTACTTGTTTGATCGGAGTTAGCGCTCTCTTGTCCCCAATTGCTAAGATTTGCGAGGTGCTGTTTAAAGCACTTCACATCTGTTTTGCTCCCGATGCAAGTCATAATGGATAAGCGATAGCGTGAGCAATTGACTCTATAATCCTAGCGAATCAAAAACGCCCTCATCTCATTTTTCTAAAGAATCTTTCCCTTGCTTTGGGGTGCATAGCTCGTGCCGTAGCTTTGCGCAGATACGGATATTGTTAGCCATTTGGTTGAGAAGATTTAGTGCGATGCCTTCTCTACAAGACGCTTTGCCAAAGGCGAGCTACGCCTACGCTGGTAAATGCTGTTTCAGTGTAAGATTGATTTTCAACGTGAATTAAAAAATAAGTGTCGTACTGTTAATGGTCTTACCAACGCTAGAGCCAGGTTGCGCTTGTTTAGTCAGCCGGAATCTGATGTGCGGGTAACGCTGTAATGCGATAACCACGCCTGGTGTCTTTACTGTCAAAAAGTTTAGTTTTGATGTTCAAACATTTCTGCGATCGCTGTTACCAAAGCATGAATCATCTGACGCAGTGGGAACTCAATGATTTCAGATACTATTGCCTGGGCATATAATGACTTCATCCGCTCCGTATGGTGTAACTCCATCGCCTTGAAAATAGCGGCTTTATCAGGTTGGGCGGAAGTTAACTCAAGTTTTCTAGGAAAATACAATACTGTTTTAAAACAAGAATGAGTATATTAACAAGCTTACGGGCTGTATCCTACTTAGCTCCTAATTGCTTCGGATTATATCACGCGATCGCAGCTTATTTGGGTCGTGTTTTACAACTAGAAATCCAACTACACCTTGGTGAATGCGATCCCCTCCAAGATCCTCTATTATTTCAAGACCAAATAGACCTCGCTTTTATTTGTGGATTACCACTAATTCGTTACACTCAAGAAGTTACAGACCAATTGCAGACTTTGGTTGCACCCATCCGTGAGATTTTAAGGTAAAGTGCATTTTGTCAATCAGTGCAAATACTCAAAATTACTTAAATAAAAATGATAATCAAATAAGTTTTTGACAGCTAAGATGTGCAATGAAAAACTATTGTAACGACAGAATAACTTGGCAAAAATTAAGCAACATTTTTAGTGGGACTTAGACAAAAAACACCTAAAAAATAGTCTCAAAGCTATATCCAGAATGACTTTGACACTATTTTGCTGGGTTTGTTGATATATCTGAGTTTCAGCCATTTTTAAGCATTTGTGTATTTCCCTTACCCTGCATGGGTTTAAGGCTTGTTTGTCCCTTAAAAATGTTTAAGTCCCGCTAATGCAGATTTACAGTTTTCCTTCAAAGAAAAAGTAGAACCTTTGTATCGTTGGCAAATTACAACGGATAAAGAAGAGCTTCCCAAAAACACTACTTGGTACGTA
>NZ_CALMFY010000114.1 GCF_937863485.1 uncultured Nostoc sp. | reverse complement strand
GGTGTCGCAAGATCACCATTGCCTCACTCATCTTTTATTTCCCGACAACTCTAATCAAGAGACTGACAAGGTGTAAGACTGATTTTCCTTGTTCTCTGTCATAGGAACCTTTAAGAGTCTTGCCATCGATGGAAATCACTTGTGTACCTACTGTTTCAACTATCGACTGTACCCATTTTTGAAAGCAACACTCAAATACTCGTCGAAACATATCTGGACAAGGAATACCATTAGGTAGAGCTAAAAATTCCGTTAACCAATCATATTTGCTTAACCCGTAAGTTTCCATATCTTCCCATCCTTTACCTCCTGCAATCACTGATAGTATTCCGATAATTAGAATGTCTGTTAACAAGTGGGCACGAGTGCGTTGCGATGCCTGCGGCGAGCTTCGCTAACGCGGGTCTTCTATCTCACGAAAAAACAAGTACATCTGTTCTGTTACGGCTGTAGCACTGGGTACATTCAATTTGAAATTCGTTTTACGCTTTGAACTAGCACAGTTGAAGCCTGATGCCATAAGATAGTCCCCGACAATATTTAACGCTTGTTCATTAGGATATTACTTAACATATTTCATACTCATAATCTCTTTTTTTTATACATAATTCATCAAATAATCTGTACTTTTAATTACAAAAATAGCGATCGCTTGCGTTCTTTAACTTTCTTTCCTCATCTCAGGATACTACCTCTGAACGCAACTTAGTATTACTTCAGCATTCGAGGAGCGGGGCCACGAGTGGTATCTAGCCCTGATACACGAGGTAGAGTAATCGTCTTGCCTGTTTGTGCCGCTTCGTAAATCAACGCTATCAATTTTTGGTCTTGCAAACCTTCTTCGCCAGGTGTATGGGGTTGCTTATTCCCAATCACACAATCCGCCATGTGATCAATTTCTAAGGCGAACTGGTTCTTCTCGCCTATCCGCACTTCGCTGACGTTTTCTGCCATGCTATTTGTTGGCGATTTGCGCGAAATCATCATTCGCAAACCGTTATAGGAGAACGCCGGATCGAGTTGTCCCCAGGCATCCGAGCCGAAGACACGAAACCGCCGCGCTTCGTGAAAGCCATAGCTAGTGGAGCAAATCGCTAGCACTCCACTGGGAAACCCCAGCTGAAAGGTAACGCTTTCTTCCACCTCTTTGAAGCGTGGATCGCCAGGAGTGGTAAAGGTTTGGGCGCTAATTGCGATCGGTTCCTCTCCTGTCAAATAGCGAGTTGCATTCAAGCAATAAACTCCCACATCTGGTAAAGAGCCACCTCCAGCTAGAGCGCGTTTCAACCGCCACTGGTTTAAGTCACCGCCCTGATTTTGTCCGTTATCTGCCTGAATCACTTTCACAGTTCCTAGTTCTTTGCTGCGAATCATCTGAATCATGGCACGATGGTGTGGCTCGTATTGGCAGCGATATGCAATCATCAGCTTGCGATTGGCCTGTTTGCACGCGTCGATCATCTGTTGAGCATCTTCGACCGTGGTTGCCATTGGCTTCTCACACAAAATGTGCTTCCCTGCTTTAGCACCACGCACCGTATATTCCCGGTGCATACTGTTGGGCAATACAATATAGATCACATCAACATCTGGATTGTTGCGGAGATTGTCGTAATTCTGATAATTGTAAACGTTCTGCGGTTTAATACCATACTGCTGGGCAACTTGATTCGCTTTGGCAGCATCGCCACTAACTAATGCAGTTGGCTTTGCTAGCTTACATTCTGCAAACGCAGGCATGATTTCTTCCAATGTCAGTCTACCAAGTCCAATGATCGCAAATCCCAACCGTCGCTCTGGGGGCAATGCAGTCGGAGGCCCACCCGTATCGACTTCAGTCTTTTCCGATATCGGCGCAAATTCAATCTGAGGCGGCAGAGTTCCTCCGTGTGGCGTGGCTTGCCCAGTCGGCTGTTGGGCAGTAACCTCTTCGCCCGTACTATCAAGTGCGACGGCTGAAATGGCTCCTAATCCAGCAGCAGTCAGAATTTGACGACGAGAAAATTCTCCTTTAAACAATTCAGACATTGTAGTTCCTTAATGATGAAATTTTGGACTTATACAAGTCCGCTTAAATAACCGTCAACGTAATTCGTAATTCGTAGTTGCAATTTACAGCAGAATTCAAGTATTTGAACCACATCTGTCGTAGGGGCGCAAGACCTTGCGTCCCTACCGCATGGTCTATATTACCTGAAAATAGCTGTAATTACGTTAGCACAGCGTTATCCGCGTACTCCTGCAAAGAAGCAAGCTACATGCAGCGTCTCATAGAGAGCGTTATTACAAATTAGTAATTATTTGGTCATTGCGATCGTTCGCTCTTAATACAGCATTTTATTAATTCGTAGCAAATCAATGAAATGCCAATGTATCGCTCTACAATGCCAATGTCTCCATCTGCAATGGCAATGCATCCGTCTACAATGCCAATGTGTCCCTCTGCAATGCCAATGTACCCCTATGCATTTAAAAACGCCACGATTTTATGCAAGACTGTACTTAGCATTCCCGCAGGGTAGGAAAGTAATCCCAAAAACCATGCGATTGCCTCGTTTCACTCGTAATCGATTAATTACGTGCAATTTGCCGGACATCATATTACGGGGTAGTAGTTGGAATTGGGCTACTGGTTGAAGTTGGGGTGCTAGTTGGAGTTGGGCTACTGGTTGAAGTTCCAGAATTAGCAAGGGAACGAACCTGTTCCAAATGTTGTTGGAGGGTTGGTAGCGCTTGAGCCGCAAATGCTTTTAGATCAGGATCTTGTCCCTTTTCAGCTTCATTTTTAAATGCAGCAACATCCTTTTGATGATCTTGAAGCATCAGATTCAGATATTGGCGATCAAAGTTCTTACCAGAAAGCTTAGATAAGCGTTGCTTGGCTTGCTGATTTTTTCTGCCAATAGTAGTTGGCAGCGTGACACCTTTTTGAAGCGCCAACTGTTTGAGTTGATCATTCACTGGGGTGTGATCATCAACCATATGCTGTCCATACTGTTTTACTGCATCACTAGTTCCACGTTGTAATGCCAGTTGTCCTAGTTGAACTTCTGCTAAACCTCCTTGAGCAGCTTCAGTTATAAACTTTTTGTCTGAAGAACTGAGGGTATTTTGTCCTGATGCAGTTGGTGAGGCATTTGGTGTTGGTGATGGACTCTCTGTCCTTTGCACAGACTGAGCAGCTGGAACTTCAGATGTATTCTGGTCATGCGGATTAGTTGGTGTGCAACCAGTCGCCAGAGATAAAGCGATCGCTACTAAACCAGTTGAGAATATTTTGAAGTTAGGCATATCTAATGTTTTCCTTAAATAAAGGTGTATTTTCTAATGGAGAAATTTGCAGTTATGATTTAACCGTCACTCCTGCTTCCAATTCCAAAGCTTTAATGAATGCCGACGCATTTTCTTCCCCCCATCCTTGATTAACTGCTGTTTTAATGGTTTCTCTGACAATTGCGGCAGCAGGCATTGGAGAATTTAAATCTTGAGCAAATCGAGCGATCAAATTGGCATCTTTGAGCAAATTATTTAACGCAAAACTTGGCGTGAAATCGCGATTTACTAGCATCTTGCCCATGCCGTCAAAAATTGGAGAGCGAAAATCTACCACATGCAGCACATCAAGAACGTCTTGTGTATTAAGTCCGGCTTTGGTTGCCAGAATCAGCGCTTCCCCTAACGCTTCGATTTGGGTTGCCACAATCGAATTACCGATGAGTTTCATTGATGCACCTTTGCCAGTGTCGCCTAGATAATGGATCGTTTCGCTCAACGGCTCCAAAATTGGTTTGACTTGCTCAAATACCTCGCGCTTGCCACTAACGACAATCCACAATCCCCCAGCGGCGGATTCGTTTTTACTGCCAAAAACGGGAACATCAAGAAATTCGACCTGCTTTTCGGCATAGGCTGCGGCTTCTCGACGCGAGGTATCAGGATGAACTGTACTCACGTCGATCGCAATTTGTCCCGATCGCACGTTCGATAAAATGCCATCTTTTCCAAAGACAACCTCTTCAACCGCATTGTCATTCGAGAACGAGTAGAGAATCGCCTCGGCATTCTCTACGGCTTGTGCTGGTGTTTGTGCTTGTGTTGCACCTTGTTCAACCAGAGACTTACAGGACTCTAGACTACGATTCCAAACGTTCAAATCATAGCCCGCTTTGAGCAAGTTGGTTGCCATCCCACTGCCCATGATGCCGAGTCCTAAATACGCAATGCGTTTCATAATTATGTTCTAGATGGTATCTTAACTTAAACAAAATAGCGATACTTTTAGCACACACCAAAAATGTCAAAGTCAGCCAGTTTGTACCTCCCTTCATATCATCAAAGTTTTGAGGATAAATACATCTTCCAATTGATAGACTTGGTAGCAATCAAGATAGGGACAGCAATGAATCACCTAGCTTTTTGTGAAAATACCTCAAGGGACTTCCAAGAAATAAATTATCCAAATAAGCGAACCACAGAGAACCCAGAGAGAGGAGAAATGAGAGGGTTTTTGCGTAAGTTTTGGGACATTTTTTTATTTGGAAGTCCCTAAGTCAAGTAACACAAGAATTGATTTTGAGAAGATGTGCGTAACGCATCAACTCGATCTAAGGTTACACCTGCAAAATTGCGTAGGCGTAGCCGTTGTAGACATCGCTGTTTGTATAAATAAACAGTCAAACATAGTATTAATCTTTACCCAAGATAAGCTGGATTCATAGCTGTACTGTCATTTTGGGTTGTGGTCTTATATCGTTCGTACTGCCCTTTAGCCGCTGCCTCACGGGTACGCGCTAACAGTGCTGTAACTCGTGCCTGATCCATTGGCTTAAACGTGCGGACTGCCTCAAACGCTTGGTCTAAAATTCTCATGCTATCGATGCCCGTAATTACGACTGACGTTGGCAAATTCATTGCGTAGTGCAGGCACTCGATCGCACTAACAGTGTTGCTTCTGAGAATATAAGACTCCCCGATCGATTTCATTCCCAGCACACCAATGTTGTTTTTCACTAGCACAGGTAAAACCTGATGTTCAAAACTTCTAAAATGAGCATCCATAACATTCAATGGCATCTGCACAGTATCGAAGCGGAAACCATTTTGTGTAGCAGTTTCCAACATCTGAAGGTGAATCAGGGGATTCTTATGTCCTGTGAAACCGATATAGCGAATTTTGCCTGCCTTCTGTGCCTCGACGACTGCCTCCATCGCACCGCCAGGAGCGAAGATGCGATCGGGGTCTTCAAAGCGCAGTATTTCATGATGCTGCAATAAATCAATGTGATCGACCTGCAAATCTTTGAGCGATTCATCAATCTGCATCTTGGCAGAACTTTTAGTGCGACCATCGATTTTCGTCATTAGGAAGACCTTTTGGCGATAACCATCCTTAAGAGCATTTCCCATCCACCGATGGCTACGCCCATTATGATAGTCCCAAGAGTTATCCATAAAGTTGATGCCGCGATCAATGGCACTGCGGATTAGTTTGATACTTTCTTGCTCCTCTTCAATTTTTCCAATGTGAAACCCACCCAAGCCAATCGCAGATACTTGTTCTCCAGTACGTCCGAGGGTGCGATACAACATTTCGCCACGTCGAGTTGGAGTGGGTGTTTGGGCTAGTAGTTGAGTCTTTTCATCAACAGGTTCTGTTTGAGCAAGGAGCGGCTGCAAAAATCCTTCCGAAACTGCAAGTCCTGCCGCTACTAATCCCGAAGCAGAAGCAGTTTTCAACAAGCTGCGTCTACTGATCTCCATAATTGTCTCCTACAAGTAACAACAGGAATGAGCCGTATAGTAGCACGGCAATCTAGTACAAAGACTCTAACTAAGGAGTGCTTTGAAACATACACCGTAAGATGCATTCACAATGTAAGCCGATGCATTCATAATGCAAGTCGATACATTCACAATGTAAGTTGATGCATTCACAGTGCAAGTGAATGCATTCACAATGCTTACTTTTTGTTTAAGCTTGCCCGATTTAAAACTTTATCAATAAAGATAGGAGTTAAAGGGCAGGAGGAAAACAGCCTCTAAGGGACTTCCAAGTAAAAAAATAAGTAGATGGACAAAATATTTACAGTCATTGCAAGCAAAGCGTACTCCTACGGAGAAGCAAGCGAGGCGGAGTATCTCATACAGAAGAGAAGCAACGCCAGCCCTTGCGATCGCTGTTTCGGCTGCGAAGAGTCTTTTGTCAATCAAATCGATTGATGCCTTCGGCACTATTCAGCGTTGCAGTTTATGAGAGATGCGATCGCGCTAAGGTTAAAGAGCCACCACAGCAAATATCTTTTAACTCCACGCTGAGGGCTTGCGTTCGTCTGTTGCAACGCGCTTGTTAGCCTGCAATTGACTTCTCAATGTTCAATCACATCAACCCACTTTGTTATTTTATATATGACCTTTTAGCCGCACCTGTTCACAGAGAGAACTTAAAGAATGCCAAATATCATCAGCAGTTGACCTGACTTTCAGATTATTCTCTATATAATCATAGGCATTTAAGAAGAACCGTCTATCTGGTGAGCTCAATACAAGAGTTGTGCCAATTGGATATCGCCAAAATTTCCGCTTTTTCTTATTCTGTTCCTTCTTTTTGTCAGCCTTTAAAGACTCTAAAGCAATATCAATCTCAGCATCCAAGCGTCTTTGGTCGCCATTGTACACTCGTGAGAGGAATTGCCCTTGGACACTTGAAGGTTTGATAACCTCTCCCAATTCGGTATCGAAAATATCGTTATATCAATTTACATTGAAGCTGCGTAGAAAAGAGCTTCAATATAAATTAATATGACACCCGTGCAGTACAAGATGCTCTCAATCAAGATTGATGCTATTACAATTTCATAAAACTGTGACGATTGAGAAACTAGCAACAGTATTCCACAACTGATAAGATTTGAAAGTCGGCGACGGAGTATACAAAGGTTTTTACTCTTGCCACAATTGACAATTCAATATCTGTGGTTTGCGCTGATTCAAAAGTCGCCAAAAAACAACAGAAAAACGATTAATATTTGCTATTGATAGAACACTTCGGGCATTCACCAAATCTATTCGTAATTAGTTTAATTGAGCAAAAAAGAGCAATACCTGTGTACTGGCTGTTGTTATCCAGAAGGGACGAGTGCAATTTAGCAGAACAGAAAAAATTAATTCGACCATTGCTGCAATGATTTCAGGGATATCGAATGTTGGTACTAAGCGATAGGGAATTTCATCGGATTAAACTGGCAAATTGGCTACATAGTAAAAAAATTGACTTTGTACTGCGTCAGAAACAAGGTACTTATATTCGGCAAGAAAATCAGTCAGATCAACGCTTACAATCGGTCGTAATTCTGCCAATATGGGGCTACAAAAATATGTCGGTCGTCTGACGTTAGCAAAGCTCGCCGTAGGCATCGCACCGCCGACATAGTGCTTTCTGGGTTGGAATGCAATGGTCAATTATCGATAGGGGCAATGGAATTTTGGACTGATTTAGCTCATGAATTGATCTGCTTGAAGCCCGCTAAATTACCCTTTTTTCAGCGAGGTCTACGGGCTATGGCTCTTATCCAGTCTGCTTTATAACTTTTTTTCACCCTTTCACCTTAAAGCTCCGAAGTGGAGTAAAATAGTGCAACTCCTTAAACTGTCATACCTCTAATTTGAGTTTATGGTGGTTGCAGTCACCTCTGCATAATTCTCTGTTGCGAGCGCGTTAGTTTTACACAAAACTTCCTAATTTATTTATATAAATTTATACAAAGTAATTCATTAGTCGATACAATCACATTGTCAGTCGATACAAGCGAATTGTGGATTGATGCGATCGCATTGTCAGTCGATACAATCAAATTGCAGGTCAATGAAAAAAACCAGATTGCAATCTGATAAATCTTAATTACGAATTACGTAGCTTGCTTCTTGCCGGAGGCGAGTATTACGAATTAGGAATTGCTCTGCAAAATGCAGGCTTTAACCAAGGACTATGGGGCGTGGTGGTGGGAAGTATTTGCTGTCAGGACGACTTCCCCTTTTTCGTTTAGTGCCAAACCAGTAGCTTCTACGATGCGTTCTGGTGTAGTAGTAGTTATTTTACTGGCAACAAATGAGCGATCGCTCGCGGTTATCATTGCTTGGATTGAGAGTAATCAAACCTAGCTGCACTGCATCATTAGAGTTGTCGGGAAATAAAAGATGAGTGAGGCAATGGTGATCTTGCGAC
>NZ_CALMFY010000113.1:67859-194654 GCF_937863485.1 uncultured Nostoc sp. | reverse complement strand
ACCCGTTAATGTACTGATATCACTGTACCTCAGTTACCTGCAATCTGCTGTATCTAACTGCAACAATCGTCTTGGCTCCCTTATTGGGTGCTGCCACCATGATTGGGCTAATCATCCTGGGACAAATGCTGGCGGCAATAACTTTGGATCATTTTGGTTTAGTTGGTTTTCCTGTACACCCACTGAGTCTCTGGCGAATTGTTGGAGTAATTTTGTTAATCACTGGTGTGGTCTTTGTACAACGAACTTAAGGTGGTCGTAAACCAGTAATCTTTAAGTAATGCCTACATCGATAGCTATGGATAATGCCCTTTATTCAATTCGTTCGGGTATTAATTTTTTGGATTAGCTGATCAACTTGCTCAACCATCTCCTTGTTTTCCTCAGCTTGGAATAACTCTTTGGCTTTTTTGAGATTAACGATCGCTTCTTTTAGCTGTTGTTCCCTTCCCAAAGTGATTCCCAAATTATAGTAAGTCAATGCATCGTTAGGTACAAGGCTAATCGCTTTTTTGTAATGTGCGATCGCTTCTTCTGATTTACCTTGATCATCCATCGCATTTGCCAAACCCGTGTGAGCCTGTGCATGTTTGGGATCAAGGCGAATCGCTTCGGTATAGTCGGCGATTGCCTCTGTTAGCTTGCCTTGGGCGTAAAAAGCACTTGCTAAATTATAGTGAGCGTCTACATAGTTGGCATCGAAGCTAATGGCTTGTTTATACTGGGCGATCGCTTCTTCTAGGTTGCCTTGAGCGTACAGAGTATTTCCCAAGGCATTATAACCTGCTGGATTTTTTGGATCGAGGCGGATGGTTGCTGTATATTCGGCGACTGCTTCTGCTGGCTTTCCTTGAGCGTAGAGAGCATTTCCTAAGTTATAGTGAGCGTCTGCATAGTTGGGATCAAGACTGAGGGCTTTCTTATATTGGGCGATCGCAGCTTCTAACTGATTCAGTTTTGCTAAAGTCAAACCCAAATTCAAGTAGGCTCCAGAGTCTTTAGGATCGAAGCTGATGGCTTTATTGTATTGTGCGATCGCTTGTTGTGGTTTACCTTGATCGTTGAGAGTATTTGCCAAAGCAATATAAGCTTGTGCAAAGTTGGGTTCTTGTTCAATTGCTTTGCGAAAAGCCGCTTCTGCTCCTTTTAAATCTCCTTTTTTGTAGAGATTGGTTCCTTGCTTAAAGTTAGCAACTGCATTTTTTTTCTGAGGAACTGCTGCTTGATTTGAGCCAGTAATTTTTGATAAAACAACGCCAACATCTTTACCAAAAACAGTATTAGCATTATTCAAACACAAGCAGATAATAGCTACTCCCAGTAGATTCTTGCTTTTCAGCATTTTTGTTACTTTAATTCCTGAGTTGACAAGTAACTGGAATTGAATATAATTTTCCATTTCTACACACTTTATTCAACTATTTAGATATGGTAAAAAGTTTTTTTATTAATTTTTATATTTCTATTATTATTTAATTTAAAGATTTTTTAAAGGAAAAAATTAAAAAATACTATCCTTCATTATGCCAATTTGAGAAAGTCAGGGATTAGACGATGAATTACTATTTCAAATAACTCCTTATTCCTACCACAAATGAACGAGAAACACAATAACTTTTATTTATATAAAGATTATATCATCTGGAATTATAAATATTGTGTTGATTTTATAACTAATGTTAAAATCCGCTCGTAAAAGTTTCAGACGATTGATTAATAAACTTAGCTAGACCTTATGAGGCTAAGGCAAAATCTCAATTGTCTAATTGCATATGTAATTTTTTTATGCTGAACAACATTTTTAGCTACAAGTTTAACACTCTTGTTCGGATTGCAGTAGTTAGTATAGGTGTTGCAACAACTTGGGGAGTTGCAAACGATGCTGCTAAGGCTGTAGGGTAGGGCAAACGTATCATGTCAACAAAAGGATTTTATTCTCAATAGGTTCTAAATTAGTCGCATTAATCCCTGCTTATTGACACAAGTTTAGCGACGCCGATAGCGTTGGCGCAGCCTCTCGGAAGAGAGCGTCAGCCCCTTCCCTACGGGACGCTCTTGCGTTCGGGGAAGTCAAAAGTCACTCATTCAAAAGTCACTCATTCAAACATTTTGAACCCCATAAATAAATTTAGTTGCTCTGAGTCAACTGACGTAGTATTTCTTGTACTACGTATCTCGAAATACATTTTTTTTATTTTCCATAAATAAATTTAGGGGCTTGTACCTTTTTGTTTCTGGTCATAGCCCGTCGTAGACATCACTTTGAGTAGGGGAAAATAAATCAAACGATAAAATCAACATTTCTCGTTGGTTCTTAACCTTGCTTGTGATCAAGAGTAATTTAGATGCGTTTGCCCTGGATCTGTCTATAATGTTCAATTTGCCACCAGAAAAGCGATCGCGATGCGGGTGCTGTTGTCTAACCATCTTTTTAGGATGGTTGCACTGTGCCAAAATTATTGATAATGATTTTTTTGAGACAATGCGGTAAGCAAAGTTATGCCGTCAGGCTTGTCGCCTACCTTCTGATTTTTGCTGATAATACTCTGGCAGATAGGGATTTATGATCAACTACCGAACTCATATCTGGCATTTATTGCCGACAATCGAGACAAAACCAGTAAATTTTACTACTGCGAACATGACGCAGTAGTTTTTCATTACAGCAAGGGCAGTTATTCATATTTAAATTAATTATCAGTGTTGTTAAATTTAGGAATGAAATATTCTTGATTTGGATTTTATAGACTTGTGCTTGCTTTGAAATCCCTTACTATTTCCGTAATATACAGTCTTGAATTCCACTTGGTTTGTACCGGGGTTGTAAAAAGTATAGGTAGCTTGACCTGCTGTGCGTCCCACATTCCCCACTCCAATTACTTGACGCGGGGAAACAGTAACTATTTGAGGGAACACTTGGTTATCAAGAGTGCTAAGTTCAGTAGTAATAGAACCAGTTTGCATTTGATACTGAAAAGTTAAACCAGAGCGTCCACAAAACATATTATTTGCTTGCATCCGCGACAGTCTATCAAGCATTTGGATTGGGGGAGTTTCGGGGGTCAGTTCCTCGCCCACACCTACCGTTGAACCGTGAATTAACAAACAATCCAATTCAAAAAAACCAAAATCGAGCGATCGCAACCATTGTACTGTCTTACGAGAAACACACTCCCATAGCATCTTAACAGTGTCGCCCTCATATTTTGCTATTAATTCAGCTGCGTCTCCAGTAGGGCCTAAACCATGCAAAATCAAACACTGTTCTTCCCACCAACCTTTACAAATCAGGGGTTCTAATTCTCCACGACATGGACTAAGTACTCGTTCTACCAACTTCTCGGCTTCTGGTCTTGGTCCCACCAAGTCGCCCAAAATATACAAAGCTTCTACGTTATTACCTTGACGCTTATATATCTTCGATCACAGCTTCATAAGCTGCCAAATTACCTTCAATTCCGCTTAAAATAGCCCATTTATTCATACTTATTTTGGATTTTAGACTACTACTGGTGTTGTACACCTTCAGGTTTAAGTGTTTTTAAATGCAGAGGGACGCAAAGGAAAGCGCATACCGCGAAGGCGGAACCCGCAGGGTAGGAACGCAGAGGAAGAGGGAAGATAAATTACCTTGTACACACATGAGTCGGATCATCCGCCCGTTCTGCATACTCCAACCCATGCGCTAAACGCCAAGCAAAAATTGCAGGCAAACCTTTCTCTAGAATTGCTGCACAAGTTTTCTGATAGTCGTAAGGCACTTCCCGCAATTTGACTTCTTGAACATCTGTGTCATAAATCACATAAGTAGCATTCGGTCGTCCATGTCGGGGTTCTCCCACAGAACCCACATTCACAATCCGCTTTAGAGGAGATGTAAAGCTAAGTTCTCGTATCTTTTCTCCTCTAGCAACACGAACTTGCAGCTGACCTGCATCAAGAGTCCGGGTATAAGGTACATGAGTATGTCCACAAAAAAGTACATCCGAATCTGTGGAAATTACCCACTCTAATGCTACAAAGGCGTCGAGTTGAGGTAGTAAATATTCATGGTTGCTATGAGGACTACCGTGAACAAAAGCCAAATTTCCCTCTTTGAGACTGTGGGGTAATTTAGCTAAAAATTCGCGGTTTTCTCGGTAAATTTCTTTATTAGTCCACTTGTGAGCCTGTTGACCTCTTTTTTCTACCAATAACGAGGGATAACTGCAATCACAAGCGTTCAATCCTTCTACAATATCTTCATCCCAACAGCCAGCGCAGGTGGGAATATCTAAAGCACGAATTTGGGCAACTACTGCATTAGGATGCGGCCCATATCCTACTAAATCGCCAACACAAAAGATTTTTTCGCATGAGTGTTGGTCAATATCTAGTAATACAGCATCCAAGGCTTCGTAATTACCATGAATACATGACATAACGGCTATTTTCACACTTGTTCTCCCTCTAGTAGAATCTCTTTAACCTGTTGTTGGTATTGCAAAATCGTAGCGTCAGATAAACAGCAATCTGATAATGTTTGCCTTAAAGTTGCTTCATCCAAGTTTTCCCCCACCACTTCTAATCTACTGAAACGCTGAGGTCTACCTTCCAAGTAGCGTGGTAAGTCTAATTCCAGAAAATCCGTCTGGGGAACGCCAGCAACAAAATCACAGTAAAGTGACCTACCATCGTTAACGTCAAAAATTCCTTTGGCACGGGTGACGATACCGTAAGCACCGTGGGTGATTTCGTACTAAAATTCCTCTAGACTGTTTTCGTCAATGACTTGACCGTTGCTGGCTGCCCACCATAAAGTTTCAGCAGTAATGGTTTGGGCTGGTGCGCCACAAACAATCTCGTTCGCCCAAGAATGGTATTCAGAATCTTTGAAGTCGGGTGGTAGGACTGCTATGGCACGGTAAGTTAGATTATCTAATATTTGTGCGTTAGCTGCGCTCGCCGTAGGCATCGCTTCTAATTGCAAGTAAAACCCCCATTCAATGTAAACTGCCTCTGCTTTAGGTATTTGGTTGAAAAATTCAACTTCCTGACCGTCACTAAAAACTTGTATGCCAGGAAATTCAGTAGCTACGCGGGTTTGGTCAATGGGAACAGTGCCAGTACCAGGGCTGAAATAAATTATTTTGTCAACAGCGGCGATTTCTCGCATCTGTTGGCAAACCCAGGTAGTTTTTCCAGCCCCAGATGAACCAGCAACGACAATAATGTTTGGTACAGACATAACTATAATGATAATCATTTTTATAAAATTTGGAATATATTAGCGAGAAAATTACTAACTTTACCAATGCCACACAGTTGTAGCATCTGGTTTATCGATGAGAGTTACTCCCACTGCTTACAATTGGTCGCGTATACAGTCTGAAGCGGCATTGCGCTGTTTACGTGCATCTTGTCGCTGCTGAATTATAGTTTCAATGTCTGCATTACTTAAACGTTCTTGTTTGACATCAGTTTCGTCTTTTGGTCAGGACTTACGCAAGAACTCTCTGAAACTCTTATTCCTACCCTGCGGGAAGCCGCTGGCGCGTCTATGTGTCCTTTGCGTTCTTTGCGGTTCGTTTTATCATGATTTTGCGTAAGTCCTGTTTGTAATGCTTCTAGTCCCAAAACCTGTGCCAAGTGAACTAGGGTTTGCCACTGCTATTACTATCAATACTGGTGCTTTTAACAACGTTTTAATTATTAATCAATAAATTGGCAGTTTGCTAATCCCTCTTTCTGAATTAGCAACAACAGGTAGCAAAATCTACAGCTACTCGCTATTTTCTCCAGATGTAAATGATAGAGGTAATCCAATTAACCTGCTTGATTGGACAAATGCATCTGTATTTCCTCAAGATACTCCTAACACTGTTGGCGGCATTGATTTAGCAGCGACTAATGTCAGTGTTGTGAAGGCTGTTCCAGAACCATCATTTGTCGCTGGCGCACTTCTATTTAACACCTTTGTAGTTGCTGCAAAATTCAAAAACAGAGGTAAGAAAAATAGCAACTTATAAAGGCGTAAAAGTAGTCAATTTGAAGTTTAATCAATACTTTGTTTTCACTCAACTTCAGATTGACTTAATTTAGTACTCATTTTATCTAACAGTTGAGTGATTTTTTTAGCTTTTTCAGGTTGACGTTGTTTTTGCAATAAATCTTTAGCTTGTAGCAGGTTAGTTTTAGCTTCCTCTTCTCGCTTTTGCTGCATGAGAATATTTGCCAGACGCAAGTAAGCATCAGGATTTTTCGGACTGCGGTGAATCACTTCCCGGAATAATTCTGTTGCTTCCTCTACTTGACCTTGCTGGTTTAAAACATCTCCTAAAAATAAGCGCACTACATCATTAGTAGAGTTGATGGAAATCACTTTGCGAAACGCTGCTTCTGCACCTTGGTAATCTTTTGCTTGAGTAAGATTGATTCCTTTTTGAAATAAGTCTGAGGTAATCAAAGTTTTCCAAGCGAAATAGCCAAGAATTGATAGACTGAGAACAACTACCAGAGCAGGGATAATAGAACTAGTGGGAAAGGTTTCTAACATTGTTTAAGCCAAAAGGCAGGCGATAGGAAAAATCAGATATTCGATAAAAAAGAGTTTCCAAATAAATTGATAGAATTGAGTGATCGCACTTTTATCTTGTAAGTCTACTGCCAAACTCCGCAACCACATCCAAAGTAGCAGCGCTAAATGGGCAATTACCAGAAATATGGGGTTAACTGAGGCAACATGTAGCACACCAACTGTGATTATCCCCAAATAGCAGACAGTTATCACCCAAAGAGCCAGATTAAACACAGCTTGCGAACCGAGTTGGATAGTGAAAGTAGAGATATTATAGAGGCGATCGCCTTCCATATCTGGGACATCTTTAAAGATAGCGATCGCAAAGGTAAACACCAAGATAAATAACGTCAGCACCCACACCACAGGCGGAATTCCTTGGCTTTGTTTCAGCGCCCAACTATAGTGCAAATACAATCCTAAATTAACAATCGTGCCGCGCACCGAAAAAATACACAGCGCTGCCCAAAATGGAAACTGTTTCAAGCGAATTGGCGGTAAAGAATAAGCAGTACCAATGGCCAAACTAATTGCTACCATGCCCAATAAGAATGGCCCAGTTAACCACGCCACAACTAGCGCCAAAATCCCAGTCAAAGCGACAATTAATTGCCCCGTCTGTTGAGAAAACTCACCTGATGCCAACGGTAAATGAGGCTTATTAATCTTGTCAATCTCAACATCTTCTAATTGATTCAGCCCCACAATGTAGACATTGCCACACAGACAAGCAATCCACGCACCCAAAACCCGACTCAGTGGAATGCCAGAAAACCCAGTCGAGGAAACAGCAATGGCTATTAAATACAAACCCAACACACTCAGACTTGTACCAATAATCGTGTGAGGGCGAGAGAATTTCCAGAAAGCGTATAACCAATGGAAATATGATTGAACGGGTTTGCCTGGCAAAGGGCTGTTTTGATAACTCTGGCTCATGAGTAGCTTAGATTCAGTATTCCGGCTTATTGTTAACCATTGTCACAGAATTTGGTCATTAACAAGAGCTAAAGGTCTAGACACACTGTATTTTCATCGGGGAAGGATGGCTACCGCCGTTGGCGCAGCCCACCAAGAGAATCAATCTAGCTTCATGAAGACACCCAATACCGCAAGGCGGAAGTCACTCATTCAAAAGGAGCCAGTGCGTTGGGCGGCTCTGCCGACTTAAAGCAACTGGCGTTCAAAAGTCAAAAGTATTATGAAATAAGCTTTTTAGGGCTTTTTAATGGTCTGCTTATTTCCGCCGTGCTGTACTCAATCTCGAAAAAATCTCACAACCAACCATCAAAAAACCTTTTCCCTACTCCCTATAACGCTACAATCTATTAGAAAAGCAAAGAAATACTTAAATCCAGAGCGCCTTCATGACCGCTGATTTGACATCCACAGCGATATTTAACTTTGTGGCCGTGCTATCCCAGGCTGCGGCTGCGTATCGAGGACCCAAAGACACACGCCCTAGTCCTGAAATATTAGTAAATGCCTTGCTACAAGCAGAAAAATCTGCTAAGCAGCAACGGTTAACTTATCCGTTTGAGTCTCTTTTAGGTAAATGGCAACTTTGCTTTGTCACTGGCACTAATAAAGTTAGAGAGCGCGGGGGAATTGTATTAGGCAAGGGTTTGTATGTACCCAAGTTTATAAAAATCCATGTTTCCTTTAATACCACTTTGGAACAGGATTTAGGCAGAGGCGAAATTGTTAATCAGGTTGAATATGGCCCACTTTTGTTGAAGCTCACGGGGCCAGTGCAATATTTCAGTAAGAAAAATTTATTGGCATTTGACTTTAACCACATGCTTATCAGTCTGTTTGGTCGTGTCGTTTACAACAGACCAATCCGTTTTGGTAAAATTAAAACAGAAGATTTCTACAACCTGCCCATAGCTAAACTACCCTTCTTCGGCTTCTTTTTACAGACGGAAGATTTCATTGCAGCTCGCGGTCGTGCAGGAGGATTGGCATTTTGGATTCGAGAAAGTTAAAAACATTGCAGAGAAAATCCTTACCATCTAAAAGGCTTTCTCTACACAACTGATTTTTCTTTTTTTGTGCCAACCATCAAACTGGACGACAACCAGACAAAATACTGTGCATATTTACTACTTGTCCAATGACTGCGATCGCAGGCGCACCAAATCCAGTTTGCTCTACCTGTTTGACAATTGTCTCTAAAGTCCCAATCAATTCTTCTTGTTCTGGGCGTGTACCCCAGCGCACCAAAGCAATGGGCGTTTCTAAATTCAACCCAGCTGCACTTAATTGTTCCACAATATAAGGCAGATTATGAATTCCCATATAAATTACAATCGTTTCGGAACCGTGGGCGATCGCACTCCAATTAACTATCGGTCTATATTTACCCGCCGCCTCGTGACCAGTAACAAATGTCACTGATGAACTATATAGACGATGAGTCAAAGGGATACCTGCATAGGTGGCGGCTGCAATCCCCGATGTGATACCTGGCACAACTTCCGTTGATATTCCAGCTTTGACTAATTCTTCCATCTCTTCGCCACCGCGACCAAAAATAAACGGATCGCCACCCTTTAGCCGCACCACAATTGCATTATCCTGCGCTTTATCAATCAGCAATTGAGTTGTTTCTGACTGCAACAACGAATGTCTCCCCGCACGCTTACCAGCATTAATTTGCTCTGCTTGGGGATTAATCATTGCCAGAATTGCCGGACTCACTAAGGCATCATAGATAACTACATCTGCACATTCCAATAAACTTTTCGCCTTCAGGGTAATTAGTCCTGGATCTCCTGGGCCCGCACCTACTAAATAAACCTTTCCCAAATACTTGCTTTTCTCTGTGATTGTGCGGTTCATCTATCTGTTAAATCCCAAACTAGCTCGGCTAATTCTGCACTTGCTCCCAGTGGCTCTGCCAATTGGAAATTTACCGCAGAAAATTGTAATTTTAGCTCCTCTATTGAGGCGGCGATCGCATCGGTTATTCCACCAGCGAATAAAAAGTATGGCAAAATTGCAATTTCCCGATAACCAGCATCTACCAACTCTCTGACTCGTGATTCTAAACTAGGAGCTACAGACCAATAAGCTACCACTGCTCCCAAACTTCCTGCTATTGCTTGGACTGGTTTTTCAGAATCGGGGCGACGACTACCATGAGTTAACAAAATCCATGCTTGTGCTTTTATAGTAGCGATTTGCTTTGCCAGTAATTTTTCTAAATCTGGGTGAGAGCCTAAATATGGTTGCAACTCAATGATCATATCTTGACCAAGAGCCTGTTGTGCTAGTGCTACTTCGGCTGGAATATCTGTCATGACATGCACTCCCGGCAGCAGAAATAGCGGTACAATTTTCAGGCGATTCTCGTTTTGAGATAGTTTGCGTAGGCGTAGCCCAACCCAGCCATCGTAAAAAGCACTCTTGGCAAATTGTTGAATCTGCTCGGATAAAGGCTGAGAACTCATTTCCAAAGCAGCTATACCAACTAGATGTTCACTATTTGATGGGTTGTGGTTTTTTGGTAATTTGTTGCATACCAGCTTTGCTAGTTGCTGCATAGCAATTTCTGGGCGCGGATCGCGACTTCCGTGAGATACTAGCAGATAGGCAGATGACATCGGCAAAGCTTAAACTCTCAGTTACTAATTCTCATATCTTACTTAATATTAAGCTGGTGGTTATAAGGACTCTGGTGATTATTGAAACTATTCTCAATTACTAAATACAAGTATTATTAATCACTTTTATATTCTTCTACTCCTGCTTGTATTATTCTTCTTTGGCAGTGTAGGTATAAAATTGATCAAAGGCTCCCACGGTTTCAAATTTGTAAGAAGGCATCCAAGAATTTATTTTTAAATCTGTATGGTAAATGCTAAAAATCATGTAATCTTGTCTTTCTGTAGTCCTGGCAACAATTTCTTGGATTTGCGGGTTAGCCGAGTCAACCAACTTATCACAATTAAAACGGATTAAATTTTCGATAATATTCGTGGTTTTTTTGCAAACATCAGTTTTTAAGTATTCTGTTAGCCGTTGCACTGCATATTCTTCATATTCAACCTGACTGGGATTAGTCTTCGCCATTGTCACACCTAAGGCGGCGAGTCCTGCTGCTGCTCCAGTATATGCAATAATAGTTAAAGGTTTCATGTTTGCTAAGTAAAATTCCTTGTAATCGTTAGATTTCAGAGACTCTAAATCAACTGAGTCCGTTCCTTGAACAAAAACTCTTGATCGCTTGCCAAATAATTGCTATAATTCAAATTGTTGAATGGCGAGCGTAGCCAAGTGGTTAAGGCAGTGGTTTGTGGTACCACCATTCGTGGGTTCAATTCCCATCGTTCGCCCTAGATAATTTCATAGTTATCCATATATTCTTATAGAAGATGGGTTGTGGTTCTGAATATTCATAACCATTACCTTAGCAAGGATCTGCCATCTCCAAGTTCATGGACTGGGAAAGGCCGCAAATCCACTATGATTCATCAGATTAGCTTATAAATAATTTGGTGTATATAAGCAAATCTACTTGCCCAATAAAAATTAAGTGGGCGATGTCCACTTATCTACAAAATGCTATGTGTAGGTTGCTTGTTTGCGCTGTGAAAGCCTTTGTTTTAATCATAATTTAATTAAACCTCATCTATTAGGTTTAACAGCTCAATTAAGCTTTATCTGTGTAATGCAGGTAAAATCTTCCAATCGACGGTAGCCCCAATAAGAAAGTCATTGCTCCAAGCAATATGAGCAATAATACTAACTATAATTCATGTTTTCGTCCCGGGATGTGCCTATAGTCACCGGACTTGCTGCAATTGTTCGACGAGATTCATACTTGTTAGTTATCCATTTTTCTCTACCCTCTACAAATCATGATTATTTTTCTCTCGTTGTATAAAACCACCCTGCCAATCCTACTTTTTAAGGGGGGCTTAATTTACTCCTTTCGAGAGGGCTTAATTTCCTCCTTTTGAGGGGGCTTAATTCCCTTCTTTTTAAGGAGGGTTAGGGAGGATCAAGCCTTATTGGTTCTAAGACAGCACTCGTTTCCAGGTTAAATCTGGGAACAAGCAAAAATACTTAAATTAAATAGTGAGGATATATATGCAGTATTTACCGATCATCTTCGTTCGTGGATATGCAGGTACACAAAAAGACGTTGAGCAAACGGTTGATGATCCGTTTTATGGCTTCAATAGTGGTTCAACTCATATTCGAGTGGATGAGAAAGAAAATCCCCAGAAGTTTTTTTTCGAGAGTCCATTACTGCGGCTAATGACCGATCATGGTTATCAACCGATTGTTGAGAATCAGAATGTCAGCAATCAGATTAAGAGATTGTCTGGCCAACTTCATAAAACTATTTGGGTCTACCGATTTTATGATCTAACTACACCTAGTTATGGATCTTCAAGTGTAGTTCGACAGGAGATGGAGGAGATAGCTAAGGGATTAAGAGACCTGATCCAGAATGTCAAGCAAACGACGGGTACTGACAAAGTTTATCTTGTCGCCCACTCGATGGGAGGTCTTGTTTGTCGCAGCTTGATTCAAAAGATTTATCCAGAAGAACGCAAGCAAGCTGCCGATCACATTGACAAGTTATTTACCTACGCGACACCTCATGGTGGCATTTATTTTGAGGTCGGGAGTGGCTTGCTTGAAAACCTGAGGGACAGGTTCCAATTGAATAATTCTGATGACTTTGGCCCCCAGCGGATGTACCAGTATTTAACACCTGGTGTCCAGCCAAAGGATGAGTTACCCAAGGGCTTTCAGTTAGAAAAACTACAAAGTCTAGAGAATGCATTTTCGCCAAACCGCGTTTTTTCTCTGATCGGCACTAATGCACATGATTATGAAGGAGGTTTTGGTCTTTCACGCAGGACTGTGGGGGTGAAAAGTGATGGTCTAGTTCAGATCGATAGAGCTTACATCACAGGATCTCATCGGGCCTATGTTCACCGCTCTCATGATGGGCGTTATGGCATAGTGAACTCCGAAGAAGGTTATCAAAACCTGCAACGCTTTTTGTTTGGTGATATTCAGGTGAAACTGTCTCTTAGCAATGTCCAGTTAAAAGACCTAGATAAGAATTTTTATCAACTGGAAACTAGGGTTGCTTTGCGTGGTCTTCCTATTCCTATATATGAGCAGGCGATCGCTCATTATTGCCCAATCACACAAGAGTTAACCAGAACAGATAAACCCATTCCCCTATTTACAGCCTTTTTAATCCCAAGAAATTCAGCCAGTGATAATAATGTCTGTAGATATGCCCTGCGTTTAGCACTGCATTCTTTCACAAAACAACAGACAAATTGGTTGGGTGAGAGTCATCTCGACCAAGTACCCCTCTGGTCTGACTATCTAATTACTGATGTTGTGGAATTAAATAGCACATACAAGGCTGCATATAGCTGGAATTCCGATGAAAAAGAGCCAGTAACGAACTTAAATCCCAATCCAAAATCCAGTTCAGATGTATATGTTGCAGATGTTCCCCTACCTGAACGTGGGCAAAAAGTCTTAGGAACAAATGCGGCAGTTTGCTTGGAAATCTCCAAATGGCAATAAATGTGATTGTTAAGTAGTAGTTACTCAAGCCAACTTTGAGGAGTGATAGTAGGGAATAGGGAGTAGAGAAAAGTTTTTTCGTTTTGTTAATTTGGATACCTAGCAAAGTTGCTTTGGTGGACTACTAAATTGCGGCAAAATCTTGAGGTACAAATTCAAAGGACTACATTCCTATGGGTGGTTTCTTTGAGCTTGTACCAGAGAAAAAGTAATGTAAATTTTAATATTTGTTTAGCAAAATACCGCTTGTTGTTCTGTAGTCAGTGATTAGTTATGGTTAATTAACACTTTTTTATTATTTTAGTGAGAGAATAATCAAAGTTAAAGAGCGTTAGGTTACTAATGACTAATAACTAATGATTCATTTGTTTTCAGGCTGTTAAGAAAGGAAAAATTATGCACAGTAATCGCAAACAAACGGTTCTTATTACTGGTGCATCTGGCGGCATCGGTTATGAATTCGCGAAGTTATTTGCTCAAGATGGTTACAATCTGGTGTTGGTAGCTAGAAGTGTGGACAAGCTAAATAAAATCGCCGATGAATTTCAAAAGAAATTTGGTATTGATGTCAAAGTTATTACCAGGGATTTATCTAACCCATCAGCGCCAGAAGAAATTTTCACTGAGTTAGAACAAGCATCAGTCAGAGTTGATGTGCTGGTGAACAATGCGGGGTTTGGTACCTACGGCTTATTTCACGAAATTGACCTGAATGCTGAACTGGAATTGCTACAGGTCAATATTTTATGTCTCACACATTTAACCAAGTTATTCCTCAAGGGTATGGTTAAGCGGGGGTCTGGAAAAATATTAAACGTGGCTTCGACTGCTTCTTTTCAACCAGGGCCGCTGATGGCAGTATACTACGCTAGTAAAGCCTATGTTTTATCGTTTTCAGAAGCGATCGCTAATGAATTAGAAGGTACAGGTGTTTCTGTGACGGCGCTTTGTCCAGGACCTACAGAATCTGGTTTTCAACAAAGAGCCGCGATGGAAGACTCAAAGCTGATAAGCGGTCAAAAGATTATGACTGCGGAAACGGTAGCCGAGATCGGCTATCGTGGTCTATTGGAAAACAAAACTGTTGTGGTTCCTGGAATTAAAAATAAGCTCCTGGCTGAATCCGTAAGATTTACTCCCAGAAAGCTAGTGACTAAACTAGTTAGAAACATGCAGGAAAGCAAATAAGTTGTAACGCAAGGATGCGGTGAATGAACCGTCGCGTCTTGTTAATTTAATCCCCTTGTGGATGCTCATCCCACAAAGTTGTCAGTTCCCGTAAACTTTGATGATTGCCATTGCCCAAAATCAGATGATCTAATACCGGAATGCCCAAAAGCTGTGCCCCTGCTAACAACTGACGCGTTAATTCTATATCTTCGTGGCTGGGTTCAAGGTTCCCAGAAGGATGGTTGTGAGCAACTATTACCCGCGTTGCACCTTGACGAATAACTTCCCGAAAGATTTCACGGGGAGAGGCTAGGGTTTCGGTTGCAGTGCCAATAGTAATTACTTGCGTACCCAGCAAACGATTCTTGACATCTAACAGCACCACTGCAAAACGTTCTTTTGTTTGCCACATCAAATCTTGACTGAGGGTAGCAGCAGCAGCAAGTGGGCTATCAATTAGTGTGCCATCTAAAGGTCGAGATTGAAAGGCGCGTTTGCCCAATTCAATTGCTGCTAAGATACTTGTCGCCTTTGCTGGGCCAACACCAGAAATTTGCATCAACTCAGCGGGGGTAACTTCTCGCAGAACTACCAAAGGATCACGTTGGTGTTTGCCTAATTCGCTCAAGATATATTGTCCCAAACCCACAGCAGATAATTTTCCTGGCCCTTGACCGGTGCCTAGAAGAATTGCAATTAACTCCGCTGTGGCTAAAATTTTGGCACCGTGCGTCATTAGCCGTTCACGCGGACGCTCATTTGTAGGTAGGTCGGCAATTCTGAGGCAATAGGTCATAGAAAACTAAGAGAATACTCACCCTAGATGGAACTATCCTTAGTTATCCCTTGTTTGCGATCGGAATTATCCTTAACTAGAGAAAATCTTTAATTTTGGGAAATTTTATCTATTTCTGCACATCATGTTTTCGGAGGAATAAAAATCAATTTTTTAACGAACCGCCTTTTCTACAAGAGGCTTCCGCCAACGCGCAGCGTCTGGCAGAGAAGGCGCAGAGGACGCACAGAGAAGAAAGAAATGCTTAACTGAGCTGTATTGCGTCAGGGGGTTGCTTCGCCACAATCCAAACATCGACATCATTCGAGTCCAAGATGTAAATTTGTCGGGTAAGGATGATCCGACTATATTAGAGTGGGCAGCCTAAGAAGATAAAAGTTTTCCTCACCCATTATGTCTCTAAAATTACCTGTGATGCTTACAAACAGATAGCAAAAGGTTAACGGATGCCAGGTGTAAGAGAGGTTACAATGACCGCTGATGATAGAGCCTATGAGTTAGACATCCTGAAAAAAGTAATCAACACTTATTTAGATAAAACTATACCAGTTACAGAAGAGGGTTTAAATTCTCTAGTATCCAAACACGATGAGACTGTCTGGAAGATAGCTACAAAAATTTATAGCGAGAGCGGACACAAGGTTGAATTTTCTCTAGTGCGTGATATTATTAACTCCCATATCGAAGTCTTGAAAATGCACGTAGCGACTGAGAAAGCAGCAGCCTACAAGCGCTTACAGTGCCAAAAAGTTGAGGAAGCTCGACGAGTGGCACAAGAAGCTCAACAAGCGACAGAGGCGGAGAATCGCAGGCAAAATCGATTGATTGAGTTAGCTAAAAAGTTAGATGAGTCTGGTAGAGACAAGAGTATGTCCGAGCTTTTTGTTAAAGTTCTAGATATAGTCAGTGAACAGTTGAAGGTTGATGAGTTGGATAAAGTAACTTTAACTAGTCACATCTGTAACGATTTAGGAGCAGATGAGCTTGATACTGTTGAGCTTGCAATGGCACTTGAAGAGGCGTTTGATTTTAATATTGAAATACCTGAGGAGATATTAGGGTCAGTTAAAAAATGGCCTCCGTCATTTAGCTATAATTCTTTCGGTGATTCAGTTCCTGTAGCTTGCACTGTTGGAGAACTCTTGGACTACATTCATAAGCAAATCTCTACCTGAAGATTAGCCGTTAGCATAGTGCGTAGTTTACCGCCGTAGGCATCGCATAATTCAGCACACAACACTAAACGCGATCGCAAACCCGTTAAACCCCTTCATCTTCGCTGATTACTGATAAATTTGCGTTGCTTTAAGCATGTGGTAGGTAATGATCAACTGAGTAAGAGCAAGGGGGTAACTTTGCAATGTCTCCCCAGTTGTACCTGCGATTTTACCCAGTTCTGGATTACTTTCGCGATCGCAAATACTTCGTAAATGGGGCATATCAGAACAAATAATATGCTCTAGCTTATTCACCTGTTCTAAGGTTGCATGACCATCAACTTCTAAGACATCCACAGGCTTACTCATATCCCTGTCTAGCCCCAGACGGATGGCTGAATCAGAATTACCATAGCTAGAGTTGATAATTGGGGTAAAATCTGGGTGGGGAATTGTCGGACGTAGTACCAAACGCACATTTAAATGTCCATTGGTTTCATCAGCTTCCTCAATGGGTGGGTAAAAACTAATAACTATATCAGACCATTGCCGCTGCGGACGGATGAATTGTGCTGAGTCTGGTTCGCGCTTTTCTAATTCCCCTATTACCTGTTGGGCAGTGTAGCCGCGCTTTTGCGTATCCCGCTTGACTTTCCACTTAGTGCGTAGTTCTTCAGGAGGTGCAAGGTAAACTTTAACATCGTAAGAATCACGGGCAGCACGAGTAGAATAACCGAGTAATCCCTCAATAATCACAAATTTGTTTGGCTTGATATACTGCGGTGGCTCGAATGTGCCGGTTTTATGGCTGTAAACTGGTTTAAGAATTGGTTGTCCTGTGCGTAGCAACGACAGGTGTTGCTGCATAATATCTAAGTGGTTGCAGTCCGGGTGAAGGGCAGTGATCCCAATCTCTGCACGTTGTTGGCGATCGTAACGGTGATAATCATCTGTGCAAATAAGCGTAACATTTTCTGGGCCGAGTACCTGAGCGATTCCTCGCGTTAGTGTTGTTTTTCCAGCAGCGCTGTCGCCTACAATACCAAGAATTATTGGACGGCTCATCATACCTCCCAGAATAAAAACAAGTTTAGTAATAAAATTTCCCTACAATAGTTTTAATTCTAGAAGGGTTTAGGCGAGTAACTCAACTAAAGGCTTGGTATGCAATATCTCTACATATAGAATGTCTGTGCGCTGGTTTATTGCATAATAATTACAATCTACATGGCTGATTGAGTCATCTGTACCCATAATCATGGATCTAGCCGCTGAGTTTCAGAATTAAGCATCCGAATTTTGTAGTATCTCATCCTGGTAATCGGAATAGGTCAGGTTGAAGTACCAAACCTGACCTAACATGATCTTTCACTGAGCGGCATCAAGATTAAACTACAGCGTACACTTTTGCTTCCCAAGGGAAGATACCTTCTCTGCCTACCCATTCAGATGGAATTATCCGCTCTTGAGTAATTTCCTGCCACTGCTTGCCAACTGGGGTTGCAGGCCAATTCGGGACTCTGTACTCAGAACCAACAGGAGTGCCATAATCAGAGAAATTCGCCACTACAACTACTAATTGATCGGCTTTATTACCACGCTGCCAGACTAGAACTCGTTTACCATCATTAAAGTCAACATGAAGAAATTGAGTCTCATTTACAGCTAAAGCATCGGAAGTCTTACGCAAGCGAACCAACCTGGCAACGTATTGGAAAATGCGTTGCCGCCAATCATCTTTCACACGGCTGTAGTTAACAGGGTCAATCTGCTTATGATCATCTGTTGGAGGCAAATCCTGCTGATCGGCAAATTCGTCTCCAGCAAGGATCATGGGAATTCCTACAGCGGTAAGCAGGCAGACAAATGCTAACTTAATCCGCGGTTCAGTATGATCAATTCCATTACTAACCAAGTAGCTGAAGAAACGCTCGTTACCATAACCGCCAACATCATGGGAAGTTATATAGTTTACCGCCTGAGAACCATCTGTAAAGCCTAAGTTTCGGCAATCAATTAGTTTGCGGATACTCCACTCAAAGCTGGGTTCATCCCAGGCGTTCTTACCTAAAATCACCTGTCGGATGATTTGCTTGAACTTTTCATTCCAAAGTCCATCCAGACGATTTTGGTGGATGAGAGATAAGGGTACACTCAACTCTTCGCCAACTACGAGGAACCTATCGCCGATTCCACCTCTTTTGTCCCAAAGGGTGCGGGCAAAATCTTTAAATTCCTGCAAAAAGTCGTAGTTGGCGATATTATTGACGCTATCCAACCGCAGACCATCAACCCGATAGTATTCTAACCAGTGGGCAATATGCGCTTTTAAGTATTCACGGGCTGGGACAAGCCAGGACTTTTGCCCAGTAATCGGGTTATAACCCTCTACCCAATAGTCGTACTTAAATAAATCCCCACCAAAGCCATCTCTTGACCCTTGTTCTGGATCACCACTGGCCCATTTGATGTAAAATTCCAAAAAATTAACGTTATGGTAAGGATTATTCCGCGAGAATGCCATCACCACATCCACAAAAAAGCGCAACCCTTGCTGATGACAAACTTTGATCAGATTAGCTAAATCAGTCGAAGCAGTAGGTGCTGACTTGCTATCTGGGCGTCCTAAGTCAAAATCCGCTGCAAAATAATTTGCTGTACCATAGCCCCAATTGAGATCATCATCACTATCTTCTGGTGGCAGAAGTTCTAAGGCGTTGATTCCCAGTTCCACAAGATGAGCGCGGTTATTCAAGGCGCTGAGTATGGGAAAAGTAGGAGCGATCGCTTCTGGTATCAACAGTGCCAGTACGTCACGAAATGTGCCGTTTCCTTCTTCAATCAATCCATTTGAGTTAATCTTTGTCCAGCGGGTTGGTAATTCGTAAATCACCAGTTGATTATTGGTTGGCAGCGTCTCTAAAGCAGCATCCCCTTCCCAATTTACAGTTTGCCCTTCGGGATCACAGGGAATCAGCGTCCCATTTTGATAAAGCACGACGCTTGCCGGATCGAAGCTAGCAACACCTCCCGATTCTGACGGCGTTGGTGCACGTAAGCGTCGATCCACAGTCGTCGCTGTTGGATCTGTGCAGTAGAGAATTTGGTTAGCATTGGCAGAGTCGTAAGGGTCTGAGTTGCGGACTTTAAACCAGTAAAAGTAGACCTGTCCTTCCGTCAAACTAGATTCTTGAGCCGAAACTTCCCACAATTCTGGAAATTCTGTTGATTGACGAAGCGGAATTTCTTTAAATTGGGCTAATCTGTCTGGGCTTTCGGGAGCAGTGTTGCCAATATAGAGAGTGGGAACTAGTTCTGAAGCACCGGGACGCCACAAGACAAAATGAGTTTTTTTGCGGCTCAATAAATCGATAGGCATTACAAAAACCTCTGGGTGATCAAAGTTCAGTTATGAAGTTCTTACACAACAGCCGAGTGTTATTCCAGACGATAAATTGAATTTCTTTGAACTGTCAATATTAAGTAGTGGATTGAGTATTTTACTGGGAAATTTAGGAAGTTAACTGTATATAAACTTTATCTATATTGAGAACCGTAGTTTTTGCCCTCACCCTAAATCCCTCTCCCTACTTGGGAGAGGGACTTCTTTCCGGCTCCCCTTCTCCCAGTATTGGGAGAAGGGGCTGGGGGATGAGGGTTTTTCTGTTCATACAGAACTACAGTTTTCAATGTGGACGCAGTTTATCAAGGTTTTGATATTTCCTGCTATTAACTTTCATCCCCGATTTCAAAGATATTCAATCCTCAAAAGTTTTGGGTTTTTGAAGATTGCATTTTGGGTTTTCTGCATATTTTTAATTAAAGGTAAAGAAAAGAATTATATTAAGTACTAAATACAGCTTTGCGTAAAAGCGTAACGTTGTTAATGCCAGCCGATGCATTAACAATGCAAGTCGGCACACTGGCATTGCAAGCTGACGCATTAACAATGCAAGCCGACGCATTAACAATGTAAGCCGACGCATTAACAATGCAAGCCAACGCATTAACAATGTAAACCAACGCATTAACAATGCAAGCCAACGCATTAACAATGTAAACCAACGCATTAACGATGTAAACCGACGCATTAACAATGTAAAGCGACGCATTGGCATTGCCGGGTATTGCCAAATTTAATTCGTTACGAATTTAGGACTTACGCAAGAACTCTCTGAAACTCTTACTTCTCCGTGTCGCGCCAGTTGCTTTAAGTCGGGGAACCGCAAGGGCGCACTGGCTTCTCTGCGGACTCTGCGGTTTGATTTTCCGTTACTTGTGCGTAAGTCCTGGAATTAATGAAATGCTGTACTAAGTGTAGTGTTTAGTTGGCGATCGCTAACCAGATCGCAAGCGTGATTATTGGGTTCAATCCCGGAATGAAGCAAGAAATCAATATAATAGACCTCTTGCACAAATGCAAAACTACCCTCAACCCCCAACCCCTTCTCTCAAAATTGGGAGAAGGGGAGGCAATTTCAAAGTCCCTCTCCCAAGCATGGGAGAGGGATTTAGGGTGAGGGCTTTTGATTTATGCAAGAGGTCTAATATTAGTAAGCGCAACAATCAAATGGCAGTAGCTACAACTCTTGGAGAATACGCAACGCGCAGCCTCAACTTTGTGTAGATTCCCCACTCGCTGTTGAAGTTGAAACTGCAAGCGCTGTGTAAACGTTATGGATTGCAGGAGGACACGTTATGACAACTCAAACACTAGGACTCGAACAAAACCTCTATGACTACTTACTATCAATTTCTTTGCGAGAACCGGAAATTTTGACTCAACTCAGACACGAAACAGCCCAGTATCCAATCGGCAGGATGCAGGTTGCTCCCGAACAGGGGCAGTTTCTGGCGTTACTAGTGCAATTGTTGGCAGCCAAGAAAACTTTGGAAATTGGGGTATTTACAGGCTATAGTGCCTTAGTGGTGGCATTGGCGTTACCGAGCGACGGTCAGGTAGTAGCCTGTGATGTGAGTGAGGAATTTACAACGATCGCCCGGCGCTATTGGCAGCAAGCAGGAGTCGCGGATAAAATTCAACTGCACATTGCCCCAGCTTTGGAGACTTTGGATCGGCTACTCGCAACCAAAGAAGTGGAAACTTTTGATTTTGCCTTCATCGATGCAGATAAGAGCAACTATGATGGCTACTATGAGCGATCGCTGCAATTAGTGCGACGGGGAGGACTGATTGCGATCGATAATGTCCTCTGGTCAGGCAGGGTTGCCGACCCCCAAGTGCAAGATAATAGAACTAAAAAGATTCGTGCCTTTAATCAAAAGCTGCATCAAGACCAGCGAGTTAGTCTTAGTGTAGTAGCGATCGCAGATGGCTTGACTCTGGCACTGAAGAAGTAATATCTTTGAATTCCCATTTATCCATCGTTTGTTACCAACGCAGAAGCGGCGGTAGTGTCGCTTTTACAAAAAATAGTGGTTCCATAAGTTACTTTTATCTGTGACCCTTGGGAAGAAGACCATTTGTAGCAGCTGATTCCCACTAAAATCCACTTTTGCTACTCTGAAGTGTCAGACTAATAATTTTCTTTCTTTGAAGATTAATAAAGCATAAAATTTTTTACCCATATACATTTTTTTCTTTTTTTAAGTATTTAATCGGTAGTATATTATTACTAGACCAAAGTGGATAAATGCATCTACTAATTGTTTAACCTTTAATATCCGTGGAAGATATTCAGCAAGCAGTAGAAAGAATTTTGCAAGACAAGCCTCTTGCTTCCATTCAGTGGTTTGTGCTCTCTCAATCGTGGTTGGGCAAAAGTTACAGTGAAATGGCACAGGCATCAGGCTACCGCAACAATTACATCAAGGAAGTTGGCTCTGAGTTGTGGCAAGACCTTTCCGTTGCACTTGGAAAAAGAGTAACGAAAAAAAATCTGCATTTAGCCTTGAATAAATACCTGCAAGACAAGATAGGCGATCGGCAGAATCAGAGCCAACATCAGTTCGGTGAAGAATCTAGCTTAGAAATATCTCCAAACTTTTTTTCAGCAAGCAAGATAGAATTTCCTAGCGGCCCTGTACCACTGGGTTCTCCTTTTTACATCAATCGCCCTCCCCTAGAAGAACTTGTTTGTAACGAGATTTTACACCCTGGTTGCTTAATCCGGATTAAAGCACCTAAAAAGATGGGAAAAAGTTCATTGCTCAACCGGATGATTGCTTATGCTAGAGAGCAAAGTTATCAAATTGTCTATTTGGACTTTCAAGAAGCTGACGAAGACGTTTTTGCTTGTATTGATAAATTTTTGCGTTGGTTTTGTGTCAATGTCAGCAGGCAGTTAAATCTCTTTCCCAGTCTAGATGATTTTTGGGATACGGAAATGGGCAGCAAGGTAAGCTGCAAAATCTATTTTGAAGCGTATCTGCTGCAATACATTGATCATAGTCCTGTAGTTTTGGCTTTGAATGAAGTCCATCGAGTTTTTGAACATCCCAATATTGCCCAAGACTTTCTGCCAATGCTGCGATGTTGGCATGAACAAGCAAAGCAGGAGCAAATCTGGCAAAAACTGCGGATGGTGGTGGTTCACACAACAGAAATTTATATTCCGCTCAACCTCAACCAATCGCCTTTCAATGTAGGGATAACAATTACGCTGCCACCGTTTACTCTCAATCAGGTACAGAATTTAGCATTATGTTACGGACTACACTGGGCAGCAGACTCCGAAGGGGCAAAACGCCTTGTACCCCTACAAACAATGGTAGGAGGACATCCCTATTTAGTGAGCCTTGCGCTTTATCATCTATGTCAGGAGGAAATCACATTAGAGGTGTTACTAGAAACTGCATCTACACCAGTGGGAATTTACAGTCAGCATTTACGAGAATTGTTGAACCTACTCCAAAAAGAACCAGAATTAATGTCAGCTATGCAACAGGTAATTGCAACAGATGAAAAAGTAGAACTAGACGCGATCGCTGCTTATAAGCTAGAAAGCATGGGTTTGGTTCAACTAAACGGTAATCAAGCTCACACGATGTGTGAGTTATATCGCCTTTATTTTAGCCAACAACTTGGACACTCAGGGTACTGATGGTTCTGGTAGACTATTGAAAGACAAATAATCAAAATAAGTAATTCTCATTCTTAAGATGAATTTTATCAATTGTCCCGATACTAATTCATTTATTAAGAACGAGAACGGATTTTAAATTTTAAATCAAATGAACAATTATCGATACCAAGTTGGCGGCACTTTAACCAGTGACGCTCCTAGCTATGTTGAGCGCAGGGCAGATGTAGAACTCTACGAAGCCTTGAAACAGGGTGAATTTTGCTACATCCTTAGCTGTAGGCAAATGGGCAAATCCTCACTGATGGTCAAAACAAAGCATCGCTTGCAACAAGAAGGCTTTAGATGTGCAACCGTTGATATGACTAATATTGGTTGCGAAAATATAACTCCAGAGCAGTGGTATAAGGGAATTATCGGGGACTTATGGTTAGGTTTTAAACTGTCAGGAAAAGTTAATCTAAAAAGTTGGTGTGAACAACAAAATGATATCTCTTCAGTTCAGAAACTCAGTCGATTTATTTCGGAAAATCTGTTAGCTCAATTTCCTAACGAAAGATTATTTATTTTTATTGATGAAATTGATAGTATTCTCAGCCTTGATTTCTCTGTTGATGACTTTTTTAGTTTAATTCGATTTTGCTACAACCAACGAGCAATTGATCCAGAGTATCATCGGATTACATTTGCAATTTTTGGTGTTGCGACACCTTCAGAATTAATTCTATATCGAAATCATCCTACACCGTTTAATTTTGGGAAAGCCATACAAATCAATGGTTTCACATTTGAAGAAGCTCAACCACTATCTTTGGGACTGGATATTAAAGACAATCATCCCCAGAAAGTTTTGAAAGAAGTATTAGCTTGGACAGAAGGGCAACCATTTCTTACTCAAAAACTATGTCGGCTACTTGTCAGTTTATCTCAAGATGATGTGGGTAAAAAGCTAAAATTTCCCCCTGGCACAGAAGAATTTTGGATAGAAAATGTGGTGCGATCGCACATCATCGAAAAATGGGAATCACTTGATGAACCGGAGCATTTGCGGACAATTCGCGATCGCATCCTTAGAAACGAACAATTTGCCGCTAGATTGCTAGGAATTTATCAACAAATTCTCCAAGGAGTGGAAGTAACAGCCGACGACAGTCGAGAACAGGTAGAACTATTACTATCTGGTTTAGTAATCAAAAAGCAAGGTTTTCTCCAAATCAAAAACCGAATTTATCAAGAAGTTTTCAATTTAGAATGGGTTGGAAAAAAATTAGCTTACTTGCGCCCCTACTACGAAACCTTCAATGCATGGGTAGCCTCAAAGGAAAAGGATGAATCTCGCCTATTGCACGGACAAGCCTTGATTGATGCCCAAACTTGGGCAAATGGTAAAAGCTTGAGCAATTTAGATTATCGATTTTTAGCTGCTAGTGAAGAATTAGATCGGCGAGAAATGCAGCAAGCATTAGAAGCGGAACGTGCCAAAGAAGTTGAAGCACGACTTGCAGAACACCAAAAAAGGCTGGTTCAACAAAAGAAATCTGCCAGAATAGTAACACTTTTGCTCTTAGGCATGACGATTAAGTTGGTGATTTCTATAGTGTGGGGAATGTCGCTTTTAAGAAAGATTGATGCTTTAGAATCACAGGGAAAATGTACCCAGATAGGGCATCAGGGTAAAGTAATAACTGCAAATTCTCGCTTAGATGGATGCTGAGGCAAATTTTAGATTTTACTTTTTGCGGAATTAATTAAAAGTTACATTGTTTCAATAGGAATCTCTACCTGAAGATAGATGAATACGTTTTATAGCAAACAAATAATTCTATGCAGTACTACATATGTATTTCTTTCGATAAAGATATTACCTAAAGTCAGTAGACCGAAAACTTAATGTCAGGTTGACTGCAAATAAAGAACTTGTAAAAACAATGCACAATAAAAGATTGTCAAAGACTCCCTCATCCATTAATACCAATTCCCAAGCAGCAGAACAAAACCCTAAATTGGCGTATAGACCGTTTGGTAGCCAAATTCAAAAAGCATCAGCTGCACCTGTGACACAAAGTACAAAAGAAGATGTTGCCTTTGCAGAACAAAAGATGGAGGCTTTTGGACTGGAATTACAAGCCAAATATGGCAAGATTACGCCAGAGGGGCAGGAACGGCTGACTGTGCTGCAAGCGAAGATGGATGGATTATTGAATTCTCAACTGCAACACGCAAGGCGATTTAGTCACAACATTGCCAATATTCCACTAAGAAGACCAGATACACCAATTCAGGCAAAGCTGACAATTGGGGAGCCTGGAGATAAGTATGAGCAGGAAGCTGACGAAACAGCACGTCAGGTTATGCAACGGATTCATCAGCCACAGAGCGAGAAACTTCAGCGCGAGTCATTGCCTGATGAAGACGAATTGCAAATGAAGCCGATGGTGCAGCGTCGTGTGTCAAACGGTGGTATCGTGGCAGCAACACAAGATTTGGAAGCATCCATCAATCAGGCACGGGGTGGGGGACAGCCATTGGCAAAGAATATCCGTGAACCGATGGAGCAAGGATTTGGGGCTGATTTCAGTAGGGTGAAGGTTCACACAGATACTCAGAGTGACCAGTTGAATCGGTCGATACAGGCGAAGGCGTTTACCACGGGGCAGGATGTGTTCTTTCGGCAGGGGGCGTATGAGCCAGGGAGTCGAGGGGGGCAGGAGTTGTTGGCGCATGAGTTGACTCATGTGGTGCAGCAGAATGGGGGGGCTGTGCAGCGTTTCAAAGACAACGGCAGGATGGACAAGATCGGCAATGTTCCCGACTTTTATGAGCAGATAAATCAGCTCGGTAAGCTCGACATGACGCGACACCATATTGTTCCCAAAGACACGCTGATGAACTTCTACAACGCCGTGCATAGCAGCGGCGACCTCGCTCAACTTGAAGGAGAGCTTAAGACGCTCACAACCAACAGCCTTAAAAACTACGGATTTAAGAATGTGACCTTTGAACAATTCCAAGCTACAAAGAAGGCGCGTGAAAAAGAGCGTAATAAGGAATCCACACAGGGTAAGCATGAAGAAGCCACAGAGGAGGACTGGAAAGATGCAGGCGGACGAACTGAGCAGGAGCTACACAATGAGCTCGAAAACTTGGCCTCTAAAAAAAATGGAGAGAATGGGAAACATGTCGGTCCAAAGGACTCCGCGGCCGCCGAAATAATTGAGAAGATGTATCAGTGGTTTCCCGGCAACCTCGTTATCGGGCCGGGCGGACGCAAAGACGATCCCGGAAAAGATTTCGAGGATAACGCGGACAAGCTACTGCCTGCCAACGACTTTGAGAATCTGAAGACAATGTACCAGAAAATGGAAGAGTATAAAAAATTGGCAACACAAGCTCCCTCACAGGGTAAGAAGACAAAAAAAGCGCTACCACAGGTAGATGAGGGCGCAGTATCGCCGCGATCAGAAGCGCTTAATTCTGTGATCGAATGTCTAAAAAAGGCTATGAAAAGGGAACAACCCTACGAATACGACAAGGAAAAGTGGGATCTAAGCAAGGAATCTGGTCCTAAAATCAAGCAGTAAGGTATGCACTAGCTCAATCCGGAGAAAGACCCCATCTTGTGCCATCAAAAGATTATAAGCCTGCCTTAGGAGCAATCGGATCTCAAATCTAATTTTAGCGATCGCCGATTTTGTAGCAACTGTCTTGAAGGTCAATCAATTTTAGATTTTGGATTGCCGATTTTGGATTGAAAGAGACCACAAGGGTACGGGGCTTGATGATTTTAAATTTTGGATGAGAGGATTTGTTCCGCCCACAAGGGGCAAGGCATGAACCAAAATAATTTTTAATCTAAAATCTAAAATCTAAAATCGGCACGGTCAAGCGATCGCTCCTAGCATGAAGGTTGATAAGCGTGCGATCGCTTCATCTTCCAAGTGCGCTCCCTATGTGATAGCCAGAGTTAAACAATAAAAGCGATCGCTCCTAGCATGATGGTTGATGAGCGTGCGATCGCCTATCTGATAACGATAGTCAAACAATAAAAGCGATCGCTCATGTATTGTAGGTTGATGAGCGTGCGATGACCTTAGCGAAGCGGTAGCGTTCGCGCAGCGTCTCGTAGAGAGGAAGGAGCGTCAGCGCTGCTGCAAGTAGAACGCCGATCTTGTCGGTTAGGTCGAAGCATGAGACTCAACAAACTAAAACTTAATGGCAAACAGATATAAACTTGAAGATCAAAAGGTTATGAGAAGCCAGATGCTAATCAATCAGGAGCGATCGCCATGATCACAACCCCTAAACCACTAACCTTTAACCAATTCCTTGATTTCGCCGAAGGTAATGAACTTAATGAGTATGAGTTGGTTGCTGGAAAGCTGGTGCTAATGCCAGAACCCAGCGAACTGCATGAAGAAATTCTTGAATTCCTGTCCTTCATGTTTGAACTTGCCTACCGCAAGCGTAAACTGAAATACTCAGTTCGGAAGCGAAACGCATTACAAATTAACGAGACACAAAGCCGACGACCCGATATTGCGATTATCCAACGCCCCCAGTTTTACCCCGACGATCAACCGAGGATGGGCATCCAAACTCAGCCATTCATGATTGTTGAAATTGCCTCATCCAACTGGTCAACTGACCTCATAGACAAACAAGAAGAATATCTTGCCCTGGGAGTACCTGAATATTGGATTATCGACTACCGAGGTCAAATTCCTGCTAAATATTGTCTGCGAGGAAAAGGAAAAAAGGCGATCGTCCTGACCCTAGAAAATGGTGAGTATCAACGCTCTGAGTATCTTGAAGGAGAAACAATTCCTTGTCAAACTTTTCCAGACTTAACTTTAACCGTTGACCAAGTATTAGCAGCTGATGCTGAGGATGTAGTTTAGGCCGATCGCACGATTTTGGGAAGTGCGACAGCGCAAAGCCCGTCGTAGACATCGCTAATCTTGTAGCGACAGTTTTATCTTCAATTTTCTCACTGTCCAAAGTCAAGAGCCGTTAGGGAAAGCCCAGAATAATGGTCATTAAAAAACTTAGCTAGGGACTCAGCTTGAGATTGGCTAATTTTCCGTTGACCATTAACCACTTCCCTAACAATCTCAACAGAGCCAAAAACCCCGACTAAAGAAGTTGGCTGCACATCAAACTCATGCATGAGGGATTCTAAAGTAGCCACAGGTTTTGATTCACCCATCGAATAAAGGCGTTCTTCGTAATTCTCAATCAGAAGAACCAACAACTCAAAAAGCGCTGTTTCAGCCTGTGTCAACTCGCCAGACATCATCCCCTCTACTGCTGTTAAGGCTCTGTTATACTCCTGTTCTGTTTTAATTAGCTTAGGCTGATACTGAATCAGTAAGTCAGTGTAGGTTTGTTGACTAGAAGTAGGGGTCATCTTTCCACCTTTCCTTATCGTATTCAGGATGGGTAAGAACGTATTTAATAAAAATTGTCTGGCTGGAATATCTAATGTCTACTATCAAACGATAGTTATTACCTTTAATGTTAAACACTGTAAAGTTACTAACCCTTTCTGCCTTCGGATATCTTTTTTGAACATCTACTAAATTAGACCAGTTTGCAATAGATGCAAACTTGTACCAGTCATTAAGAGCATCTTCAGAATCAGCGTGTTGAACCCAGAATTCCCGCAATTTCACTTTGCTGATTACGTGCATCCCTAAAGTGAGAATATTTGTGCTAATGATAGCATTGATTGAGCCGGACGCCAGGGCAATAGTGCGATCGCCAATTTTGTAGCGACTGTCTTGAAAGTCAAGCGTAGGGGTAGCCCGTCGTAGACATCGCATCATGTATGATAATTGATGAGCGGGCGTAGGGGTAGCCCGTCGTAGACATCGCCAACAGAAACGCATGTCTGACCAAAGCTGCCGATGATGTGAGTTAAAATCCTGATATCTTCATAACTACTCACGCAGACAGCCCCCGAAAAAGCGATCGCTATGCTTCAGTACCCCAATCTCGAACAAGCGCTAAAATATCACTTCGGTTACGACAAATTCCGCCCCGGACAACGGCAAATTATCGAAGATGCGCTGCAAAATCGAGATTTATTGATTGTCATGCCTACAGGGGGAGGAAAATCTCTGTGCTTTCAGTTACCTGCATTGATCAAAAAAGGTTTAACGGTGGTAGTGTCACCATTAATCGCTTTGATGCAAGATCAAGTGGAAGGACTGCGAAATAATAACATTGCTGCCACATTTCTAAATAGTAGTCTGAATCCCTATAAGGTGCGATCGCGGGAAGAAGCCATCCTCAGCGGTAAAGTTAGATTACTTTACGTCGCCCCAGAACGTCTTTTGAGTGAAAGATTTCTGCCGTTTCTCGATTTAGTCAAGGAAAAAATTGGGATTGCAGCTTTTGCCATTGACGAAGCCCACTGCGTCTCTGAGTGGGGACACGACTTCCGCCCAGAATACCGGCAGATGAAATCTTTGCGGAAACGCTATCCTGATGTCCCTACCCTCGCCCTCACCGCCACAGCAACCGATCGCGTCCGTGCTGATATTATCCAACAACTAGGGCTAAAGCAACCCAGTATCCATATTGCTAGCTTTAACCGCCAAAATCTTTACTACGAAGTTCGTTCTAAAAGCAAGTCTGCTTACGCTGAATTATTAGAACTCGTTCGGGAAACTGAGGGTTCAGCAATTATTTATTGTCTGACGCGCAAAAAAGTTGATGAACTCACCTTTAAACTGCAAAATGATCATATTTCCGCTTTGTCCTATCATGCCGGATTAACTGATGAAGAACGCAGCAGCAATCAAACTCGATTTATTCGAGATGATGTGCGCGTCATGGTGGCAACAATTGCCTTTGGTATGGGAATTAATAAGCCAGATGTGCGGTTAGTAATTCACTTTGATTTACCACGGAATTTAGAAAGTTATTATCAAGAATCAGGTAGGGCGGGAAGGGATAGTGAACCTTCACGTTGTACACTTTTTTTCAGTTTCAGTGATATCAAAACTATTGAATGGAGTATTAACCAAAAAACTGACCCTCAAGAACAGTTGATTGCTAAACAACAACTGCGTCAGGTAATTGACTATGCCGAAGGTACTGTTTGCCGACGCACAATTCAGCTAGGTTATTTTGGGGAACGTTTTGGTGGGAATTGCGGTAACTGCGATAATTGCCGTCATCCCAAACCAATGCAAGACTGGACAATTGAAGCCATGAAGTTTTTATCTTGTGTGGCGCGTTGTAAAGAAAGATTTGGGATGCTGCACATTATTGATGTGTTACGGGGGGCAAAAAACCAGAAAATCACCCAAAACGAACACGATAAACTTTCTACCTATGGTATTGGCAAAGATAAGAGTGTAGATGAGTGGCGGATGCTGGGGCGATCGCTTTTACATCAAGGCTTGCTAGAACAGACTAGCGATGGTTACTCAGTTTTGAAACTTAACGCCTTCAGTTGGGAAGTGATGCGGCGACAGCACACAGTTTCTCTTGCTGTTCCTGTAGCACAGAAGATTACTTGGGAAGAAGGGAGTGAAAAAGCTGCTGAAGCAGAGATATTAATGCAGAGGTTGCGATCGCTCCGTAAACAACTTGCTGATGAACAATCTGTACCACCTTACGTTGTCTTCCAGGATTCTACCTTGAAATTGATGGCACAGGTACAACCTACAACACTAATCGAATTTGGTAAACTTTCGGGCGTAGGTAGTCACAAACTTTCCCAATATGGCGATAAATTCCTTGCAGAAATTCGCGCCTACCGCCAAGAAAAAGGTTTGATAGATCCACCCCAAGTTAGTTTTACACCCTCTGTTAGCTTACCTTCTGACACAGAAATATTCACATTACAATTACATAAACAAGGTTTGAGTGTTAATGAAATTGCTCAAAAACGCAACATTCGCCCCACAACAATTATTCGCCATTTGACAGATTTGATTGAAAAAAATCAGCCTGTAGACATAAATCAGTTAGTACCTCTTGAACATCAACAAAAAATTTGGCAAGTTTTAGAAGTGCTTGGTGATATATCTTTAACGCCAATTCGAGAACAACTAGGTGAAAGCTACAGTTTTGATGAAATTCGTTTAGTGCGGGGTAAATGGCGGCGTGAAAATCGCAAGTGAGAATTTGCTTAGGACGAGTAAAAAAACTTAAAAATATCACTATCTCGTAATTATTTTTTTAGAAAGTACAATTACTGGGTAGCTGGTTTTGCATTTTGTTTGGTGCATTTTGTTTTAGTCATACTATTTACTCATATATTTATTTTTTGAAAGACTAGATAAGGAAGCTAAACTTAAATCTTATAATTAAAATACAAGAGCAAGATTAAAGAAATTAGCCATGAGTCAGATGCTTAATACAGGAGTACGCTGGACAATTCACGACCTGGAACTTTTACCAGAAAATGAAGGGACGCGCTACGAGATAGTTGATGGAGAATTATTTGTGACTAGGGCACCTCACTTTAAACATCAGCAAACTTGTGGCAGAATTTTCCAACAGCTTAACATTTGGTCAGAGTCTACTGGTTTAGGAGAAGCTGTGATCAACCCCGGCGTTTTGTTTTCAGAATCAGATAATGTGATTCCTGATGTAGTTTGGGCTACTAAAGAAACCTTGGCGCTAACATTGGATGAAGCGGGACATTTAACTGGCGCACCAGATTTAGTAGTTGAAGTTTTGTCTCTTAGCAACTCAGACCAAAGACGGGATAAGGAAGCTAAACTTAAACTTTATTCTTCCAGAGGAGTAAAAGAATATTGGATTGCTGATTGGCGATCGCGTAAACTAGAGGTCTATCGGCGCGAACAAAATCAACTTAAATTAGTAGAAACCCTATTTAGTAGCGATATTATAATTTCTCCTTTATTGCCTGGTTTTAGCTGTACTGTAAACCAGTTTTTTCCTGTATAAATTTAGTTTGAATGCAAAAACAAATCTCAAGTGACGGATTAACTAAAGTCCAGGTACTGATTATGGCAATCGCAGCTGGTGTCTGTGTTGCCAACGTTTATTATAATCAGCCAATCCTCAAAGATATTGCATCTTCTTTTGGAGTCAGTGAAGGCGAAGCGGGTAGCATATCTGTGCTTACGCAAGTTGGTTACGGTTTTGGGCTTTTCTTTTTAATCCCCTTGGGCGATAAAATCAACAAGAAAAAATTAATTCTTTGCTTACTGATATGTTTGTTCTGTTTGTTGATCCTCATGACGTTTTCACAAAACATCGTCGAGGTTTGGATATTGAGCGTAGCAATTGGGATTGCAACAGTCTCAGCTCAGGTTATTCTTCCCTTAGCAGCAAGTATAGATAGAGTAACTACAGGCAAAACTGTAGGCAACATTTTTACTGGTATATTGATCGGAATTTTAGGAGCAAGGGTTTTTAGTGGATATATTGCTGAATGGTTGAGTTGGCGTTATGTATATGCATTTTCAGCAGGAATGATTTTAATTATTACTATCTTACTACAGATATACTTGCCTAATGTCAAGAATGAATATAGTGGTGATTATTTAGATTTATTAAAATCAACGCTTCAACAATTAAAACGTTTTTCACTTTTAAGAGAAACGTCTTTAATTGGTGGGTTATTGTTTGGTGTCTTTTGCTCATTTTGGACAACGCTAACTTTCCATTTAAGTGGAGTGCCTTTTAATTTTCAATCTGACACAATTGGGATGTATGGCTTTGTGGCGATCGCAGGTGCATTAATGGCACCAGTTTTTGGTAAATTAGCTGATCAAGGTAACTCCCAACGTTCCTTGACTCTTGCTGTATCGCTCGTGATTGCAAGCTTAGTAATTGCTAAAATTGCTGCTAATTCTGCGATAGCGATCGCTGTTGCTGTATTGTTACTAGATGTAGGTGTACAGGCAACGCAGGTCACTAATGTTGCAAGGATATACACTCTTGATGCTGAATCGAATAGTCGCATCAACACAGTTTACATGACTACCTATTTTATCGGCGGTGCTGTAGGTACTAGCATTGGTCTATTATGCTGGCATCTTGGTGGCTGGAATTTGGTGATTTGGCAAATGTTAGTTTTTACTCTGCTGGCATTTTTTATTATCGTCAGACCTAAAATAACTACAGCAAGAACAAATAAATAATCAAACTCTCGTTTTTGATTAAAACAACAAGTAGGAGGTCACAGTTATGACATTGTGGTTTATCCATAACGGAGTTCCGATAATAAATAAGTTATTGGCGATCGCCTAAACTAGAGGTCTATAGGCGCGAACAAAGTCAACTTAAGTTGCTAGAAACCCTATTTAGTAGTGATAGGATAAATTCTCCCCTACTGCCTGGTTTTAGCTACTTAGTTAGTTGGGTAACTATATTTGAGAAGGCGTAAACCCTCTAGTCGGAGAGCTTCAGGATAGAGAGCTTTGTAAATATTGCAATTTGGAGATTGAATATCGTAACGACCTGTAGCCTTAAACGTTGCCAGAGGACAACCACCTGTACACCAGTATTTCCACTCACATGTACGACAGCCTTCTTTTTCCTCAACTGACAAATTCTGAATACCTGCTTTATCTTGTCGCACAACAGTTAAAGGATCTTGATTGTCAACTGAGGATACAGTTTTATGTAGCTGCATCTGGCATTTGGCAATTTGCCCTTGGTAATCAAATACAAGATAGCTTTGCCCAACTCCACAAGTTCGTTTATGAGCAGACGATAAATTGGCACGATCAATCAATGAACCTAGTAAACTTTGATTAGGTAATTTCAATTCAATAACTTTGAACGCTGCCAACATTCCCTCAATCAGCCGAGATTCTTCTAGTTGCAAGTCTTCGTAAGAAGCTGATAGTTCATTTTCACGATAAAAATTTAAACTAAAGGGCAAATTATGCTCCAATATCCATTCAATCAGATCGGGTAATCCTTCTGCGTTACGCCCACTAACTGTAATGGAAATATCTGGTATAAGACCATTTTGCAAAGCAATTTTAATACCTCGTTCAACATCTTGAAACGAACCCTTTCCGCCTGCATACGATCGTTGGATATTGTGGAAATTTGATAATCCATCTAGTGAAATCATTAGACGCAGATTCAATGTTTGCAGCATCCCAATAATCTCAGGCGTAATCAATGTTCCATTACTGAGAACGACTCCATCTAATATGATGTCTCTTTCTTTGCTAAGGGATTGAGCATACAAATGGAGATCCTTAATTAAAGGAGAGCATAGTAATGCCTCTCCTCCTGCATACTTCAGTTTGACGCGGCGGTAACGATTTAAGGTGGCAGAGCGAAATGTAGATTCAAGAGCTGCTCTACCTATATCTATTGACATATCCTTTGCTAGATGAGGAAGGTAGCAGTAGTCACATCTTAAATTACAACGATCGGTGATATGCAACCATGCTGTTAAAGTTTCTGGTATTTCATTTTGGTTAAATGAGCAATTATTTTTTGGTGCAATCAAATGTGCTTGATATAGTTCCTGAATCGCTGTCTGTAAGTCTGTTGGGTCAATTTGAGAATGCTCTATTGCAATATCATTTAATTTATGAGGATTTGTAAATTTATCTAGTAAATATAATGCTGATTTATTCATAACTGCTACTTGATGATGAGTACCATAACAGATAGAATAAGTATCATCTAGATTCATAATCTGCGAGTTGGGAACTCTCATAAACTCTGTCTCCAACATCCCCAAAGATAATCGGATATCTGAGCTTAATTCTGGCAAAGGGGATAAGTCACAGGCACAGTCCCCTCCATCACAATCGCATTGCCCAGTGGGTACGTAGGTAGAATTGAGAGAAACTAAAATTTTGGGTTGAGCAATTTTTTTACTAAACATGAGAAGATGGCTGTTTTGTGGCACGTATTCTAGTCAGAAACATTTGTTGATCACACCATTCCTTGAGAGCTTTCTGATCATTCCACCGAGATTTTAGTTGCTGGATCAGAGTTTTAGAAAGTTCTATAGGCAAGCGTTCGATTTTCTTTTGGAGCAGATTTAGCTCATGTTGGCTCGAATATGGCCCGAAACCTCCATCCTGAAAGATTTTGGGTATTCCTAGAGCATATTTCCTAAAAGCAAAATCGTAGTTAGCTTCTTGAAAAGCGACATCACCTTCTATCCGTAATATCCGACCAAAGTATAGTTGATGGATATTTTCATAGGATTGGAAGCGATCGCTAAGTTCTCGTGCATAATCTGAAATATGCTCATAGGCTTTTGCATAATAATCAAACTCTGCTTTGCCTACCAGGCTATCAATAGCATATCGCGTATCATTGTATTCTAGACTAGTCTGATAAGACCGATGATTGAGTTTTAGAGCTTGTTCTTGCAGCGAGCGATCGCACTTTTGAAACCCAAGATGCCAATAGACACTGGCAGTTTGGTGCAAAATTCTAGGTAATTCTTCTTCAATTCCGTATTTCTCTGCCAATTTCAGGCTTTTTTCTAAAGCATCTTGAGCGAGACTTAGCAGATTGAGATCCCACTCTACCTGTGTCACATCCCAAACGGCTTCATTTACTACCTCGGCACTAAACCACTGATTTAAGCCTAATTGAAAGTATGCCCTACACAATATTCGATGATCGTTTTCTTCATTGTCGCAACGGCTTAAGGCTCGTTCAAGTAGCTGTTTAGCTTTAATATAGTTACCATTCTCTACCGAAATAGTAGCAGAGGCAATTTCGGCGTGGGCTATTTCGCGTTCACTCTCAACACTCGACCACATATCAATAGCAGCCTTAAAACACTGTTCAGCCTTTAAATAATCTTTTTCTTGTCCGTACAAGAATCCCAAATTATTCTGAATGCTAGCCATAACTTGAGTTAACCCTTTGTCAGGTGTGTCAACTTCCATAGCAGCATCCCAACCTAGTTTGTAATATTTTTCAGCTTCGTTAAACTTGTTGAGTTGTCGATAAAGATAACCAACTAGGTTAGCTACGCGAGGTATAGCAGATGATAGCTTGTTGCTTTGAACTAGGGATAAACACTCTTGCTGATATTTCAATGCTTTATCATAAAGATGTAACTTGGCATTCAGCATTCCCAAGACATTATAAATATCTGCTTGATAAGAATAATTAGAAGATTGTTTTGAGAGAATTTCCTCTAGCTTTCTCACCTCATTTTCTGTTTTAATCTTGCCTTCAAGGGCGTAAACAAGCTTTGCTTCAAGAATAACAAGTTTAAATCTTTGATCAGGGGTTAGCTCTTTTTCAAACTGTTTCGCAACTATCAATAATTTTTCCACAAAGCTATATTTCTTGGATTGACTGCGTATCCTATCAGTAACTTCATGCCAAGTTTCAAAGCCTGTTATCGGATCGGCGTATAAAGCATTCGATAGCCATCGTGTAGTATTGAATTCCCGCAGTTGCTTCACTTCTTCAATCATAAACTCGATGTTAGCAACTTTATGAGAATCATCAGAATAACGTTGAACTTCTAATATCCTTTTATGTGGGCCTAGCTCATAATCTTTTTGCTCAAAATATTTAGCAGCAATCCGACTATCTCGTTTTCTCCATTCCATATCTGGGTCAATATCTGGCCATACATATTTATCAACCAAGTCTCGCACAATATCATGCAATGCTATTTGAGAACCACCTATTACTGGTTTGATAAAAAAGTAGCTCTGTGCATCAATAAATAATTTTTGAGCATCTTCTGTAGATAGTTCTAATAAATTAGCAATATCAGAGCTATCTAATGGGTAGATACGTGAAAGTAACAGGGTTAGCCGATCCATTGATGTCCGAAGCTGCGTAATATGTCGAACCATCTCAGCTTCAAATCCACCAATTTTTTCCAACCTACCTGGAATAGTTTCTATATCTTCACTCTCTAACCAATCTGGTATGACTTCCCGATAAGCATACTCTACTCCAAATTCAATCATGATGGGGCTGCCACCAGAAAGAACTATAATCTTTTCAACTAAGTCTTTCCCAAGAGTAAAGTGAAGCTGCTCCTCCTTGGAAAGAATGTACGTTTGCACATCCTCACGAGTAAATTCATTTAACTCCAAATAAGTTAATTCTTCTTCTTTGAATGACTTTTCCAGAATTTGACGGGCAATACTAGGGCGACCTGCTAAAATAAATACGGTGTTGTCTAGTTGCTGGCATAGATTAGCAATATATTCCCAAACTTCCGCTCTTATCTCTGGTTGTCCTAACTTCTCAACCGTATCAATTAAAAATACTAATCTCTGTTGGCTGGATTTTCGATTAATTTCATCGACTAGGAACTTTTCAATTTGTTTCCGTTCCTCTTGGTATGCGGTTAGACTGAGGCGGTTTTCATCTTCTCGCAGTTGTCGTAATCGGAGCAACCATTCTTTATATGTATAATCGTATAATTGTTTGGCGATTTGAGTGTATAAATCTTCTGCATCATTAAAAACAGGGGTATCACAATCAATAATTTCACTTGTTCCAATTTGAATTTGGTTTAGGCGGGATTGTAATGCACGAAGCAACCAAGTTTTGCCAATTCCACCTCTACCCTCCACCAAAACGATATGCAGATTAGGCTCCCGAACAAGGGAAATAATTCGATTTAGATGTTCTTCACGACCAACAAACTCTAATTTATCTAGTTCAGACATAATAGACTCCTGAGTTAGTTATTTTGAATGGCTTCATCAAGCTTCTGAATTAAATCTCTATAGGGTGTATCATTATATTCGTCATTATGCAAATAGTAATTTACAAGAAACTGAAATTCCCAGTCGTGTTCTACTTCAGATTTAAGCGTAGACAGAAATTCATGGGTTTGCTCTCGGTCTGTATTGCAGAATATTCCCAGAGTTTCTTCAACAGTTTTATCGAAGAAAGTTTTGCGGAGTTCTTGTCGATAAGCCAGACTATTAGCACCACAATTGATAAATCCAGCATGTTGCTGAAGACTTTGAAAAAAATACTGCATAGACCAAGTACCTGCAACAGCAGAATCATTCTTTGATTTCAGTTCATGAATATATTTCAAGCAGATTTCAGCCGCTTCCTTACAAAGCTCTTGAAAGCTCTCAGGTGAACTTTCTCGGAGAAGACCAATAACTAGTAGCCGCCGTGTCATTCCATCTTTGATAATCGTTTTGTCACGAGTAAAAATAGATGTCTTTGTCAGTTCAGTATTTAATTTAAAACTATCATCACTGAAAGGTAACTTAAATCTCTGAACAGCTTCCTTTAATATGCAACTACTATTTATTATGGGAAATATACTTAATTTTTCAATGGATTCGTATAGATAGTTATTTTCTTTTGTCAAGCTTTCTCTAATTTGGTCTCTACACTTTTTGAGGTTTTTTTCCCATAATTGGTTGCCATAACTGTTTAAAAACAAATTAACTGTGTAACCGCCACCTCGATAAACTTTTAGTGCTTCAGCAATTCCCCCTGGATGTCCGCCAGTTAGATACAGTAAGTGTGCTGCTAGTAGAGCAAGACTTTCAGAAGTCATCTCGATCGGCTTGAGATATTTAGTTGCTGTATCCTGAATCACTTCCCAGTTAAAAGGAGAGAGTGTTAGTTTAGGAAAAGTCCGATCTAAGGGGAGATCAATCAGACAGCGAGCTGCAATCACAACTCGAAGTCTCCGAGAATTATCTTTAAAGAACTGTAATTCTTTCAAACATCTTTCAATTCTCCATGCAAATTCCTTAAAGTCATTAAAAATTTCGTTTAAACGTTGCTTTTGTGGGGCACTTCCATCCAGATCGATTAGCAGCACAATACCTTTTTTATCCTGAGATTGCCATTTAGCCCAATTTCTATGCAATAGTAAACCTAAACGCTCTCCCCAACTTAATTCATGCCCTTCTGGGAGCATAATTTGCAGAGAACTTGCTAATCGTTTTTCTAAGTCTTCAATACTTTCATAACTAGATATAGAAGCATAAGCACAACACCATTGTAATTTTTGAAATTGCCTCAAGATATGTTTGAGAAATTCTGTTTTTCCGTAACCTTCGGGAGCAGTTAACAGACGATAAGGAGGAGAATTAATTGCCGTAATCTCAATAATTGCAGCATCGCGATTAGTGAATGGGATTTTATCAGGATCAACTTGCTCTAAAGATTGTCGATTTAGCTGGTTTAACTTTGATTCAGCTTTTTCTAATGCATCAAATTTATCGTCAAGTTGCCTTTGCAATTTATTTTTATCTACATCATTAAGCGTCCACCCTATTTGGTTGCTGATACTTTCAATATCAGTTTTTAAATTGTTTATTAACTACTGTTGATGGTTTTTTCGTAAATCTGAAGAATTTGTCATAGCATTTAGGTATTAAATTAATATCTAATGGCATTAAGTTCGCTTTCTACTCGCTCAAGTTCTTGTAGTATGGTATTTATTTGGCGTTGGATGATATTGCGATCGCTGGCGCTGAGTGTATAGTTAAGTTGATTGTAAGCTGCCTCATAATCACTACTTAGAACCTCAAAGCGTTGTTGCAAAGTTTTGATTTTGAGTTGTTGTACCCGGCTCGGATTATTCTGAGTATATGCATTTGATGAAATCGGCAAGGTTATTTCATCCCATGCTTTGACCAATGCATCCGCAGGAATCATAAAAGCAGTCTTGATATCTTCTCGCTGTTTCTCTGTTGCCACAGCCATACCAACAGCTCCTGCAAGGGTTTCATCCCATATAGGCGCACCACTAAAACCCGGTTCTACCCTGTAGCCAGTTACCTTACTGTCTTCCAGTTGCACCCATCCCTTTCCTTGCCCGTCTCGCAACACGCCTGCGGCCCAAACGCCATCATTGTGTCCGTGAGGAAAACCGAATATGCGGAAAGGATGCTCCCAGACGTTATTAGCTGAGATCAGCTTGATAGGTTGCGCTTCTTTAGGCAACTGCCCTTCTATTTGCAACCCAGCAATATCTTCAGGTTCGGAGGTTGATATATTGTTGACAACAGGTTGCCAAAAAACAACTTTAGCTTTTAGTAGTTGTCCTGATGCAATTAGAGGGAAATCCAAGTAGATATCATTACTAGGAGCTTCAACTATATCCTCTGGTAAAGATAGAGCTGAGGTAACAACGTGAGCGCATGTCAGGATGTAATTTCGAGTTCGCCCAGAAACTAAAAAACCTCCACCAACTACCGCACCATTAGCATGAAAAATCCGGGCGATCGCTGACCTAAAAGTTTGAATATAATTATCTGTACTCGCTGCCATACGTTACTATGCCTTGTTTTGCTTCCATTTCAAGGTAATTTCGTAGTTAGCTTCACCACCTACAGAAGTAAAAATTGCACCCACACCAGCATTTAACTTAATACCAAACTTAACCTCTACCTCATCGGCAGGTGTATTAAGCTGACTCAGTTTGGTAATAATTGCTGAAGCTACAGGTTGGATTTGATCTAATACTTCATCAAATCTCTTTTTAGCTTCAACTACCATTTGCCCAGTGTCTGGTCTGGCAACACGTACAAGAGCATTGCTATTTTCTGACTCATCAACTTCAGCTAAAAACTTTGTGCCATCTTCTAAAGAAAATTCTGTGAGTTGTTTCCGAATCATGGTAAAACCTTTGATTTTGAACTAATAGTTGAATATGTTGATAATCAAGATAGTTGGTGATTTTTTTTGCATATAATCCTCTTTTAATCTAAGTAGCTAGGCGTAAATAAATTAAAGTTTGTAGTGATTTAGCGCAGTCTTCTCCCAAAGGAAGAGGCTAGCGCTAAGGGGGTTTCCACGCCACTTGACGGCAGTTGCTTCTCAAGACAGGAGACGCGCAAGGGACAAGTCGGAAAACCGCTTGGGCGCACTGCCTCCTTTATGCCTCTTAACCCGTCCACCGCAGTGGCTCCCCATGAGAGACTAACTTTCCCGTTGGGTAAGGACTTTAGTCCTGATAGAACTTGCTATGAGCGATTCATCGCTCATTACAAACAATGTTTGCTGCAAACTTTTCCTGCATTAACCCTAGAAGTTTGTGAAGTTTGTTAAGAAACTGACCAACTTCCGGCTGCTTGGGCATTACAAGCTGTTTGACCTCATGTAATAGATTTAACAACTAATATATTAATTGTTATATTAGTTATATGTAGACCTGAACTTCAATTAGTAATTATACTGAGTCTGATTCTGGCAAGCAAACAAATATGTAGCGGAAGCCTTATTGGGTGGGTAATTCACACATCGGTTGTCTCCCAATAATGTTACCCTACCAGACTCAAAAAGGTCTGGATGTTTGATTATCCAACGTTTTCCCACGGCAATTTCGCAATCTTACTTGCTATGTCCGTGCTGGGGACTAAGAAATTCTGCGTAGCAGCTTAATCACATGCTCATGAGTAGGTGCTATAATCAGCGACAGGATGCCACTGTGAAAGTATGTACGCACTGGACAATGGACTTATGTAGAAATTATAAATGCTTACAGTATATGAGTTTCAGCGATTATAGTGGAATGAGCGATGTCTACGATGGTGACTGACTTGTACTGAGCATCTCGGCAACTCTTGGAGACGCTACGCGTAGCAAGATCCCCGTAGGGGTACGCTCAATGGAGCCGCAGTCGTAAAGCCTGCGGCATAGCTACGCCCTAAGCGCCAGCCTCTCCTTGGCGCAGCCTCTCGTAGAGAAGAGTTGTAGCTTGTCGTACTCCTACGGGGATCTTGCTAGCAAGAGCGTCTCCAAGAGTTGTGCGGGCTACTCGGCGTCGCTTGACTAAGTAGACGCATAAATTATTACTTGGAACGCAAAATATAGGTGTCAGAAAAAATAAATTTTTCCAATTCCCAATATAAATATCTACAAAGTTGGACTGAAGTACCGAGTAATTTTTAGTGGCAAATAGCCCATCAATTTGGAGAACACTTGGGACAAAAATCAGGACTGAATTTACAGAATTGACTGCTTGTTAGTGCGTAAGCTGTACAATAAGGAAAACTCGTAAGTTCCACTTTGGCTGTTTGTAATTCTGAACCATTTAGCAACGCTTCAGTAGGTTTGGTTTTATCAGCTAGAAGGATAGCTACAAGCTTAGGAAATACCATGCAAGCAGCAGTGTTGATTAGCGTTACCAGTATAGCCTCTATCAAATTCATAGGTAATCATCCCCTGTCAAAAATAGGTGATCGCTGTTCTTAGATGCAAGCATAATATATGTGTAGGATTGATGTTCAGTCAATTTATTGCTTGCAATCTATGTAAACTAAGTTTAACATAAATTTTTGTAAATATAAACGTGGAATTCCTGGAATTATCATACACAGAAGGGAATGTGGATAATAAGGACGGTGATTGTAGCAGAATAACAAATAAACTGGAAAACGATCAGTTTACGATATTTAGGTAAGGTGTTATGTCAAAAACCCAAACTGCGTCTTCTTTTTTATCTAACATCAGTGAGCGAGAACGCCAGGCATTAAAGCGGTTGGTAGATTACACAAATGTGGAATCGCTGCCAGAAATTTGGCCTTTGGCAGCTCAACGATTTGGTGATGTTGTTGCCCTCCGCAGCCCTCACGCTAAACCAGAAGTAGTGATTACTTATACGCAGTTAGCAGAGCAAATACAACTATTTGCTACTGGGTTGCAGGCGTTGGGAATAAAAGTTGGCGATCGCATTTCCTTAATTTCTGACAACAGTCCTCGCTGGTTTATTGCCGATCAAGGTATCATGACTGCTGGTGGAGTTGATGCAGTGCGTAGCTCCCAAGCCGAAAAAGAAGAACTGCTGTTTATCATTGCTAATAGTGGCAGCACAGCAATAGTTGTTGAGGATTTAAAAACATTTAAAAAACTACAAGACCGCCTTCAAGATTTACCAATTCAGGTAGTCATCTTACTTTCGGATGAAGCACCACCAACAAATGAAACCCTAAAGGTACTGAACTTTGCACAGTTGATTGAAATTGGGGTAAATCATAATTTTGTGCCAGTCAAGCAAAATCGTGACGCTCTGGCAACCCTAATTTACACCTCTGGCACCACAGGTAAACCCAAGGGTGTAATGCTATCTTATAACAATTTGATGCACCAAGTGACAACCTTTGGCACAGTATTGCAACCAAACGCGGGTGATATCGTTCTCAGTATTCTACCTTCGTGGCACAGCTACGAGCGGACTGTTGAATATTACCTACTATCTCAAGGTTGCACGCAAGTTTATACTAATTTGCGCTCTGTCAAAGGTGATTTGAGAGAATTTAAACCTAACTACATGGTGGGTGTACCCCGCCTGTGGGAATCGATTTATGAAGGAGTTCAAAAGCAATTCCGCGAACAACCAGCAAATAAGCAACGCCTAGTTAACTTTTTATTGGACAATAGTGAGAAATACATCAAAGCGCGGCGAATTGTTCAGGGATTGAGTTTAAATAATCTTCATACCTCAGCTGGCGAACGATTAGCAGCTAAGATCCAAGCATCTGCTTTATTACCTCTCCATGCCTTGGGAGAACGACTGGTTTATGCCAAAGTGCGAGAAGCCACAGGAGGACAAGTTAAGCAGATGATTAGTGGCGGCGGTGCGCTTCCCAGACACATAGATAACTTCTTTGAAATTATTGGTGTGCAGATTTTGCAAGGTTATGGCTTGACAGAAACTTCTCCTGTTACCCATGTGCGGCGTCCTTGGCGGAATTTGATTGGTGCATCAGGGCTACCACTTCCGGCTACAGAAGCTAAAATCGTAGATCCTGAGACAAAAGCGCCTTTGCCAGTAGAGAAGCGAGGCTTGTTATTGTTGAGGGGGCCACAGATTATGCAAGGCTATTACCAAAATCCCGAAGCGACAGCGAAAGCAATTGACGCCGAAGGTTGGTTTGATAGCGGCGATTTGGGTTGGCTGACACCACAAGACGACTTGGTGCTGACTGGCAGAGCAAAGGATACGATTGTATTGACTAATGGGGAAAACATCGAGCCGCAGCCGATCGAAGATGCGTGTTTGCGATCGCCATATATCGATCAAATTATGCTCGTCGGTCAAGATCAGCGCAGCCTGGGAGCCTTAATTGTCCCCAATGTCGAAGCCCTAGAAAAATGGGCAGCAAGTCAGAATCTGACACTGGATAGGCAAAATGATCAGGTTACTTCTTCACCTAGTCAAAAAATTGACTTGGAGAGTAGAATGATCCAGGATTTATTTCGGCAAGAATTGAATCGGGAAGTGCAAAATCGTCCAGGCTTTCGACCAGATGACCGCATCGGGACATTCAAACTCATTCTGGAACCGTTTTCCATCGAAAATGGCTTGATGACACAAACACTGAAAGTTCGACGACAGGTCGTCACGGAACGCTATCACGATATTATTGACGGCATGTTTGCCTGATTATTCCACCTGCCAACTAGTAAGAGTGAACGTGAAATATTTATGGATGTCTCCAAATCTAATTTGCTCCTAAAACGCGTTGTTAACGTCAAAGTCATTGTTACTCCCCTCTGGAAAGAGGAAGTACAACAGCAGCTGCAAACGCAGATCAATCAACTTGACCAACAACTGCAACAGTTAGACGTTGAAGGACAAAGAGCGATCGCTGCAATTCAAAAGCAGAGTCTGCAACCACCTGGCCCCCAGACTCTCCAACAAATTGACAATATCCAACTCCAAGTCAATCAAAAGAAAAGTGAATTTCTAGAGCAGAAAAATCAGTTGCTACAAAATCTCCAGCAAGTGCAGTTTCTCCAGCAAGATCAGGAAGTCAACCAATTCCAAATGGAAGGCTTTTTCCGGGTAGAGACGGGAGATAACCTGATTAGCAAAATGCAGGTCGAAATTGTTCTGCGTGATGGCGTTGTAGAAGAAATTCGCGGCGACATTTAGAAAGTTATGAGTCGTTCAGTTTTGGATTTTAGATTTTAGATTTTAAATTTTTCCTTTAATCCAAAATTCAAAATCTAAAATTGGCAGACTTTTAATTACCGACAGATGTGATTTAACTTGAGTTTGGAGCGGCTCCCAGCCCAACATTCTACCTGGGAGCCAGCCCAAACAATCTCCCACACTGGAGGTGAGCTAATAAAAAGCGATCGCCCAAAGGTGGTCATCTCAACTCGATATTTAATACCAACAGAATCATTACCCCGCTTGATTTGCGTAATCGTTACAAAAGCCTGATTTCGTTGCGGATAAGCTACCTCTACCTTTCGCGTTCCTCGCACTGATGCTATGTCGTCAAAAGCATTCAGCGCAAGGGTAGCAGGATCACTACCTTGGAGCGATGAGTTAATATTTCCTAAAGGTATAGTTTTATAATTGTAACGCTCTAAGTATGCCATAACCTCCTGAGACTGATGTATTGCTCCCACCTGCTGGGCAACTCCCTTACTAGTCTCAACAATCGGTGCATATTGCTGGCTCTGGGTAATATATACTCCAGCGCCAACAGTGGCAAAGATACTTAGTATCACAATCAAAAAGAATTTCAGCTTTGCCGACATAAAAGTAAACAGGAATTTCAAATAGGTTTATTACCAATTTTGAATTCTAGATTGAACTGCATCCCATATCCTCTACCTGTGAGAAGCTCCTGTATCTTAAGCAGTGGTTATGAGGAATATAAATAGCAATCCCATTTAATCTGTGAGCAACTCGTGGTGGTTTTTGCTAGTCAACTACTAAAACGAGATCGAGATATTAGCTAACCATTGAGGATAGCTCTGTATTATAGACCTTTAAGTTATATTTAGGTTCCTAGAGTCAAAAGTTTGGAGTTTGGAACTCTCCCCCTGCTCCCTCATCTCCTCTACTCCCCAATACCCAATGCCCAACCTAAAATATAAAATCTCCAATCGAAAATTCTTTTTGTAACAGTCAAAGTATCGCGCTCACCCGACATCCCGCCCCAATACGGTTCGGTAAAGATCCCTCCGTTACCGATTGCTGGATGAACCAAAAATCCCCAGACTGAACATATGAGCGCAGCGAGATTTGTTCAGTCCAGGGAGTGTCAACAAGATACAATTCGATCTGATAAAAGCTGTTAAAGTCCATAAACCATTGATTCCCAAACCACCCTATGAGCATTCACGAAGTATTTATGCCGGCGCTGAGTTCTACCATGACCGAAGGCAAAATCGTCTCCTGGGTGAAATCGCCAGGTGACAAAGTGGAAAAAGGCGAAACAGTGGTGGTTGTAGAGTCAGATAAGGCAGATATGGATGTAGAAACCTTTTATGAGGGATTTCTTGCTCATATCATAGTTGAAGCTGGTGAAACTGCCCCGGTAGGATCTGCGATCGCCTTTATTGCAGAAACGGAAGCTGAAATTGAACAGGCGAAATCTCTTGCCAATTCAGACGGCGTGGCTGTTAATGCTACGTCATCTCCCGAACCACTCCCCGCCACAGCCTCAGCTGCAACACCTGCCTTAGTCTCTCAAAACGGGTCTAACCACAAAGAAGGAAGGCTTGTAGCTTCACCCCGTGCCCGCAAATTAGCCAAAGAACTCAAAGTTGATTTGACTACTCTCCAAGGCAGTGGTCCCCACGGCCGCATTGTCGCCGAAGATATAGAAGCATTGTCCAATAAGGGCAAGCAACCCGCTACTACCCCAGTTGCCCCACTAGCACCTGTACCAAGCAGCACCCCAGTTGCACCCCCAGCACCTCGGACACCAGCACCGATACCAGCAGTAGCGGCTGTTCCTGGTCAAATCGTGCCTCTAACTACCTTCCAAAATGCCGTAGTGCGGAACATGGTAGCCACCATATCCGTGCCTGTCTTCCGCGTCGGTTATACAATTACCACCGATGGTTTAGACAAGCTTTATAAACAAATTAAATCCAAAGGCGTGACAATGACAGCGCTGCTGGCGAAAGCTGTCGCAGTGACTTTACAAAAACACCCATTGTTAAATGCTAGCTACTCAGACCAGGGCATTGTCTATCATTCTGATATCAACATTTCCGTAGCAGTAGCGATGGATGATGGCGGATTGATTACGCCTGTGCTGCAAAATGCCGACGCAGTGGATATATATTCTCTATCACGTACTTGGAAGTCTTTGGTAGACAGAGCTAGGGCAAAACAACTACAGCCCCAAGAATACAACAGTGGTACTTTTACCCTGTCAAATTTGGGGATGTTTGGCGTAGACAAATTTGATGCGATTTTACCGCCTGGACAAGGTTCAATTTTAGCGATCGGGGCATCCCGTCCGCAAGTGGTAGCAACAGCAGACGGTTTGTTTGGTGTGCGACAACAAATGCAAGTCAATATTACTTCCGACCATCGGATTATTTACGGTGCCCATGCTGCGGCGTTCTTGCAAGATTTAGCGAAATTGATTGAGACGAATCCTCAATCTTTGACAATGTAGTTTTGAGACACCAAATTTAAATGTTAGCGCTATCAGCGAGCAGCAGTAAGTCGAAGAGTAGCGCTAACAACAAACAATACCTACACTTAAATTTTTTATGTGCATAAATTAATATCATAATGGACACCATCTGTCCATTAAACCAATTCGCAATGACGCTCAAGGCTTCGCTAAAGCAATTACGTTTTGTAACGGGGATTTAGACCCAGACACAAACCATGCAGTCTACTAGTTGCGGGGCACTTAAACCCTCAATCAAGGAAATCATTAGATCATGTCCCAGTGCTTGAGGGTTCATATTTATTTAAAACGAGCGCGGCAGGGTTCGAACCTGCGACCGATTGCTTAGAAGGCAATTGCTCTATCCACTGAGCTACGCGCCCAAAACAAAATTATGGCTCCCAAAGGAGTCACCTGCATTATTATATCGTTCCTACCTACCAAGAAACAATCGAAAATTGCAGATTCACCATTAGCAAGGCTAAGATGCTAGTCGCTAGCTAGTCAATTTACACTAAAAACGAAACAGATGGGGTATTGGTTTAGATATATTGTGTTGTCAAGGGATTATTTGCCTGTTAGCGCCAAGGCCCTCTGGGCAGCTACCTTCGAGAAGTATCTAGCGATCGCTAGGCTCATTTCCACAGCACGTTAGCTAATTTCAGCCTTGGCGATGCTGCCAAATGCCATTATATATTCCATATTAAGAGTGCCCCTGTGAGGAGTTATTTGCTAGTGCCATGTTTATTCTCAAACGGCAGGATGTTGAAATCTCAAGCATTCAGCACCCAAAACGGGATCAGCAGGTGCCGATCCTTAATTATCAAGGGCAGACTTTTCGCTTGATTAGTGTTTTCAAAGCTAGTCAAGAAGAAGAAGCTAGAGCCTTATGGAGAGAATTAACCGATAATCGGGGTAAAGCCTGTGTTTTGCTGGAGGAACCGGAACGCTTTAGCGTCTGGGGTAAAATCCGTTTAGAGCATCTGGGTAATGACACAGGTGGTCATAGTAAAACGGGGATTTTAATCCAAGCCAGTATTTTGTTGTTGCAAGGTGTTTCTATCGACATTGAAGATTTTTTAGGTGCTAGGCAAGCTGCATTATTTGAGAAAGATATTGCGGAGGTATTACAGCAGAAGCAATTTCCCCAAGCATCTTCCCTAGAAGCAGTTAAATATTTGGTATCTACAAATCCTTTGCCGACAGCCAAAGTACCTAATTGGCAAGAAAATCATGTAGTTATCCTGTTGGAAGAACTGCATCGACTAGGAAAGGCGTATTTTGGCAACGCTAATTTTACCAAACAAGTGATTTATAAGCTAGAAGATATGCCAGAAGGGGAGCGATCGCTGTTTATCAGTTGGCTAAATCAATCGCCACTGGGTAAACTATGGCAGTAGCATGGAAATTTTTTAACAAAGTTCCTGCTAATGGTACTTGCTTTTGGTATCTGATTGTGTATTGTTTGGCAGACACAGTACTAGATATACAGTTTTTTAACTCAAAATACTGTCAGAGTGCATCTACATAGTCAAGTCTTATGAATAACTCTTACGATAATTCGTTCCTTTCTAAATCCATTTTCACCACTCAGAACATTGTCTTAGCTAATATTGGCTGGGCCGTACTGGCACTGCTATACTATTTGTTGTTTAGTGCCAAAGTTCCCGGAGCAGATGGCATAGAAAGCCGGGCGGAGTGGTATGTGATTGGCACAAATATTTTTGAAGGTTTAGCTTATTTGAGTGCCGGTATCTTATGCTTGAGGAACTGGCTGAGTCCACAAATCGTCAGTGGCCGGAATGTTTGGCTCTTAATTGGCTTAGGTATGCTTTCCTATTTAGTTGGGGGGATAATTTTCGGCTATACCGAAATAGTTTTAAAAAATGAACCGGATGTGTCTTTAGGCGATATATTTTTTGTACTCACTTATCTATTACTTGGCGCAGGTATGATTTTCGCTGTGGCTTCCAGACGAATCAATCTGGAAAAATGGCAGTGGCTAGTTGTGTTAGCAATCGCAATGTCCGGTAGTTTGTTGGCATGGTGGATTTCTATGCAACAAGAAACACCCACAGAACTGCTAATCGCTATTTTGAATTGGTTTTACGTAGTTAGTGATGTGCTTCTATTAATTATTGCTACCATTCTGCTTTTAGCCTTTTGGGGGGGAAGAGTTTCCCAGTCTTGGCGAATGATTGCAGCGGCGGCCTTTTCGCTTTACATTGCAGATATGTGGTTTAAATACGCCCAAGGTCCCAATTATCAAAGTGGGGAGATATTAGAAGTGTTTTGGGTGTTTAGTGGAGTGTTATTTGGCATGGGCGCTGTCTTAGAATATGACGCATCACTAAGACGAACGCGGCGTACCAGCGGACGAAAACGAGCTTAGTAAAGATTTTTGGTATCTACCGTGAGAAAATTAACAGACTCTGACAAGCAAGAAATTCTTAAGTTATATCGAGAGACTGCCGAAACAACCTCAACTTTGGCAGACCGTTATGGTGTGAGTAACTCGACAATTAGTCGCCTGCTCAAAAGCACTTTGCCAGAAGATGAGTATGAATACTTGGTCTCCTTAAAGCGGGCTGCTAGAACTCCTGAGGGTAGGGCGCAGGTAAGCTACGAGCAGTTACCCCTGCCGATTCAACCAGAGCCTGAGATAGAAGTTCCACCCGTTGAAAGTGAAAGTCAACTCTTGGAGGTACCAAAAGTAGAGCCACAGCCGCGTCGGGTAATTCATTTAGAGCAGGAACTTTACTCAGAGGAAACGGCGGAGTCAATTGCCGCTAGTAGACGGGTGCGGCGACGCCCCTCGGCATCGGAAAAACCGAAGCTCCGAGTCACAGAGAAATTAGAAACTCCAGAGCAAAAGCCACCGGAAATAGTTAGCATCCCCATCCCACCGCTAAAGAATGAACATCCAGGAGCGGCCGTCATAGCGCAGATGCTGGGCGAAGACTTGCTAGATGAATCGGAAGATTTGGACGATTTAGAAGATGATGATTTAGAAGATGATGACTTTGAGGAAGAAGACTTTGATGACGATGACCTGGATGAGCAAAGACCTTTAGTCACAAAACGAAGACCAGGTGAAGCATCAGTTCAAGTTTTACCTCTGTCGGTAGCCAATTTGCCTAAAACTTGCTATTTGGTGATTGACCGTTCCTCGGAATTAATTACCCGACCTCTCAAGGACTTTGGTGACTTGGGGCAAATTCCCAGCCTGGAAACTCAGCAAAGAACTTTGCCGGTGTTTGATAACCATCGTGTCGCCAAGCGCTTTTCTACTAAGCGCGATCGCGTGATTAAAGTTCCTGATAGTAAAATGCTTCATAAGGCTCGTACCCATCTTCAAGCCAAGGGCATTACACGACTGTTGATTGATGGTCAGGTCTACTCTTTATCTACACTTTAGGAGTTAGGAGTTAGGAATTTCATAATTCTTAACTCTTAACTTTTAACTCCTAACTCTAAGTATAGACAGCCCTTGCAAAACGCTCTGCCAAGTAAATAATGTCTTGTCTACGAGGAATTTGATTCATCCATTTTTGAGGAATATTTTCCACCCCATAGTAAATTCCCGCTAACCCACCGGTGACAGCAGCAGTAGTATCAGTATCTCCGCCTAAGTTAACAGCTTTCAGTACCGCCTCAGAATAAGAGGAGCTATTTAATAAACACCACAGGGATGACTCTAAGGTATCAATCACATAGCCACCAGAATTAATCTCTTCCACTGGTAACTTGGCAATCTCACCACTCAAAACTCTGCCAAAATGGGGCTTCTCTAACAAAAATTCCCGTACAGAATAAATTGTTTGGATATCTTGTAATGCTTGTAAATAAGCTGTTTGCAGGTCAGCCCCTTCCAAGAGCGCCACTGCAATACTAATATAAATGCCATAAGCCATTTGCGATCGCGCATGAGCATGAGTAATCGCCGAAACATCATGCACCCGCGCCAGCAATTCCCCTAAAGTTAAGTTTCTGTGACAATAAGCCATCGGCAAGATTCTCATTAAAGAACCATTGCCATTACTATTTTCACTAGTACCACCTGCTTTCAGGGGTGGAGTTCCTTGTTTCCAGTTCACAATTGCTAAAAATGTGGTGTTACCGATATCAAATACTTCGCCTTCAGGAGTCCAGTAACTTTCGTGATACCAGCGCCAGAAGGAATTAGCAATCGCATCCAGTGAAAATCCGTCACAAAGACATTCTGTCAAGCAAAAGGTCAGCGAACTGTCATCTGACCACGTACCAGGAGGAACATCCCAAGTTCCATAACCCAACATAGATATGACTGGAGATTTTACTCGTTCAGCGCGGCTGGTGAACTCCACTGGCACACCCAATGCATCACCAACACATAAACCCATCAAACCAGACAACGTTTTTGCACCGATTAGCATTGTTCAACCAGCATGAAACTTTTCTACAACTGATTTTACTTGCGAAAAGCCGCTGATCAAATAATTGGTATAATTTCTAATTCCAAACTAGCTGTAAACAGCCCTTGCAAAACGCTCTGCCAAGTAGATAATGTCTTGTCTACGAGGAATTTGATTCATCCATTTTTGAGGAATATTTTCCACCCCATAGTAAATTCCCGCTAACCCACCGGTGACAGCAGCAGTAGTATCAGTATCTCCGCCTAAGTTAACAGCTTTCAGTACCGCCTCAGAATAAGAGGAGCTATTTAATAAACACCACAGGGATGACTCTAAGGTATCAATCACATAGCCACCAGAATTAATCTCTTCCACTGGTAACTTGGCAATCTCACCACTCAAAACTCTGCCAAAATGGGGCTTCTCTAACAAAAATTCCCGTACAGAATAAATTGTTTGGATATCTTGTAATGCTTGTAAATAAGCTGTTTGCAGGTCAGCCCCTTCCAAAAGCGCCACTGCAATACTAATGTAAATGCCACAGGCCATTTGCGATCGCGCATGAGCATGAGTAATCGCCGAAACATCGTGCACCCGCGCCAGCAATTCGCCTAAAGTTAAGTTTCTGTGACAATAAGCCATAGGCAAGATTCTCATCAACGAACCATTGCCATTATTATTTTCAACCTTGCCACCCGCCTGATGGGGAACTACTCCCTGTTTCAGGCGCATAATTGCTGTGTGGGTAGTTTGACCAATATCAAAGACATCGCCACGAGGAGTCCAGTAAGCCTCCTTGTACCAGCGCCAGAAGGAATTAGCTATAGCATCCAACGAATACCCTCTACAAAGGCATTCTGCCAAGCAAAAGCTTAACGAACTGTCATCTGACCAAGTTCCTGGTGGTTGATTCCATGTGCCATAACCCAGCATTGTTGTCACTGGAGATTTCACTCGTTCAGCACGGCTAGTAAACTCCACTGGCACACCCAACGCATCACCGACACATAAACCCATCAAACCAGACAACGTTTTTGCAGCGGTTAGCATTATTCAATCTCCACAATAATTGCTCAAAATTAACTTTATAGATTCCCTCTATAGCTTGTTGCAACAGATGCTACAGCCTACTTTTTCATCCTATGTGAAAAGCTCAGTAAAAAGTTGTTAATCAGGTATTTTATTTACCATATCCCGACTTATACCAATTCGCTATGAAGATGCACTTAATTTTTATTTAACGAACCGCTAAGTACGTCAGCCCCTTCCCTACGGGACGCTACGCGAACGGGGAAGTCAAAAGTCAAAAGTCAAAAGTCAAAAGCCAAGGAAGAAGGAATAATCATTAGGTGCAAGTTTACTGATAATTGGTATCAGTTTAAGTTCCAAATATTATGCTAGTTTAAAAAGCGTCTGTCTTCAGATAAAGAACTAGGATGAAAAGATATTGAAATGTAATTATAATAGCTTATTTCTTATTTTCATGGATAGTTACCCTGTAAGCGTTATGAATCAATAACAGTCATTTAATAAAATCTGTGAATTACTTGGAACATTTTCACATGATTTTGATTTTGAATATATAAGTAAAAAATACAAATTTTGGTAAAAATTATGAATCACTTACTCAAGTCTTTCATGACAATTTCTGCATTATCTTCCTTAATAGTTGCTCCTCTTGTTCTATCAGCGGGTCTTGCTTCTGCTGAAACCAAAAAAGGTACTGATACTAGTTATGTTAGTGCTGGTGTTGCAGCTGGCGTTACCAGCGGTAATGTCCTCTGGAGTGATAAGACGAGTGCCATCATCCCAGAACTTTCTGTGGATGTGCCCATCGCTAATACAACTAATGCTTATTTAACTGGTGGTTAGTCTTTTATAGAGAAAGATGGCTCATCAATTCCCATAGGTAAAAGAGATTCAGTAGTGATAGGTGCTGGTATTGAATCGGAAGTTGCTAACAATTTCCTCATCTACACTAATGCTAAGGTAGGGCTTTGTGCTTACCAAAATAACGATGCTTCTGCTGTTAGTATCAATGGTGGTATTGGCTATCGCTTCAAATAAAAGATTATTGAGTCCTCACTCACTCTATACTTTACTTAGTACTCAGGACTTAGCACTTCTTCACTCACTACTCCAAAAAGCTGGTTTTGTTAAGTGTTACATCACTGAGAAAGCAGCCTTTTGCCGTGGTAAAATTAAAATATTCCTCATTATTCCGGCCGGATTACCGGGGATCAAGTAGCCGAAGGGTGCTGATTCGGCGTCTACGTAATGCTTTATTGAGAATACTATACAAGTCTAATGGTTAAATCTGCTCCTTCCCCCATCGCTAGCCGTAAGCCTTCCAAACTAGAAGGAATCAAGGAAAATAGTAATTTTTTGCGTGAACCTGTAGCAACTGAGATCCTACAAGATACTACCCATTTTACCGAAAATGCAGTGCAGCTTTTGAAGTATCACGGTTCTTACCAGCAGGATAACCGTGACAACCGCACCAAGGGACAGGAAAAAGATTACCAGTTTATGCTGCGGACAAAAAATCCGGGTGGTTTGGTGCCGCCGCAGCTGTATCTGGCTTTAGATAAACTAGCTGATGAGTATGGCAACCACACCTTACGAGTAACTACTCGTCAAGGTTTCCAAATGCACGGAATTTTAAAGAAGAATCTTAAGACAGCAATTGCCACAATTGTCAAGAATCTAGGTACGACTTTGGGAGCTTGCGGCGACATCAACCGCAACGTGATGGCACCACCAGCCCCCTTTAAGAATCGCCCAGAGTATCAATATGCTTGGGAATATGCCCAGAATATTGCTGATTTGCTCTCAGCACAGACAGGCGCTTATTACGAAATTTGGTTAGATGGGGAAAAAGCAATTAGTGCTGAAGAGAATCCAGAGGTGAAGGCGGCGCGACAGCGCAATGGGAATGGCACAATTATCCATGACAGCGAAGAACCGATTTATGGCACTCACTATATGCCCCGCAAGTTCAAAATTTGCGTGACGGTGCCAGGGGATAATTCGGTTGATTTGTATTCCCAAGACCTGACCTTAGTAGTAATTACCAATAAGAAGGGACAATTAGAAGGATTTAATATTTTTGCTGGTGGTGGCTTAGGTAGAACACACGGTAAAGAAGAAACTTTCGCGAGGTTAGCAGACCCCATCGGTTATGTAGCGAAAGATGACGTTTATGATGTAGTGAAAGCAATTGTTGCTACCCAGAGAGATTATGGCGATCGCACTGATCGTCGTCATGCCAGATTAAAATATCTAATCAACGATTGGGGTGTAGATAAATTCCGTACCCAAGTTGAAGAATATTTCGGTAAACCAGTTGAAGCCTTCAAACCACTACCAGAGTTTAAATATCACGACTTCCTCGGCTGGAATGAACAAGGTGATGGCAAGCTATTCTTAGGAATTTCCATTGACAATGGTCGAATCAAGGATGAAGGTTCGTTTCAACTAAAAACTGCCTTGCGGGAAATTGTCGAGCAGTTTAACTTCTCCATCCGTTTGACACCCAACCATAACCTGATTTTTTACGATATCGAACCAGATAGCAAGCAAGCTATTCAAGATATTCTCAGCCGTCACGGTGTCGGAGACGACCCTAGTAAAATCGAACCTTTAGTTCGGTATGCAATGGCTTGTCCGGCTTTACCTACCTGCGGCTTGGCAGTCACGGAATCAGAACGCGCAATACCGGGGATTTTGGAGCGGATTCGCGCTCTGTTGGATAAATTAGATTTACAAAAAGAACATTTTGTGGTACGGATGACAGGATGCCCCAACGGTTGCGCTCGTCCGTACCTGGCAGAATTGGGCTTTGTCGGTAGCGCTCCAGAATCTTACCAATTATGGTTAGGGGGTTCGCCAAATCAGACTCGACTGGCACAACCTTACATAGAAAAGCTGCACCATAATGACTTTGAAAGCTTCCTAGAACCGATTTTTGTCTACTTCAAGAAATCTCGGAAATCGAAAGAAAGCTTCGGTGATTTTTGCGATCGCGTTGGTTTTGATGCCATCCGCGAATTTACTGCCACATACGAACCCCAAACAGCCGATGGTGCAAACAAATCACGCCATCGGGTGAATTTGAAAGCAGAGGTTTATAGCAAGTTGAAGGAAGTAGCCCAAAGCCAAGGTAAGCCGATGACTCAGTTAGTGACTGAGGCGCTAGAGGCTTATTTCCAAAATCTTTCGTAAGCCGAAAAATTGAAGATAATGAAATCAAACAGAGACACAGATAAATCCATCTGTGTCTTTCTCGTGTAAGTCCTAATACAGTTAGGTAAGACATCCACAGAAAAACTGAACTATGGTAACAACAGCAAAATTCGCAGAGACTAGGGATGTGCTGCAAAATATTAGCTGGCAGACATTCAAAGCTCTGCTGGCAGATATGGGATCTGAGCGAAATAAAAGGCTAGCTTATGACAACGGAATAGTAGAAATTATTACCCCGCTGATGCCACACGAGAACTCAAATCGTCTGATTGAAGGTTTTGTTCTTGTGCTGTGTGAAGAATTTGGTTTAGAAGTTAAAAGCGCTGGCTCGTTGACTATGACGCGGGATGATTTGGAGCAAGGAGGCGAGCCAGACAGTAGTTACTATATCCAAAACGAATTCTTAATCCGTAACAAAGAAAATATTGACCTGAATACAGATCCACCACCAGATATAGTCCTAGAAGTGGAATATTCCAGACCGAAGATAGACAAGTTGACCCTTTATGCTTCAATGGGAGTCCCAGAATTCTGGCGGTATAACGGAAATGTGTTGAGAATCTACGCCCTTAACAGTGGGCAATACTCGCAAAGCGATCGCAGTCCAACTTTTGCGCCTGTGCTGGTAAAGGAGATTCCCCGATTTATCCAAGAAAGCAAGAAAGTTGGACAAATAGCAGCAACATCGTGCTTTCCGTACCTGGGTTAGACAGCAGATATCTATAGCAGGGCAGTAATTTATCTAGAAAAATGTCTCAACTGCAAAGAATTGCGATCGCACCCTCCCAACTTCAGCAAGGGCAAATTTTGCTCACAAAAGAACAGCAACATTATTTAGGGCGTGTGTTGCGCTTGCGTGAAGGCGATCACTTTATTGCAATGGATGGTAGAGGAAAATGGTGGTTAGCGCAGCTAGCAGGGGAACAAGCACAGGTTTTAGAACCACTGACAGTAGAAACAGAATTACCTGTATTGATTACACTCATGGTGGCGTTGCCTAAAGGCAATGGATTTGATGAAGTGGTACGGTGTTGTACAGAGTTAGGAGTAGCTTGTATTGCACCAGTATTGAGCGATCGCACTTTGCTTGATCCTAGTCCTCAAAAGCTCGAACGCTGGCGGCGCATCGCAACAGAAGCCGCCGAGCAATCAGAGCGCTCATTCGTGCCGACAATTTTACAGCCTGTTACTTTTAACACTGCTGTCACTACGAATCAGACAAGTCACCGCTACATTTGTGAGGCTCGTGGAGAGTATCCCCATTTAAACAAAGTGCTGAGTAGCATCTCTGAGGAGATTGTCATTGCTACTGGGCCAGAGGGAGGATGGACAACACAAGAAATTGAAAATGCGAAGTCAGCTGGATTTCAACCTGTTTCCCTTGGTCGGCGCATCCTGAGAGCAGTTACAGCCCCGGTAGTAGCATTATCCTTGATTACCGCAATTTGTGAAGTATAAATGATTTATAGCTCACGCAAATTTCCTTTTGCGCGAGACATCACTCCAGCGTGTATTTAAAGTGATGATTGAGCAAGTTGCGATCGCCTTTGAGCATAAAGATTATCAAACAGCTGCTAAATTACTCAAACAGCTGCGAAAAGAATCACCAGACAATCCTTGGGTACAATTTTATCTTGGTCGGTTGCATGAAGTATCTGGAAAGCATCAGGATGCAGAAAAAATTTATCGGCAACTGCTGCGAGATACGACAAATACCAAAATAGTGACGTTAGCACGTCAAGGTTTGAAAAGACTACAAGAAATGGAGCTAGAAGAAAGACAAAGAGCCATTTCTCAAGCAACATCTCAACCTAATAACACAGAACTTGGCGTACTAGTCTTAGAGCCTCTCAGTAACGAGATGAAAACAGAAGCATCTCGAAAATTCGCCCAGATTATGCAGCTAGACCCCTATACTGCACGACTAATACTGCCAAGTCGTGGCTGGAGGTTGTACCGCACTGGCCAAGTAGGAGAACTAAAATTTTACGGGAAACAGTTACAGCAGGCTGGCATTCCTTGCTTTTGGGCAACAATAGCTCAAATTCAGCAAATTCAAGTTTATCAAGTCAAATATTTCCAGGAATTTACCCCACAAGTTACTGTTATTTGCTGCAACCAGGCAAATCAACTCGGTTCTCTCACCTTTGACTGGTCAGAAGTCACAGCAAGAGTAGTGGGACTTTTGCCTATTTTTGAACAAGTTGTAGATGTTGATGCCTACCGGAAACTGGAACGGAAAACTCAAACACAAGATTATACCCAGTTTTGTGATTTACACCTACCTGGTAGACGTTGCATTCTCCGATTTAATGATAACGGCTATGAATTTCAGCAAGGTTTAGAAATCATTCCCCAAGCTAGCCAAAATACAATCAGAATTAATTGGAATAGTTTATCAAGTTGGATTGACCAGCAACTACCTCAAGTCAAAATTTGGTCAGATTTCACGTCCTTTGCAGATACAACATTAGATCAAACAGAAATACTGGGTCATATCAAGTCTCACATTCATCTATTTCGCAGGGAAGAGACTAATTGGGACTCAGCTTTTCATTTATATAGTGGACTAGTGTTTGTTAAATAATTCGTAATTCGTAATTAAGTTTACTATTACCTACTGCCTACCTTAAGAAGTAAGTTTACAAATCAAATAAAAGTACTCTATCTAACCTATGAATTCAGCAGTCAACCAAAATCAACAGTTAGGCGGTTTGTACGTTCAATCCCCTCAAGGAGAGCAACTAGTTTTTCCGCTCAAGCATACGGAAGTTCTAGCAAAAATTGCAGGTAACTTGTCACGAGTTGAGGTGATTCAAAGCTTTGAAAATCGCTTCACGCAGCCTTTAGAAGCAGTGTATATCTTTCCGTTACCCGATAAAGCGGCGGTGGATGACATGGAAATCAAAATAGGCGACCGCATTATCAAAGGTAATATTAAAAAACGTGAAGAAGCGCAACAAATCTACGAAAAGGCTAAACAAGAAGGACGCACCGCCGGACTTCTAGAACAGCAACGAGACAACATCTTTACCCAGTCTCTGGCTAACATCAAACCTGGTGAACAAATTAATGTTACAATTCGTTACACCGAAAGTTTAAAATTTGAGGCGGGAAATTACGAATTTGTTTTCCCAACGGTGGTGGGGCCAAGATATATTCCAGGAACGCCGATAGATAATAGCGGTGATACAGACCAAGTTCCTGATGCTTCTCGGATTACACCGTCTTTAGTCCCAGAAGGAATGCGATTGCGTCACGATATTAATGTCACAGTAGAAATTGATGCGGGTTTAGCAATTTCTCAAGTACGTTCTCCTTCACATCAATTAAAAATTGAACACTCAGGTCAAATAGTGCGGATTCAATTAGCTGGAGAAGATACAATTCCCAACAAAGATTTAATTCTCCGCTATCAAATTTCTAGTCAAGAAACTCAATCCACGATATTAGCCCAAGCCGACGATCGCGGCGGACATTTTGCCATTTATCTGATTCCAGCTTTGGAATATTCTACTGATGAAATTGTCCCCAAAGATGTCGTATTTTTGGTGGATACTTCCGGTTCCCAATCGGGCGATCCGTTGCAAAAGTGTCAAGAATTAATGCGGCGATTTATTAATGGGTTGAATCCTAATGATACTTTCACAATTATCGATTTTTCCAATAGAGTCAGACAGTTATCACCAACACCTCTACCGAATACACCAGAAAATCGTGCCAAAGCGATCGCTTACATTAACAATTTACAAGCTGATGGCAGCACAGAAATGCTCAGTGGCATTCGTACAGCCATAAATTTCCCCACACCAGCCGGAAGATTACGGAGTGTTGTAATCCTAAGCGATGGCTACATCGGTAACGAAAATGAAATTTTGGCGGAGGTACAACAACACCTCCAACCAGGAAATCGCCTTTACAGTTTTGGTGCTGGTAGTTCAGTTAACCGTTTTTTACTGAATCGCCTCGCCGAAATTGGCCGGGGAATATCCAGAATTATTCGTCATGATGAACCCACAAAAGAAGTTGCTGAAAAGTTTTACAGGCAAATCAACAACCCCGTACTCACAAATATTCAAATTTCTTGGCAAGGTGACACAGAATCACCTGTTATTTACCCACCCATAGGGCCTGATTTATTCAGCGAACAACCATTAGTTTTGTTTGATCGCAAACAGGATAGAGCCGGCGGTAATCTTCAAATCTCCGGCATTGCTGCGGGTGATAAGCAATACAAAAAACATTTAACCTCATATTTGAGGAAACAGGAAATCTTGCTGTAGCGCAGTTATGGGGACGCGCTCGTATCAAAGATTTGATGAATCAAATGATGAGCTTTGAAACCAAAGCTGGTGTAGAAGCAGTTACACAAACAGCCTTAACTTATCAACTCCTTTCTCAATACACTGCTTTTGTGGCTGTCAGTGATGACGTGCGCGTTGAACCAGGAAGCGAATATGTGTCTATGCAAGTGCCAGTAGAAATGCCTGAAGCTGTTTATTACGAATACGAAAGAATGTCTAGCAGCGCTCCTGCTGGTGGTTTTGCTCGTAAAAGACGGCAAAGGCGATCACCAAAATCCCCAATACCGAAAGAAGTCGATATCTCTTTGAGCTTTGATTCCGAGAAGATGGAACAAGATGAAATATTAGACGCAGCCATCAACCATCAGTTAGAGGTCATCAGCGTCACTGGCTTGGATGAAATAGGAATTGCTAACCTAAGCCAACACCTTCAACAATTAAACTTGCCTTCCGGCTTCAGTGGTGAAATCGTCTTTGAGTTTACTGTGAACAAAGGTCGGGTAGGACGGGTAGTATTGGATGAAAAAGCCTCACCCCTAAAAAATGCAGTTGTAGTGGAGAAAATTAAGCGATCGCTCCTAGTTTGGATTCTCCCATCTACAACTGGTAAACTTATCTTAATCTTGCGTATTCACACTTAACTCATCAGTTATCTTGATACACGAAATATTCGCCAAATACCGCGTCTCTGTGACTTAACCAGGCTTTTTAACCTGACGTGCCATGTCTAAGTAAGCACTCATATTCGCTCCTGGACGCCGCCGCCCATTAGAGCTAGTAGCCGAAGGAGCGAGATATTTAGGCGCAAACGTTGTTTCTTTTGGCTCCTCTTTGAGTACTTTGGCTGCTGCTGCTTTTGCATTTTTGCCAGGTTCAACTTTAAGACCCTCAGCAGTCTGAACTAGCGTAACATCAGGTGGTTTGGCATTTTTTGCTGATTTTGCCTTACCCTTGGCTGCGGCAGTTTTTGTTCCGTTCAATGAATCTGGCTTGGATGGATCTGGTGCTTCTGATCCAATTGATGCCGTTACTTTTTTAGCATTCGCTCCAACTGTCTCTGCTACTTTCTTCACATTCGATGCTACATCTTTAGCAACATCTGTCACAGCATCTTTGGCTTCGTCCAATTCTAAGAAGTAGCCGTTGCTTTTCTTCTTTCCTGGTAACAATCCAGTAATGAAACCCAGAATACCGCTAAGAAAACCTTGAATACTCGAAATTGACTTTTTGATAAAACCCATTACAATTGCTCCTGCCTTTTACCTTTTATATTTGAAACTCAACCGTAATTGTTAAAAATTACGACAAAATGTTACATGTTATGCTTTGCGTCACCCCATTCTGGTGACAACCGTTATAGGTTTGTGCTTAATCAACATTGTAGTAAAACTAGAGGGCAAATGTTTTCTTGCAAGCACTTGCGACCTGTATCACCGAGAACTAATTATTAAATTTTACTGTAACTAAGAGCAAGATCCTGAAAGCAGGCTTCACAATAATTAACATTTCTTTGTTTGAAAATTACTGATTGGAGAAAAGCAAGCAGTTTACTTTCAACCAGTAGGAGGAGTGTCATAGTTTGTTGACAGATAGCAACGGTACTCAGTTACATTTTCTACAGACTTAATTCAGCCGGATTTGGTAGATGAACACTGAAAATCAGCAGCGCAATTCCGTGTTACTAGTACACGGAATTGACGACACAGAGGCAGTTTTTTATAAAATGAGGGCATACCTAATACAACGGGGTTGGTCTGTATATAGCTTGAATCTGGTTCCTAATAATGGTGATGTGGCTCTTGATGAATTGGCAAAGCAAGTAGCTGATTATGTCACGGCCAGCTTTGCGTCAGAACAACGCCTAGATTTAGTAGGCTTTAGCATGGGAGGAATTGTCAGCCGTTACTATGTCCAGCGATTGGGAGGAATTAACCGCGTACAGAGGTTTATCACCATCTCTTCGCCCCATCATGGAACTGTGGTTGCTTATGCTTCCCAACGTCCTGGTTGTATACAAATGCGCCCCAACAGCCTTTTTCTCAAGGATTTGAATTCTGATGCTGATATGTTAAGACAGCTAAACTTTACATCTATCTGGACACCTTATGATTTGATGATTGTCCCAGCGAATAGTTCACAAATGCCCGTAGGAGAAGAGGTAGTTGTGCCAGTTTCTTTCCACCCTTGGATGCTGACAGACTCCAAGAGTTTAGCAGTAGTCACAGCAGCTTTAGCAGAGCGGATTCAATCCGGTTCGCATAAGGCTCGATCCCCTCAACCCGTGTTAAAAAAGCTTGCTCAGAATGGCTCTATTTCCCCCTTTTTAAGGAGGATTAAGGGGGATGTTTAAAGATTGTGCAGCTTAACCCAAGCGGATTGAGAGCGGATTAAACTGCTCTTCCTTAAGAAAGCATCCAGTTAGTAGCCAGGATACTTGTTACACTTGCATTCTTTTATTTTTAATTTTGAATTACTTAAGTGCTATCGCCAATTTGTGTATGTTCGTAACTCCCAAAAATTGCTTCTGGGTGACGATAATATTTGAACTCCATTAGGTTATAAAAAGGATCTTCTAAAAAGAAAGTGCGATGCTCAAGAGGAGAACCAACAAAGCGGTTTTTGGTTGATTCGCGAAAAAGTAGCTGTTGCTGTTGTGCCCTTTCTAGTAAATCCTGCCAGTCACGTTCTTGAGTAAAAATTAGCCCAAAGTGTCTGGGATAGATAGTGCGTTGCGGTGCCAAGGGTTCTTTGGTGACGTGAGCCACTAGTTGATGACTGTAGAGATTGAGAATCAGGGCGTGCTGGTTTTCCCGACCAGGAATACAGCCCAAGCCATCCACGTAATATGCTTTTGTTTGGGCAACGTCAGTCACAGGGAAAGCAAGATGGAATAAAGTTTGGCTCATAGCTTGTGTGGAAAAAACTAGTAGTTGATGCTATCTACAATTTATGCTGTTAAGTCTTGATTGTGGTCAACTTGAACACAGTTTTAATTGACATTAACTTATATTCTTTATCGTGATGACTAAGATTGCGGACTGAATACCACTTCAGCCGCTGCACCATGCACCTATACTAATTTAGGTTTGCATGAGCACACACTTAGGAACGTAGATTTAATAACTTAAAACTTTCTTAGGATGTGTTAGGTGGGTTACGCACTCAAAGTGTCCACCTAACTAAACAGAAGTTTTGCATTTTGTTTAATCCAGGTTCTTTAGTCAATATTGCAGTGTATATCTAAGACATTGTTTGTAGTTTTACACTCAACGTTCAGAGGGATATCTACGCAATCTAGGTAACAATACAAACATATTACTTAAAATAGGGAGGTGTCAGAAATTAAGCAATAAGGGTGATAAATTCGTTATTCTGTTGATATTCAGACAAAATTACTCATGATTAATTGCTGATGTCATCCTTAATTGATTCTGTTAATCCCTGGTTGGTGGCGGTAGGATTAAACACAATTATATTGGGTTTAGCTTGGATTGCGCCGAAAAAGCTGCTTACTCCAGCAGGGTTATTCCACGCCTGGTTTCTGGCTATCTTAATTTGGGTAACTCTAGGCTGGCAAGGATACGCAGTAGTAATGTTCTATTTTCTGGTTGGTTCTGGGGTTACCCGCATTGGTATGGCGCAGAAGGAGGCAGAGGGAATTGCTGAAAAGCGTTCTGGGGCAAGAGGCCCAGAAAATGTTTGGGGTTCGGCTTTGACTGGGGCGCTGTGTGCTTTGGGAGTAGGGATAATAAATTCGGGATTTATTGTACCTAGTTCCCAATTTCTAGTCCCCAATTTCCAGTCCTTACTTTTGTTAGGCTATGTAGCGAGTTTCAGTACCAAGCTGGCTGACACCACTGCTAGCGAAGTCGGTAAAGCGTATGGTAAAAGCACCTTTCTAATTACCACACTCCAACCAGTACCTCGCGGTACTGAAGGGGCGGTAAGCTTGGAAGGAACTTTAGCTGGTATTGTGGCTTCTGTAGCGATCGCATTTGTTGGTTGGGGAGTTGGTTTAATTGATCTATTGGGAGTAGCTTGGTGTGTCCTGGCAGCATTTATTGCCACCAACTTAGAAAGTGTGATTGGGGCAACACTGCAATCTAAGTATACTTGGCTGACTAATGAAGTAGTTAATATTTTTAATACTTTAATTGGTGCGATCGCCGCAGTGCTACTTGCCTGGACATGGATAAGCATCATTAAGTAGCTCGGTGAGAATAAACAATTACTCGTTAATATCGGGTATAGTATGGGTTTTTTGCACCACTTGCGACAACTTTGGTCACCTGAGCAACGCAGTGGCTCGACTTTTAGCAACTAGGATAGAAAACTGGCAATAAACAATTCTTAATATGTTTTGCTTTATTTTCGCCTACCTACCTGAGCATTTATTTAAATCTATAAAGATTTGGTTACACAACTTGCTTTGCTTTACAACTGATATTTTCAATCCTGTTTTGTCCCCACTAGACCGTAAAAGTAATTATGGGAAATTATTTTATTTACTAGGTATATAATTTTTTGACCATTTAGATGTAATTAGTTCATGGAATATTTATCAGATTGATCCATCAATCACAAGATAATTTCTATATGATTTAATTTAAAAGTCCTATAAGTGTTTAACCATATTAACATAATTAATTCATGGAACCTTTATCATTTTTGACAATCAATGACCAAATAATTTCTCTTGAGGAAGCAATAAAGTACCTGCAAGCCTCTGGAAAATTGGGACACTTCATTGGGGATATTCTTCGCCAGTACGTAATTGAAGAAGAAATCCGAACCCGAGACGATGTTGAGATTGGTACAGCAATAACTGAACAGGCAATTATTGACTTTAGGCTGAAAAATGAACTGACTGACCCCGAAAGTTTTCAAGAATGGTTAAAGACCAATAACACAGATTACGCTACCTTTCACACATCGGTTGCTTTTGGTTACAAGTTAGAAAAGCTAAAAGCTGTAGTGACCCAACCAAAACTCCAAGAATATTTTATTGAACGCAAAATTTTTTTGGATCGGGTAGTACTTTCCCGGATCGTTGTTGATAATCAAGAACTGGCAGACGAACTACAAACCCAAATTGAAGAAGGAGGTAGCTTTGAGCAATTAGCTAAAGAGTATTCACTTTCAGATGACCGAATTGTGAACGGCATGATGGGAATAGTCAGCCGAGGAAGTATGCCGGATATATTACGGGCAGCTATTGATGTAGCGAGTCCTGGACAATTAGTAGGACCAATAGAAATCGTTGGCAAAGACTCTCCCCCAGGAGAAGGACCTTATGGTTTGTTTCGAGTAGAACAATTTCTGCCAGCGTCTTTAGAAGATACTCAACTAAAGCAAGCACTACAAAATGAGTTATTTGAGAAATGGCTAGCAGAGAAAATTCAAAAACTGACAGTCAAATTACAAGTGAGTTAAATATTCTGGATAATGAATCTTTACGATTAAAAGTGCTAGCTTCTTTGCCTTGGAATCAGCCACCGCTATGCTGGTTGACTCCCGAACAAAAATCCCGATTGGAAAATCAGTCCCAAACCCGTCAGTATCGTCTTGGAGAAAAAATCTGGTCAAACGATGTCGGCGGTTACCAATTCTTAATTGTGGCTGGAAAAGTTCGCTTGCGAGACGACAGTCGCGACAAGTCGGCAAAGCTGCCCAACGCGCTGTCTCAAGAGGGCGTTGGCAAACCAATAGCCGCCCTAGATGTAGGGGATTGGTTTGGTGACTTACAAAAGCTGTCTGGGGATTTTAAAGCTGTAGCTGCTAGTAAAGAAGTGGTAGTAGTGTATTGGGATACAGCGTTGTGGGCAGAATTTTCTAACCCACAAATTCAGGAGTTCTGGCAAGTATTACCAGTGGGCATGGAGAGAGAAAAGGAGACATTTTCCTTCTCTTCCACTCGTTCACTAGCGCCAGCCTCAGAGGGAACTTCCAGCCCCCACAGCCTCCAACCCCAAAGAGGACTCCCAGCCGCCAATCTAATCGTCTCAAGTTATCCGTTTGTTGCCAGCTGGAACACCGCTGCTGCTTGTTTAACAATGGTGGCGCAACAGTTAGAAAATTCTGTGCAGCTGGAATGGGTGCAGCGCCAACTCAGAGGACAACGCCCAAAACAGGTTGTAGAAGCAGCAGAAAAGTTAGGGTTAGTGGTGCGGCGGTTACAAGTGAATTGGGGTGAGTTGCGACAGCTGTCATTTCCAGCCTTACTGCTGTGGAATTCTGACTCACCCCAAAGTCCATCTTGGGTGGTAGCCTATGGAGTTAAGAACGATCGCCTAATTATCGCTAACCCTCTAAATCCCGATCGGATTTGCGAAAGCTTGCCGCAGTCGATAGTTGAGGCGTCTTGGGATCGACAATTGTGGCAAGTAGAACTAATATCTCAGCAAGAAAAATTTAACCTCAGTTGGTTCACCCCAGCAGTTTGGAAGTATAAGGGATTGCTAACAGAAGTGTTGTTAGCATCTTTTACCTTGCAGCTTTTAGGGTTAACAACACCACTAATTACGCAAGTTGTCATTGATAAAGTGATGGTGCAGGGGAGTTTGCCGACTCTCGATGTGATGGCGATCGCACTTTTGTTCGTAGCCATATTTGAGTCCATACTTGGTATTCTGCGCCTATTCATCTTTACTCATACAGCTCGTCGTCTGGATTTGAGTTTATCAGCACAGCTATTTCGCCACCTAATGCGTCTGCCTTTGGCTTATTTTGAATCGCGGCGCGTCGGAGACACAATAGCACGAGTCCAGGAACTCGAACAAATTCGTCAGTTTCTCACAGGTACAGCATTAACTGTGATTTTGGATAGCATCTTTGCTGTGGTGTACCTGGCATTGATGTTTTACTATAATATTCCACTCACCTTTGTCGCCTTAGCAGTACTGCCGCTATTTGCAACTTTGACGATAGTTGCAACACCAATTCTGCGTAACTGGCTCAACGAAACTTTTAACCGCAGTGCCGATAGTCAATCGTTTCTAGTAGAGACAATCACAGGAATTCACTCCGTTAAAGCTCATGCAGCAGAACCAGTAGCCCGCGATCGCTGGGAAGGCTTGTTTGCTCGCTTCATTCGCACAGGTTTCAAAGCTTCTACCACCTCCAATATCAGCAGCAATATCGGTGACTTTCTCACCAATTTTTCCACCATGCTGATTCTCTGGTTTGGAGCCAAGTTAGTCATCGAACAAAAGCTCACAATCGGACAGCTAGTTGCCTTTCAAATGCTGTCTGGCAGAGTCACAGGACCGCTTCTGCGCTTAGTACAGTTGTGGCAAAATCTCCAACAAGTGCTACTTTCTGTAGATCGCATTGGTGATATTCTTAACGTCTCTCCAGAAGCTGAACTAGGAACTGGCTTAGTTTTACCATCCCTGAAAGGTCAAGTCACCTTCGAGCAAGTATTTTTCCGCTACCGGCCAAACTTTGAAGCAATTCTGCGGGGAATATCTTTCAATGTCGAACCAGGGCAATTTGTTGGCATTGTCGGACGCAGCGGTTCTGGTAAAAGTACGGTGTCTAAGCTATTGCAACGCCTCTATCAAATTGAATCAGGACGCATCCTGATTGATGGTTTTGATATTAAAAGTGCCGATTTAGCTTCACTGCGGCAACAAGTTAGTGTAGTTCTCCAAGAAGACTTTTTATTCAACGGTTCCATTTTGGAAAATATCACTCTCGGTAGTCCTGACATTACCGCAGAGAAAGTAGTAGAGGCGGCAAGATTAGCAGTGGCCCACGACTTTATCAGTCAATTACCCTACGGTTACGAAACCAATGTTGGTGAACGCGGTACAGCTTTATCTGGTGGACAGAGACAACGTATTGCCCTAGCAAGGCTATTTCTTTCCCAAGCGCCGATTTTAGTTTTGGATGAAGCTACCAGCGCTTTGGATAGTGAAACTGAACAGCAGGTACTGCATAACCTACAAAAAATTTCCGCTAATCGTACCGTGTTCCTCATTGCTCACCGCTTTGCCCCCCTCAAACGTGCTGATTTGATTTTGGTATTGGAGCAAGGCGTGATTGCCGAACGTGGTACTCACTCCGAGTTGTTGCAACAAAAGGGTTTGTACTGGTCACTATATCAACGGCAGCAGGCAAATATCTAGTCAAGCAATTTTGAATTTTGGACTTCGGCTCCTTTCAGCTTACCTCGGTTTCGCCCAACTCTTCTCTACGAGAGGCTGCGCCCTAAGCGTAGCTATGCCGCAGGCTTTACGACGCCGCTCAAGCTAAACTCGGCACAAGTCGCTCAGTCGAACGATTTTAGATTTTAGATTGACCCCAGCAATCAAGTCACTTGAAAAGTCAATTAATGCAAGGATTTTGGATAATAGAATTATTCTCGCGTTCTAATTCGGGGGCAACTCTACCAGACGCGCAAGGGACAAACATGCATTAAATTTTGGATTTTGAATCTCCTCTACGAGAGGCTCCGCCAACAATTCTATTTTTCAAAATTTAAACATCGTAAATTCGGTGATCCCAAGTCTAAATTTAACACCACCTTTCCTATTTCGGCTTCTAAAACGACTGTTGGATAAGCAGCCAGCCCCTACTTACAGCTATTTTCAGGTAAATAGACCACGCGGTAGGGGCGCAAGGCCTTGCGCCCCTACGACAGATCAGGTGTGATCAGAATGGTGTGCTTTTAAATCAGGTATTTGTCGTCTTAGTCTTACATCACTGGAAAGAGAATTAGGAACAATTATTTTTAAGGTATAAAAATAGGTGCGTTAACGGAGTGTAACGCACCCTACTGGCATGACACAGTTAAGGTAGTGCATTAAAAATCTCTGCAAACTTTAATTTTAGAAATATAGTGCAATTTTTCTATGGTACTAATTTCGATTAGTTAACTATTAATAATTTAAAATTGACTTGATAAATTGATTATTCAGAAAAAGCACTATTTTTAGAACTTTTTTTGGTAGTAAATTTAGCAATTTTTTCTGAAATTCCATAGTAATTATTGACAATGGAGTTTATTCACACATTAAAACCTTTTGTCAAAGGTTTTAACGCTTCAAGCTGTCAAAAAAAGATTGCTATCTTTGAGAAAAAATACTTATGAACATTGATCATGTTAATAACAATGTGTTGTCAAATAAACGGCTCAATGTCACTTCAATCTCCTCATTAGATAGCTTTAATACGAAGGATGACTACAGCCTCAACTCAATCGGACGTAGTAGCTACAACTCAGCCGATGCTGATGTGCAGTTGCAAAATAGGGGTGACTCTAAAAATAGCAGTAACGCTACTGCTTTTAATACTGCGAATTATAACTCCACCAATGGCTATGGCTTGATTAATGCAGCAGCAGCAGTGGCTAAAGCTGCTGGTCAGAATACCTTTGCTGATGTTCCTGATCTTGGTGGCAATAATTGGGGAGCAGACTTGGTTAAAGCACCGGAAGTCTGGGCACATGGATACACAGGTAAAGGTGTTGTTGTCGCTGTTGTAGATACTGGGGTTGACTATAACCACGAGGATTTAAAAAATAATATCTGGACGAATACCAAGGAAATTGCAGGTAACGGTATAGATGATGATGGCAATGGTTATGTTGATGATAATTACGGCTGGAACTTCGCTGATCAAAACAACAACACCCTAGATAATAATGGTCATGGTACTCATGTTTCCGGCACGATCGCAGGAGAAAATAATAACTATGGTGTCACTGGTATTGCCTATGATGCCAAGATTATGCCCGTCAAAGTTTTGGATGAATCTGGCTCCGGTTCTTATAATGCCATATCTAAAGGTATTCGCTACGCCGTGGATAATGGAGCTAACGTGATTAACCTCAGTTTAGGAGGGCCATCTACCAATCAGACTTTAGAGTCAGCCATTGACTATGCCAGCAGCAAAGGAGTGATTGTCGTCATGGCAGCAGGTAATGATGGTGACTCATTACCAGACTATCCCGCTCGCCATGCATACAAGTCGGGAATTGCCGTTGGGGCAGTAGATAGAAATAATAATATGCCCGACTTCTCTAATCGCTCTGGAACGAATGAAATCGCTTACGTCACAGCCCCAGGAGTCAAGGTCTACTCATCAGTTCCGAATAATCAGTATGCCACTTATAGCGGCACGTCTATGGCTGCTCCCCACGTTGCTGGCGTAGTTGCTCTGATGCTTAGTGCTAACCACAACCTGACTGATGCCCAAGTCCGTCAGATTGTCACAGAAACGGCAGGAAATAGCACACAAACTACAAGCTCTAGTTTTAATCTTTCTAATGTCAGTTCTCTAGCAAATCAGGTGATTGCAAGCACAGCAATAAATAGTACACAAACTACAAGCTCTAGTTTTAATCTTTCCAATGTCAATTCTCTGCCAAGGCAGGCGATGTCTGACGACAACCTGCTACACATCAACGCACAAACAGCAAATTATCTGACATCACAGACAATTTCTAGTTTTAATAGTTCTCATGTCGGTTCTCTAACGGGTCAGGCAATTACAGAAACGGCAAAATATTTGACACCAGAGACAATTTCTAGTTTTAATAATTCTGATGTCAGTTCTCTAACAGGTCAGGCAATTACAGAGACGAGAAAATATCAGACACCAACCGAAGGTAATAACGGATTAGCCAATCCAGAATTATGGTCGCAATTCCAAAACTCTGAGAAGATTATGAGCAGCATCAATGTGGATAGCAATGATGATAATGATGATCAAGATAATCCTGATTTTGGCAAATTACTAGAGGGAATCCAAAAACAAATAGAGCAGTCTAAAAAATACTTGGGTATCGCTTGAAAATTATATAGCGATTTGCAGTTGAGTTTAATACTGCTCGCTTAAGAAAATCAACCAACTGAAAAAGTTTGTAGAGATGTGAAATTTCGCGTCTCTACATTTTTATAATTATTGCTAACAATCTTTACCCGATAAGTATACCAGGCGAAAAAAACATATATTTCAGATAGAATATATTTGGTAAAAAGCTATCACAGGATGAGAGAAAATAGGCGAGCGCTCTTTTTTACAGAAGTTAATTGGCAGCGATCGCCTTTCTATTGCTTGGAATAATAGAGTGCGATCGCTCTTTTGTAGGTTGTCTGAAATGAGAGGGAACATTTTGTTCAAACAGGAGATACAAACCTACCTAACAGAAAATGCCTCACTGAATCGTCGTGTCACAGGTTCAGTAATGAATGTCAAAATTGACTTTTTACGAGTAACAATTTCACCTGTAGCAGCCATTCCTGGTGTAAATTCTACTTCTTGACCCCGCACGTTCACTGAGTGTTTATTTACCTTAATTCTGGTGGGGAAAACTAACCCCAATTCTTTATCAACAATTGCATTCGGACTGACTTGTATGACTTCGCCATCTACAATGCCAAATTCCTGGAAGGGGAAAGTCGCCATTTTCACTTTTGCTTTCATTCCTTGACGAATAAACCCAATATCACGATTGAGAACTTTCACCTCTAGGAGCATTTCTTCCCCTTCCGGCAAAATTGACAGCAATTCTTCACCAGATTGCACTGGGCCCTTAGTGGCTTTAACTCTGTAAATCGTACCGGCAACGGGAGCCTCAATCGTTTCTAAAGCTTGCTGCTTCCTTGCCTGCTCTAATTGACCTTGAGCAGTTGTCAGTTCTTCTTTACGCTTATTGAACTGGGTCAAAATTTCACTTTGGCGTTCTGATGATACACGCTCGGTCTGACTGCGTGCAGCGTTGTAAGCTTGTTCTGCTTGTCGAATTTCTTGGACTTGGGCAGCAATATCTTTTTCTAATGATGTGACTTTATCTTGAGCCTCTGTGATTTTATTCTGGCTATTGGTAACATCATCTTGTGCTTTAGTGATTTCTGTTTTTGCCCGAGTTAATCTTTCTTGGGCATCCAAGTAATCGACACGAGGTACAGCACCAGGAGTAATTAAGGTGCGTAGGCTTTTTTCCCTTTGTTGAGCGAGCGTCAAATTACTTTCAATTTTAATTCTGATGCTATCTGCGTTCACAAGGTTGGTTTTGGCATTGCCAACGCTGCTTTTGGCATTAACTAAGTTGTCTTGCAATCTAGTCAAGCGGACTTTGGCTTGATTGATCAGTGCTATTTGGCGATTTGCTTCTGCTTCCGCCGCTGCTTGACGAGCTTGGAAATCTTGCAGGCGGGAATTTAAAAGTTCATCTTGCACTTTCGTCCCAGTAGTTTTGCCTCCGGTGCGTTCTGCATCCAAACGTTGCAAATCGTCTTGAATCAATCTAGTAGATTTGGCTAGGCGGGAAACATCGGTTATTTGCAAGTCTGGATCTTTTTGAATCAGAACTTCACCTTTGGTAACGTGATCGCCTTCTTGCACTTTGACGGCGACAATTGACCCCCCACCCAAGGATGTCACCGGTCTTACCTGTGTGGAAGCAATTAATTCCCCTTGTGCTGTTGCTACTTCATCTATTTGTGAGAAGTGCGCCCAGGCGATCGCCCCAAATACGATGACGCTCATCGTTCCCGCTAATAATCTAGTGTACAGGGGTGGCAATTCCTGTACCGCCTTCCCCAATTCATAGGTGAGTTGTTCCTCTGGTTGAGGGAATCGCTCTTTTGTCTTACGTGCTTGAGCAGCTTTTGCAGATAGGGAAGATTTCATAGAATTTTTGATTATTGGGCATTGGGCATTGGGCATTGGGCATTGGGCATCGGGCACTTGTACTGAGCGGCGTCGAAGTATTGGGCATTGGGTATTAGTTTTTCTGCTCATGCTCCATGCTCCATGCCCCATTACTTAATTCAAACAGCTAGATAGCGCCGCAAAAAGTTTTCTAATGTCTCCAACTGGAAGTTAAAAATCGCCTCTAAATTGGCAATTTCATCTTTTGTACAGAAAAATTCATTTGCTAGCAATGTGCGATAGGTTCCCAAAGCTTTCTGGATTTGGGGATTAAATAAACCCAATCCACCTTGTAACCCATCAATGAGAAATAGTGGTGAGTTAATTATTACTGGCTCTTTGGTGAAGATCCGACCAAAAATTCGGGGAATATCTTCTCGTAATAAAATCTCTGGCCCTCCCACTGGTAAAATCTGGTTGCGAGCACCTTCAACTGTCACAGAATCCACCACTATCCTTGCCAAATCATCGGTACTGACAATTGAGGTACGATTTTTGCGATCGCCAATCAGCAAATACAATCCCGTTTCCCGAAATCGTTCTACTAGTGGCAACAAGTTAGATGCTAATCCAGCTGGGCGTAAAATTGTGTAATTCAAGCCACTAGCTGCCAAATATCGCTCTACTGCTCGTTTGGCTTTGAACACAGGAGCGTCTTCATATCCGCGATCGGCTCCCAATACAGAAATGAAGACAAAATGCTCTACGCCATTGGCTTTTGCTTGGTCAATCAGTTCAATATTGGCGCGGTAATCTAAAGATAGGGCATCGCTATCAGAACCGTGGGCGCTGATAACATACTGGATATGCCGACTAGCTTTTTGGATATCTTTTTCCTCTAGTAAGTCACCGATGAAAATTTCTGCACCCCGGTGTTCTAACTCGCTGTAGCGTGAGTTAAGGCGGACAAATGCCCGCACAGACTGCTCTCGTTGCCGTAGGAGTCGCACAACTCTGCGACCAATTCCTCCCGTTGCTCCAGTTACTAGAAACATATAAATACCTAAATTGAATACTTTCAGCGTTTATAGTTCTTGAAATGCTCGATATATGCTCAAAACCCGTTGAGCAATACTTAAACAACATGAGCATATCTTTATACTTTGTTACTATGCTCAAGATATCCTCACGCCAACTAAGCCAATAGGTCACACCTTATTTATCTTAATACTCTACAAATGATCCCCCATATCTTTGTAGATGCAGGGGATAGGGTAATGGGATTAGTTTTACTGGCTCAACAAGTCAATAGCTTGTTCAAGCGACATCTTAGCCTTGTGCAAGTTCAGCAGGTTCTCCTGGTCGTAGCGGTCAGGATAGCTCATTTTCCTACCCTCTAAAGTTATCCGAATTAGTGCTGCTTGCTCATCTGTGGGTGAATTCATCTCTTCAATAGCAGAACTGATTATCTGGATAGCGTTAAAGTTAGGGAATTTTAACCCTTTACCTTGCTTCATTTGTTGCAGCGCTAAAAATGGAAATGCCATCAGAGTTACGATGTACGAGGTTTTGTATCCTGCATTCCCGGTTGGTTTGATGCCGTATCTACGACACAAGTCGCGTAATTCTTTAATAGTCTTGATTTCAAGTTCAGAACGCGTGAACATAAAATAGTAGTGTCCATTTTTGAAATTGGATATTGGTGGTTGTACTTCCGGCAAGTTGTAGCAACCACCAAAAAACAATCTATTGTTTTGGCACCAAGTAAATCAAGCCTTGTTTATATTTCTCAATAATGCCTAATCCTAAAGGGAACCCACAAAATTTACAACCAATTAAATCAAATAGAGAAGAATCATTAACAGAAAGGATTAACCTACGTATTACCAAGACTATGAAGGAAGAACTATCCAGCAAGGATGATCCTCCAGAATTTTGCCGTCGTGCGATCGAGGAAGCATTAGATAAAGATAAAGAGAAGTAATCTCAAAGGGATAGTTGTCACGAGTGTGTGAATTACTGGAATGAGTCAGCAATCAAGCATATTGAGATAGCACTATGCTTGATTGCTTGCGGAATACACCAAAATGAGAAAGCAAACTGGGGTTTGAGAAAGTAAAAGCTCATTTTGCTTGCGGAATATACCGAAATGAGAAAGCAAACTGGGGTTTGAGAAAGTAAACACAGCTTTTGCTTGCGGAAAACACCGAAATTAGAAAGCAAACACAGCTTTTGAGTAAGTCAAATGGTATTTTGAGTAAGTCAAATGCCATTTTGCTTATTAAATTCGACTTGATCCATTTTTTCGATGCATTAACTAGTAACTTAAGTAATTACGTTAAGAAGATTTGTAGGTTGGGTTGAACGGAGTGAAACCCAACAAAGCCGTGAAAATGTTGGGTTTCGTTCCTCAACCCAACCTACATTGGAGTTATTTTTTAGGCAAAACGTACGCAGTATTGGGTTGAGTTAGAATCGTTGAAGAAGGATTTAGAGCAGTAAGTATAATGCCTTGGCAAGTATTGCTGGTATAGAAAAGTGGATGTCAGGAGACTTATAGATGAGTGACGAAGATCAGTATGATGTCTTCCTTTGTCACAATAGCAAAGACAAGCCTGAAGTTATAGAAATTGCTCATGAATTAACAAGACAAGGAATTAAACCTTGGCTAGATAAGTGGGCACTTCGTCCTGGTTTAGCATGGCAGTCTTTACTAGAAGAACAAATAGAAAATATTAAATCAGCAGCAGTTTTTGTCGGTAGTAGTGGACTTGGCCCTTGGCAAAGTCAAGAGATGAGAGCTTTTTTAAACGAATTTGTAGAGAGAAACTGCCCCGTGATTCCCGTTTTGCTTGGAAATACACCACAGCAGCCTAAACTCTCAATTTTTCTTAGGGGTCATACGTGGGTTGACTTTCGGACAGATACTGAGGCTATGGAGAACTTAATTTGGGGTATTACTGGAAAACCGCCAGAGCGAAAACCAAAGCTACAGCCAGTAATTCAAGCCGACGACCTCAGTTCTGAGAAGGGAGTAAACTACACGCGATTGCGAGATTTACTAGCAGCAGGCAAGTGGAAAGAAGCGGATGAGGAAACTTTAGCTGTGATGCTCAAGGCATCTAGCAGGGAAGAGGAAGGCCAGTTTAATACTGAATCCATCAATAATTTTCCCTGTACTGACTTACGCACCATTAACCAACTCTGGGTAAAATACAGCAATGGGCGCTTTGGCTTTAGTATTCAGAAGAAAATTTATCTGAGCGTTGGTGAGAAGGCTGACGGTGAATATGGTGAATATGATGAAGAAGCCTGGGAAGAATTTGGTGATCGCGTAGGATGGAGAGTGAAAGGAAACTGGATTAAAGAAGAGAGTGAGGTAGCTTTTAACACTTCAGCACCAGAGGGACACATCCCGATTTTATTATACTCAGCTTTCTCAGTGGAGGGTAGTTTCTCTTTTGTCGGGCTGAAACTTGTGAAGTGTAACATATAAGCACTTCAGACTTTTATAAATACTTTGTAATAAGGTTGTTTTCTACGAGTTTATCAACATTTTAGAGATCCGATACCTGGCACTGGGGGCTGATAGCAATTAGTTTTTGATGTGATAGCAAAATCCAGGTTGAAAATTTCGGGGTGAGCGAGTCATGAAGTGAGATAAGTTCTTGTTTAGTCCTGTTGAGAGGACTTTGGCTATTAGCCGTAGGTTTCTAACCTATGGCGGGTGATGGGTTCAAATGTGAGATTGTGAACTCAGGGTATTTGCATCATTGTAGAATGTTGGCATTGCCCACACGTCCGCCTCAGAATAAATTCTGCGGCTCATAGCGAAAGTCATCTAAAGCTGACTGAAATTCTTGTTTTACCCGCATTTCCAGCCAGAGGCTAGAAAGAAGTCTGGGAAAAGTTTTCCCAATTTAAAATCCCCCCACATCTTTGTAGATGCAGGGGGAGTATTAACAATTCAAAATTGTTTCACATGGGGATTTAAACGCTTTGTGCAAGCAGCCCATTTCAAAACTATTCAGAAGCTTTGTTATTAGCCCTATTAGCACGCGCCTCAGCCGAAGCCATCACCTCATCCATATTCTCTAGCACTTCGCCAGGGAAGTTTTCTAAAACTCTGGTAGAAAGAGCAACCCGCCCTTTACCCTCATCCAAGTCAATAATTACAGCTTTAATTGGCTGCCCAACTTGAAATACCTTGTCTAGAGATTCGATGAATTTTTGGCTTACTTGCTTGATATGAAGCAAGGCACCCATACCGTTTAAATCGACAAATACACCAAAAGGTTTGATGCCAGTAACTTTACCTTCCACCAGTTGACCTAGTTCTAACAAGCTGAAATTGCTAGAACGAGTTGCTAATCGTTGGGAAAGGATAAGTTTGTTGGTGTTACGATTAATTTCCAAAAAACCCACAGTCAGATTTTGACCTTTGAGTGCTTCTAAATTATCACGCTCTGCCAGGTGCGATCGCGGAATAAATCCCCGCAAGGAGAGAATATCGACGGTGACACCACCTTTATTTACACCCATAACCCGTACTTGCACAGTCTGGGCATTTTCCTGCATTTCGGCCAGTCGTTCCCAGATGTGCTGAATTTCCAACTGCTTTCGAGAAAGGGTGACTTGACCTTCTGCATCCTGATCTCGGATAATCAAAAACTGCATTTCCTCTTGCAATGGCAGCACCTCCGATAAATCGGTCACTGCTCTCAAAGAAGCCTCATCGCGCGGCAGAAAAGCTGACGACTTGCCACCAATATCGACATAAGCTCCATCATGGTCAAGTTGGAACACTTTGCCATGTACAACCTGTCCTTTTTGAAACTGGTAGTCGTGTTTTTCTAGTGCTTTGGCAAAATCGTCCATCGTAAACGACGAATTGGCTGTTTGAGAAAGTTTCGATTCGGAATTCATGACTTTTGAAGATTAATTGTTATTTGAGATGGTTCCACTGGAGTTTAGATTGTCATTTGTCCTCAAAGTTCTGTTTGTCCTTAGCGTTGGCAAAGCCATCACCTTTATCCAGCGCTCAGACTTCTAGCGTGTCTTTGGTTCTTACTAATGACCAATGACAAATGACAAAAAACGAACTTGGCTGTATAGACTTCAGTTCAGTTGACTAAAGAGTTGTTTCACTTGCTCCCAAGCATCAGCAGCAGCTTTAGGATTATAACTGGCACGAAGGTCACAGAAAAATCCGTGATCAGCTCCATCGTAGCGAAACAGACGATGAGGAATTTTATATTTTTCTAACTCTGCTTCAATCTCATCTACTTGTTCGGGTGGGATGCTAGTATCTTCTGTGCCAAAGAAGGCATAGAGAGTACCTGGAATTTCTCTGGTGCGGGTAACAGTGGGAGCGCCACCCCCTGGTGTGCGGGTGGTAATTCCAGCACCGTAGAAGGAAGCTGTAGCTTTAATATCTAGTAAGGTGGCTGCAAGATATGCGACATGACCCCCAAAGCAGAAGCCAATACAGCCAAAGCCATCTTTTTTCACTTGGGGCAGGCTTTTGAGGTAGTCAATTGCTAGTTGAATATCGCTCAATAACTCTGATGCTTGAGTTTGCATGGCGTAGCCTCTGCCCGTTTCAATATCTTCGGGTGTGTATCCGATTTCCAAGCCAGGAGCAGTCCGTTGGAAAAGTGCAGGTGCGATCGCTACATACCCAAGTTTTGCAATCCGTTCTGTAACATCCCGAATGTGAACGTTGACACCAAAAATCTCCTGCAAGACCACAATTCCTGGGTAAAATCCAGATTCTTTTGGCTCTGCAAGATTTGCAGCCACTTGAATATTATCTTGCAAAAGATTAATCGTTGTGGTAATTATTGCTTGCTCTGTCATAATAATTTTTACCAGTGCTATGTGATTAGCCATGTGTTTATTTGATATAACTATGCCAGTATGACTAGGTTTTTTGTAATTAAATTATCAATTACTAATAAGGAGCGCATTAGAAATTTCTCCTAGAAAAACTTCATATGTAAATAAAATATTTGACATGTAGCAAATGCAGCTGGTCACTAAAGGAGTGCTGAGTTAAAAGGGCTGAGTCCTGAGTAGGAAAGCAACACTCAGCACTCAGCACGGGCTAAACGCCCCGCTATCGCTAACAGCACTTAGTATTCAGGAGGTTTGGTGATGATTCAATTCCGTATTCAGTCAGACAGCGAAATTCCCGCATCAACCCAGCTGTTTAATCAAATCCGGTTTGCGATCGCTTCTCGGCAATATCCACCTGCTTACAAATTGCCAAGTACACGGGCGCTGGCAATGCAAACTGGGTTACACCGTAACACTATCAGCAAAGTTTACCGTCAACTGGAGGAAGACGGATTTGTTGAAAGTATGGCTGGTTCGGGAATTTATGTTCGTGCCCAAGGTCATGAGGGCGGTAGCAGGCTGCAATCACCAATTCTTAAACAACATCCTGATGCATATCAAGTTGTCCAGCAAGCACTTGACGAGCTGCTCTCTCAAGGATGTTCACTCAATCAAGCTAGAGAGCTATTTTTAGCGGAAGTTGACTGGCGCTTGCGTTGTAGTGCGCGGGTACTGGTTGCCGTTCCATCTTATGACATGGGTGCTGGTGAGTTGATGGTGTATGAATTAGAGCGAGCTTTGAAAATACCAGTCCAGTTGGTAGCAATGGAAGAATTAACAGTTGCGTTAGATAAAACTACCTCTGCGACAGTAGTCACAAGTCGGTATTTTATCAGTAATGTGGAAGCGATCGCTGCTCCTAAAGCTGCACGGGTGATTCCTTTGGATATCTACGACTACACCAAAGAACTCAACTTATTGAAAACCCTGCCAAAACAAAACTGTGTAGGCATAGTTAGCCTCAGTTCCGGGATTGCACGAGCAGCAGAAGTCATCCTGCACGGTCTACGTGGGGATGAACTACTGGTGATGACTTCGCAACCAAAAGATGCCTATAAACTTCAGGCAATGGTTAAGCGGGCTGAGGTAATTATAAGTGATCAAGCCAGTTTTGCGGCAGTGCAAGCAGCCGTGCAAGCATTTGATGAAGATATTATTCGTCCACCGAAGCTGATTAAGGTTGAAAATTATATCGGGACAAACTCGATTAACTTGCTAAAACGAGAACTGGGTTTAGGTTAATCTCAAGATAATTCGACCAACATCTTTGAGAGCAACTAATACACGAGGGATGAGATGGTGCAGATTGTGATTGTGGGCGCAGGTCCAACAGGTGTAACACTTGCCCTGCTCCTTGTAAAACGTGGTATTGCTGTAACGTTAATTGAAGCAGCAAAAGACTTTCATCGTGTTTTTCGCGGCGAAGGATTAATGCCTAGTGGCTTAGATGCACTAGAGCAAATGGGTTTATCGGCGTTGTTGGAGCATATTCCCCATCGACAACTCGACGCATGGGAATTCATTCTGGGGGATAAGCAGTTGTTTCGAGTTGATGAACCAATGGGAGCAACCCGACCCTGTACACTGGTTTTACAACCACCGTTACTCAATGCACTGATTTCTGAAGCTCAAACCAATGATGGGTTTGAATTTATTCAGGGTATTCCAGTCAAAGATTTACGCTGGAGTAATCAACGTGTCGCAGGTGTAGTACTAAGCGATGGGAGAGAACTAACTACTGACTTAGTGATTGGGGCAGATGGTCGAAATTCTCTTGTGCGACAACGTATAGGATTGGAATTGGTACGCCAGCCCAAAAATATTGATATTCTCTGGTTTAAACTTGCTGCCAGTCCTGAGTTTGCAGCCGATAATGTATTTCGTACTATTGTAAATGGCGATCGCGTATTTACCATCTTTCACGGAGCAGAGTCAGGAAAACTGCATCTGGCTTGGGTAATGTCCGCAACCGAAAACACCGACTTCAAGCAAGCTAACTGGGCAGAGATTTTTGCCTCACTATCACCCTCATGGCTAGCAGAGCATTTCCGTAATCATGCAGAAACCATCGAATCCCCCATTCGGCTTTCTGTTGTGGTTGGTTATTGTCCACAATGGCACGCACCAGGGGTACTACTTCTAGGTGACGCTGCACACCCAATGTCTCCTGTCCGCGTTCAAGGAATTAATCTCGCATTGCGTGATGTGATTGTCACTGCTAATCATCTTGTGCCACTGTTGCACAAAAAAACTGGACACCAGGATATTGATATGGCACTATCGCACATCCAAGCAGAACGTGAGCCAGAAATTATCCGCGCCCAGCAACTCCAGTTAGAAGAAGCTAAACAAGGTGAACTATTGCGAAAAAATGCACTGCTGCGTTCGCTGTTGATTCAATTTACTCCCTTGCTCCGTAAAACAATTAAAAAGTCTTGGTTAAAGCGACAGTATAAAATGCGTCAACGTATCACACAAGTACACTTAACTGTTTAAAAAACCCCTATCATTTATCCCACTTCTGGTTTTGGGGTGTTAATTTGTAAAAACTCTTGTACTCGTTGCAAATAAGTTGGCGCATCTTCCAACATCGGGAAATGCGCTGTGTTAGGAATCATCACAAATTCCACTTTGTCACTCAATGCAGCTGCTTGACGCCCCATCTCAGCTGGAATAATCTTGTCATACTCCCCCGCGATCAGCAGAGTCGGCACTGTAAGCTTGGCAAACTCTTGCGGCATTACTTCAGATTGAGCCTTGCTAACTGAAGTAAAAATTGTCCCTAAAGCCGCATCGTAATCTGCTTCGAGAAAATCTTGCAAAAAAGCTTGACGCTCAGAATTTGGTATGGAAGTATGCAGAAATCTGGCCATAAACATCCGGTCAACAAATGGAATTTTGCTTAACCACTTGGGACGGAATTTAACTACATAGCCACCAAATTTATGAAAAGCACTAAAGGATTTTTCGTCGTACTCAAAAACGCCGCTACAGGTTAAAATTCCTCGTTCCACTCGTTGGGGGTAGCGGTTAAAAAATAAAGTAGCAACAGACGCGCCCATTGAGTGAGCATTAATATAAACACGCTGAAGATGCAACCCATCTAACAAAGCTGCCAAATCATCAGCGTATTCCTCTAATTCATAGGTTAACTCTCTGATTGCCTCTGATTCTTCCTGAGGGGACTCAGACTCAGCAACAGCTTCACTTGCTTCAGCTATGGTTGGCTTCCCACCAGAACGGCCAAATCCCCGCATATCGTAGAGTAAACAATCAAATTGCTCTGATAAAACATTGGCGGTATTTTGCCAATACCTAGCAGAACCAGCCCAACCGTGCATGAAAATCATCACTGGTTTTACCAAAGAACCAGATGGTTTTTTCAGCCATTCGTAGTAATGCTCAACGCCACGAATATTAATATAAGGCATTTTTGAGAGTTAGGAGTTAAGAGTTAGGAGTTAGAAGTTTTTAATTTTGAATTCGGAGTTTTGAGTTAATTACTCATTCTCCACTCTTAACTCCTAACTTTACGGGCTAAACCATAGCTTATCAGCTAACAGCATTGATTTACGCTGATTCTGGTTTCGGTAGTGAAGATGGATGTATTATGAGTTCGGCAGTTGATCGCTTCTCGACCATCTCCCGTGTGACTGTGCAGCGAGTTACATCCTTACGCGACGGTAATTCGTACATTACATCCAGCATCAATTCTTCGACAATGCCCCGCAGCGCTCTTGCACCAGTTTTACGGCGGTAGGCTTCTTGAGCGATCGCTCGCAAAGCATCTGGTTTAAAATCTAACTGGACATTATCCATCTTCAGCAGCTTTTGGTACTGCTTCACTAAGGCGCTGCGTGGTTGGGTGAGAATCGCCATTAGCGCTTCTTCATCTAGCGGATCTACTACTGCTACCATTGGCACGCGCCCAATAAATTCTGGAATCATGCCAAATTTTACTAAATCATCCGGTGCTAGATTGCGGAGAGTATCTGCTGCCCGTTTTTCCTTAGATTGGCCTTCTCCCGGTTGCACAAAGCCGATTGCTTTTTTGCCAACTCTTTGATCTACAACCTTTTCCAAACCTACGAAAGCACCACCACAGACGAACAAAATATTACTTGTATCAATCTGGATGCAGTCTTGATATGGATGCTTGCGCCCTCCTTGGGGTGGTACATTGGCGATCGTTCCCTCTAACATTTTCAGCAAGGCTTGCTGTACGCCTTCGCCAGAAACATCGCGGGTAATTGACGGGTTCTCGCTCTTGCGAGCGATTTTATCAATTTCATCAATGTAGATAATTCCCCGCTGCGCTTCTTCTATATCCAAATCTGCCACCTGCAAGAGTCGCAGCAAGATATTTTCCACATCTTCTCCCACATACCCCGCTTCCGTCAGCGTCGTAGCATCGGCGACGGCAAATGGTACATCCAGGATTTTCGCTAGGGTTTGCGCTAAGAGAGTTTTGCCGCAACCAGTCGGGCCGATTAACAAAATGTTGGACTTTTGCAGTTCTACAGCATCATCCGCCCCAGGTTTACCACTAGCTTTAGACTGAATAACCGCCAGTCGCTTGTAGTGATTGTAAACGGCTACTGACAGCACTTTCTTGGCTTCGTCTTGACCAATGACGTGTTCGTCTAGATACTTTTTAATCTCTCTTGGCTTGGGTATTTGATTAAACGAAATACTAGAAGATCGGGTACGCCGTTTTTGAGGTGGTTCTGCTCTTGGTGCTGGTTGTGCTGCCGCACCATTTGTATCTAGTAACTCTTCGTCTAGTATTTCATTACACAAGTCAACGCATTCATCGCAGATGTAGACTCCCGGCCCCGCGATTAATTTACGCACCTGCTCTTGAGACTTGCCACAAAATGAACACTTCAAATGGGAGTCGTACTTAGACATACCAGCCTCTTATTTCAGAATGGTGACGTTTTCCCCTGCTACGGGAAGATTTTGCCTGGAAATGACTTGATCAATCAAACCGTAGTTTTTCGCTTCTTCTGCCGACATAAAAAAGTCGCGCTCCGTATCTGCTTCAAGTCTTTCTAAGGGTTGACCAGTATGGTGAGCCATTAACTGATTCAACTTAGCCTTAACGTAAAGAATTTCTCTGGCTTGAATTTCAATGTCAATGGCTTGACCTTGAGCGCCACCAAGTGGTTGGTGAATCATAATCCGGGAGTCGGGCAGAGACATTCGCTTCCCAGCAGCTCCTGCTGTCAACAAAAACGCCCCCATGCTCGCGGCTAATCCAAAACAGATGGTAACAACATCAGGGCGAATTTGTTGTATTGTATCATAGATTGCCATCCCTGCGTAGACCGAGCCACCAGGAGAATTAACATACAGTTGGATATCCTTTTCTGAGTCTTCGGCGTCTAGGAATAATAACTGAGCCACAATTGAGTTGGCAACAGCATCGTCTATTGGCGTTCCCAAAAAGATAATCCGCTCTCGCAGCAGGCGGGAGTAGATGTCGAAAGCCCTTTCTCCCATTCCAGATTGTTCTACCACCATCGGCACGATGTTGCTAGGGCTGCTCAACTGGGAGTTAATCTTTATTCGACTTAAGTTGCTGATGGGGTAATTTCCCGATTGCGATCCAAGCATACAATCAAATTTGACGATAATTTAGGACAAATGTTTCCGCAGCATGTGCTGCCTTTTCGACGAATGAAATTTTTATTAGCTACGTGTTAACCATTATGCCTCATATAATTTCTTCTCGTGTAACACAGTATCAAGCTCAGGCGATAACAGGTGTCACTATTTGCCGAAAATTCATTAATTCTTTAATTATTCTGACTTGATCGCTGAGTTTTGAGGAGCCAAGAGTTAGGAGGCAGTGGTCCTTCTATCTCCTCCTGCTCCCTCATCTCCCTTACCTTACCCATTTCACCAGTACTTTAACTCAGAACTGGTGAACTCATGGCTGTGGAATTTTTTATTATCCTTCTGTGACTTCTGTGGAATCGCTGCTTTCTTCCTGTGTCTGAGGTGCATCAGCATCAGCATCTAATTCTGCGGCTTCCGTTTCCTCTGTGGGACTCAAGGAGCCTTCGGGTACAAGTTCAACTGAGGAGTGTTCTAAGAGCCAATCGATGATTTTTTCGGTTAATAGTTCGTTTTGCACGATTGAGCGCAGTTTATCTTCATCAACCTCTTGTTCCTCCGGGTACTGTTCCAAAAGTTCTGTGACTCTGGATGCAATTTCTTCTGGTGTTACCTCGATAGATTCGCGTTTACTGATTTCTCGCAAGGACAAGGAGCGTTTGATGCGTTCAATTGCCTCAGTGCGCGATCGCTCCCGCAACTGAACAATAATATCTTGAGTAAACAACTTCTTCACATCTAATCCCTGCTGAGACAGGCGGATTGCTGTTTGCGTTAGCATTGCATCCACTTCTTGCTCAATCAACGTTGCTGGTAAGTCAACTTCTACGTGCTTGAGCAGTTCCTTTAATAAGGCTTCCTGCTTATTTGTTTCTGTTTTCTCGTCCGCCTCTTTTTGATATTGCTCTACCAAGGAAGCACGTAACTCCTCTAAGGTTTCAAAATCACTGATTTCCTGGGCTAAGTCGTCATTTAATTCTGGTAGCTCTTTTTCCTTCAGTTCTTTGAGCGTTACTGTGAAAGTTGCCGCTTTTCCAGCTAAATCTTCATTAGCGTATGGATCTGGGAACTGCGCCGCAATTTCTTTGGTTTCTTCCGGATTCATCCCCACTATTCCAGAAATAAAACCTGGAATAAACTTATCTTCCTGCAATTCAACTTGAAAATCAGTTGCTTCGGCTCCGGGAATCACTTCTGGTTCGGCTGTTTCGTCTTCGCCCTCCGCTTTGGAGAATACACCTTTAAAATCGACTACGGCAATATCGCCGATTTGGGCTGCACGTCCTTCCACAGGAATCAATGTCGCCAATTCTTCACGTTCCTTGTCGAGGCTACTGTCCACTTGTTCTGGATCGTACTTGACTTCTTCAGCTTGGAAAAGCAAATCAGTGTACTGCACTAGATTCACTTCTGGTTCTACATCGACAGCAGCCGAAATCGTCAGGGGTTTTCCAGGTTCATAATTCTTAATCAAATCCTCAAAGGAGGAGCGCAATTGTGGCTGACCTATTGCCGGGATAGCTTCTTGTTTGACTGCTTGCTCAATGCCATCTTGAATTAGTTCTTCCAGCGCTGCTACCTTGATTCGAGTTGTACCCAACCGTTGTAGCAATATCGGTCGAGGCACTTTGCCTTTACGAAACCCAGGAATATTGGCAGTACTCGCTAAGTTTTTAATCACCTGTTCGTAAGTTTGCTTGGTAATTTCCGGCGTAATCTCTATTTCCAGACCAATTTGGCTGGCGGGGAGTCTTTCCTGGGTAACTTTCATGCTTCGTCTCTAGTTTGCTGATATTTTAAACTCGGAGTACACACAAGACGCAATAAAATAATTGTTTGCGTTTATGGCTTGATGTCTCTTAGGGGTAGTGGGATGTTGCCACAAGGCTTTATGACATCCAACGATGGATATTTGTCCTGGGGCAAATATCCAGTTTACTGCCAATGACCAAAGACTTGACATTTTACCTTCATAACAATTAGTTAATCAGGGCATTGGACATTGGAAAACTCTTCTCCAGTCCCCATTGCCCCTTATCCCCAGAGGGGGCCCCGAGTTCCCCAGTTTCCAGTCACTCTGAACTTAGGAATTAATTATTTAGCAGACTAATGCTGTGATATCCTGGTTCTGGGTGAGTGGTTAGTACTCCCAAGTTAAAGTTATAGTATTAAGTCTAGCTATTATTAAGTTGTAGTCCGAGAGTGTATCTATTACCTAGTTGCATAGCTCAGTTTTATGCTGTGCTGATTTTATGCACTTCAATCTTAATATATTCATCCTCTTGGTAAGCAACTTTGCAACCAAGAAATTTGTTAGGATTACTGGTGGGATGCCTATTAAACGTCTAAGTGCAGATATCTCCATTTTTCTACTAAATGGCGGTTTGTTGTATAATAATATATAGTTTAAATAAATGTAAAAATTGGATAGCCATTGTTGTAAAATGCAACATTACTTAACTTATTAAATAGCCAAGAAAATAAATGTATTAGCTCTATAGAGATCGACTAAATTAGAGAAAAATCTAAATATATTCAAAATGTATTTTAAGATTAATTGCGATCGCCATTTAAATATAAGTAAATTTTCAATTGTTCCAAGAAATTGCAAATAAACCTCTTAAAGGAGGAAGTGAGTTTGTCTAAATCCTATCGTTTAGCTATTTTGGGAGCAACTGGTGCTGTTGGCACAGAGTTGCTGGAATTATTAGAAAGCCGTAATTTTCCGATTGCTGACTTGAAGTTATTGGCATCAGAGCGGAGTGTTGGGCGATCGCTGCGGTTTAAAGGGGAAAATATACTAGTAGAGCAAGTTCGTGATCGCGCTTTTGAAAATGTGGATATAGTACTGGCTAGTGCAGGTGGTTCCATATCCAAAACTTGGGCAGGAATTGCTGTTGAAAAGGGCGCAGTGGTAATTGATAACTCCAGTGCCTTTCGGATGAACCCGGAAGTTCCCTTAGTAGTACCAGAGGTAAATCCACTAGCAGCAGCTAATCACCAAGGTATTATTGCCAACCCCAACTGCACAACAATTTTAATGACTTTGGCAGTATGGCCATTGCATAAGGTTAAACCAGTGCAACGCATCGTAGCCTCAACCTACCAATCTGCTAGTGGTGCTGGTGCTCGAGCAATGGCAGAAGTCAAAACCCAAACAAGCGCTATACTACAAGGACAGCCGCCAGTTGCTGAGGTATTGCCTTACCCACTGGCATTTAATTTATTCCCCCATAACTCACCATTAAACGATTTGGGTTACTGTGAGGAAGAGATGAAAATGGTCAACGAAACCCGAAAAATATTTGGTACGCAGCAAATCAGAATCACTGCAACCTGTATACGGGTTCCCGTACTCCGCGCCCATTCAGAAGCCATTAATTTAGAATTTGAGACTCCCTTTAGTGCAGAGGAAGCCAGAGAAATTTTAAATTGCTCCCCTGGAGTGAAATTGGTAGAAGATTGGGAAACTAATCATTTTCCGATGCCAATTGAAGCAACTGGTCGAGATGAAGTTTTAGTGGGAAGAATTCGTCAGGATATTTCTCATCCGTGTGGCTTGGAATTATGGTTGTGTGGCGACCAAATCCGCAAAGGCGCAGCATTGAATGCAGTACAAATCGCCGAATTGTTGGTAGAAAAAAATCTACTAAAACCTGCTAAGGCTTACGTTTCAAGCTAGTCATTAGTAAAAATAAAAACTAATGACAAAGAGCAAATGTGCGAATCACTGTTGAAAGCAATATGCAGGTAAGTTATTACAATAGAAAACCACCAAGATACAAAAACATGGGTAATCAGGAGTGAAAACAGGGTGGGAGATTTTGGCAATGTTTTAACCGCTATGATTACGCCGTTTAAAGCAGATGGTAGTGTAAATTATGATCTAGCGGCAGAACTAGCTGCACATCTAGCTAATAACGGTACAGATACATTGGTAATGTGCGGCACAACAGGAGAATCTCCTACTCTAAGTTGGGATGAGGAATACCAGTTGTTTGTCGAGGTGTTGCAGTCCGTGGCAGGAAAAGCCAAAGTGATCGCAGGTTGTGGTTCAAATTCCACCAAAGAAGCGATCGCTGCCACCCAAAAAGCGTCTAAAATAGGAGTACATGGTTCCTTACAAGTTGTTCCTTATTACAACAAACCGCCACAAGCGGGATTGGAAGCGCACTTTCAGGCAATAGCACAAGCCTGTCCCGACCTACCATTATTGTTATACAATGTCCCAGGTCGTACCGGACAAAACCTTCAGCCAGAAACAGTTGCCCGGTTAGCTAAGGTTAGCAATATTGTCGGGATTAAAGAATCCACTGGTAGCATAGATCAGGCAAGCGAAATTCGTCGCTTGACGCCAAAAGAATTCCACATCTACTCTGGTGATGATTACATGACTTTGCCCTTGTTAGCGATCGGGGCAAAGGGTGTGGTAAGTGTGGCTTCTCATCTGGTAGGAAACCAACTACAGCAGATGATCCAAGCTTTTAGTGCGGGAAAAATAGAGGTAGCCAGCGAAATTCATCTCCAACTCTTCCCGTTGTTTAAAGCTCTTTTTCTCACTTCAAATCCCATTCCAGTGAAAAAAGCACTGAAACTTCAAGGTTGGGAGGTTGGTTCAACTCGTCCACCGCTATGTGAAGCTGACTTAGAAGTAAGTCAAAAGTTAGAAGCGGTTCTGAAAGAACTTAGTTTAATCTAGCCACCATCTGGTTAAGCGCTGATAATCTGCTGCTTTCTTAAGATACATATAAACAATGACCATAATTGTTCATAAGTTGCAATTTAAATCCATTTTATTGAATAAAAAATTGAAGATTTCAATTAAAACTTGATTACTTTGGGACTAACTTAAGAGACAGATGATGTTGTCTTAAATACAAAGAAACTTAACTATCAACTTAATTAACCACAAGTAACAATCTAAGGAGAAAATGGCTAAAAACGAAGCTAATAATTCCGCCTTGAAAATTATTCCTTTGGGCGGTTTACATGAAATTGGGAAAAATACCTGTCTTTTTGAGTATGACGATGAAATTGTCCTGTTAGATGCAGGATTGGCTTTTCCTACTGAGGCGATGCATGGAGTAAATATTGTTTTGCCAGATACGACCTATCTGCGGGAAAATCGCCACAAAATTAAAGGGATGATCGTTACTCATGGTCATGAAGACCATATCGGCGGGATTGCTTTTCATCTCAAGCAATTTGATATCCCCATGATTTATGGGCCCAGACTAGCAATGGCAATGCTAGAGGGTAAATTAGAAGAAGCAGGAGTGCGCGATCGCACAGAAATCAGAACAGTTCTACCACGTGATGTGGTGCGGATTGGCAAAAACTTTTTAGTGGAATATATCCGTAACACCCACTCCATCGCTGATAGTTTCACTGTTGCCATTCATACTCCTCTCGGTGTAGTCATTCACACAGGGGATTTTAAAATTGACCATACTCCAGTAGATGGTGAAAAGTTTGATTTACAGAGGCTAGCAGAACATGGTGAAAAAGGCGTTCTTTGCTTGCTAAGTGATTCCACTAACGCCGAGATACCAGGATTTACACCTTCTGAACGTTCCGTCTATCCCAATCTGGAGAGAGTATTTAGTCAAGCCACTGGACGATTATTTGTCACCACTTTTGCTTCTAGCGTGCATCGCATCAACATGATTTTGGATATCGCCAAGAAGCAAAACCGTGTAGTGACGATTGTGGGGCGTTCCATGCTGAACTTGATTGCTCATGCCCGCAATTTAGGTTACATCAAGTGTGACGATAATCTGCTGCAACCATTGCACGCAGTCCGCAATCTACCTGATGAGAGAGTACTAATTTTAACTACAGGTTCTCAAGGTGAATTGATGGCAGCAATGACCCGCATTGCTAACAAAGAACATCCTCACATTAAAATCCGCCAAGGAGATACGGTAGTATTCTCTGCTAACCCAATTCCCGGAAATACGATCGCAGTAGTCAACACCATTGATAAATTAATGATTCAGGGTGCAAAAGTGGTCTATGGGCGGGATAAAGGGATTCACGTCTCCGGTCACGGCTGTCAGGAAGAACAAAAGCTGATGATTGCCTTAACTCGACCCAAGTTTTTTGTGCCATTTCACGGCGAACATCGGATGCTAGTGAAGCACGCAGAAACGGCTCAGAGTATGGGCATTCCCGCCGAAAACATGATTATTATTCAGAATGGTGATATTGTCGAACTGACCGAAGATGCCATTCGCGTCGCTGGTAAAGTGCCATCTGGTATCGAATTGGTGGATACTACTAGTTCAGGCATGGTAAGTGCCAAAGTTTTACAAGAACGGCAACGCATGGCTTCAGAAGGCATTATCACGATCGCAGCTGCCATTGATTGGAATGGTAAACTGTTGGCAAAACCAGAAATTCACTTACGGGGTGTAGTCACAAGTGTAGAGCGATCGCTGCTACAAACCTGGGTAAAACAACGGATTGAAGAAATCCTCACTGTGCGCTGGTCAGAATTTGCTGCTGGGGAAGGTGAAGCAGCAGATATAGATTGGGGTGGATTGCAAGGTACTTTAGAGCGAGAATTGCAACGTTCCATCCGTCGGGAATTGCAATGTCAGCCATCTGTGACTTTGTTGATGCAAATCCCTGATGAGCCGCCTGTGAAAGTTGCCGATGGCAGAAGACGACGCACTCGTACTGCTGCTCAAGTAGCATCATAGGGAATTTAAGATAATCTCATGCATAGGCGCACAGACGTAGCGTAGAGTTTTTCTAACGTCTTTGCGCTTTGGGATGAGATACAGTTTCTGATCATGCTATAGAAGCCGCAGCGGTTTGTATTAAACCAGCAGATTATTTCTCAAACATTCGCAGAACTTACCCTAACAGCCCAGTAGATGTTTTTAGCTTAAGGTTGTTGCTACATATCCTCAATGAACCCAGAGGTATACTAGAACTAAAGTACACACTGTTAACGGCGCTCCAAACCTTAGATGTTCCCCAAAAGTTAGCTTGTATCCTAAATCAGCAGCAGCTTCTACAACTATCAAGTTAGCGACTGAACCAAACAAAGTTAGATTCCCTGCCAAAGTTGATCCAGCTGCCAACAATAGCCAATACTTAGTGTCACCTGGAGGAACCAGGGGATGCAGCAGCAGTACGGCAGGTACATTAGAAATCAAGTTAGATAAAACAACAGTTACACCCAGAAAACTTGCAGCAGAGTTAACCATGTGGGTAAATGGCTGAAGCAAATTCAACTTTTGCGTGACTCGCGTCAGAATAAACAATCCAGAAAACATTACCAGCAGGTTCCAATCCACCTTTTGCAAAATGCGCTGGGGTTTAATCCGGCGAGTAATTAGCAACAAGCTAGCAGCAACTAAAGCAGACTCCGCTAAGGGTAAGCCGACAGTAAATGCAATTAGCAGCCCAATTGTGATGACTAATGTTTTTTTAAATAAGGGTTTAAAAATCCGTTGGTTGCCAACTGTTAACTGTTGGCAAGGTTTGACTGAGCGCACATCTGGGTAAAGTAGCCACAGTAATCCTACCTGAATTAGCAAGCCTATTAGGGCAACTGGGGCCAATACACGCAAAAAATCTAGATAGGAAATGCCTGAAAAGGAGCCAATCAGGATATTTTGAGGATTACCGCTCAAAGTTGCTACCGAGCCTATATTAGTTGCACCTGCGATCGCTAATAAATAAGGAATTGGATTTAAGCCCAAAGCTAGAGTCAGGCTCAAGGTTAAGGGTGTAAAAATCAACGCCAAAGTGTCATTGAGAAAAAAGGCGGAGAGAATACCACTACCAAAAGTTAAAGCAATTAACAAACCTAGAGGACTGCGAGTGATACTCAATATCATTGAGATTGCTCGTCTAAAAAACCCTGCAAAGGATAGGTTGGCATTAACTACCATCATGCTCAAGAGAAATACGATGGTATTGGCATCAATGGCCTGCCATGCCTCCTGTAAATTCAGAACACCTAAAGCAATTAAAAAGGCAGAACCGACCAGAGCAATGGTGGCGCGGTTCATGCGTAAACCAGGGATGTAGCCCAATGCTAATCCCAGATAAGTTAGCCCTAAGACGCTATAGATTGCAAATTGAAGAAGAATCACTTTCTTTACCGAGACTTTGCCACAACTGATGTTTCATGACTAGCCGCTCTGCATCTACTGAGAAAGTCAACCCACCTGGATTTAAGCCGCAGCCGCGTCTACAGACTTCTCTTTACTTCTACGGCATTGAGCCAGCAATGAACAGGACGCTCTGATGTGGGGAAGTGAGAATACGCAGACGAAAGACGCCTATTAGGGTATTACCAATATTTATACTTAGCAAAAATACTTGCAGAAAGACCTTATATTAAGTTCTGTAAATGTTACACTAAAACCTATCCAATGACGGATGTCTTCATTAAAATCTAAACTATATCAAGTTATGAACAAGATGATCATATTACACTACCGATCCCCAGAAATTTGCGATTAACTTGACGTAGTAATAAATTAGGTTCTGACTTAAGTGGCTAATCAGGTATTACATTATATCGCAGTCAGAACGCGATTTTTCCGGTAAAGTTCGTTGCCACGTTGTATATATTCATCAAAAAGATGAACAGCCTCAATAATACAGGGGATTAACCATGAAGGTATCTGATAATACCACAAAAAAGATTTTTCTGGCAAGCTGGGTATCAATCAATCAAGCAGAGACTAGTGACCATAAAGCAACCCAGCTAGACCGTTCTGTTTCCAAATCTTACTGGAATATTCTCCAACCCCTACGGCAGCGTGTAGATAGCATTCAAGTCCGCGATCGGCAACTAGCTCACCGCTTGTGCAAACTGATTCCATCTCAGTGTCCATTTGAGCGAGATGTCAAATTATTTGGGAAAACCCTGTTTCACATTCCGCCCATGTGCAAGCTCAACCCCTTATATGAAGAAGTGGTTGGTTTACGTTTCCGAGCAATGTGCTATCTAGCGGACGAATGCGGCGAAGATGTGTCGCAGTACTGCTGAATGCTGGGGGAAAAGTTACGAGTCAGGAGTCAGGAGTGAGGAATTAAAACTTATAACTTCTAACTTCTAACTTCTAACTATATTTTCTACAATTTTTTTTGCCATTTTTGGATGGCATCCTGAGCATCTTCGTAAGTGGCTGTCTCCTCTGGTACTAAAGCAGCGGTCGCAATTGCTGCATTGCTGTCTCCTTCGGCGGCGCGACGCTTGGCCAGGTCTAAAATTTTCTCACTCCATTTATTGATCGATTTTTGGGCAGTATCGAAGCCTGGTTGATCTGATGGTACTTTCTTAGCAACTTCGATCGCCCGATTGTAGGTAGATGCCTGTTCAGACTTAATTAAGGCATTAGCTGCATCTAAAAGAGTTTTGTTAGTCACATACTGCTTCCCCTCTAGCCGCCACAGGTTGATTACTGCTTGTGATTTGGCATAGAGGGCTTCATCTTTGGTGATTAATCGTGCAGCAGCAATAGCGCTAGCATACTGTCTTTGTTTAGCACGACCCTCTGCTAAATCTAAAATCATCCGGCTCCAAATCTTAATATTCTCCTGAGCTTGCTCGTACAGTGGTTCACCGGGTTGAATTTTCCGGGCTGTAGCAATCGCCAAGCTCAAATCGCTAGCCTGAGTTTGTCTGAGCGACATTTTCGCCAAGTCTAATACTGCTTGATTTCGCTTTTTCGACTCGGAACTAGAAGTTATTTGGGCGCTAGATTGGTTTTTGAGTTTAACTGGTGGAGTGCGATCGTTTGGTAAATTCTGGATAACCTGGCGATCGCTAGCAGTAGCATTAGGTGATGTTTTTGATATTTGCTTAATTCTAAAAGTTTCTTGATTACGGAGAAAAACTACGGCGATTAAACCTGCTACCAGCAGGCTGCCTCCGCCCCACAAGATAAATTGTTTCCAAAAAGGGATACTTGGCTGATTCGATGGCAATCGAGAGACGTAACCTTTGGAGGAATTGGGGATAAATCTTCCCCTTGTATTCACTCCTAAAGAAGTTTCCGGCATCGGCTGGGAAACTAAGCTAGTAGCTGACTCCTGGACTGGTTGACTCTTAGACTTCTCTTCCTTGTAAGCCTTCACCTGTTGGGAGGAATTCACAGTAGCTTCTCCCCATCTGCCTCGTTCTGCTGAAGTTTTAGGGTAATCGTCGAGGGGAGGAGCTGCAAGGGCAACAGCAAAGGATTCTTCCGGATAAATCACCGGATTTACTTCAAAGTCGCTTTCCATTGCCAATTGTGGCAAGATTACCTGCGGTCTTGATGGAATGATCGTGGCAGGGTTTTGGACAGGACGCCAATGATGTTGACATAATTTTGGCATCAGCAGACTTAGGTAGCTTTCTAAATCTGTCAAGTTGCTGCCATTACCAGAACGCAAAGCTTCTAATAAAGCTGCTGTAAAGAATCCGTGACCTAGTTCGCTACTTTCATGGGAAAATTGCTCTGGTTGGCAAGAAAGAATTGTAGCGAGTTGTAGTTCTTGGGCTAGTTCTATTGTTTCTTCGCCAACAGGAGCATCCGCTTGGGTGCCAAAAGCACGGTTGATATCGAGCAGTAACAATACATTCATCTCAGCAAGTTGGAGACTTTGCATTAGCGATCGCAATTCTATGCCAGTCTCTTGCACGAGTTCGGGGTTGCCTTCCGCTGGCATTAAGTAATCTTTGCCCTTGTAGTTGACCCCATAACCGCTAAAAAATAACCACAGATAATCTTCTGGTTGCCAACTTGTCGCTGCCAAATCCTCAAGCAGCAGCAAAATATTCTGCTTTGTTGGGTAAGTTGACCTATCCTGAATGGGCGGCGAAGTATCTGTCATGACTAGACAGTGTTTGGGGACAAAACCTCCCTCTGTCACCAAAAAATCCTCTAGTGCCTCAGCATCTGCTTGGGCACAACTTAAAGGTTGAAATAACTGATATTGATTGATGCCAATCGCGATCGCCCAGTAATTTGCCATCCCGCTTTTTGTCAGTTATTGTTTGCTGGTCTTAAAATTGCGGTCAGCTTTGCCAAAAAAACAAAGCTAACCGATGTTTTATGTCTAGGTGATTCTGATCGAATCTTAAGTTAAAATGTAATTTTTATTACGTCAATAGACCGGAAAATACTTTCACATAATTTCAATAACAGATCATCACTAAGGAGATAGAAGGTCATGAGCAAGATTTCTGCTCACCTACCATCATCGATCACTCCCTTTTCAGTTATTAGCCAAATTGCCAGAAGAATCCGGATAGTTCCTTTAATAGTTTTGCTCATATCTACCGTTCCTACGTGGTTTTTAACGGAAGCGATCGCACCTCAGGTTGTGCGAGCTTACACCGCTAGAGTTGATCTAGCTATTGACCGCTTGCCAGAAGAAAACTATGAAACCGTTCTCACCAGAGCAGAAGCAGCCGCTAGGGCAGCTGCTCAACGGAGTTTCGACCAAGATATCTTGGTGACAGATGTTTCAATCATTGTGACCGTACAAAATTATGGCGCGATCGCACCTGTTCTGACATTAGAAGTTAGTCGTCCCCAATGGCGATCGCGCCCCGATGCTCAAAATTGGGCCACTTACTTCAAAACAGCGCGATCATTACTTTTCTTTGAAAATAGCTCTAATACAGTTCCAGCAGCTAGCGGTGTGTCAACCCAAAAATGACGGGTTGAGCTAGACACAAAGACAAGGAAGAGGTCAGCCCCTTTGGGGAAGTCAAAAGTCAGAAGTCAAAAGTCAAAATTAATAATCCCCATAAATAAATTTAGGGGCTTGTATCATGAGTCTTTTTTGGTCAATCTTAGAATTCCCTCTGTCCCAGTATCTTGTGTCCAACTTCAGTCTCAACCTCTCAATTCAACTTACCTGTTGTCCTTGGCGTCAATGGATGGCCTAGAATAAGAAGGTTGTCAAGAATCGCAATATCTGCTGACATGGCTGTTCCTAAGAAGAAAACTTCCAAATCAAAACGAGATAAACGTCGAGCTACCTGGAGGCACAAAGCCGTCATCGAAGCTCAGAAAGCCCTATCTCTGGGCAAGTCGATTTTGACTGGACGTTCTACATTTGTGTATCCAACTGCTGAAGAAGAGGAAGAAGAATCATAATTCCCCAGTCAGGAAAAGCATGAACAGCACCGATAAATTTGATTGGCAATAAATACCAATCAAGCTTCTTACCATTGGATAAACGCTTTTTCTTAGCTTTTCTGATTGCATTACGGATCATAGATCCTCTACACAAGCTGATTAAATCGAGAAAAGTTGGTAGTGAGTAATTGGGAACATCCGTTACCCATTACCGATCATTCATGAGTAATGATCAAGTAATCATATAAAGAGTAAAACATCTAGTGGTGTTGGCAACTCAGCAAGAAAGCTTGTAAATACCTTGAGAAAACTTATTTTTCTCCAACTATGTTAGGAAAATTTTTTCAGAAACCAGGGAAGGAAGAGGGGGAACGCGTCCCTCCAGGTCAACACTTAGCTAAAGGTTTCCCCGTATTAACTTACGGTGCAACTCCCCAAGTCAGCATTGAAGAATGGGAGTTTCGAGTTTGGGGTTTAGCAAAATCTGCTACTTTTAGTTGGTCAGATTTTATGGCGCTACCTCAACACGAATTCACAACAGACTTCCACTGTGTAACGCGCTGGTCTAAACTCGATGTCAAATGGACTGGCATAAAAATGACAGATTTCATGGGTCTGATTGAGCTAGACCCGAAAGTAGCCCACATTATGGAACACTGCTACGGCGGTTACACTACCAATATCTCTATAGAAGATTTTATGCGCGAAGAAAACTTCTTTGCCTTTAAAGTCTTTGGTGAAGACCTTCCATCTGAACACGGTGGCCCGATGCGGCTAGTTGTGCCCCACCTCTACGCTTGGAAAAGTGCTAAATGGATTAATGGTTTAGAGTTTTTAGCTGGTGAAGAACTTGGTTTTTGGGAGCGCAATGGCTACCATCGCCGTGGTGAACCTTGGGCTGAGGAGCGTTACAGCAACGCTTTTGGGTTTTAATAGTTAGGAGTTATTCAATTTTGGATTTTAGATTTTAAATTTTAGATTTTTCCTTCAATCCAAAATTCAAATAACTCATAACTTTTAACCCAGAAGTTTCTTGATTAGCGGCAATTTGCCCTCATAGGGAGCATATCGCCATTTTAAATCTAGCCAGAATGAGTTTTGCAACACACTTTTGTCATGAGAAAAGGTGTCAAAACTAGCTTTGCCGTGATAGTTGCCAATACCGCTATCTCCCACCCCACCAAATGGTAAAGACGAGACACCAACCTGCATTATTGTGTCATTGATACAGACTCCACCAGATGAAGTTTCCTGCAAAACTCGCTTTTGCAGGTTTTTGTTTTGAGAAAATAAGTATAACGCCAAGGGTTTAGGTCTAGAGTTAATCAAGGCGATCGCTTCGGCAACATCAGTATATTCAATAATGGGTAAAATGGGGCCAAAAATTTCTTCCTGCATTAAAGAATCTTCTAAAGAGACATTATCAATCACTGTGGGAGCGATATAACGCTCTGAAGGTTGATTTTCTCCACCGATGATAACTTCCCCATCTTTGAGAAAGTTAACCAATCTATCAAAGTGTTTTTGACTGATAATCCTGGCGTAATCAGGACTGGTTAGAGGATTATCGCCATAAAATTCTTTTAAGCATTTTTCTATTCCATCTATTAAATCTTTTTTGATTTTTTTATCAACTAAAAGATAGTCAGGGGCGATACAAGTTTGTCCAGCATTAATAAATTTGCCCCAAGTAATTCGTCTAACAGTGTGTTCAAGATTAATGTCAGTATCTACGATACAAGGACTTTTACCGCCCAATTCTAAAGTAACTGGTGTGAGATATTTGGCCGCTGCTGCCATGATGATTTTGCCGACGGCTGTGCCACCAGTAAAAAAGATATGGTCAAACTTTTCTGCCAGTAGTTTTTGACTTGCTTCAACGCCTCCTTCAACTACTGCAATATAAGCTGGGTCAAAATGTTTGGCAAAAATTTCAGTGATGATATGGGAGGTATGAGAAGCAACTTCTGAAGGTTTGATAATTGCACAATTCCCGGCTGCGATCGCACCTATTAACGGTGAGATAATTAAGTTAAATGGATAGTTCCAAGGGCCGATAATTAAGACAACCCCTAACGGTTCTGGATAAATTCGGGCTGAGTAAGAAAAAAAATCCCAGGAAACCGCTGCTTTTTTGGGTTTACTCCAGTTTTGAAGATGTTTTATAGCGTAATCAATTTCCTTAATTACGCCGATTTCTAGGTAACTCTCCACTTCTGGTTTATGTAAATCCGCTTGTAATGCCTCGACTATTGACTGTTCATGCTCAATAATTGCTTGCTTGAGATTTTTAAGTTGTTCAATGCGAAAAGTGACATCTTTAGTTTTGCCAGTTTGAAAAAAATCTCGCTGACTCTGGATAATATGGCCAACGTTAGATAATTCAGTGGTAATCATTGTTTTTTCCTATCAAAAAGTATTTGTTTAATGTTAGTGCTGCTAGTTCAGCATATTTGATTCATCAGATTTTAGGATTTGATTTCTAATTGGAATAATTAATTTAAATTATTGGGAGAGAGTAGTAAAGTTATAAATTATGAATTATCAGGGTAAAAATTCCATAATTCATAATTTATAATTGCTAATTTTCTCATGCTTTGGTGGGTAGAAGGACAATAAATACACTACCTTTCGCTAACTCCGAATTAAGCAGAATGATGCCTTGATGTGCTTCAACAATTCTCCGAGCAAGGTATAGTCCTAAGCCACTACCAGAAGTCTTGTGGTTGCCTTGGCGAAATCGTTCAAATATGGTGGCTTGTTCTTCAGGGGGAATACCTGGGCCAGTATCCGCTATCTCAATACTAATATATTCAACGGAATTGGATTTTCCAGAAAATTGAGATTGGCTACTTTTGTCGAACTGGCGTTGAGAAGTAAGACGAATAGTCACAGACCCAGAGTCGGTAAATTTGATCGCATTCCCGATAAGATTTGTGAATAGACGATGCAATTCTAAGCGATCGCCCATCACTGTGTTTGTGCTTGACTCCTCAGTAAAATCTAGATTAATGGATAGTGCTTTGTCTTGAGCTAGGGGTGACAATTCTCCAGTCACTTCTTCTAGCAATTGACCCAGATTAACTGGTTGGAATGCCAAGCTTTTGCGACCTGCTTCAAAACGATAAACTTCCAATAAGGTATTGACCATAGAAAGCAGGTTGATATTGCTACGGGCCATGATGGCGATTACTTCCTGCATTTGTGATGATAATGCTCCCAACGCTCCTTGCTGAAATAGCATCAACATGCGATCGGCCGCGACTAAGGGAGTGCGTAAATCGTGGGTGAGGCGGGAGACAAAATCTTCTCGCTGCCGGGCAATTTCATCACGTTCATCCATACTATGCTTCAAGCGCAGGAGCGATCGCACTCGTGCCAGCAATTCATCTACTGTTACAGGTTTGCGGATAAAATCATCAGCACCCAAGTCTAAACCGTGGGCGACGTTGGGCGCATCGTGGGCAGTGATCAGCAATATGGGGATGTATTGTGGCAATTTCATCTCTCCACGAATGTGCTTAGTAACTTCGTAGCCGTCCATACCTGGCATCATCAGATCCAGCAGAACTAAATCACAAGGAGAAGCTTTCAATTCTGCCAAGGCTGAAATCCCATTTTCTGCGGTGCTAATCGTGTAACCTTCTTCCTCCAAAATGGTTTTGATCAAAAACACGTTATCAGGAGAGTCATCAACAACCAGAATTTTGTCAGAGCGAGAAGATTGTAAAGTCATATAGATGCAAGGTATGGGGTAAAAGTAAATTTTTAGAGTAGTTGCTTTATTGGTATAGTTTTACTAGATATTACCCTTAGATATATTTTCTTCAAAAAAATTGTTTATCTAACAAATTTATACAAATTGACTTTCAAAACAACTTTACTTACCTTTTTTAGATATAGCCACAAGCTAATTAAATTATGGCTCGTAAGCTTCTAGAACTGAATACAGAGGATGGAGGCACGATTTTGGTAGCAGTTGAACTACCAGATGCATCAGTAGGTCGTGTATCGCCTACTGGTGAGTTACCTATAGAAAAAGTAGAGGCTAACTTCGATGCAGTTAAGGAATTGATTGTTCGTGGGTGTCGCCCAATTACAAAAGCATTTCGTACCTTGCAGCAAGAATCGCAACCCGTGAGCGGAGAAGTTGAGTTTGGCGTGAATTTTACCGCTAAAGGCTCGGTTTATGTGGTCGAATCCACTGGGCAGGCATCACTGAAGGTGAAAATAACTTGGAAATTGGCATCCGAAGAAAACAAGTAATAAATTTTCATGAACTGGGAATTAGTTAAAGCTTGTACCGTAGCGATCGCTACCCCAGAAGGTTGCATCCAAGGCACGGGCTTTTTTATCTCACCTAATGGACATTTACTCACCTGCGCTCATGTAGTTGAATCGGCAGGGGGTTGGGAAGAAGTGCGAGTCAATGGGCAAGGGGTTGAGTTGGTTTATTTAGGCGATCGCACCCGCGATGATTTTGCCATATTGCAATTATCCGGTTATGAAGGTGCTTCAGTTCCCTTAGCTTTTAATTTTCAGCCGATGGATCGATTTCTGTCTATTGGCTATGGGCGAACGGATTTTCCTCAAGGTGCTTCGATTGATGGCACGATCACTGATATTAATCCCCAATCTGAATTTAGCAACTTACCAATGTTGCGGTTGCGAGTCAAGGCGAATTCGCAACAAGTGCAAGGGGGTTATAGCGGTTCGCCCGTATTTGATGCGGAAACTCAACGAGTTATTGGCATAATTGCCGCTTATGACAATACAGAAGGCGCATTGGCTCTACCTCTGGTTACAGTGCAGCAAAAATGCTCAAATTTGTCACTATTTCTGGATATTAATGAGAATGTACCACTGTTGCCACCAAATAGCGACAGCACCAGAGTTTTTATTAGCTATCGCAGTCAAGATCCAGACTTGAGCCTTGCCCAGTATTTTTATGAAGCAATCAAAGCTGCTGGACATGAAGTATTTATGGCGGGTGAGAGTATTCGCTTGGGGGAAAACTGGCCCCAACGCATCGATACAGAATTAGAACGGTGTGATTACTTTCTGCTGCTGTTATCTCCACAATCAGCAACCAGTGAGATGGTTACAGAAGAAGTAAGAAGGGCAAAGCAGTTACAGGATTTGCGTCCTGAGCATAAACCAGTAATTTTGCCCATTCGGGTTAATTTTCCTTTAAGTTCACCACTAAATTATGAATTACGGGGTTATTTAAGTCAGATTCAGCAGCGAGAGTGGAAATCGCCTGCCGATACTCCGAGGATTTTGCAAGAAATTTTATCATTGTTGACCGAAGATGGTGGAAGCAGCCCAAATCGTGCCGCTATAGAGGAATTACCAACTGTAGCACCTGCTTGGGAAACTCAGGAAAGTCCGCCTCTACCAGTTGCAGAACCAGAATTGCCAGAAGGACAAGTAGATTTAGTTTCGGAATTTTATATTGAACGTCCCCCGATTGAATCCCGCTGCTACGAGGCAATTTTGAAGCCAGGATCTTTGATTCGGATCAAAGCGCCCCGACAGATGGGTAAAACCTCACTTATGGCACGGATTCTCCATCACGCTTCACAACAGGGTTGTTTAGCTGTATCTTTGAGCTTTCAATTAGCAGATGGGAAAGTTTTTACCGATTTAGATAAGTTTCTTCAGTGGTTTTGTGCCAGCGTCGGACGGAGGTTGAGGCTAGCCAACAAGTTAGCAGATTACTGGGATGTGATTTATGGCAGTAAGGACAATTGCACCGCTTATTTTGAGGAGTATCTCTTGTCAGAAATCAACCAACCCCTAGCATTGGGATTGGATGAAGTTGATCGTATATTTCAACATCCCGAAATTGCCGCAGACTTTTTTGGGCTGTTACGCGCTTGGCATGAAGATGCTAAAAACCGGGATATTTGGAAAAAACTGCGGTTGGTAGTGGTGCATTCCACAGAAGTTTATATTCCGATGAATATAAATCAATCACCGTTTAATGTAGGCTTGCCGATTGAGTTACCAGAGTTTAACGCTCAACAGGTTCTTGATTTGGCACAAAGGCATGGACTCAGTTGGAGTTTTACCCAAGTTGAACAACTAATGGCAACGGTGGGAGGACATCCTTATCTTGTACGAGTAGCACTTTATCACATTGCCAGACAGGATATTACGCTCAATGAGCTTTTGAAAACAGCCCCCACAGAAGCTGGCCCTTATAGCGACCACTTACGTCGGCATTTGTGGAATTTAGAACAGCGTCCAGAATTAGCTGCTGCTATTAAAAAGGTAGTTGCCAATACTAGCCCAGTTCGGTTGGATTCGATACAATGCTTTAAATTACTGAGTATGGGCTTATTACAACAGCAAGGAAATGATGTAACGCCACGTTGTAATTTATATCGTCAATATTTTTGCGATCGCTTGAGAGTTAGCTGATGAAAATAAAACAAAACCCAGCTTATGAATATCAAGTTGGTGGCAGTTTACCAGTTAATGCCCCCAGTTATGTAGTGCGACAAGCAGACCAAGATTTGTATGAGGCATTGAAGGCTGGGGAATTTTGTTATGTCTTAAATTCTCGGCAGATGGGTAAGTCTAGCTTGCGGGTACAAATTATGCAACGCTTGAAAGTAGAGGGTATTGCCTGTGCTGCGATTGACTTGACGGGAATTGGTAGCCAGAATATTACACCAGATAATTGGTATATAGGTGTAGTACGTAATTTAGTAAGTAGTTTTGAGCTTTCAAGAAAGTTTAATTTACGGAGTTGGTGGCGCGATCAGGATCATCTTTCTCCCGTACAGCGATTAAGTGAATTTATCGAGGAAGTTCTACTGCTTGAAATTTCTCAATCTATTGTGATTTTTATTGATGAAATTGATAGTGTTCTCAGCCTGAATTTTTCGACTGACGACTTTTTTGCTTGGCTCAGGTTCTGCTATAACCAGCGTGTTGATAAACCAGCATACAAACACCTTACATTTTGTCTGTTGGGAGTAGCTACACCCTCGGATCTGATTCAAGATAAAAAGCGCACACCATTTAATATTGGTCGTGCCATTGAAGTCAACGGTTTTCTTCTACACGAAGCCGAACCATTAGCGCAAGGATTGGTGGGAAAAGTTAAGAAACCCCAAGCGGTGCTGAATGAGGTATTGGTTTGGACTGGTGGACAACCGTTTCTTACCCAAAAAGTTTGTGATCTCATCCCAAATGAGATGGAGACATCAGGAGTTGAAGAATTAGTGCGATCGCGCATCATTGAAAATTGGGAATCACAAGACGAGCCTGAGCATTTGAGGACGATACGTGATCGCATTTTGAGGAACGAACAACGAGCAGGTCAGATGCTAGGACTGTACAAGCAAATCTTGCAACAAGAGAGGATATTAGCTGATGACACTCTAGAACAAATGGAACTACGGCTAACAGGTTTAGTGCTTAAGCGACAGGCTTCCTTAGAGGTATACAATCGTATTTATAAGAAAGTTTTTGACAAAAGCTGGGTGAACAAGCAATTAGCCGAGCTAAGACCACAGTTTTATAGAGAAGCAATAACAGCTTGGTTAGCTTCTAACTATCAAGATGAATCGTGGCTTTTGCGTGGAGATGAGTTAAAGAATGCACAGAGATGGGCAGCAGGAAAAAACTTAAGTAAAGAGGATAACGATTTTTTAAATGCTAGTCGAGAGCTTCGTACTAAAGAACTAGAGGAGTATTTAGGCCCAACTAAATTAAAGTTTAAAAATGAGGAAGTTTTCTCAGTTTCTGATTTAATTGACAAGTGTGATAAGTATCCAGATATAACAAAAGATTATTTATTCAATAGCGAATATCTTGAAGAGTGGCTATTCTTGCGTAGTGAAACACATTTAGCAAATCTGTCTCGAAAGATTGTTGAGGGCTATAAGCAAGAAAAGCGTAGAGGTGTAGAAATGTTCGTGAGGGAACTTTGTAGACATCTAGGCAGACCTCCACACCCAAAAATCTTTTTTGAACCGAATCAGCTAGAGCTTGGTGAAATCCCCATCGGATACCAAGATAAGCTGTCCTTGAAAATTAGTAACAATGGGCGTGGGTTTGCATGGGGAGATGTAATTAACCCTAATCTCCCAGGTCTGAGTGTACCCGAACAATTTGATTCCTCTACAGACACAACATTTGATATTAATTTTGATGCTCTTGAAGTTGAACCTGGTGATTATCAAGGTAGTATTTTCATTTTTTTAAAACAGATTGAGTATACCTGTCGAATTCCTATAAGTTACAAAATTACAAATCTAAATATCAGGAAGCCAGAAAAATTAGACTTGGGAGTTATTTCACATGGTAGGCATTCCTTTAGTAGAACATTAATAATTACTTGTGAGTCTTCTGGCGGAAGACTTAAGGGAATTGCTTCAACTAAGATGAATGAAATAGAAATAATACAGCATAGTTCGCAAGGAAAATCATTAGAATTTTCGTTGAGTATAGATACCACTAATCTAGAGGCTGGTCACTATAATACTGAAATAACTATAAAAACAAATACTGGCGAATTTGAAGTACCCATTTACTTCAAAAAATCTCTAAATTGGGACATAATAACCGCATTAACTGCTAGAATTTGTATCCCTGTAGGATTAGTCATGTTTTTAATCCGCCACATTTTGGGAAACTATTTATCAGTAGGTTTAGATGACAATTGGGTTTTGTCATACCCACCTGAAGTCACTGGAGCTTCTTATTTACCAGAATTTTTTCCTTTTTTGCATCTGAGTATATTTGGGATACCAGAGGTGCAGATTATATGTTCTATTTTTGGTAGTCTAGTATTGTTTGTTTGTGCGTTTATATTTCGTGAAGATTTAAATTTATTCAAGGAAAAATTAAAATCAAAAGTAGAAATATTTTATGATTCGATAAATCAAGTAATAGAAAACTATAAAAATCGCTCGCGTTTGAGTAATCAATGGGGTTATAATCTGCGATATTCTCCAAGTAAAGGAATGATTATTATAGGTTGGCTAATCAAAACAACATTTTTATTGTTAATACTATTATGGCTAGTTATATTCATCATTAATTGGATAATAAACCTTCTAGCATGGCTTGGTTCAAGCTTTCTTCTCATTACTGACTTAACTACATATCCACTTAAGGCAATTGGCGTCGAACAAGCAGCAATTGGGTGGTTAGTATTGGGTTGCTTTGTCGGTGGAGCTATAGGATTAATTCAATCTCTCAAACGTATAGAACAATTTTCTTATTTAGGTAAAGTTTATCTAATTGCTATTATCATACCTTCCCTACTATTCATAACTGGCTTGATAACCACTAATTTTCAACATAATATAGACTTTTTTCCAGATGTTGTACTTGTCGATGATTTTAAATATCCATCACAAAATTGGAATAAAGATACATTGCTAAGTATAAAGAATGGAGGTTTATTCCATCCTGGAACTAAAAATAATAATTTTAAACTATCTATTTGGGGCAATAAAAATCAGATATTTAAAGACTTGGATTTTTCAGTTGATGTTAAAAAGGTTAATGGAACTGATGATTCAGCATTCGGTGTAATTGCCCGAACTAGCGAGAACAAGAAATCTAGTGTAAGGCAGAATTTTTATTACTTACTAATTAAAGGGAATGGCGAGTTTGCGATGGGAAAACTCATAGCAAGTAACAAATGGGAAGAGAAAGTGGGCTGGCAACATTCTACTAGCATCAAGCTAGGTAATAATATAAATCGATTAAGAGTTGTTTGCAATGGTAAAAAGGTAATTGGATGGATTAATGGCCAAAGGGTCGGGATATTTGAAGATGACTCTTACACTTCTGGAAAAATTGGAGTTATCTCATTAGGAAGCAGCGATGATGGGGCTGCTGTATATTTCGATAATGTTCTTATTAAAACAAAGCCAGAATAGAACACTATGTATCACACAATTTGCAATAACTGTGTATTAATTTGTATCTAAGAAAATCAAAGGTTGTGTCAACACTACTCATCCCTAATTTGCTGCTGATATTCCAAAGGGTCTTGAGTTAGTTGAATTACACCAGCATACTGGTTTAAATTAAACTCTTGTTTTTGTTGTGATTGATGAGCTTCTAATATCATCTCAATTTGCTGCCACTCCTGATAATCAATCAACACTGCTACCGGACACATCGCTTCATCAGTCACAATTTTTTTCTTAAAAGGTAGCATGATTTTCTACATCAGATGCAACGTTTAACTATTTGATCGTAACTCCAAAAGAAAAAATTTATCAGGGCAATATTACTCTCGTCCTTAAAAGCGATAAATTGCTCGGTCATGAACTAAAACAAAAAGTACCTCTGTGCCATTGGTAAAACTGTCGCAGGTTCACAAATCAGCAACTCACCATCTGCCCTGACTTCATAGGTTTCTGGATCAACTTCAATGTGGGGTAGTCCATCATTCAGCTTCATATCCCGCTTACTCAATTGGCGTGTCCCAGAAACTGCAACTGCTGCCTTTTGTAAACCTAGCTGGCTGGGAATTTCTTTCTCTAAAGCTGCTTGCGAAACAAAAGTTAATGATGTGGCATTCTTAGCACCTGCAAAACTACCAAACATCGGTCGCATATGCACTGGTTGCGGTGTGGGAATACTGGCGTTGGCATCGCCCATTTGCGACCATGCAATCATTCCGCCTTTAATCACTATCTCTGGCTTCACCCCAAAAAACGCCGATCGCCACAAACATAAATCTGCTAATTTTCCCTCTTCCACGGAACCGACATATTGAGCAATTCCGTGAGCGATCGCTGGGTTAATAGTATACTTAGCAACATATCTTTTTGCCCTAAAGTTGTCTGCTCTTTGCTCTGTTCCATGTGGGTTAAGAGTTCCCCGTTGCACCTTCATTTTGTGAGATGTCTGCCACGTGCGAATTATCACTTCGCCTACCCTTCCCATTGCTTGGGAATCGGAAGAAATCATGCTAAATGCGCCTAAGTCGTGCAAAATATCTTCCGCAGCAATGGTTTCCCGGCGGATGCGAGACTCGGCAAAAGCCACATCTTCGGCGATTGCTGGATCAAGGTGATGGCATACCATCAACATATCCAGGTGTTCATCTAAGGTGTTGAGGGTGTAAGGGCGTGTAGGGTTAGTGGAAGATGGCAGGACATTGGCTTGACTGCAAACTTTGATAATATCTGGTGCGTGTCCGCCGCCTGCGCCTTCAGTGTGGTAGGTGTGGATGGTACGATTCTTGAAAGCAGCGATCGTATCTTCCACAAATCCGGCTTCGTTCAGGGTATCAGTATGAATCGCTACTTGCACATCATATTCATCAGCAACGCTGAGACAGGTATCAATTGCTGCGGGTGTGGTTCCCCAGTCTTCATGCAGCTTTAACCCCATTGCACCGGCGGCTACTTGTTCTACAAGTCCTTGGGGTTGACTGGCGTTACCTTTACCCAAAAATCCTAAGTTGACGGGAAAAGCATCAGCGGCTTGCAGCATTCGGTAAATGTTCCAAGGGCCGGGCGTGCAGGTAGTGGCATTTGTACCCGTAGCTGGGCCAGTACCGCCGCCGATCATGGTGGTAATACCAGAAGCGATCGCCACTTCAATCTGTTGGGGGCAAATAAAATGAATATGGGCATCAATACCACCAGCAGTGAGAATCATTCCTTCCCCTGCTAAAGCTTCAGTTCCGGGGCCAATAATAATATCTACATTATTTTGAATATAAGGATTTCCGGCTTTACCAATTTTGAAAATCTTGCCATCTTTAATGCCAATATCCGCTTTGACAATACCCCACCAATCGAGGATTAAGGCATTAGTAATTACTAAATCTACAGCACCATCGGCGTTAGAAATTGGGGATTGTCCCATCCCGTCTCGGATAACTTTACCCCCGCCAAATTTCACTTCATCGCCGTAGGTGGTGAAGTCTTGTTCAACTTCAATAAATAATTCTGTGTCTGCAAGTCGGATGCGATCGCCTACTGTCGGCCCATAAGTTTCGGCATAGGCGCGGCGATCCATTCTGTAACTCATTATCTCATTCCTTTTAATTTAAAATATCTAAATCAATTCCTAATTCAGTTCTCCATTCTAATAAAGGTTTATCCCAATGTTCTTCCCACTTTTGCGCTAATAATGGTTTTGCTTTTGAACCCATTGTGTAACCGACAGCTATCTGTTCTAATAAATTAGGGAGAACATCTGGCGCTTTTACGAGGATGGATAATAACCCGCCTCCTACTAAGAAAACAGCTAAATTTCTCCGGGTTTGGGCTAATTCAAAAGCTTTAAGACCTAGTTCTCCCAGTCCATCAGTTTTAAAACCTGTAACTACATGCCAAATATCATGAGTCTGACGGCTGCGTAACAGCACATAACTCACATCGTCTTCTACTTGCATTTGACGATAAAAAGCGGGGTCAAAACCCGATTTTTTAATATAAGATGCGTAGGCATATCCTAATGAGTCTTCAGGATATTGCAGTAATACTTCGATATTAGGAGATGGTGCAATATAACGTTCTTGAATCAACAGTGATACTTGCGGTTGAGTTTTTAACCACTCAACAGCTAATAAGCTTGCCTGAGTGTAACGCAACTCATCTTCCAGATTATAAACATAGTCTAGATTAGTTGGTTCTCTAAACAGACACACCATTGATTTCAATATAGTTTTAAAATCACGGCTGATGCGTCGCTGTTCTGCTGTTAACATATAAAATCCTCAATCAATGTCTGAGTCTATTTTAGATTAGTGGCAAGTTTCCGTTAATTTTGGCGTTGAAGCCGTAGATTTGGCGAGTACCAACTAAGGGGACTAAAGTTACTTCTTTTTCGTCGCCTGGTTCAAAGCGAACTGCGGTTCCTGCGGGGATATCGAGGCGCATTCCTCGGCCTTGTTCTCTGTCAAAATGTAAGGCAGTGTTAACTTCATAAAAGTGATAATGGGAACCGATTTGTATGGGGCGATCGCCTGTATTTGCCACTTGCAATTTTATAGTTGGACGACCAACATTTAGTTCAATTTCACCTTCTGGTGTGATAATTTGCCCAGGAATCATAATAAATTTAAAGTTCTAAACTTAACGAATTGGATTATGTACTGTTACTAACTTTGTGCCATCAAGAAAAGTAGCTTCTACCTGTACTTCATGCACCATTTCAGGTATCCCTTCCATGACATCATTCCGCGTCAATAGAGTTGTACCATAAGTCATTAATTCAGCTACAGTTTGCCCATCCCTTGCACCTTCTAAAATGGCAGCAGAAATATAAGCAACTGCTTCGGGATAATTCAGTTTCAAACCCCTTCCTTTACGTCTTTCTGCTAATAAAGCAGCAGTAAAAATTAATAGCTTATCTTTTTCCTGCGGCGTCAATTGCATTCCTATCTCCTCTGTGTTCTCTGCGCCTCTGTGGTAGCCTGCGGCAAGCCCAACTCTTGGAGAGGCTGCGCCAACGGGTTCGGGGGTGACGCTCCTTCGTCGCTACCGCTTGCGCTAACGCAATCGACGAGAACCGCCTTCGCGGAGCGTCTCGTAGAGAAGACTGCGACCCCCTCACCGCTACGCGTCTACGTTTTAAACCTGCCAGACTCTTGGTATACAATTACCACGATTTAAAAAAGAAACTCGCAGCAGCTGCCAAACATTAATAAACCAGTTTCTCACCTCAGATGTGGAAGAACCGCGATATCGACACAATAATCCATGTTGTAACCTGGTAACACCCGCTTCTCCTTCCCCATACCATAAATTTCGCGTTTTTTCGGCGATTTCTGCTGAAACTGCACCACCAATCCAAACTAGACTACCTACTATTGGTTTTCCAGCCAAGCCGTGGGGACTGTGAAAAATGTCTTCACTACCCAGTAAACATTGTCGATCAATCCATAAAGGAACGCCTTGTTGCCAAATTTCGGTGTGCGATCGCCATTCCCCTTGCAAGAATTTTTCTCCTCTAGCACTGCGACCAAATCGGGTAATTTCCCAGCCTAACCAACTAGCCCCGGTTGCTAATTCTACCCGTAAATCTTGCCGATAAATCGCACCGTTAAATAAAATTGTCTCTTGCGGCAACCATTCTAAACATGCATTAACATCAGCTTGCATTTGGATGGTTTGTCTAGCTTGTAAGCCATTGCTGCGATATATCTTGCTTGCAGCCGCTGTGGTGATTAAGGCTTGGGCTTGGGGTTGGAGGTGGATGTTAGAGGATAAGCGATCGCCTCCCACCATTCCCCCAGCTGTATGTAAAATGACACTATGACAAACTTTTTCCCCTTCCGGATAAAATGGGCGTTGTACCTTCAGGGGCGCTTGTTGGTGATTATAAATTAGTTGGGTTGCACCTTGGCGATCGGCATAGACTAAATTAAGTTTGCCATGCCAACCTTCTGCTGTTTGTGAGTTGCAAGTCATTTATAAATTCAAGATTAAAGTTCACGTACCTTATATTTATTTCATACATTCTCTGCTACTTTATCTGCAATTTATCATTATTTTCTCGCCAAAATTACATAATCATCTAATGTATAGTTTGACTGATACTTCTGACCAAAAAACTGTTGCAGTATTGGACTCATATACAGTTTTTTTGGTAACTTATCTTGAGCAAACTTAGCAAAATCAGCACCGGACAAAGATGTTCTTGAACCTGTTGAGGTAAGATATTTATACCAGACTAACTCTAATCCAAGTTCTGCGAGAAATTTATCCACTACATTTTTTTCTTGCTCTTGGTTTTCAACTTGGTGAACATCGTAAATTTTGAATAACTTCTTATCTTGCACAATTAGCAGAATATAACCTGAATCTTTTAAACTACTGACAAATATTTGCTTGTAAGTATTATTAGCTTCAACCCTCTTGACTGGATCTGCAAAGAAGCAGTGGGAAATTACGATAAAGTCGAAAAAGTCTTTGGGTAGATTATTCGATTGAGTTTCCCAAGTAAAAATATCAGTAGTAACAAAGCGGAAGTAAGCATTCACTGTGGTTAGACGCGACTCTATATATCGTCGCCAAAACTGAAGTCCACGAAACTGGAAAGTATCTTGTTTTTCTAAAGAGTAGTAAGATATGTGCATTTGCGGCATATGAAAAAAACCGCTACTACTTTGGAGAAATAAAGCTAAACCATAAGCAACTGTTCCTGGGCCTGCTGCAATATCAAGGATATTAACCTTACTTGGTAGTAAAGCATCTTGGTAAATGAGAAACCAAGCTAAATATATGCAATATACATTTTCTAAAAAATACTTCATGAAGTAGACATGAGGAGTTAGACTAAAACGATAGTCTGGGTCTTGTCCAATTTTTAAGTTATTAATATCCTCAAGAGCGTCTTCGAGTTTAATAAATAACTTTTTGTCAGGAATCTTGCTAAATTCTTCTTTGAGATATTCAACTAGCCTTGATTCAAAATCATCAAATATTCGTTCATCAATACCAGTAGATTGCAGTTTCCATTCATCGTGCTGTATTAAATTAAAAACTTTATAGATATATTTAACAAATTCCTTATCTGGGATTAATATGATATCATCTTTTTGCTGGGATGCTTCTGTTAGTTGTTTAGTTAAAGTTTCTGTTTGTCGTTTATATTCTTGGGAATAACGTTCAAGTTGAAGTTTATCCCTAAATAGTTTTTCTAACCATGAGAATGTTGCACCTGATTTTTGAATCTCTTGCAATAGTTGCACTGCACGCCGGATATCCCCGCGTTTTAAAGATAATTTGAACTGCTGACTTCGCCACCAATTTACGATAGGGTTATTCATAACCAAATCCCTCTTTACCTTCCATAATTTCTACACCTGGAAGCCGAGAAACTAATTTTTCCTTAAATTTCATATAGCTTAATTTCTCATCCTCATACCACCAAGCGTATTTTTGTTTAATTTCTTCAGCTTCTTGGCGAGTTGATGCCATAAGAGAACGACTCTGGCTTGGATGAAAAGCTTGAATTACAACTCTATCGGCGATGGCTAGTTTGTCAATAAAAGTAGCTTCATCAGTTGGTAAAGTAGGAAGTAGAGGGGTAATAGTGATAGAAATTTTGGGAAGAAAACCTTTGAAATAATCAATACTTTGTTTAATTTTAGTGATGGCATTTAATCTGGCTTTAATACTGGGCGATCGCGGTTCAAAATCTTTTCTCACTAATTCACTCCCAGTGGGAATGCTCATATTAATTCGCAATCGCTTAAATCGTTGTAAATAATCAATATCTCTAGTAATAATTGGGCTACGAGTTTGAATCACCAAAGTTGGAGTTGGATAACCGTCAATTCTCACATCAAGCATTACATCTAACAATCGACGAGTCAGTTGATGTTTAGACTCAAGTGGTTGATAAGGATCAGTAACACTACTCATGTATATACTAGGAGGAATCTGGGGATTCTTTTCATACCATTTTTTTAATTCCTTCGCTAAAATTTCAGCAGAATTTTCCTTAAAAATTACCCATTTACCCCAATCTTCGCGCATTTGAGCATTAGGGGTAAAAGCAGCAGCATAGCAATAACTACAACCGTATTGACATCCCCTGTAAGGATTTAGAGTAAAATCATAATCACCAATAAAACCAGTAGCTTTTGTTAAGAGTGATTTAGCATTTTGTGCAAAAACATTGACATCTCCAAACTTTTCTCGGACTAATTTGGTAGGAGTGCATTCGCAATAACCTTCATATTTTGGTTGTGCCATGTGAATTCTGATATTTATTGAGAGTGAATTAACACACCCTACTTCTTATGATTCCCATTTTTATTTTTAAATGCTCTGTCAGAAAATCGGTTGAGTGGGTTTCAGGTATGTAAGGGAGCTGTTTCAGGATTAATTTGGCTCATGGGTTTTTATGTAAAGGTAAAATATCGTGCGATCGCTGTAGTTCTGAAAAGCGATACGATAGAAACGAAAGTGGTCAAAACGTAATAACTGCCTACAAAAATGGAAAGATTGCTAAACATCCACATTGAGAAATTACCTGAAGGCGTTTATTTAGCAACATCTGATGAACTTCAAGGTTTAGTAGCTCAAGGACGGACTGTTGCTGAAACTTTAGAAATTGCTCGTGATGTAGCACGTAAGTTATTAGAAGCACAATCTCCGGATCAAGAACTAGATTATTTGCAACCAATAGCCAAACAATTTAACTATCCTTTAGTTGTAAGTCAGTAGTCAATTCATGGGACGGCTAGCTGGGTTTAGCTACAGACAGATTATCAAAATCTTAAAAACCTTTGGCTTTGTGTTTCATTGTCAAGCCGCAGGGAGTCATGAAATCTGGTTTAATCCTGAAACTAATCGTTACACTACTATTCCCAATCATTCTGGTGATATGCCAGAAGGAATATTACGTGCAATTTTAAAGCAAGCTGGTATTGAACCTGAAGATTTTCTTAACCGCTCTTAGTAATAAAGGGGGTTGTTATTCATTTTGATTAAGCTTGTTCCTGCTGTTCTAACCAAGCTACCAAATCAGCAACTTCAGAAAAATCAAGCAAATCTTCTCCTAACTCATCTAACTGTTTAGCAGATAAATTCCGAACCTGCTCAAATAATAATGTATCAATATCACCAAAGCGCCGTTTCAGGTGACGACTAATCAATTTAAAAGCTTCTTTTTGAACGATATCTTGATAAATTACAGATTCTTTCATAATATCCTCCCGTAAAAATTGCCGAACCAAATCCTTTTCAAACCACAAACCCGCCAAGCTAAATATTTACAAGCGTTATCGTAACTCACCCTCTTCCTCTTCTCCTGACACAAAAAAACAGCCGCCTCCATAAAGGAAGCAGCTGTTTTTACAAATTATGTAACTACAAAGTATTAGTAATCGAAGTCTCCGCCGCCAGCGCCAGCGCCAGCAGGAGCGCCATCCTTAGGCTCAGGCTTGTCAACTATGATACATTCGGTTGTCAACACCATACCAGCGATGGAAGCAGCGTTTTGCAGAGCAGAACGAGTCACTTTAGCAGGGTCAACAATACCAGCAGCTAACAAATCGACGAATTCGTTTGTCGCAGCGTTGTAGCCAACGTTGAATTCTTTCTCTTTCACGCGTTCAGCGATCACAGCACCATTCTGACCGGCGTTTTCAGCAATCCGCTTCAGAGGTGCAGGTAAGGCGCGAACGACAATCAACGCACCAATCAACTCTTCATCCTTAAGATTTTCCTTCGCCCAAACTTCCAATTCAGGAGCCAGGTGAGCCAGAGTTGTACCACCGCCAGGAACGATACCTTCTTCCACAGCAGCTTTGGTAGCGTTGATAGCGTCTTCTAGGCGCAGTTTCTTGTCTTTCATTTCGGTTTCGGTGGCTGCTCCCACTTTCACCACAGCTACACCACCAGAGAGTTTAGCAAGACGCTCTTGCAGTTTCTCTTTGTCGTAGGAAGATTCGGTTTCATCGATTTGACGACGAATCTGTTCGACACGAGCCTTAACAGCAGCTTCGTTACCTTCGGCAACAATTGTGGTGCTGTCCTTGGTTATGGTGACGCGGCGAGCTTTACCCAGGCTATCCAGCTTGGTATTGTCTAGCTTCAGACCGGCATCTTCAGTAACTAGTTGACCACCAGTCAAAACAGCGATGTCTTCCAGCAGTGCTTTGCGGCGATCGCCAAAGCCAGGAGCCTTAACAGCAGCTACGTTGAGTACACCGCGTAAACGGTTTACTACTAAAGTTGCCAAAGCTTCTTTTTCGATATCTTCGGCGATAATCACCAAAGGACGACCAGCACGAGCTACTTGCTCTAACACTGGTACGAGGTCTTGCACTAAGGCAATTTTCTTATCGGTCAGCAGCAGGAAAGGCTCATCAAAAACCGCTTCCATCCGTTCAGCATCAGTGGCGAAATAGGGGGAGATGTAGCCTTTGTCAAAGCGCATCCCTTCAGTGATTTCCAACTCGGTGAACATAGATTTCCCTTCTTCTAGGGAAATTACGCCTTCCTTGCCCACCTTGTCCATTGCTTGGGCAATCATCTGACCGACTTCTTCGTCATTACCAGCCGAGATCGCACCAACTTGGGCAATGGCTTTGGAATCTTCCACTGGACGGGCGTGTTCAGCAATTTTTTCTACGAGGAAGCTGGTAGCTTTGTCAATACCACGCTTCAGCGAAATTGCATTAGCACCAGCTGCAACGTTCCGCAAGCCTTCTTTGACGATCGCATGAGCTAAAACGGTGGCAGTTGTGGTGCCATCGCCCGCAGCATCGTTGGTTTTAGAAGCAGCTTGACGAATCAAAGCTACGCCAGTGTTTTCAATGTGGTCTTCTAATTCGATTTCTTTGGCGATCGTTACACCGTCATTGACAATTTGCGGTGCGCCAAATTTCTTTTCTAGGACTACGTTACGACCTTTGGGGCCAAGGGTAACAGCTACAGCCTCAGCCAGGATGTCAATGCCTCGCTCTAGGGCGCGACGGGCGTTTTCGTTATAGATAATGCGCTTTGCCATAGGTGTCTAAATCCAGGGATTAGGTCAATTTTTTCTTGAATTGGGTATTAGGGATTGGGGATTGGGGAACTTGGGGTTCCCTCTAGGGATAAGGGGTAATGGGGATTGGGGATTGTTCCCATACGCCATAACCCATACCTGATAACCCATAGCCCTCATAACCCATTAGATAACGACTGCTAAAATATCTTTTTCAGAAAGCAGTACATATTCTTCGGTGCCGAGCTTGATGTCGGTGCCAGCGTACTTCGAGTACAGCACCTTATCACCGACTTTAATTTCCAATTCCTGACGGCTACCGTCATCGTTACGCTTGCCAGGACCAAGGGCAACTACTTCCCCTACCTGGGGCTTTTCCTTGGCGGTATCGGGCAAATACAAACCACCTGCGGTCTTTTCCTCAGAGGCGTTCACTTTTACGAAAACGCGATCGCTCAAAGGTTTAACTGTAGAAACGCTTAAAGATAAAGCAGCCATATTATTTCCTCCAGAGTTTAGCACTCTCAACTCCTGAGTGCTAATCTACCGAAAAGTGGCGTCCAATGGCAAGAATTCCTTGAGTACGGGTTCCCGAACTAGAAGAGCATCAGGGTACTTAAGTATAAATGCCTAATTAATTCTAGTTTTTAGGTTCCGTTCCGTAAGTTACGAATATTTTTATCTGGTCAACTTTATTTGCAAAGCTTGGAAATTGTTATAGAACTGTAATCAGGGAGCCGCTCAATGAGTAACAATACAGTGATCCAGTCTAGCCATAAAATCCCCAAAACCACTAAGTCTGTCGAACATCAAACCCTGAGTAATTGTGTAGAAACTTTAGGACTTGCAAAAATTCAGCGACACATTTTTATTTGCGCTGACCAGACAATTGCTAACTGCTGCTCAAAACGAGCTAGTCTGGAATCCTGGGAATACTTCAAAAAGCGACTTAAAGAGTTAAAACTTGATGAGCCGCAACAAAGTTATCCCATTTGCGTCTGTCTTTAGAACTAAAGCCAACTGCTTGCGCGTTTGTTGTTCTGGACTCATAATGGTGGTTTACGCCGATGGGGCCTGGTATCGCCAAGCAAACCCGGAAGTTACCCTGCGGCTCATCCGAGAACACTTAATAGGCAATAAGGTGGTAGAAGAATATGCGTTTTCAACCCATCCTTTGCCAAAAACTCCCCTAGTTTCTTGTGAACACCTTATAGAGGCTTAACAACCGAAGGATATGTTATAGCAGTAAGCTTTAAGAAAGTGCGGGTTGTTTTGAGGTAGGGTCATCTTTAAGCCAATACTTACTTGTGAGTCAGAAAGATTATTATTGAATCAGTGTTTTTTACCCCGCCCCTTTCAAAGCGATATATAATAGCGCATTATAGATACTACTGCTATACGTATCCTTGCTGGACTTTTGCTATCGAGCTACTAGTCTATTAAAAGTGCTCGGCATTTTTGAGACTTCGAGACAGCAAAGGCAAGTTAAGTAGGAAAAAGGACAACATCTCGAATAACCCACCATAGAGGATAAATATTCAAGACTTTGATGGACCGAAGCGCGACAAGTGCCACTGCTATGAAAGAGCCCAGCATGAAAGATCACAAACGACTTCTATTGATTGATGATGACCCTAACCTCATCTTGCTGGTGAAGGATTACTTGGAATTCCGGGGATACGAAGTCATCACCGCCGAAAATGGACGTGAAGCTCTGGAAATTTTAGAGCAAGATGTTCCAGACATGATTATCTGCGACGTGATGATGCCGGAAATGGACGGATATACTTTTGTGGAACAAGTCCGGCAAAACGAACGCACCAGCTGGATTCCGGTTCTTTTCCTTTCAGCTAAGGGACAAAGTGCAGACCGAGTTAAGGGTTTAAATAAAGGTGCTGATGTTTATATGGTCAAACCCTTTGAACCAGAAGAACTCGTAGCACAAGTTGAATCCTCGCTGAAACAAACTATCCGTTGGAAAGAACACCAAGCAAAAGGAGGCGAAAACAGTTCCCGCATCCAGGTTCCCTTCGATGTGCAGTTAACCCCAACCGAACTGAAAGTAGTCCAGTTTGTCGCTAGGGGTTTAGCTAACCGGGAAATTGCTGAAGAACTTAATGTTAGTCAGCGTACAGTTGAAAGCCATGTGTCCAATATGTTGGGCAAAACCAATCTACACAACCGCACTGAACTAGCGCGGTGGGCGATTGAAAATCAAATGGCATAGCCGATTTTAGATTTTGGATTTTGGATTCATAATCCAAAATCCGAAATCAAAAATTGATTACCACCCATCTTCTTCAGGACTGGATTGGTGCAAAACTTCTAAATCCAGCTCATCCAGGTAAGTTAAGGCGCTTTCAATCTGGGAAACAGTACCTCGCAGTTGTAGATGGAAGCAACTATGTTGTGGCACGTTTGTGCTTACCTGAGCATCAGCAATAATTATTGTCACCCTATAGTGAGAAACCAGTCGTGAAATGACTGGTTCCTCATGCAAGTCTTTAGGAATGCGAATCTGGATACAAGTTTGGGTGCGTCTATTATCTAAAATACCAGTATTAGATTTTACTTATTTATTCAAAATTGCCATTCTAGCTTCCTACTTGACTTCTGGGATGAGAGTTTTGCTTTGCACGATTTCTTTTAACACTAGCGTCACTTATTCCACGTAGGTAAGCAAGAAAGTATTTACAACTTTTACCTCTATTTAGTAGTATTTGTAATCAAATGTTACCAATACTACTAAGCTTTTATTTATATGAGTTTTGTATCGATTGAAGCAAATTATTAAGCTTTTCAAATAATTGTCTAAAGTTTTCAAACTCTGAAATATCAAAAGATTCTACATTACTGGCAAAACTATCTTTATCTCCTATTATTTTAAACACTTCTGCTCCAAGAATGTTTTGACCATATTTGTTGAACTTTTTGAGCAAATCGTCCGAAAAATAATGTTCAATAACTAAATATCTTTGTGTGATATCATCTGAAGTTACAAATTTGGAACGTGAAACTGGAATAGTTAATAAAAACCCCCAAGCATCCTTTGAACCGTGCTTTCTAGATTCTTTAGATATATCATAATCTTCAAAGCAAGATTTATTTAATCCCTTAAATTGTTCATTACCTTCTCTATCATTTTCATCAATGATTACAATTCCTTCAATCTCTGTTAAATTGATACTTTTATTTATATCTCCTTTGTCAGCGTAACGAATTATTGTCGTAAACATATTAAAAAGTATAGACTGACTAGAAGATAGGCTATACAAGCGAAACCCGCGATCGCGGGTTTCAAAGTTTTTATAAGTCCGTGCAGACACGATTTCTAATCGCCTGGGTTTCAAATTCTCAAACTAAAACTCAGCACTTTGCGGTGTACGGGGAAAGGGAATCACATCACGAATATTTCCCATACCAGTCATAAATTGCACGAGTCGTTCAAAACCCAAGCCAAAACCTGCGTGGGGAACAGTACCATAACGACGCAAATCAAGATACCACCACAAATCTTCTGGGTTTAATCCTTGCGCTAATACACGGCGTTCTAATACTTCTAGGCGTTCTTCTCTCTGAGAACCGCCGACAATTTCGCCAATTTTAGGTGCAAGAATATCCATTGCGCGGACGGTTTTTTCATCGTCATTCAAACGCATATAAAAAGCTTTGATTTGCGCTGGATAATCTGTAACGATCGCAGGCTTTTTAAATAATTGTTCAGCTAAGTAGCGTTCGTGTTCTGATTGTAAGTCTAAACCCCAACTCACAGGGTATTCAAATTTGACATCAGCTTTTTCTAAAAGTTTGATGGCTTCTGTATAAGTTAAGCGTTCAAACTGATTATTAATAATATTTTCGGCTGTTGCTAACACAGATTTATCAATGCGTTCATTGAAAAATTCCATGTCTTCTGGACAAGTTTCCAACACATATTTAAAAATGTGTTTGAGAAACGCCTCAGCTAAATCCATATCGCCTTCTAGGTCACAAAAAGCCATTTCTGGCTCAACCATCCAAAATTCTGCTAAGTGGCGGGAAGTATTGGAATTTTCTGCACGGAAGGTAGGGCCAAAGGTGTAGACGTTAGAAAACGCCATCGCCATCACTTCCGCTTCCAATTGACCGCTAACTGTTAAATATGTGGGTTTAGCAAAAAAGTCTTGGCTGTAATCTACTGCTTGATTTTCTGTGCGGGGAATATTCTTTAAATCCAAACTGGTAACACTAAAAAGTTCACCCGCACCTTCGCAGTCGCTAGCAGTGATGATCGGTGTGTGTACCCACAAAAAGCCTCTTTCGTGGAAGAATTGGTGAATTGCTGTAGAGCAAGCATTTCTGACGCGGAAAACTGCACCAAAAGAATTGGTACGCGATCGCAAATGTCCAATGGTTCGCAGAAATTCAAAGGAATGGCGTTTCTTTTGCAGGGGATATGTATCGGGATCAGCTTCTCCGTAAACTTTTACTGTCTCGGCTTTCAACTCAATCCGTTGTCCTTTACCAAGAGAAGCCACTAGTACCCCTGTCGCCTCAACAGCAGCACCTGTATTCAATTTTTTCAATATAGCTTCATAGTCTAGCAAATCCTGATTAATGACGACTTGCAAATTAGCTAGTGATGAGCCGTCATTGACTTCAATAAAAGCAAACCCTTTGGACTCGCGTTTCGTCCGCACCCAGCCTTGAATTTGGAGAGACTCATCAGGTTGACCACTTCGCAATATTTCTGCAATCCGTCGATTTACCATATTTATCCAGCATAAGACTTTAATATCCAGCCTATGATAACGCCCATTCCACCAAAGCGGACGACTTGCCAGAAAGGTTTTTTGAGGCTACGCCAAGAAAATAACTGGCTTTCTAAGTTTAGTTCTAGCATTTCCAACTGCTGTTGAATTTGCCGTAACTCTGCTTTGATTTCTGGTGTCTGAGATTTATTGTGCTTCAGTTGATCGCGGCGCTGTTGCCATTGTGCCTGTTGTTGGCGATCGCGTTGCACTTGATCATAACGCTCTTTTAAGGATAGGAGCGATCGCTCTACTTCCTCCAATTCTTGTTCAAAATCTGGTTGTGGATTTTCCCCTGATGGCTGTGATTGTTTAGACGGCTTCATTTACAAGTAGTACAGTAGAAGTAAATGCAAATGTGCCAATAGATTATGTCCCAATCTACCCAGCTGCCTCAAACCAGTCAACTAAATGAACTTAGTACTTTGGAACTAGCTCAAGCCCTGATGGAAAGACTAAGCATTTCCCCTAACGATTGGCATCGCCTCAAGTCTAACCGCAATTCCCGCGCTAATGAACAAGTGGCAGCAGCTATTGTGTATCTTTTAAAGAATCAGCCACAAGAAGCTCAAGCCAGATTAGAACAAGCAGTTGGTTGGTTAGATCGCTCTATTTCTGCCCCTCCCTGTCCAACTCACGGAAAAACTTAAAAATTATCAGTCAGGAGTTAAAAGTTTTAAATTTTTAAATCCTAATTCCTGTAGAGACGCGATTAATCGCGTCTCTACTCCTAACTCCTAAATAAGCTACCGTCGCAGAGATAAACGGGGACGATTTTCCATTTGTTTACAAAGCCTCAATTCTGTGCCTTTGCGGTTCCACTCTACCTGATCAAAAATTTGATGCAGAAGACATAAACCACGACCACTTTCTGATTCATCTGGTGGTAAATAGTCTGTTGGCTCCTCATCACTAGTAGATGAAGGAGTAAAGCCGCTACCCTGGTCTGATATTATCCACCAATATTGATTATCTATTAAAGAAAAACGGACTACAACTGTTTTACTTGGATCAAGATTATTGCCATGTTTAGCTGCGTTTACTAAGGCTTCTTGAAGTCCTAGCCGCAGTTCTGCTTGTAATTTTGCTGGGATTTCTGCCAATAGTAAATCTAATATTGGACAAAGGTAGAGGGTTGAGGCAAAACTAATAGTGCCCCAATAACGTCCAACTGGACGGAGTGAAATAGTAATCACAAGAGAAACCCCATAGCTTTCAGTTAGCTAGACATCAGTTTGCTATTACAGGCACCCTGATAAAACTTGAGGTGGTCATGCTGCCTTCAAACTTGCGTCTTTAAAACTAAATATTGAAAATGCTAGGGAGCATTAGCTCTATAGTATGAGTTGGGATTGTTTAAATATAAAACGGCTGCAATAGTTTTGATAATGAATTAAGCAACCTAAAAAGATGCTAGTAATTTGACAGAGTATTGGCATACTCTAATTAATTGCCGATTTGTAATTTACACAATCCAATTCATATTTTTAAGAGGCTATGCAACTTGAATTTATTTAAACAAAATGAATTTCTATTTTTAGCTTAATTCAATTTTAGCATCTTTAGTATGCACTAGACTAAAAATTTCAAATTTCAGTTTTTGTAAAGGAATTACTATCCTTGTACAAATTTGATAGCGTAAGAAAGGCGGCAGCTTCAATATGAGCCGTTTGAGGAAAAAAATCAGCAGGTTGTACCCGTGTGATAGTATATTGCCCATCTTGACAAAGTAATTTTAGGTCGCGGGCGAGGGTGGCTACTTTACAGCTGACGTAAACGATCCGAGATGGTTTCAGTTGCCGTAAAGTGTCGATGACAGCCCGATCGCACCCCTTACGTGGTGGATCGAGTATTATTACTTCTGGTATTGTGCCCATTTTTGGCAGCAATTTCTCTACTGCCCCGACTTGGAATGTTACATTATCAATTCCGTTACGCTGGGCATTCAAAATAGCTTGTTCCACTGCTGCTGGTTGCACTTCTAATCCTGTAGCAATACGGACTTTTTTGGCGAGGGGTAAAGTTAAAGTGCCAATACCACAGTAGGCATCAACTAGCAACTCATGCCCTTGAAGATTGAGTTCTGATTGAATTACCTGCAATAGTGCCTCTGCTGTTTCTGTATAAACTTGGAAAAATGTATCTGGGCGCACTTGAAATTCCAATCCAGCAAAATTTTCACGCAGGTGTGGGACTCCAGCGATGCAACGGGTTTCTGATCCAAAGATAGCATTTGTGCGATCAGAGTTGCGATTGAGCGACACTCCGACTAACTGGGGATAGCGCTTTAACCATTCCTGGGCTTGGGTTTCAATTCCTGATAAATTCCAGTTCTTCACGACCAAAGTCAGCAACATTTCTCCTGTGTGTCGGCCAATGCGTAAACCAAGATGGCGAATTTGTCCAAGGTGGCGCTGTTCGTCATAAATTTGCCAACCCCGTTGTTGGATATCCTGCTTAGCTTCGGCAAGTAAGGGATTTAATCGCGCATCTTGGACTGGACATTGATTTAAATTAATTAATTGGTGACTACCTTTTTGGTAGTAACCAGCTTGTACCTGTCCTGTTGCCGATTTACCCAGAGGATATGTAGATTTATTACGGTAGCTTAAAGCAGAAGGGGCGGCAAGTACCGGATCTACCAGTGGTTGGAGAAAACCGCCAATGCGTTCCAAAGCTTGGATAACTTGATTTTGCTTGGCTACTAGCTGGTAATCATAATTAATATGCTGCCACTGGCAACCACCGCACTTATCCGCCACAATACAATTGGGTCGGATACGCTCAGGGGATGGCTCCAATAGCTGCTGGAGCTTGCCGTGGGCGAATTTGGGTTTAACGTGTACTAAGCGGACAATGGCGCGATCGCCTGGTACAGTATCTGGGACAAACACAACACGCTCATCAGCGCGTCCCACACCATCGCCTGTATCACTCAGGTTAGCGATCGTCACTTCAATTAATTCACCCTGTTGCCAAATTATTTTAGTCATTAGTTATTAGTTATTGGGCATTGGGCATTGGGCATGGGGTATGGGGTATGGGGCATGGCGCAAAACAGTTTTGAGTTCCGAGTTATGAGTAAAGAAGTGAGATTCCGCACTCAGCACTGGGCACTTCATTTCTCTTTTATCTTCCCAAATAGATAAATTCAATACATAAGTAGCTCCTATCCCTTCACTTGTGTACCTCCGACTCGTTAAACTAACAGATAATATTTCAGGTGATTTCAATAATCATGACTGTAATTAGCCAAGTTATTCTCAAAGCCGACGACGAACTGCGTTATCCCAGCAGTGGCGAACTTAAAAATATCAAAGACTTTTTGCAAACCGGCGTACAACGGACGCGGATTGCGGCTACCTTAGCCGAAAACGAAAAAAAGATAGTTCAGGAAGCAACCAAACAACTTTGGCAGAAGCGTCCTGACTTTATCTCCCCCGGAGGTAATGCTTACGGAGAACGCCAGCGCTCTCTATGTATCCGTGATTTTGGTTGGTACTTACGTCTAATTACTTATGGTGTGCTTGCCGGCGACAAAGAGCCAATTGAAAAAATCGGTTTGATAGGCGTGCGGGAAATGTACAATTCATTGGGCGTTCCCGTGCCTGGAATGGTAGAAGCGATCAATTCTCTCAAAACAGCCTCCCTTAGCTTACTGAGTGCGGAAGACACTGCCCAAGCAGCACCCTACTTTGATTACATCATTCAAGCGATGTCTTAATACAAAGTGTGTGCTGGTTCTAGGAGTATACTTCTGGTCTACTAAAGTGAGTGCAAGATATTAGCACTCGATAGGCATAAGATCCGCAATTTGATCATCCCGTCCCCACATTTGGTAGTGGCTTTGGCAAAATCTTTGTCAAGTTACCAACCAGTTGTGGGGAAATTTTATCAATAAAGAATTCAGGAGTCAGAATAAAGCGATGAATTCTGACCGAAAAAGCGGATACCGCAGCGGTAGCAAGTCCCTTGGCATTTTGATTCTGACCGCAGCTTTCGGAGTCTCCGGCTTTGCTCTTGTATTCAGAATAGGTGAATTCTTGTTCAATAAGTATATTTATGGGGCATTTCTCAAAGGATGAAGGATATACGGACATAAAAAACCGACAGTCTTTGATTAAGGCTGTCGGCAATTAAGTGTGTTCCCTATTAATGACTCGGCTAGAGTTCAGTTGTCATTAATTATGCCTACTTCATAAGTGCAGGGAGACGATCCTAATCATAGATCCGTGTGATTTTCGTCACTTTATTGTTACAGCTAAACTGCATATAGGCGAGTAATCCCTGAGTTACAGTAAATCTATGCAAGTTTGGAGCTAAGAATATATACGCTGGTAGATGCTTTTTCAGATTAAGAGCAAATTACACCTATTAGACACTCAGGGGTTAAAACACGAGATAGAGGAAGTGACCAGAAACAAAAAGGTACAAGCCCCTAAATTTATTTATGGGGTTCAAAATGTTTGACTTTTGACTTTTGACTTTTGACTTCCCCGAACGCAAGAGCGTCCCGTAGGGAAGGGGCTGACATTTTCCATACAGGGATATAAGGCGAGATAGTTAACAAATCTATGCCCCGTTTACCAAAGTACTGTAGCAGAAAGAGCTATCTGCAAAGATAAATTTCTCAAAGCCAGTGGTAAATAAGCTAATGGAGTTCCCATTGTTATTAAAAGTGATGTTGGCACTTTTAAGGGGATTGCCAGAAATAACACCAGATACGCTCAGTTGAGAGCGATTGAAAGCTTTCAGATCAAGGGTGTCAAAACCGTTCCCACCATCAACCTTCGCAGCACCGAATCCTTTGAAGTAGTCATCATCAGTGCCTAGAGCAATCTTGATGCCGCCACCGATAGTGACTTTCTGTTGAACTCCATTTAGGATACTGGTGGCAATAATTTCGTCATTGCCATTGCCAGTATCAATTATTCCTTGTCCATAAATGCCATAGGCAGTACCACCAATTGTTGCTGTAGCCTGTCCGGTAAGCTTGTCAGAACCATTGCCAGTATCAATTATTCCATCGTTGAAGATGCCATAGGCGGTGGCGTTTTCTCCAGAACTGTTGCCATAACCAGTAATTGTGTCGTTGTCTGACCCTGTAGTGATGGTGTAATTTTTAGTGTTCTGGATGCCAGTCCCAGCACCGCTGTCGCCGATACCGCCGTTGCCGCCACTACCGATGCCGAAGATAGTGTCTTCTCCGTCGCCAGTATCCAGTTTGTTACTGTTGCTGATACCGATCCCAACTCCGCCCTTGACTCCGATGCCCTGAATATTATTGGCGATTCTGTTAACATCTCCGCCGTTACCGCCCTTCCCTGTGCCGATGATCGTGTCTTCTCCATTCCCTACATTCAGTTGGCCACTGTTGCTGATACCAATCCCAGATCCGCCCGAGATGCCGGAACTGCCGCTGTCAACATCGCCGCCGTTGCCCCCAGTACCAGTGCCAGCGATGGTGTCTTTTCCGTCCCCTGCATCCAGATTGCGACTGTTAGCGATGCCACCATTAGCGGTGAAGAAGCGGACATTGCGGATGCTGCCAGTACCGATGCCAGTGATTGTATCTTCTCCGTCGCCTGCATTCAGATTGCCATTGTTGCTAATGCCTGTCCCAGTCCCACCGCTGCCGTTGCCACCCTTCCCTGTGCCGGTGAGCGCGTCTTCTCCGTCCCCTGTATTCAGACTGCCACTGTTGGCGATGCCAGTCCCAAGTCCGCCGTCAAGGAAGTTGACGCTGGAAGCATCGCCCGAGGTAAAGAAGGTAGCAGTACCTGATAGAG
>NZ_CALMFY010000113.1:35865-67849 GCF_937863485.1 uncultured Nostoc sp. | reverse complement strand
CCTACTTTCATTTGGCCACTGTTGCTGTTTCCTATCCCACATCCTCCCGAGATGCCGGAACTGCCGCTGTCAACATCGCCGCCATTACCGCCAGTAGCAGTACCAGCGATCGCGTCTTCTCCGTCCTCTGTATTCAGACTGCCACTGTTAGCGATGCCAGTCCCATTTCCGCCCTGATTCAAGTTGTCGATGCTGGCAGCACCCGTGCCCTTAATGGTGTCCTTTCCTGAAAGTGTATAAATCAAACCTCCAGTTAAAATATCGATACCTATTGCTGGAGATACATTTAACTGTTCCCCGATTAAAGTGTCGGAACTAGGGGTGCCAATGAAATTGGGTGGAACGGTTAGTCTAGCCATGATCCAAATTCTCTCAATTAGGTTAGTTTAGTTTGCTGATCCAAATGAGCAGTCTGGCAATAAAATTCCCAGAATTCCTTCTCTAAGAGCCATTTAGTAATTCAGTCTGCTGTTGTCATCACTTCAGCACAATGAAATTCCAAGGAATTAATCAGATTCCAGAGCATCAAAACTTGCGATGCCGTTCGCAAAGCGTCTCGTAGAGAAGGCGGTTCGCTTCGCGACCATCGCATCCTCTGATTTTTCTGCCTTCTAATGGGTCATTTGACAGACTGATAGCCATTTTCATCATCTGGAAATCACCTATGCACGTTACAAGGAAAGAAAATTTTATTACTTCATAATTATCAGTACAATTACCAGTATTTTTGGATTTAATACAATCTATCTTTAGACGTATTACAATATTTATCTTTAGGGACTTCCAATTAAAAAAAGACCCAAATTGTAGGAGTATGGCATCACAGACTTTCGGTAAAACAGATTATTTGATCGCTGCTGTACTCTTACTTGTTCGATAAATTATTCTTTGGAAGTCCCTAAATAGATTTATTTATTCAGCCGATCTGTAGCATCTAACGAATCGCACTCCTATATCTGCATTTAGAGGTCAAGTAAATCGATAGAATAATGCTCTGTACAATTGGTGCATTATTTCCATGACCGCCACATCTCCTGCTCCCTTTTCCCCCCAAGAAATCGCTGCTGAAGGTATAAAACCAGAAGAATACGCAGAAATTGTCCGTCGCTTAGGGCGTCATCCCAACAAAGCTGAACTGGGAATGTTTGGCGTAATGTGGTCAGAGCATTGCTGTTACAAAAATTCTCGACCTTTACTCAAACAGTTTCCTACCGAAGGGTCCCGCATCCTCGTAGGGCCTGGTGAAAATGCTGGGGTTGTAGATTTGGGTGACGGACTGCAACTAGCCTTTAAGATTGAATCCCACAATCACCCTTCAGCTGTCGAACCCTTTCAGGGAGCGGCAACGGGAGTAGGAGGCATTCTTAGAGATATTTTTACAATGGGTGCGCGTCCCATTGCGATATTGAACTCGCTGCGCTTTGGTTCCCTCGAAGATGCCAAAACCCAAAGGTTATTTACTGGTGTGGTTGCAGGAATTGCCCATTATGGCAACTGTGTGGGAGTGCCCACCGTTGGTGGTGAAGTTTACTTTGATCCTGCTTATTCTGGTAATCCTCTGGTGAACGTTATGGCGCTGGGGTTGATGGAAACGTTAGAAATTGTCAAATCTGGGGCATCTGGCTTAGGTAACCCTGTGTTGTATGTCGGTTCCACCACAGGACGCGATGGTATGGGAGGCGCAAGTTTTGCCAGTGCAGAATTGAGCGAACAGTCAATGGATGACCGTCCTGCTGTGCAAGTGGGCGACCCCTTTTTGGAAAAGTCGTTAATTGAAGCTTGTCTGGAGGCGTTTAAGACAGGTGCAGTTGTCGCCGCCCAGGATATGGGAGCAGCCGGGATCACCTGTTCTACCTCAGAGATGGCGGCGAAAGGCGGTGTGGGAATTGAACTAGATTTAGATAAGATTCCCGCAAGAGAAACGGGGATGGTTCCCTATGAATATTTGCTTTCGGAATCTCAAGAACGGATGCTGTTCGTTGCCCATAAAGGGCGTGAGCAAGAATTAATCGACATTTTCCACCGTTGGGGACTTCATGCTGTTGTTGCCGGTACAGTAATTGCTGAACCCATCGTGCGGATTCTCTTCCAGGGTGAAGTAGCAGCAGAAATTCCCGCTGAAGCTTTGGCGGAAAATACCCCACTTTATCACCGGGATTTGTTGACAGAACCTCCAGAATATGCGCGTCAAGCTTGGGAATGGACTCCTAATTCCTTACCTCCTTGCACAACTGCTGGAATGGAACTCCAAGGACGCCTGCAAACTTGGAATGATATTCTCTTAACTTTGCTCGATACACCCACGATCGCTTCTAAAAACTGGGTATATCGTCAGTATGACCATCAAGTACAAAATAATACAGTAATTCTGCCAGGTGGTGCAGATGCGGCTGTGGTGCGCTTGCGCCCACTTGAACAAGTCCCTAATCTAAAATCTAAAATCCCAAATCTAAAATTAGGGGTGGCAGCAACAGTAGATTGCAATCCTCGTTATGTTTATCTTGATCCTTACGAGGGAGCTAAGGCAGTGGTGGCAGAAGCTGCACGCAATCTTAGCTGTGTGGGTGCAGAACCTCTGGCGGTAACGGATAACCTGAATTTTGGCTCTCCAGAAAAACCGATTGGTTACTGGCAATTGGCAGAAGCTTGTCGCGGTTTGGCAGAAGCTTGTCGAGAATTGGCAACACCCGTCACAGGCGGAAATGTCTCTTTGTACAATGAAACCCTCGATTCCCAAGGTATTCCGCAACCCATTTATCCCACTCCGGTTGTGGGTATGGTAGGCTTAATTCCCGATATAACTAAAATTTGTGGTCAAGGTTGGCAAGCATCTGGCGATGTGATTTATCTTCTCGGATTGCCTCTGGCATCCAAAATTAGTTTGGGAGCATCTGAGTATTTAGCCACTATCCACGGTACTATTGCCGGAAACCCGCCACGGGTAGATTTTGACTTGGAACGCCGCGTCCAGAAAGTTTGTCGTGAAGGAATTCGTAATGGTTGGGTTCGTTCAGCCCATGATTGTGCTGAGGGAGGGGTGGCGATCGCTCTAGCCGAATGTTGTATTGCTGGCAACCTTGGTGCCGAAATCAATTTAGAAATAGCACCAACCCAGTCACTACCTCGCCTTGATGAGGTGCTGTTTGCCGAAGGTGGTGCCAGGATTTTAGTTTCTGTAGCATCAGAACAACAAGAAATTTGGGAATCATACTTACAGGAACATCTGGGTCAAGAATGGCAAAAACTGGGTATAGTTGGTAATTTTGAGACGGGTTTGGGGGTTTTCACTACTGATAACCAAGCCTTAATCAAAGTTAGGATCGAAGATATGAATGATCGCTATTCCCATGCGATCGCCAGACGTCTCGCTATCCACACTACTACCCACAGTTAAAGATGTTAGGAGTTGAAAGTGAGCAGTTAGGAATAAAAAGCATAACTCTTCACTCCTGACTCCTAACTCTTTTATTAGCATCCCTGAGCATAATTACGGTACTGTTTTAATGGATGGTTAAAGATTTGTTAAGACTTCGCTACCATCTATATAATCCCAGTGACTTAACTACCGATTTTAGATTTTGAATTTTAGATTTTGGATTGGGGGTGTTTCTTCTGGTTCATCTCTTACTCCTAGTGAGCGAAACAAATTTAAAAATAGCCACTCTCAAATCCCAAGCCGCATTCCTACTAGGGTGCGGTCAATCCAAAATTGTAAATCTCAAATCCAAAATTGATTGACCCCCCCCCACCAGGAGCAAAGCTAGCATGATTTCTATTCATTCTGCCACTTCGGATGAATACCCCGAGCAGACCAACAACCCAATCAATAGTCATGAAAATCAGCCTGACAAGCCGGAAGAAGCTTGTGGTGTTTTTGGCATCTACGCACCAGCAGAAGACGTTGCTAAACTGACCTACTTTGGATTGTATGCCCTCCAGCATCGGGGTCAAGAATCAGCCGGTATTGCCACCTTTGAGGGTACACAAGTACATCTTTACAAAGATATGGGCTTGGTGTCTCAAGTTTTCAATGAATCCATCTTGGAGCAATTGCCTGGTAGCCTTGCTGTTGGTCACACTCGTTATTCCACTACAGGTTCTAGCCGCAAAGTTAATGCCCAACCCGCAGTGCTGGAAACCCGTTTAGGGTCATTAGCTTTAGCACATAATGGCAATTTAGTCAATACAGTGCAATTACGTCAAGAGTTGCTTGAGAAAAAATACAACTTAGTCACAACAACAGACTCAGAAATGATCGCTTTTGCGATCGCCGAAGCGATAAATGCTGGTGCAGATTGGCTAGAAGGTGCAATTCAGGCATTTCACCGTTGCAAAGGAGCCTTTAGTTTAGTCATTGGCACTTCCAGTGGCATTATGGGTGTCCGTGACCCCAATGGCATTCGCCCCCTAGTAATTGGGACTTTGGCAGGTAATCCAGTCCGTTACGTTTTGGCTTCGGAGACTTGTGGTTTAGATATCATTGGAGCCGAATACCTGCGAGACGTAGAACCAGGTGAATTAGTTTGGATTACTGAAGAAGGTTTGGCTTCTTATCATTGGAGTCAACAGCCCCAGCGGAAATTGTGTATCTTTGAGATGATTTACTTTGCCCGCCCTGATAGCGTCATGCACAATGAGAGTTTGTACAGCTACCGAATGCGGTTAGGGCGGCAACTAGCAGCAGAGTCTTTTGTAGATGCCGATATTGTCTTTGGTGTTCCTGATTCTGGTATCCCTGCTGCTATTGGATTTTCCCAAGCGTCTGGTGTAGCTTACGTTGAAGGACTGATTAAAAATCGCTACGTTGGGCGAACCTTTATTCAACCAACCCAAACTATGCGTGAGTCAGGTATCCGCATGAAACTCAACCCCCTCAAAGATGTGCTAGCGGGTAAACGAGTGATCATCGTAGACGACTCGATTGTCCGGGGTACTACCAGCCGTAAACTAGTCAAAACCTTGCGTGATGCAGGTGCAGTAGAGGTACATATGCGAATCTCCTCCCCGCCAGTAACTCATCCCTGCTTCTATGGCATCGATACCGATTCTCAGGATCAGCTGATTGCTGCTACCAAGTCAGTAGCAGAAATTGCCAAGCAATTGGAAGTAGACAGCCTCGCCTATCTCAGTTGGAAGGGAATGCTAGAAGCGACACGAGAAGACACCAATAGTTTCTGCTCTGCCTGCTTTACCGGAGATTATCCTGTGGCGATTCCTGAGCAAGTGAAGCGTTCTAAGTTGAGTTTAGAAAAGGTAGTAGTGTAAAGGCTTCGACAGACTGAATGCGGCTAGATAAACCAAGCCCGCCTGCGCGGGCTGAATAAATGTTGTCAATCTCAGGTTAAGATTGCTAAATCCTTAGCTTTACTCAGCAAGAGGTGTCAGAGAATATTGGATTGTGGATTGGCGCAAGCAACAGGTGGAAGTATATCGATGCGAACAAGCAAGTTTAAAGTTAGTTGCTACGTTGTTCAATGGTGATGAATTGAATTCACCCATATTGCCTGATTTTACTTGTGCGATCGCACGATTATTTACTTAAACAAATTAGCAAGCGATGTCTGACAACAAGCTGAAAAAGCGTCTACGCTAATCCATAAATTTAACTGTGCTGCAAAAACTCAACTTTGGGCAATAACGGGTCAGTCACAATACCCACACCGCTAAAACCCCAGCGTTTGAGCAAGTTTGCCAACTGTGTACGTGCAATAGATTCCACTGCAAAGCGATTTGCCACTTCTGCCGCGTGAGTGTTGAGATAGCTAAGGGCATCAAAGTTTTCCTGAAACAGCAATAAATAACCTGATGTTTCGGTGTCAGGACGAGCTATGAGATAATTACCGTCAGTTTTTGAGCGCACCAAGTAATAGACTTCGGACAGCATGGAGATGAGATGGGGAGAAATGGGGGATGACTAATTGAGATTTTCTAAGCGAATGCGAGGGTCGGCGGCTTTTAACATTAAATCGGCGATTAAATTACCAGCAATCAGCAACACTGCGCCCATTACCAAGCTTGCCATTAATAAATATAAATCTTGAGCTTGTAAAGCCTGTAGAGACAATCTCCCTAAACCGGGCCAGTTGAAGAAATATTCAGCAATGAAGGCACCGCTTAATAAATTAGCTAATTCAAAACCCAATAAGGTAATCAAGGGATTTATCGCATTGCGGAGTGCATGAACGTAGATAACGCGGTTTTCTGGCAGTCCTTTGGCACGAGCCGTTTGGATATAATCTTGACGCAGAACATCCAATAATTCGCCGCGAGTGATGCGTTGTAAACCAGCAAAACTAGTAATTGAGAGGGCGATCGTCGGTAAAATCATGTGCCAGCCGACATCTAAGATTCTGCCAAACCACGTCAGTTCTGAGTGATTAATGCTAGTCATACTACCCACTGGGAATAAAGGCGAGGTGAGTTGGGCTAAAACCAGCAGCGCTAAGACAGTGATGAAACTGGGAAAGCCTTGTCCAGCGTAGCTAATCACCTGTAAAATTCGGTCTGATAGCTTATTTTGATTAACAGCAGCAAAAATCCCTAGAGGGATGGCGATCGCCCATGTGACAATTAAAGATGCGATCGCTAATAGCAAAGTCGCTGGTACCCGTTCCCACAACAGCGATGCCACTGAACGTTGATAAATAAAACTCGTGCCAAAATCCCCTTTTGTCAAGATTCGCCATAGCCATAGCCAAAATTGCTCTGGCCAAGACTTATTCAGACCAAACTGCCGCTTTATTTCCTCAATTCTTTCTGGAGATATCTTCGGGTTTTGCCGCAGCGTATCTACATAATCCCCTGGAGCGAGTTGAATAATGAAAAACGACAACGCTGACGCCAAAAACAAAGTCAGTAGTGCCTGTAATACCCGCTTTACCACATAAATAAAAGTTTCGCTCGTGACTAGCCTGATTAGCCAATCCCGACCTGTCTCCAAGGAAATTCTCGTAGATGTCATTTGTCCTTTGTCCTTTATCTAATGACCAATGACTAATATTCAATTAGAGAGATAATTGGTACGTCTGGCAAATATTTACGCCCTTCTAAATCCCGTAGCTCGATAATAAACCCAAACCCTACTAGTTCGCAGCCAATCTTCTGCACTAACTTTGCTGTTGCACTTGCAGTTCCACCCGTGGCAATCAAATCGTCCACAATCAAAACTCGGCTACCTTGGTGTAAAGCGTCTTGATGCACTTCCAGGCAGTCTGTACCATACTCTAATTGATATTCAATTGAATAAACCGCTGCTGGTAACTTACCTTTTTTGCGGACGGGAATAAAACCAGCACCTAATTTATAAGCTAGAGGTGAGCCAAAAATGAATCCCCTTGACTCCATACCGATGACATAATCTGCCTTAATCCCAGCTTCATTGCATTTTTGTGTTAAAAAGTCAATAGTATAGCGCAGTCCCTCTGGATCGCGCAGCAGCGTAGTAATATCCCGAAATAAAATTCCGGGCTTGGGGAAATCTGGGATGTCACGAACGAGAGACTTCAAATCCATAAAATAGGGATTGGGGAATGGGACATGGGGCATGGGGCATGGAGAGTGAGGGAGTGGGGGAACTGGCGTTGCACGGGAAGCAAGGAAAGAAGAACTATTGATTATTGACAAATGCCCAATGCCCAACGCCCAATACCCAATACCCAATGCCCAATGCCCAATTTCAGATACCTGAAAAATCGTACACTATAATGTCATACGCTGGGGGTCGAGGCTGAAGCTTCGCCCTTGATTGACGATAATTAGAATCTAAACCAAGCTAGAAAAGGTATTGCACTAATAAATGAGGTGAATTAACTTATGTTTTAAAACTTTGATTTCAATATAGGGAAAACTTTGAGTAGAAAGAGTTAAGTAATGTATATATCAGGTAGTCATACTACTACAAGTCTAATGTTCAAGTCTTGGCTACCGATTTTAAATTTGTTTTACCTAGTCTGTTGGAACCGCACAAGGTATTTATAGAATGAATGTCTCAGCAAGTTTAACGCCGTTCAACAGTTCAACCCAAGAATCACTGCCGATGATTCTGGACACTTTACCAGATCCTGCGATCGCTTCCAAGACGTGTCCTCGAAGAACGCGGTTGCAAATTGACCTAATTTTATTGGCAATTGAAGCTTTAGAGCTTGGTGGTTCTGAAGCAATCCTAACTTTTGCTCAAGAGTTGGATCTTAAAGGAATTGTTAAAGACAGGGTGAATTTATGGCGGATGCGTAGCTCTAACCCGCTACGTAGAGCGCATATGCGCCGTCCTTTAACTATCATGGAAGCAAAAGCTCTGGTGGTCATTGCTTGCTACATAGCGCGGCGTTTAACTGTTGTCATCCGCCAGTTACTAATGATATGTCAACAAATGGAAGAAAAGCAGATTCCATTAGAACAGAATTTGCGCCTATCTAATTACTTAGAACGGTTTAGAGCGCATTTTAAGAGCCGGATGAATGCTCGACGTTCTGGTGTACTGGCATTAAGTTCTGATGAAAAATTAGATGAGCTAGCAATAAATTTGTTAGGACAATTATTATTTTGTACTGGTACAGCTGGAATGCAGCGGTTCTGGATTAGTCTTTTTGACGGTGAAGTGGAATGAATATTCAACGTAAGTACAGTCTACCTAATTGTACACTGCTTTTAGAAGGGTTAAGTGATCTCAGTAGGGCTGCACACTTCCAGGAAATGCGCCCGGAATTATCAATATTGGTAAATGCAGAATGCTATTTATCTGGTTATAATCAACCCCTAACGGGAGGGCGGGAATTTTTTGAAAGTTTAGTAAGGGCTGTTAGTGGCTATGCCCAAGAATTTTTAAGTAGTGTACCCAATCCCCAAGCACACAACCAGGAATCGGAGCTAGTTGAGTTTCAGAAAGTTGACAGCAACCGACACAGGTTAATTATACATTCAGAAGGTGCTCCAGAGGGGTTTGAGTCTCACTCTAACAATTCCAAACGTCCGCCTATTGAAATAGATTTGAATACAGTGCAGTTGTTTGATTTAGTGGAAGCAGTGGATCAGTTTTTTGCTGATAGCCAAACTTTACCTGAACTTTCCCTAGAACTACAACCAGTTACCAGACGTTATGGCGGTGCTAGTCAAGCTTTAATCAGGCAGGCTGTTCCTGCTGCTGTGGGTGTGTCAAGTTTAGCAGTAGCAGCGATTGCCTTTAACTTGATTCCACCCCCCCAAATGCGTCCACCGCAGCCTAAACCAGAAGAGCAAACTAGCTCTACAATAAACAATATCACTCCTCCAGCATCAGCTGCTGTAACTCCCATAGCTGCTGCAACGCCCACATCAAAGCCTACAGCTAATGCAAAGCTGGCAGTTAAAGATTTAGAAGCACTTTTAAATACAGTTCCAGAAATTACTGATCCATCCCAACTGCGTGCATTGAATCGTCAAGTGTACAACCAAATTCATCCAGCTTGGACTAATCGCTCAGGATTGCAACAGGATTTGATCTATCGTCTGGGTGTAGCTGCAGATGGAGCGATCATCGGTTATAAAGCAGTGAATAAAGAGGCGAATCTAGGAGTAGGTCAAACTCCTCTGCCTAACGTACTTTACAATCCAGCTAACCGCGCTCCCATTTCCAATGAACCAATCGCCCAATTTCGAGTAGTATTTAATACGCAGGGTGTGCTAGAAGTTAGCCCTTGGCGAGGATATGCGAGGACGCCAGAGGTAGTGGGTGCAAAAATTACTAACTCTAATATAGTCAAAGATTTAAACCAAAAGCTTTATAGTACAGTTCGCCAAACCTGGAGTGGTACCCCCACCTTTACGCGAGATTTGAAATACCGGGTAGCAGTCAACAAAGATGGTGTAATTGCTGACTATGAACCACTCAATCAAGTTGCCTTTGACTATTTTCGAGAAACACCCCTTCCGAAGATGTTCAACGCTATTTACGGTTCTAATGTAGCAGCTCCCAACAATAAAGAACCTCTCGCCCACTTCCAAGTGATATTCAAGCCTAACGGCAAACTTGAAGTTATCCCTTGGCAGGGATATCAGTAATTGGGCACTTGTACTGAGCTAGCTCAGTACAAGTGCTCAATGCCCTATACCCGTTTACCGAGTAATTCTCCGCATATAATTTCCCCACAACTGAGCTGCTTGAGCACTGCTACCAGATGTAGGAGAATTATTGTCGTTTCCCAGCCAAACACCAGTTACAAGCCGCCGACTGGGGATAAAACCTATGAACCATAAGTCAACGTTTTTATCAGTCGTGCCTGTTTTCCCAGCTTCCCCCAGTCCAATGGCAGCACTACGACCAGTACCTCTTGTGATGACACCGCGCATCAAACTAGTCATTTCATCGGCTACACCATTTGGTAGTACTCGTTTGTTGGCATCCGTATTTTGGTCGAAGGAGTAGATGACACGGCAGGTTTTGATATCATTGCGATCGCGGCAATCACCACTATCTAAAATTCGGTTAATCGCATGGGGAGGATTTGACACACCACGATTGCCAATAGCGCCAAAAGCACCAGTCATTTCCAAAACATTGACCACACTTTGACCTAGTACCAAGCCAGGAACCGGATCTAGGGTTGACTTTATTCCTAAACGCTGCGCCATTGCCACCACTTTATCCAGCCCGATTTCTTTGGCAACTCGTAGGGCGATCGGATTTTCTGAAAGAGCCAGTCCTGTGGCAATATCTAAAGTAGTGTCAGCACCAGCACGACAGGGTTTGTAAGTAAAGCCTTGCCAAGTTAAAGGGGCGCAAGAATAACTTTTTGATTCTGGAATCCCCTGTTGAATAGCGGCCGTATAAGTAAAGATTTTAAAAGTAGAACCTGGTTGTCTTTTGGCTTGAACAGCGCGATTGAACTGACTTTTTTTATAATCAGTCCCGCCCACCATTGCCAAAATGCTGCCAGTACTGGAGTCAAGGGTGACCATCGCCCCTTGAGAAAAATTAAAACTTCTACCACCATTGTTGACTGAATTTCGCAACGCTGCTTCTGCTTTGCTCTGGATTGCTGGATCAAGTTGGGTTTCAATGATATAATTCCCTTCCTTTGCAGCTCCCTCCCCCAAGATTGATTCAAGTTCAGAGAAGACGTAGCTGTAAAAATAAGGAGCGATCGTTTTAGCTTGCTGCTCACAAACTTTAGGACTAACTTGGACAGTGGAGCGTCTGGCTCGATTCGCATCTTCAGGTTTAATTTTGCCCATCTCCAGCAACCGCTTAATCACGCGATTCCGGTATTCAGCTGCTTCTAGCTTATTTGGGCCATCCCCACAAAAATCGAAAGCGTTGGGAGCTGGTAAAATTCCTACCAATGTTGCTGCTTCTGCCAAAGTTAATTCTTTAGCCGACTTCTCAAAGTAATACCGGGATGCATCTTCAAAGCCAGAGGTATCTCCCCCCAAAAAAACCCGATTTAAGTACATCAGCAAAATTTCATCTTTGCTGTAAAAGGTTTCTAACTTCAGGGCGACAACTGCCTCCCGCAATTTGCGTCCAAGGGTATCCTGTCTGCCTACATACTCGCGGAACAAACTGCGGGCAACTTGCTGGGTAACAGTGCTGGCTCCTTGTTGCACATCTCCGCTACGGCTATTGATCAACACGGCTCGTAAAATCCCCAGAGGGTCAACACCAAAGTGCCAGTAATAACGACTATCCTCTGAAGCCACTACCGCAGCAGGCAAATAAGGGCCAAATTCCTCTAATCGCTTTATATCTACGTGAGAGATAGTTCGAGGCTCTCTTAGCGGGGTGGCTCCATCACGAGCGTAAACAATTACTGGGGCGCGTGTAGCTGTAGGTAGAGGTTTAACTGAAAATTTCAGCCATTCAACGCCAATCACTAACGCTAACAGGGCACTGACACCACCGACACCATAAGCTGTCCAACTTGCAGCTTTGACATACCAGGCTGGTGGATCGACGTATTGCAGCCGCACAGAAGCGGCAAGTTCTGGGGGACCCAGCGTGAAAATATCGCCGTGACGCAGTTCCAGGGAACTGACACGACGCTTGCCACGATAAATGCCATTGGTGGAGTTTTCGTCTTTGATAATGAAAACTGGTGTGCGCTGAGTAGAATTCCGCGATAGCGATAGGTGAATTTGGCTGACAACAGGGTTACGGATGACGATATCGCTGGATTTAGAGCTACGACCTAGAATATAGCGATCGCCCAACAGTGGATATACCTCTGCCTTATCCGCCCCCGCATCCTGCACCCAAAGTTCCGGTACCTTGGCATTAGGCTTGAGCGCCAATTTGGAAAAATCGACCCTAGCTTGAATCGTATGTACTGCTTGAGTCAGTTGACCTAGTAACGTTTGTGGCTTGTGAGGGGGTTGGGGTGAACTCATCGGCTATTCACATCACACTTTTTAGTGAAGAATCGGGCGAATTACAATTTAGATGTTAGTCTTTCATCATTTTACTCATAAGCCAAAGCATAAATTAGCTATACGGAACTTTTTGCTCGATTTTATACTTACTTGTACTTTGTCTTTATAATTAATTTGTTATTTTTATCACTTATTTCCAGAGGTATAAATTTTTTATCTATTCTCAAAGACTTGTTTTATCTAGTATTACTAGTTCAATAACTACAACTATATTTTTTATTAATGTATTTTAAAGCACCAAATGTTAAAAAATAACAGATTTAATTTTTACCAATTTTACATATCCACATATTCTGAAACAAACCTAAATATCCTCATTTAGGAAGATTTTCTAAATCTTATAGTCTGTTTTAATAGGTCGAGTGTTCCGTTGAGGTTAATTTTAGAATGATGGGAAAATCTCTGACCCTGATTGGTACAGCTCTATCTTTGGCTTTCACCACTAATATTGCCGTAGCCGAATCCAGTAAATCCCCCATAGCCCAATCCAGTAGCGAGTCTACTAGTGCACCAACGGAAATCAAGATGTCGCCAGAAGGGATGAAAATTCTGTGCGAGTATTTTCCGCTCAACTCCCGCTGTCCCGGCGGCACAGCAGTCGTCCCTAGTAGCGCTCCTAGTAGCACTACAACTCCTGCAGAAACCACGCCCAGTAGCACCACCACTACTCCAGATAGTACAACTGCACCAGGAACCAGACCAGGAACCAAAACACCACCTGGATCTAGCACTCCCGAAACCACTCCAGGATCAGGAACTACCCCATCTGAACCTGGTAACATAACTCCAGGATCAGGAACCACTAACCCATCTGAACCTGGCAGTCCTACCGAACCAGGAACCCTTACCCCATCTCAACCTGGCGCTCCTAGCAACTTAACTCCAGCACCAGGAAGCGTTACCCCACCTGGATCTAGCACTCCTGGCAGCAGTACCGTACCAGGAAACCCAACTTCACCTGAGTCTGGCACTACTGAAATCAATCCCGAACCAGGAAGCTCAACAACTCCACCTGAGTCTGGTACTCCTGGCAGCACTACCGAACCAGGAAACTCTCCCAGTACTCCAAGTTCGCCAAAAACTCCTACCACAGGCAATTAAATTAAAATCTGGGGCATAATCTGAATACTAGTTTGTCATTAGCGATCGCCGCTGCATCTTGACCTCTTGCACCAGTTATGCGAACTGGTGTAAGATTACGAACCATAATTGCTGGAACCTATAGATATCTTGGCATATAGGACTGAGCAAGGATTTCTGTAATCAATAGCCTGGGATTAATCATCCCAGGCTTAATAGTTTAATGGGGCCTGCCAGTTGAAGTTGGTGTTTTTTGCAAGGAAGCAATTAACAGGCAAACAATACCGATACTAATAAATGAATCTGCCACATTAAATACAGCAAAGTTAATCAGGCGAAAATCAAGAAAATCAACGACATAGCCTAAAACAAAGCGATCAATACCGTTGCCCATAGCTCCACCTAAAATCAAGCCATAGCCTAACTGATCCCACAAATTTAACATTGGACTAAATAAGGCCAAGGCTATCAATACTAAACTCACTCCTAAAGATAGCCAGCGCAACCACTCTACTTTCCCACTTAACAGACTAAAAGCGGCACCAGTGTTAGTGACATAGGTGAAGTGAAATATCCTAGGTAAAAGTGGTAGTGTCTGCCCCAAGCTAAAGGTTTGCACCACCCAGTATTTTGTTATTTGGTCTAAGAAAAAAGCTATGAAGGCAGCGATCCAGAAAAGGCGATTTTTTAAACGCATGAAACTAGGGGCTAGGGACTAGGATTAGGGACTAGGGACTAAGCAGTAGGGTATAGGGATTAGAAGAATTTTAAATTTCTAGCCCCTAGCCTCTAGCTTCTAGCCCCTCCATAACTAATAAAACATTAAGTGACGCAATACATATGCTATTACGGTAACGGCACAGACTACACTTAATTGCCCTGGTAGTGCAAACCAGGAGTATTTGAGGATTGCTTGCATTAATGGTAGATTTTCTGTACCTTTCCACTGAAAAATATAGCTAATAATTAAATAAGTAATACCCCATAGGTGGAGAGTTAATAAGCCACAGATGCAACTAAAGGCGAGAGTTTCTAGTCGAGGTCTAGCTTTAAAGGCGAAGAAACCACAAATCCAAGCTCCAGGAATAAAACCTAGTAGATAACCAAACTGAGATAGCTTAACATAACCAAGACCACCACCATCGGCAAATACAGGTAATAAGGTTAACCCCATCACTAAATAGGCAATTTGCGAGAGTGCGCCGGCATTTTTGCCCCCTAAGCAACCCACCAATAGTACAGCGCCAATTTGAAAAGTGACACCTAAAGAAAAAGTCTGAATTCCGTGCTTACTCCAATTCCAAGGTAAGGTGATGCCATAAGCTTCTAGGAAGGTACCACCCATTGTCAGGAGTAAGCCAATCATAGACCATAGTAATTGATTGGAAGCAGCAAACATTTATCAGGCAACCGGGGAAAGGCAAAAGAGAAAACCAACAGCAACTAATATGTTCATTAGCATTGAAATGAAATTTATACTGACACCTTTAAGAGGATGCTTGAAAAGTATTATTGTTAACATCAAAACTTCAGAAACCTAACCCCGCGAGCAAGCCTTCCCTACAAGGCAATGGGGGTTTAAAAGCCTCTCTCCACTTCTGTTAGAGGAATGGAAGTGGGGTTTTTGGTATACTCTACGACTTTTCAAACATCCTCTAAGAATTAACATATTTTTTTTGCCTTTTTGGTATGTAACTTTTCAGTTCTGCGAATTATAACTTAGGTGTCTATAGCTGTAATTTTATTGACTGAAGCGTAGTCTGATTATGGTATTTGACCTAATAGGTCTTCAAATTAGCAAAATTTAGGATTTAAACTAAGTTTTTAGATTCAGCGCCAAATTATGCTACAAAGTGTTAAAAATAATTCCTTAATTCACTATTTTTTAGCGATCGCCCCGCCTCCTCTCCATAAAAATAGCCAATTTATTATTTTTCTGCTTTCTCTAAACAATAAGTTCACTGGCTAAACTTAGATTGTTTAGTTATGACTTTAGTCTGCTTAGGTTGATAAGCAGAAACAAATTTCATAAATTCCCAAATTTATTAAGTTTGATAATATACCACACTTTCATATTTTTTTATGACTTGACCAATAAATTTACACTATTAATAGAGTTTTGTAAATATCTGTAACCAAATTACTGTGGTACTCTTTGTAACGGGTGACTAAAGCAGTATTAATTTTATCAAGCAAAAGTAGAAACGAGTGTTTGTTCTTCATCAAAAAAAAACAAGCATTTTTTTGCTTTATTAACCTAACCTTTACCTTAACCATTATTCTTTAGGGGTATCCTTAGAAGCGCTTACCTGCAAAGTTACTCAAAATTGATAGCGATGCCCTCACGTCTTAGTGTAATGAAAATTCATCGCCTCACAGGTTCAATTTCAGTGTTAGCACTGACAATCAGTCTAGCTGCATGTGGCGGACAGCAAAACTCAGATAATATAGCCACCAAGGATACTCCTTCTGGTACTGCTACAGATACTACTGCCTCCAGTACAACCAAATTAGATTTGGGTGGAAATATAAAATTAAGCGGGGCTGGTGCGTCTTTCCCAGCACCATTGTATGATACATGGTTTACGGATCTAAACAAAAAATATCCAAATCTACAAGTTGACTATGCCTCAGTTGGTAGCGGTGCTGGAGTTGAGCAATTTATCAAAGGGACTGTAGACTTTGGTGCCAGCGATGTTGCCATGAAGGATGAAGAAATCCAGAAAGTGCCAGCGGATAAGGGCGTTATTTTACTGCCTGTAACTGCTGGTAGCATCGTGCTAGCTTACAACTTGCCAGATGTTGCAGAACTAAAGCTACCACGAGCCGTTTACGCCGATATTCTTCTAGGCAAAATCAAGTCTTGGGATGATCCCCAAATTGCCAAGGCTAACCCAGGTGCAAAGCTTCCTAAACTGTCAATCACAGTTGTTTATCGTTCAGATGGTAGCGGAACAACAGGTGTGTTTACAAAACACCTCAGCGCTATTAGCCCGGAGTGGAAGACTAAAGTTGGTGAAGGCAAAACTGTCAACTGGCCTACGGGAGTTGGTGCTAAGGGTAATGAGGGTGTTACTGCCCAAGTTCAACAAACACAAGGTTCTATTGGTTATGTCGAGTACGGCTATGCCAAACAAAATAGTCTCAAGTTTGCTGCTTTAGAAAACAAAGGCGGTAAGTTTATTGTACCTAGTGAGGAGTCAGCCTCTAAAACTCTGGCATCAGCAACTTTACCGCCTGATCTCCGCGTCTTCATTTCCGATCCAGAAGGGGCTGATTCCTATCCCATCGTCACTTACACCTGGATTTTGGCTTACAAGAAATATCCCAGTGCCGCAAAAGCTAAGGCAGTTGAAGCTGCGATCGAATACGCCTTAACCGATGGTCAAAAACAGGCTGTTGCACTAGGGTATGTTCCCCTACCCCAAAACGTGATCACAAAGGTAGCTGCTGCTGCCGATCAAATTAGTCCAGAGTATAAAATTGCTGTTGGTAGTGGTACTAGCGCTAGCAAGTAGCTACAGTCAAGACATGAGGTATTTCTAGACGATAATTTTTAGGCTGCTTACTAGACTATAAGCATTCGTAACTTGAAACTCTTTGTTACCAGTGTCTTAGTTTCAAAAGACGATGAAGCAACAATTTTGTTGATCTGGTTGCCTCCCACATTTTCTTCTGATTTAATTGTGAAAGTCGGTAGTCATGACTACAAATTCTCAAAACATTTCATCAGCGACAAAAAATCGCTCTGATGCGGATAAGTCCCTAGATCAGGGTTTTATTTGGCTTACTAAAATTTTCGCCTTTGGGGTTGCTGCCACTTTATTATGGATCGGCTTCCAGGTTGCAATTGCTTCTTGGCCTGCCATCCAAAAGTTTGGGGCTAGCTTTTTAGCTAACACGACTTGGAACCCAGTTAATGATAGCTACGGGGTGCTACCTCAAATTTATGGAACTCTCTTGAGTTCTTTTATTGGTCTGTTGATAGCTGTACCGATTGGGGTTGGTACCGCTATTGTACTAAGTGAGGATTTTTTGCCCGCAAAAGTGAAGTTGGTACTGGTTTTTGCGGTAGAACTGCTCGCAGCTATTCCCAGCGTTGTTTACGGCGTCTGGGGTATTTTTGTATTAGTGCCTATCTTAACTAACTTCGGAAAATGGCTCAATAGTTACTTTGGCTGGATACCATTTTTTAGCACCTCCCCTACAGGACCAGGAATGTTGCCGGCGGGAGTCATATTAGCAATTATGACTTTGCCCATCATCACAGCCCTATCGCGCGATGCCTTGATTTCTATACCTCCCAGTTTGCGTCAAGCCGCCGTAGGACTAGGAGCGACCCGCTGGGAAACGATTTTGCAAATTCTGATTCCAGCAGCCTTTTCGGGGATAGTTAGTGCTGTGATGTTGGCACTCGGTCGGGCAATGGGAGAAACAATGGCTGTAACAATGTTGATTGGTAATTCTAACAACATTAGTATCTCACTGTTAGCACCAGGCAATACGATTTCTTCTCTACTGGCAAATCAATTTTCAGAAGCTAGTGGTTTGCAAGTTTCGGCTTTAATGTACGCTGCTTTAGTTCTATTCTTCTTGACCCTGGTAGTCAATATCATGGCCGAGTTTATCGTTCTGAGAGTCAAGCGACTGTAGCTTAGTTTTGGGTTGAATTATGACTTCTAGTTTTCCAGAGCGGAGTCTAACTCGCGCTCCCATGTCTCAAAGAACACTGTTTAATACAGTAATGACCGTAGTCGCATTTATCTGTGGAGTATTGGCACTTGTGCCTTTGCTAGCAGTGCTTTCTTACGTTATTATTCAAGGCTTTAGCAGTTTGAGTCCCAGTGTCTTTTTTGAACTACCACCTAAAGCTTTACAAAAGGGAGGAGGTTTTGGTAATGCCGTTTTAGGCACGCTGCTGATGGTAGGAATTGCGGCGGTGATTAGTATCCCGTTTGGTGTTTTAGCGGCGATTTACATCACAGAATTTAGCTCCGCCCAAGTAGCAAGATGGGTACGTTTTGCGGCTAACGTGCTCAGTGGAGTCCCCTCAATTATTGCTGGGGTATTTGCCTATGGCATTGTAGTTTTGACACTGGTAAAGTTAAACTTAGGATCATATTCTGCTCTAGGTGGAGGGTTTGCACTGGCAATTTTGATGTTGCCAATTATTGTCCGAACCACTGATGAAGCCTTGCAGTTAGTATCGCAAGATTTGCGACAAGCATCTGTAGGGTTAGGAGCAACTAACTTTCAAACAGTAACACAAGTAGTTTTGCCAGCCGCTCTACCAGCAATTGTAACTGGAGCAACGCTAGCGATCGCCAGAGCATCTGGAGAAACTGCACCTTTACTATTTACCGCCCTTTTTTCCAATTTTTGGCCCGATAGCTTATTCCAACCAACAGCTTCCCTTGCTGTTTTGGTTTACAAATACGCTATTTCTCCGTTTAAAAATTGGCAATCATTAGCTTGGGCAGCATCTTTGATTTTGGTATTGATGGTTCTAATCACAAGTATCATCGCTCGCTGGGCAACTCGCAAGAAAGCTTAGTGAAATAGCATCTACATGGCGGATTTGTATCGCTAAAACTAATACTGCACTTAATTTATGGCTACCAATGTTAGCACAGTGAATGATACTCAAACCGTTTTACGCACCGAAAACCTCAACGTTTACTACGGCAAATTTTTAGCCTTGCAGAATATTTGGCTAGATATACCGAAAAATCAGGTGACAGCCTTTATCGGCCCTTCTGGTTGTGGTAAAAGTACATTGTTGCGATGCTATAACCGCCTCAATGACCTGATTGAGTCATTTCGAGCAGAAGGTAAAATACTTTTTTACGATAAAAACTTGTATGCATCCGACATTGATCCTGTAGAAGTGCGTCGGAGAATTGGGATGGTGTTTCAAAGACCAAACCCGTTTCCAAAATCAATTTATGACAATATTGCTTTTGGAGCCAAAATCAACGGCTACAAAGGTAATATGGATGAATTGGTAGAACGGAGTTTGCGGCAAGCGGCTTTGTGGGACGAAGTAAAAGATAAACTGCGACAAAGTGGCTCGTCTTTATCCGGTGGACAACAACAGAGGTTATGTATTGCTCGTGCGATCGCAGTCCAACCTGAAATTATATTAATGGATGAACCTTGCTCTGCTCTCGACCCCATTTCCACGTTACGGGTTGAAGAACTTATTCACCAACTCAAAGAGCAATATACGATCGTTATCGTCACCCATAATATGCAGCAAGCAGCGCGAGTTTCTGATAAGACAGCCTTTTTTAATGTTAAAACTACAGAAACTGGAGGTCGTAACGGCTACATGGTAGAGTACGACGCAACAGAACTAATTTTCAACAATCCTCAGCAGCAAGATACCAGAGATTACGTTAGCGGCAGATTTGGATAAATAAATATTTCATATTGCTGATGTCACAGCAATGAGGGATACTCGGAAATTAAAGGTGTGCGATATTCCTCTATTTTTTTATTTGTTCGCCCAAGGTTAGCGTAGGCGTAGCCCGCCGCAGGCATTGCTTAATCAATTATGGCTATTTAATTGGTAAAGAAAAGCAATAATTAAGCTATTTAACATCAGACTTCCATTGACTGGCTGGGCAAGATACCTACTCCAAAATACCCTGCCACATAGCGTAGTACTAGTGTTGGCTTACCTTGCTATTTATTATCTACCTATAGGTATTGTGATAACTACATAAGTAGCTAGGCGAAATTAAATATAAAATTTTTGCCCCTTGTCTAATTAAAATCTCAGGTGGATTTCAACTGTGCTGAACTAGTGTACTTTAGAGTTTTTTCTAAGCGGGCGGCGGGAATCGAACCCGCATTAATAGCTTGGAAGGCTATAGTTTTACCACTAAACTACGCCCGCAAAATTCCAACCCTATAAGTATAACACAGTTTTTGCAAAAATTGAAGCATTTAATTGGAATTTGCAGGTTGGATTTTGATCCATACATACAGATTGCTCAAATCTGGTTTTGTGCCATCGTTGTTGTGAGCGGCAAGAAAGTTTTCTGTTTTGAAAACCTCGTTGAGAATTCGCTCATATGTGCTTTTTTCACTTTGTGATGTTGCTGGTTCTATTTCTATGACTAAAGCCTGTTGAAAGTTGCCCTTGTTATCAATTACTAAGCTAGCAAGGATCTGTGCAGGCTTAACTTCGGAATCGCCAGGGAGAAAACTTGAGTCCAATTGTTTTGTGTTGCTTCCCCTGTATAAAGCGATAACGTCGGGTAAAGCATCTTGTCGTAATCTTCCTGATTGTATTAAGTTACTGACTTTATCTCTAAGCAAAGGAGCTACTATGGCTACCGATGCTCCCCCAGTCGGAGTTGCTGGAGTTTCTCTAGTTCGAGTTGGTAGAGTTTCTCTAGTCGGTGTTGCTGGAGTTTCCCTAGTTCGAGTTGATGGAGTTTCTCTAGTCGGAGTTGATGGAGTTTCCTGAGTGGGGGTGCGTGGCGGAGTTTCTCTGTTTTCAGCTTCCGAAACTGGTGGATTTGATGGAATACCTGTTGATAGTGGTGTTCCCTTTCCCAGTTTGATTTCTTGACGGCGGTTCCAAGGTAGACTACCGACTGGAACTGTGGGTTTGGGTGTGGCTGTAGGTGTAGGTTTCGGTGTGGCTGTAAGAACTCTCTGCTGCCTAAAGGGTCGGCTATTAGATTGAGAGGCGTAAGTTCGGCTCTTTTGCTGGAGATTCTCAGCAGAATTTATTGCGCCAAAATCTTGATTTCTGGGCGTAGTTCGTGCTGTTTGTATTGAACGTGCTGGTACAGACTTTTGAGTTGAGGATAGTGGCCTTGGCGAAACTGTTTTTGCTGTTGATTTTGATTTGGTTATTGATTTTGTTTTGGGAGCAATGTCTATCAATTCAATGGGAACAACAGATTGACTTTGCTGGGGAAACCACAAACTAAATGCATTAGATGAGCGCATCAGCCAGAACGCCAGCAAGTGCAGAGAGACTGAACCTATAACGACAGAAATCCACAAACCTGGTGGGTCAGTGTGTCGCCTCCAGACCTTGGCTGGAATTGGAGTTTTGTCTGCAACCGATGGTATCATATTATATAAACTGGATATGATTAGGCACTCTTACTCATTGGTAATGCTTTAAAATACCAGTCTAAATTTTAGCGATTAACCATTACCTCTGGTGTAACAGCGAAAGTCAAAACTGTTTCATCTACTCCTTTAAGTTCTAGCGGGCTACCTTTAGTAATTTCTTCTTCCTGCAAATAATCTGCCACGGCAGCAGAAACCAGGATTGTACTGGGAAGGGCAGCAGCTTGTAACCTTGCAGCAATATTCACACTTGGACCAATGGCAGTATAATCAGCACGTTCAGCACTACCAAACATTCCCACAACAGCTGTACCTTGGTGGATACCGCATCGGAACTGGACGCTAGTAAGTTTATCACCATCGAATACACCTTGGTCTCGCCAGCGCTGGTTCAAGTCAGCCAGTGAACGGTGCATTGCTCTTGCTGTATTGATAGCACGACGCACCTGTTCATTAGGAGTTAGTTCTTCCGGCGCTCCGTATAAAGCTAAGATAGCATCTCCCATAAATTTATCTACAGTACCGCCATTGCCAAACACAACCTTAGTCATGGCTTCTAAATATTCATTTAGCAACTCTGCTACTCGCCGGGATCTGAGGGTATTTGCTAGCTGTGTATAAACCTACAATGTCACTAAACAAAACTGTAATTAAGCGTGGTTCTGGGCGCAAATCTAACGTTAAATCTCCGGTTGCGGCTTTTTGCACCAATACAGCCGGCAAAAAGCGCTTTAGCACCGATTCTGTTAGATAAGTATTTAACTCCACGATTCGTCGTTCATTTTCTTTCAATCCTAAAAGATTCCGAACTTCCGCCAAAAGTTCCCGATCATTGAATGGTTTTGCTAAATAAGCATCCGCGCCATGTTCTGTACCTTCGATGCGGGTTTGCTCATCAACTTTCGCTGTCAGCAGAATGATTGGTGTTCCTTTCAGCTTCTCCTCATTGCGGATCATCTGAATCATCTCAAGTCCGCTCACCAAGGGCATCATTAAGTCAGTCACAATCAAGCTGGGTGTAATTTCCTTAGCTATCCCATACCCTTCATAACCATTACGAGCTGTCTGTACATGATAGCCATTGCGGCGGAAAATTTCAGATACATAGGTTCGCAAATCCGGGTTATCATCTACAACTAAAATTGAGGAGCCAGCCGTGTGCAGGGGTTCCCCCTGTTGAGCGGTCTGGCGTTGCTGAGTCTTAAGTGCTGAGTCTTGAGTATCAATACTGGGCGAGAAATTTCTTGTAATATCTTCAATATTGTCTGTTGTTGGGTCTACCAGTTCTAAATCAGCCAATTCTACGCTAGCGCGGCTCGTGTTCAGTTCGGTAGGCGTTTCTAGTACTTGCAGTGCGGGTAAATGAGCGTTTCCAGTAACAAGCCATAAACTAAAGGTAGTGCCTTCGCCATAAACTGATTCCACAGTGACTTGACCACCATGTAATTCTACCAATTCTTTAACTAAAGCTAAACCCAAACCACTGCCTTCATAGGAGCGGTTTGCTGAACCTTCAGCTTGGCGGAAGCGCTCAAATAGGTGAGGAATTTGTTCTTTAATAATGCCAATACCAGTGTCTTGTACTTGCAGTATGCAACGGTCATTTTCAGATTTTAGTCTGATGCTGATCGTGCCACCTTCAGGAGTAAACTTCATGGCATTTGACAGCAGGTTGTAAACCACCTTGTCAAATTTTTCCATATCTAAGTACACCGTAGAACATTCATCTAACTGAGTGACTAGATGCAGTCCCTTTTTCTCACAGTAGGGACGAAAAGATTCAACAATTTGGCTGACAAATTCGACTATATTGCAAGGGCGGAAACTAGGCTGCATTCTCCCCGCATCTAGGCGTTGTAAATCCAGCAGTTGATTTACCAGTCGTAGCAGGCGACGGGAGTTACGCAGGGCGATCGCACATTGGGAGTAAGATAATCCCTCACCAGCCACCACCGCCGACTCTAAAGGTCCTTGAATCAAGGTGATAGGTGTGCGAAACTCATGGGAGATATTTTGGAAAAATTCGGTTTTTTGCTTGTCTAATTCCAGTAAGCGTTCAGCCTGTTGGCGAGTTTTCTGATATAAATGTGACTGCTGCACAGCGATCGCTGCTTGGGCTGCTACTGCTTTAGCCAAATCGATATCAGATGAGAGCCATCGGCGGACTTTTTTACCTTCATGTAAAGTAATACTACCGATACATTTCCCATCAGCCAATAATGGCACAAACATTAGCGATCGCGCTGGCATTTTTAAAGGCAAATCAAAACCGTTCACTCGTGAGGGAGAATGACCCACATTACCAATTACCACTGGTTCATGTGTCTGTAGCATTTGTTGGAGGATTGGATTCTCCTGTATAGATGCATGAGAGTAGGGTAATCTCTGAGTTAATAGGTTATTATTATTTAAATTTTTGTCTGGGGCTAGCAATGCCAAAGGCGAACTGTGCCTAAGCAAATTTTCCGGCTGTTGAAAACTGTCATACAAGCCCACACACTGGACAAATTCATCTTCCTCTGTCCACAAAGAGAGGACACAGCCATCGACTTGTAAGGCTTGCCCCAATTGCTGGGTAATAGCCGCAAAAATATCTTGGGGGTCTAAGCTAGAGCGAATCGCGCTAGTAATCGTATTAATTAGGGCTTCTCGCTTGGCAAGAGCACGTACTTGTTCGTAAGCATAAGCTTGAGACAAAGCTAAAGCTGCCTGATCCGCTACCATCAACACTAGCTGCACCTCATCATCCCCCCAAAAGCGAGGCAGAGAACACTGGTGCAGTGCCAGCACTGCCATCAGTTCTTGTTGGCAGATCAATGGCACAACTAAACTAGAACAAATGTTAGCAGCAGCAAAAGCTGCCCCACGTTCGCGCAGTTCGGGAGTTTTACCGTGAATGCGCTCATCATCGATCACATCGTGAATTACCTGGACTTCGCGGGTTTCCCACACCGTTTGAGCCAGCAGGGAGGAGGAAGGGATGGGAGGAGAGGGAGATGGGGGGACAAGAGGAAAATTGATTTGCTGATCTCCGTGTCCCCATATCCCCGTATCCCCGTGTTCTTTTTCTTCCAGAGCCTTCTGATAAATGAATCCTTTATCCGCCAACTGCTCATCTTGGAAGGGACGCAACAGACAGACATCCACCTCCAACATATGGCCCACTGTATCTACAATTGCCTGTAAAATTTGGCGATAGTCTAAAGCACTGCGAATCGTATTTGTGACGGTATTTAGCAGCGATTCTTGCCGGAGTGTGCGGGTAAGTTCGCGGGTGCGGGCTTTTAGGACATTGTGGGTATCCAAAGCTTGGCGTACCACTGCTTTGAGTTCCTCGGCTTCCCACGGTTTAGTGACATATTTAAATACTTTACCAGCGTTGATTGCTTCCACCAGGTCTTCGACATCGGTGTAGCCAGTTAAAATAATCCGGATAATATCTGGATATTGAGTTGCTGTTAGGCTCAAAAATTCTGTACCGCTCATCATCGGCATCCGCTGATCGGAGATGATCACTGCGACTTCTCCCTCTTGAGCCAGCAAATCCAGTGCCGCAGGGCCAGAGGCTGCCCTGAGCACCTTATAGTCGCGATAGAAAGTGCGGTAAAGCAAATCAAGGTTGTCTGGTTCATCATCGACAACCAAAATTTTAGGCTTACTGTTTGCTTGGGATTTCATGCACCGCTTTCCTGCTGCAACGGCAGTCGGATAAAGAATAATCTGATCAGGTAAGGATTTTTCTGAGTCAGGTAAGAGCAGAGCATTTCGACCAATAAGGCTCTTTGGCTACATGACTGCTGAGTGTAGGAGCGTTTACTCACAGTAATTTGTCTCAATGGCTTATGCCGATTACCGTTTGCTTTGGTGCAATGTAATTGCTTTCATAGTCAGTTTTAGGGTTACAGAGTCGATGCTTGCTTGCCAAATCTTCCTTTTCCTCGTGTGAGCAATCTCTGATACTACATACAGCACTCATAGCTAGCTGAAAAATCCAGATGAAGCTGCATATTAAGTTTTCCCTTTCCAGGAGTTGTACTAACACTTGCAGGTAAATTTTATTTATGGTAGTCATGGTACAATCAGCAAAATTAAAACAATAAGATTTAAAGCTAAAGTATACTATTAGACAAATGTCTCTTTCCAATTTAGCAATCAGAACTATCATTAAGACAAGTGATAGTGGTTGAAAAGTTGGATATTAGGAATTACGGAACCTTGCAGATTCTAACCCCAATAGCTGTACAGCCTGTTCCTAAGCTGACCCAGTAGCAAAGTCGTGTTAGTGTAGCGGCAATTGTAAAAATGAGTTCAGTACTGCAACCAAGGGTGGTTTTAAACCAGAGTTTGCCGTTGGTGTACTTACCTAACAATTTTGTAAATGCTGCCTACCGACAGGTTATGCTATTTCTCTGCCCATTCACCTCAACCTGTACCACTTTACAGATGTTTTTGTGGTAAGCAGGCTGATATCCTCCCTATTTAAAGCAAGGGATGCACTTGAACCGACTGAACTTAAGATTGTAGATTTATGAAGCTGTAACTTCTAAGACTCTTTCAAAAATACAGGCTATAAAGCCTTAAACTAAAGTGTAAAACTTTGTCGGCTCTACAAGCAAAAGCGAATTAACAATCTTAGGTCAGTTCAATCTCCTGGGCAGATATAAAGTTTTTATTCAGTTTAAATGGTGTTTGAGGATATTTGAGAAAATTTTCGTTGAATAAAATCAATCCTAAACTAGCCTTGAAATATCGGTTTTTTCATCCATACCAGCAACAGCCAATTGATCCAGCTTGCTGCCAATTTCAAATTTGTACAGCTACACCTGCTGATTTGATCGGTGTTGCCCAAATTATTGCTGAAAGCTTTCACTCCCAACAGGGTATGTGGGGATGGGCTTTCCCATTGCTACGTCTGGGTATTTACGAAGACTTAAGGCATCGCATGGCATCACCTTTGCCGCGTCATATTTGTTTAGTCGCCTTTGAAGCTACTACTGGTGCGGCTAATAACTTAGTGGGAAGTGTGGAACTGGGTGTACGTTACAGTGATTCGTGGAGCCAGGTCGGCATGGGTTTTCCTTACTTATCTAATTTAGCGGTTCACCCAAAATTCCGTAGACATGGTGTAGCTTCAGGCTTACTGAGTAGCTGTGAAAAAGTCTCTCGCGAGTGGGGATTTCAAGACTTATATCTCCACGTTTTGGAAAATAACCATCAAGCAAGGCAACTTTATTTCAAGCTGGGATATCGGGTGCATAAAGTCGAATCGAATTGGAATACATTTTTCCTAAGACGTTCAAGCCAGATGTTATTACACAAGCATCTGAGTGATGATTCCACTATCTGAATTTTATTTTGCTATAAATTTTGATGTTGTAATTACTTTGGATAAAATATATCACCAATATCGACGCTTAAAGTACAAAATAACCTAATTCAAAACTCAGCCATATTAGCTAAATAGCTAGATGTGTATAGCTTTGGATAATTTTTCTCAGGATGTTTTATTTAGAATTTTTACGGAGCTTCCCATTTGTCATTTTAATAAAAGTATAACTATGGAAAACTCCACTTAAATGATTAGATGTTAAAATTTGACCTTTTTGATTTGTCATTAAACAAAAAAGAAAATATTTTTGACTATTTTATATAGATAGATAGATAAATAAATTATAATAAAAATAGCGGTAAAATTCCCCTTAGAAAATCAGCAATACCTCATAATAACTTTGTAATTAAGATATTCATCTTTATAAAAACTTTAAGAAAACACTTGTAGAGTTTACAGACAAATATAGTTATATCTCATAAAATATAATCACTCAATTACTAAACAATGCCTATTTATTAGTATTTTAGTTAAGTTGACCGAAAGATTCTTGATAATAAAAGAATTCAAAAACCTGATTTGACATAACAGCTAGTTCCCTTTTGAAGTGCATAGTACTACCAAATTCGTTGAAAGTTTAAAAAACATGGATAGCGAACAGCATCGACGCTATCAAACCTCTATGGTATCAACTTATTACCCTGAAACTAGTTTCCTTGACTCTGTTGTCATGCCAGATGGAACTGAGCAATCGCAAGGCTCGGATATCCTTACACGTTTACACAGTGGAGAAGTTTTCATTGTCAATAGTCGTAGACGAAATGGATTAATCCTCTTTAAACGATACCATGCAGAGTTTGCTGGGCCTGGGGCTGCTGTAGGTGGGGATTACGATTGTGATTGCCAAAGAGCATTGCCCATAGGTAATCTGTCTTTATTAACTCCCGAATCTAATGAAGAGCGCCAGAAGGCTTACTTGATTAGGCGACAGTGGATTCGATTGATCAAACAAATTACAGAAAACCCAGTGCCTGGGCAGCGAGTTCAGAAAATTCTCGATCAATTTGAACAATACTTCCCACCAGAAATAGTGGCTCTTTTGCCAGATGTTGCTTTTGCTCTTTTAGTAGGTGTCCTGCCACAAACAGTGGGAATAGTACGCCGTTTGGGCAGTGAGATGGACAACCGATTTAATTACTAAGTAAATTCCTAAAATTCCAAATTTGCCAAAGCAGCTTGGACTCGATTAACAGTGCGCGCGTTTTCCTCTATCGTTCCTACAGTAATTCGCAATCCTCCGCTAATGTGTCGCACAAGAGTTCCGAGTGTTCTAAGTTTCTGGTGGAAAGTTTTTAAAGCAGCCTCTTGTGAATTAAAGCCATTTGCTTTAAGACGTAGGTAAATAAAGTTAGCAGCGCTTGTGGTAATTTGTAGTTCTGGTTGCTGGGATAAAATTTCGATGAGTTTGGCTCGTTCACTCAGGGTTTGGCGAATTGACTCCAGCAAGAGTATGCGGTTTTGTAAAGCAACTAATGCTGCTGCTATGGAAAAGCTGGGCAGATTGTAAGGTAAGCGAACTTTTTCTAAAATGGCGATCGCTTCCGGATGAGCGACACAATAGCCAACACGGAGAGCAGCCAATCGGAAGGCTTTAGAAAAAGTGCGTAATATTACCCAATTGGGATGCTGTGCTAATTCACCCACTAGCGTAGTTTGGCTGAATTCAAAGTAAGCTTCATCAATTACTACCAAAATATGCTCGCTCAGACTTTTTAACCATGCCAACTCAGCCGTAGTTAAACTATTGGCAGTCGGCGAATTGGGATGTACTACAAAAACTACGCGAATGGGGGGATTTTGAGTTTGTTCGATCGCAGACTGGGCGGCGCTTATATCAATTTCAAAATTTGTTTCATTTCTACCCACCGCCACTACAGGAATGCCCAAAGTTTGTGCCAAAATTCCGTACATAGAGAAAGTGGGATTGGCAACTAGAATTGAACCTTCTCCTCCTAGACAGGTGGCGATTAATAAAGAGCGGATTAGTTCATCTGAACCATTGCCCACAGAAATATTGGCAGCAGTATTGGATAGCGATAGACCGGCTGATTCATTGACGTATTCGGCGATCGCATCCTTAAGTGTTTCATGTCCACCATCAGGATAACGATTTGTTTCAATTACTTGCTGATACGTCCAGGCCAGCTTCTCTTTTAACTCTGGTGGTAAATCATAGGGGCTTTCATTTGTATCCAGTCGATCAAACTGTATGGGGACAGAATCGGCTGTATTGCTGCTTGGGTGGGGTTTATACGCGGTAAATTCGGCTAAATCTGACCGGATGAAGGGAAGCATATCAATTTTGGATTTTAGATTTTAGATTTTGGATTTTAAATCAATACTGTTCACAAAAGACTTATTTTCCCCTAACCATCCTTGATAGTGAGTGAATATAGCCTCCTTGGATCTACGAGTTAAGTTGTACTTACTGAAAAATCTTCGGTTAGGTCTGAGTTTAATATTTTACAACTTCAAGGTAACTGGCAAAAGAGGCGAATTGCCTGCCAAATTTCTTCCATAACATCAGCCAAGGCGTGGTCACTGGCGAGTTCAACTAACTCCACCCAAGGACGCAAACGCGCAAAGTCACGACTACCTTCGATGGGGATGACTTCATCCTTTTTTCCATGCAAAATTAGGGTGGGGATAGGACGTTGTAAAAGCTCCTCTTGGTATTGGGCAGCGTCTGTAACAAAATTGTAATTTAAGGGAAGCTTTCGCCCTTCCCCATAGTGGTAGACCATGATATCTTTTTCTTGCTGCCAACGCTGTACTTCTTCATCGCCTAGCTTGGGCAACCAATGAGATAAAAACCCAAAAGCTGGTGCTAGCAGCACAAGACGTTCTACTTGTAAATCTTGCTGTCCCAAGTGGGCAGAGGTCAAACCACCTAAACTTGAGCCAATCAGCGTTACTGGCGTAGAATCATTGCTGAATTCTACGGCAACTTGAGTGATCTGACGAGTGATTGTCAACTGCGAAAAATCGCCAGCATTCAAATCAGGAATTTTTAACTTTGTGTGAATTTGGGCAAAGCGATCGCCTATATCCTGCGCTTTGGCAGAATTAGGACTCGAAGCAAAACCGTGAAGATATATGTATTGCAAGACAGTAGGTAATTAGAAGTCAGGAGTAAGAAGTTAGGAATTTTAAGTTTTAAGTTATGAGTTTCTTTCTTCAACTCATAACTCATAACTCATAACTCCTAACTCTTATTACCGCATTGTGACAAATTCTTCCGCTGCGGAGGGATGGATACCAACAGTGGCGTCAAAGTCTTTTTTAGTTGCGCCCATCTTCACAGCGATCGCCACACCTTGAATGATTTCAGCGGCATTTTCACCCACCATGTGAGCGCCTAGCACTTTGTCAGTGTTGCTATCAACCACCAACTTCATCATTATCTTCTCTTGTTTACCAGTTAAACTATGGTACATAGGGCGGAAGCGAGTGCGATAAATTGTTACAGCATCACCGAGTTTTTCCCGTGCTTCGGCTTCTGTCCAGCCGACTGTAGCGGCTTCTGGGTTAGAAAATATTGCTGTGGCTACAGTTTCATGACTGAATTCTCGCCGATTGCTGCCAAATTCGCTATCTGCAAAGGCGCGACCTTCGCCAATGGCCACTGGAGTTAAATTAATTCGATCCGTGACATCGCCAACGGCAAATATATTCGCTTGACTAGTTTGACTATATTCATTGACTGCGATCGCACTTGTGGTTGGGTATCCAGGCCCTTCGATAGAACTAGCGACAACATCAACCCCAGCGTTTTTTAAACCTAGTCCATCTACATTAGGAATCCGACCGGTCGCTACTAAAAAGACATCGGCAATTACTGGTTGTTGATCATCCCCTGATAAAGTCAGTTTTAACCCTTCTGGCACACCTTCAACTGTTTTTACCACATTATTCTTAATCAGCCGAATTCCGTGGTTTGTCATCCCCTCTTCGATTTCTATGCGGACATCGTGATCAAACCCGTTCAAAATCTTTTCACCTCTGGTAATTTGTGTCACCTCAGAACCTAAACCTCGCATAATACAGGCAAATTCCGTGCCGATATAACCAGCACCAATAATAACGATGTGTTTTGGTTGTTCTTTGAGATGAAAGATTTCGTTAGAGGTAATCCCATATTCCATCCCTGCTAAATCTGGCTTGACAGGACGCCCACCAACAGCAATTAAAATTTTGTCTGCTGTAACTTTGCGTCCATCTACTTCTACGGTGTGTGGGTCTACCAACGTGGCGCGACTAGGAATTAGTTGCACTCCCGCTTTTTCTAAAAAGCTTATATGTAGCTGCGACAGTCGTCGAACTTCCTTATCTATAGATGTAATGAAATGTTCCCAGTCCAACTCAGCATTACCGACTTTCCAGCCATAGCCTGCGGCGTCACTAAACAGTGCAGGAAAATGAGAGCCATAGACCATGAGTTTTTTGGGAACGCAACCACGAATTACACAAGTCCCACCAACTAAATCATCTTCAGCGATCGCCACTTTTGCCCCGTAGCTAGCCGCCCGTTTGGAAGCCGCCAAACCTCCAGAACCCGCACCAATTACAAACAGGTCGTAATCAAAAGTCATAAATTTATGTTCTCTTTAGCAACAAGTTAGTTCCTGGGAACTTACACACAGAATCTGATTGAACTATATAAGGATATCCGGTGAACCCTGTGTAAGTCCTGTCCTTGATTTAATCTAGCGTTAGCAGATGCTCTCTAGTCGTAGGGAATATCACTTTTTGCTTTGGTTGCTGTAGAGGTAGTAGTTAACAGTTGTTATAGTTCTTTAGACATTATTTAGTATAAATTAATACTACTAATATAGACATTTCTTTTTTTTCTTTCTTCTCTCTGTGTCTTCTACGCTTGGAGCGATAGCCTACGGCAACCCGCTACGCATATAGTTTCAGGTAGTTTCTGGAGGTTTTACTGGCGGATTTACTGGAGGATTTACTGGAGGATTTACTGGAGGATTTACTGGAGGATTTACAGGTTTTTTAATTTGA
>NZ_CALMFY010000113.1:361-35855 GCF_937863485.1 uncultured Nostoc sp. | reverse complement strand
TTTCTTTCTTGTCTCTGTGTCTTCTTGTGTTTGAGGGTTAGCGTAAGGCTTATTTATAGGCTTATTTTTTGTTGGTTTTACTGGAGGATTTACTGGCGGATTTACCGTTTTAATAGTGTGATTTTTTTCAGGAAGCTGCTCAGTATTTGACAGAACTTGTCTTATGTCCTCAAAGGAATTTGATGGGGAATTATCTCCAATGGAGTTTATTGGGGAATCATTGGTGGAATAAGTTGAAGGACTAGTAGTTAGCTCTACAAAAGATGGGTTTTCAACTACTCCCTCACCTGTAATGGGCGACTGTGCTTTCAAAGCCGCAGCAGTTTCAGCTTGAACGCTAGCGTTCGCTTGATCGGCCGTAGGCGTTGGATTTTGCCTAGTCAAATTAAGTCCCCGAACCAGATCGCTCGTTTGATAAAAATTTCTCAGATCAAAATCGTATAAGCCCTGAAATTCGCCTTTAACTATAACCATCATCTGTCCTGCTTGCAGCACTTGAGTTTGAGAAGCTTCCTGATTAGAAACTTCAATGCCGCTATTTGTCAGCGCACCCACAATCGTGGTATCTGTTTGTTTGTCGTAGCGTACAAATAATGCTGAACCACGAATTGCTGCTGCTGCACTTGGCGTTTGTATACGTGTTTGCCCCCTACCAGGTGGGATAAGCAGCAACGCAGTCCCGTTTGACAGTTTAAAGCTGCGAGTCTTTGGTAAAAATTGAAATATAGCCTGTTCGCCAACTCGTGCCAAAGAACCGTCGTTAAAGCGCAAGTCTGCTAGGGAAGCTCGACCAGTTGACAACCCATCCCCTGGAGTCATTGCATCTAATTTGCGTGCAGGACGCTTCTTCAGTTGATCTTTAGGTATCAGTAGTACCAAGTTGCGGAGGTTCTGAATCTCCGCTCGCGTTAGAGGAGTTATGGCACTTACCCGATTTTGTAAAGGCAGTACTATAACTCCCCATAAACCAATCACTAACAATGGAAACGATTTATGAAACATAATTTGATAATTTATGAACTTCAACTAATAACAAAAAAGTTAAAGGTTTAAGAGGATGTTTGAAAAGTTGCCAAGTATACTATAAACCCCACTTTCACTCCTCCCCCCATAGGGAGAGAGGCTTTGAAACCCCCCTTACCGATGAGGAAATGAGGGCTAGGGGGTTAGGTTTGGGAGGGTTTGATGTTACTAAAAATACTTTTAAAACATCCTCTAAGCTGCTGCTAATTCTTATAAGTTTTCCTAGTTAAATTCATTTGCATTTTAGCCTAAATTTAATACATACATCAAATCAATAGCAAATAAATTATGTGTTTAGTTTATTTAAGTTTTTCTTCTTAAACTGACATCTTATGCAATAAAATCTGTAGCAGATTTCAAAGTTAGTATTTGATATCAACAATTAAATGAGAGTACCTTACAGATAATCCTTTCTAATCAGATCAGCCACAGGATCATCAGTTATGTGGGAAAAGGAATTGTTAAAAATATGTTGTGAAATGACTTACTGACTGTATTTCACTAAAGTTGAGCAGAAATTGGATTGGAGCATCTCAGTTTTGCAAAAAAATCCGGGAGAAAATCCGAAAAGCAGCAATTTCAGTTTGTAGTTTCAGTATATACCTACGAAACGAAAAGAGATGCGCTTAATAGCTGTATCTTCTGAGTCGGAACTTCCGATACAGCCTATAGGTCTACATTCGCCAAACGCGATCAACGCGATCTAACCAGATGCGACTCAATAACTGGAAGAATTTATTTTTTTGTATTTTGTTAGCTTCCAGTGGTGGAAGCTGGTGTTGCATTAGAGTAGATGCGGCAGAATCTGCAAATACAGATATTTGGCGTTCTAAAAATTTAGCAAACACACAGGTAACTTATCAGCTATGTCAGAAGTTAGAGCAAGAGGTAATTAACTTTTTGTGCAAGCAGTCCAGTGAGTCGCAAAGTTTGGACTCGCAGATGCCGTTAAATCTGGCACAACAGCAAACACCAGCTACTACTCAAACCCCACCAGCTGCAACCGAAGAACCTGGAGATACTCAAAAGCAAAATGACCCGCCCCAGTTAGAATCACAGCCAAGTGTTTTGCCTACATCTCCTCTAGACTCAAAAGAGCAACTGTTGAATGCACCTCAAATAAATCAGTCCCAAAGGCTACAGAGGCTAATGCAGCTGCTGCGATCGCCAAAACAGCCACCTGAGTCTGAGAGCGATCGCGAATTGGGGTTGTGGGTGCGATTACGACCTTTAGAACAACAGCCACTCCCACCGACAGAACAATCCGTACCTAAGTTTAAACCCATAGGCTATCTACAAGGCCGTGTAGGTTACTTGCAGACGAGCAATATTTTTTCCTCAAATGATAGTCCCATAGATGATGGTTTAATTATTTCTGGACTGACGCTAGCCTCTGCATATTTCCCTTTGGGATCTAAGACTTATTTAAACGGCTCAATTGATGGCAATCTCATTCGTTATATCAATCAGTCAGCATACAATTACAACCAGGTGAGATTTAATCTCAGTATTTACCAGCAGTTCTCACAGCGAATGTACGGAGAAGTCAGTTACAGCAATCAACAGTTATTTTATGCCAATAACAGCCGTAGCCTTGATAGCTTCAAAGCAGGCGATCGCTTTTTAAATGAGAATTCCCTGCTACTGTCTTTGGGACGGCGAGATACCTTAACTCCAAAATTAACGTTAGATAGCTTCTACGAGTTGAGTGTAAATTTTGCTGATCCCCTAAGTCGTGATCGGATAATCAATTCTTTTTGGATTTCCCTAAACTATTACTTGCAAAAGCCTCTCCAGGTTGGTATTGACTACCAAGCGAGCTTCTCGGACTTTACACAGCGCGATCGAGAAGACCAATTTCATCGGCTATTCGGGCACTTAAATTATCGAATATCTGATACTACTAATATGAATGTAGAAGCTGGAGTTAGTTTAGGTAGTTCAACCGCCGAAAATATTGATTTTGATGGCTGGTTCTTCAGTATTAATTACAATTTGCAATTAGGTCGATTTTGATCACAGACGCGATTAATCGCGTCTGTACAGGAGGTAGGAGTTAGGAGTTTAAATTTTTTCTTCACAGGACTTACGCACGGGTTATGAAAGAACGAACCACAGAGACACAGAGTACACGGAGGAATGAGAGTTTGAGAGGTTTTTTGCGTAAGTCCTACTTCAGTCTAAAAGGATGTTTGTCAAGTCTAAACTCCAGTACTAACCCTGGCAACTTCTAGTCGCACGCTAGTTGCTCATGGGGAGCCAGTACGCTGGCTTGGCTATACATACAAAATCCACTTGCGTAAGTTTGAAACCCTTGATTTTTCTTAGTCCACGGCGGTGGACAATGTAGTGTAGTAGCGACTTCTAATCGCTTTTTAAACTTCTTACTCGTAACTCCTAATTATAAATAAGAAATCCAATCACTCCAGCTACCAGCATAAAGTTTACCCTTGCTAATGCCAGCTAATTCTAAAGAAAGTAAATTCACACAAGCAGTAACGCCAGAACCGCAATATACTAAGACTTCTTCAGCTGTTGCTAGCTGTTCCCACCGACGGCGTTGTTCTTCTTGAGGAAGTAGGTAGCCGGAAGAGTCTGTAACTTCTTGCCAAGGATAGTTGACTGCACCAGGGATATGTCCGGCAATTTTATCGATTGACTCTCGTTCACCTCGGTAGCGATCGCTTTCTCTTGAATCTACCAATACTACCTCGTGGCTGTCTTTGCGGTTTTTCACCGCTGTAATATCTACCACCTTTTCTGTTTGTACTTGAGCTACAAACGTACCCATCTGGGTGTGAGGAACGACATTTGTAACAGGATATCCAGCTTTTTGCCATCCAGCAAAGCCTCCATCCAGTACCGCGACTTGCTCATGTCCGAGATAGCGCAATAGCCACCATAGACGAGCCGCAAAGGCAAAGCGCGAATCATCATAAGCTACAACTAAACTTTTTTGGTAATTTATCCCAATCGCAGCAAATTTGTTAGCTATATCATTGGGGTTAGGTAAAGGATGTCTCCCGCCATGTTTACCCACTGGACTGGAAAGATCCTGATTCAAATCTAGGTAATATGACCCTTGTATATGACTTGCCTGGTACTGTTGTTGTCCTAGTTGTGGATCAGCTAGAGAAAAGCGACAATCCACAATAACGACTTGCGGATCTTCTAGATGTTCAAACAGCCAAACAGGTGAAACAATAAATTGAGGATTGGGCATAGGGCATTGATCATTATTCAGTTTTTTTTATAAGATGTCAGACTTAGAGAATTTTACACCTAAGTTAACAGCAGATGGTTCTTTCACCTTTGTCTCTCAGGAGTTTGGTGAATCCTTTCACAGCCATTATGGAGCTAGGCAGGAGAGTTTTTTCAAGTTTGTAGAACCGACTCAACTGGCTACAGCCGCTCAAAAACCAGTCTTGCGGCTGTTGGATGTTTGTTATGGTCTAGGATATAACACAGCTGCTGCTTTGCAGACAATTTGGGCAGTGAATTCCAGTTGTTGTGTTGAAGTAATCGGCTTAGAACTGAATCCAGCGGTTCCACAAGCTGCGATCGCTCATCATTTGTTCGACAATTGGAACTGTAACTATATTGAAATTTTGAAAGAACTTGCTTTTGAGCATCAAGTGCAAACACCTTGCCTGAAAGCGAAGCTACTAATAGGCGATGCTAGAACTACGATAACGCTAGTACGTCAGTCGGGTTTCTGGGCAGATGCAATTTTCCTTGATCCCTTTTCACCACCACAGTGTCCTCAATTATGGACTGTTGAATTTATTAAACAGCTGTCATTGTGTTTACATCCAGATGGTTTATTAGCCACCTATTCTTGTTCTCCTGCTGTACGCACAGCGCTTTTATCTGCTGGCTTGGCTGTAGGTTCTACCCCACCGGTGGGAAGGCGATCGCCTGGTACTGTGGCAGCTCATTCTGGGAGTGCTGAGTTTAAAGACCACTCAGTACTTAGCACTCAGCACGGACTAAACCATAGCTATCCGCTAACAGCACTTACTACCCTGTCACAAGCTGAAAAAGAACACTTGCTAACCCGTGCTGCCATTGCTTATCGCGATCCTCAATTGAGCGATCCAACCGAAGTCATAATGAGACGGCGACAACAAGAGCAACAAGCCTCTTCACTCAAACCTACCTCCCATTGGCGAAAAAGGTGGCTATTGGAAACACAAAGCAGGGATTTTATGGGGACTAGTTTCTAGTTAGGAGGCGATATCTACAACGGACGTAGCTGCGGCAACTACAGACCTCATCCTCAGTCCTTAATTCCAGACAAATTATCTATATTTTCCAATAATTCTGATTTCCTTTCCAGATACTCACGCAACGAGTTTTTACGAGCCAAATAAATTAAATTTGTGATAGTATCTAATTTTACATACTGCTTAAAAGTATTTGAGTGTTGCTAGAACTGAGTAACTAAAAACATATATACTTAATGTTACTATCAAGGCTTCCAACTCAAAACCCGATATCTTGATATAAAGCGAGCAGTTACAGTGCTTTCTGGCGTTACCATCTTAAAAAATCTCCGTAAAAAACCTGATTTAAGATTTGTGCGAATTTATAATACTGGAATTAGAAGCAAAACAAAAAATTTGACAACAAGATACCCCTTGTTCGTGACATAAAAGATACATACTGTGAAAAACTCAGATAGGCAGCTTGATATAATCCATAATCTCTATGGAACCTCTGGCTCAGATCCAGTTGAATATTAAATTTGTTTTTGAAATGTGACACTGTTAACTTGTGCAAAAAACTGGAGTGCCTTTGTGATTCAATGGAAACCCAACCATACAGGCTTTACAGAACAAATTGTTAGTGGATCAAAACCCATTAGCAGAGTGAAGAGTATCGGTTCAAATCATGCCGTAGGATCGCCAAATAATCTGGAGGCTTATTCTTTAGGCTTATCTCAAGAAGACCTTATGCTTGAAGATAGCGGAGCAATGTCTTCTTGGATAAAAGCTGATGTTAATTGTGATGATGATTCATTGGTCTCTAGAACACTACAAGCCAAAGGTTCTAAAGTGAGTGGGTTTGATTTAGATCCGCCGAAGGTTTTAGTCGTTGACGATCATGCCGCCAGTCGGATGACTGCTGTTGCCCTTTTGGGGATGGAAGGATACGAAGTAATTGAGGCAGACAGTGGTTACATTGTTGTAGGATTGGTAACTCAAAAACAACCAGATTTGATTTTGCTGGATGTGATGATGCCAGGAATGGATGGATTTGAAGTGTGCCAATTGCTCAAACAGGATGAGCAGACCAGGCTAATTCCAGTGATTTTTATTACAGCGTTAAATGACAGGCGATCGCGCATTCGGGGAATTGAAGTTGGGGCAGATGATTTTCTCACCAAACCCTTTGATCGTGTGGAACTAGCGGCGCGTGTAAAGTCTTTGGTGCGGCAGAAGCGTCTGAACGAAGATTTGGACCATGCTGAACAAGTACTATTTTCCATTGCCATGTCGATTGAAAGTCGCGATCCCAATACAGGCGACCATTGTGAACGCTTGGTGAAATTGGGACAAGTTTTTGGTGAATACCTCAATCTCTCACGCTACCAAATTCGAGATTTGATGTGGGCTGGTTATCTCCACGATATCGGCAAGGTGGGTATTCCCGATGCAGTGCTGCTGAAAAAAGGCAAACTCACCCCCGAAGATTGGCAGATCATGCAGCAGCACGTTTTGATTGGGGAAAAAATCTGCAAGCCACTACGCAGTATGCGAGGTGTAATTCCGATTATTCGTCATCACCACGAACGCTGGGATGGCTCAGGCTATTCTGATAGACTCAAGGGAGATGATATTCCCTACCTGGCGCAAGTATTTCAGTTAATTGATATTTACGATGCTTTGACCAGCGAACGACCTTACAAAAGAGCTTTTACTTCAGCAGAAGCACTTTCAGTGATGCAAGAAGAAGCTGATTCCGGTTGGCGTAATCCCAAACTAATGCAGCAGTTTGCCGAGTTTATTAGGTCTGGTCATGAAAAAGAGTAGGGAGTAGGGAGTAGGGGATAATGATTTATAGCTGCTGTAGCGCGAATTGGTATTATAATCTTTGCCTTTTACGAAAGTAGTTCTCCTGACTCCTTTTATATTTCACTCTTCTATGATTTGCTGGTATGATTTGAGGCTACATTTTAAAGTACCAACAGGATTAATCATAATTTCACTGATAGCTGATAGCTAATTATGGTAGTTGTAGCAATTTTAGCGGCGGGACGCGGCACACGGATGAAATCACGCTTACCCAAGGTTTTACATTCTTTGGGTGGGCGATCGCTAGTTGAGAGAGTTCTCGAAAGTGTAGAACCACTTTCCCCCTCACGGCGAATCGTGATTGTGGGGTATCAGTCCGAGGAAGTGCAAGCCGCCATGCATTCAATTCCCAGCTTGGAGTTTGTCGAACAGGCTGTGCAACTGGGAACAGGTCATGCCATCCAGCAATTACTTCCTCACTTGAAAGACTACACTGGGGATTTGCTGATACTTAACGGCGATTTACCGTTGATACGCAGCGAAACCCTCAAGCAGATGTTACAAACTCACGCCCGAAATCAAAACGCCGCGACTATTCTCACCTCGCACCTACCCGACCCCACGGGCTACGGGCGAGTTTTTTGTAACGATGAAAATATTGTGCAGCAAATGGTCGAGCACAAGGATTGTACTACTGCTCAAAGACAAAATCAGCGGATTAACGCTGGAGTTTACTGCTTCGGCTGGCAAGATTTGGCAAAGGTACTGCCCCATCTACAGACAAACAATGCCCAAAAAGAATACTATCTCACTGATGCTGTGACTCAGGTCGGACAAGTAATGGCAGTGGATGTGGAAGATTACCAAGAAATTCTTGGCATTAATGATCGCCTGCAACTGGCGACAGCATCTGAAATTTTGCAAAAACGAGTCAAGGACAAATGGATGCTGACGGGTGTCACCCTCATCGACCCCACAAGCATCACCATTGATGAAACAGTAGAATTACAGGCAGATGTAATTATTGAACCCCAAACTCACCTGCGGGGAAATACGGTGATTGAAACAGGAAGTCACATTGGACCAGGAAGTTTAATTGAAAATAGTCACTTAGCTGAAAATGTCACGGTGCAGTATTCAGTAGTAACAGATAGCATTGTGCAGGCAGGAAGCCGAATTGGCCCCTATGCTCATTTGCGCGGTCAGGTACAAGTGGGTGCTGGTTGCCGGGTGGGGAATTTTGTGGAATTGAAAAATACGCAATTAGGCGATCGCACGAATGCAGCACATTTGTCGTATATAGGTGATAGCGTTGTCGGCAATCAGGTGAATATTGGTGCCGGTACAATTACTGCCAATTATGACGGCGTGAAGAAACATCGTACCAAAATAGGCGATCGCACAAAAACTGGTGCCAATAGCGTTTTAGTGGCTCCACTCACCTTGGGAGATGATGTCTACGTGGCTGCTGGTTCCACTATTACAGAAGATGTGCCTGATGATTCTTTGGTGATTGCCCGTAGTCGTCAGGTGGTGAAATCAGCTTGGCGAAGGAAAAGTGTTGAAAATGAAACCACAGATCAACACAAATAATTCATCGGTGTTAATCGCAGTTGATCTGTGGTTTTAGACAATAAACCAGGATTTTTGCAAGATGTCTAATCTAGCTAGATTAGTAGTGAAGCCAAAATCTCAACACATAACATGGAAGAACTGCTAGAACTTAGGCAACTTCTAGAACAAGGCAAAGTCCATGAGGCGCTGCTGTTGGTGGATGAGTTAGAAAAAATGAGCCTCAGTGACAAATATCAATAAAATTGATTATCCATTTAGGGACTGACAACAAATAAATTATCCAGTCTTGTGGGGTAGTCCGAAAAGCCTGCCTTTGCCTACGGGCGCTCGTGTCGCCCACCCCACAATAAGTAGTTGAGTACTTTTTTATTTGTCCGTCCCCCAAGACCCCAATGATGAACCTGTCGAAAAAGCCAAATAGGTAACAACCAAAACCAAGAAAAAGACCAAATCTCAGCCCCAATCATCCGCACAATAACATCAGTAGCTGGATTAAAACTCGTTTTTTGTCTAAATCCTACTAATTTACCGTTGTTTTTAAAGATAAACCTTTTTGTATCCGTGATGCTATCTTGCAAGTTTCTGATCTACTAAACTGAAAAATAAACCTGTATTAAATCAGTTACCTTCTCGTTTACAAGAGGAAGGCAGATTTTGTAATAGCTAATGAATAAATACTTAATTAATCGTCTACTAATTGCTATTCCCACGTTAATTGCCATCAGTGTTGTCATATTTACTATTCTGGCATTGGCACCTGGTGATCCAATGGGAGAATTTGCGCTCAATCCCTCTATCACAGCTGAAGTTCGGGAAAATATTAGAATATCTTTAGGTTTAGACCAACCGCTCCATATCCGCTATATTAAATGGGTTACAGCTTTTGTGAGTGGAGACATGGGCTATTCTTTTACTAGCCGCAGTCCAGTAATTGGTTTAATTCTCCAACGCCTAGCAACAACGCTATGGGTAGTTGGTTCTGCCTACCTTTTTAGCGTACTGTTGGCTATTCCTTTGGGAGTAATTTCGGCTCTCAAACGTCATTCTCTTATTGATACAATTTTGACTACTTTAGTTTTTTTTGGGTTTTCTCTACCAACATTTTTTACTGGCTTACTGTTTATTATTATCTTCAGTATCCAACTGAAATGGCTGCCTTTTATCTATAACAGCACTTTACAGGTGACAGATTGGCAGAGTTTTATCACTCAAATTAAACAATCTATTATGCCTATTTCCGTATTAGGACTCTGGCAGACGGCAATGCTGATGCGCTTTGTGCGTTCAGAGATTTTAGAAAATATCAATCAAGACTATGTGCGTACTGCTTATGCTAAAGGATTACCCAAATTTTTAGTTATCAATCGTCATGTTTTGCGGAATGCATTAATTCCTGTAGTGACATTGGTAGCCTTGGATATTCCAAGTGTCTTTACAGGTGCTTTAGTTACAGAAAAAGTTTTTCGTGTTCCGGGTATTGGTGCTTTATTAATTGACTCTATCTATAAAAATGACACACCAGTTATCATGGCAATTACTTTTATATATGCAATTTTAATTGTGATTTTTAATCTCATTGCAGATATTCTTTATGGTTTATTAGATCCTCGCGTTAAATATACGAAGTAGCTAAAAAATTCAAAATTAAAAAGTATACAAATTAAATGTATAACATCTGAGAAACTAGATATTTATGTTGAAACGATCGCCTAATCAAAGTTCAGAACTATCCAAATTTTCAGTTGATCCAGCGTCAACAAATCTTGTTTCTAAACCAGAATCGCTCACACAAGAAGCATGGCGCAAGTTTTGTCGGAATCGTCAGGCTTTGTTTGGTATTGTAGTCTTACTAATCATAGTCTTAAGTGTTTTATTTGGGCCTTTTATTTATAATATTCCCATCAACAAAATTGACTTTGCTAAATCTACTCTTGCCCCCAGTTGGGCACATCCATTTGGTACTAATGATTTAGGTCAAGATATATTAGCAAGAGTGTTGCACGGCGGACGAATATCGATCGCAGTTGGAATTTTTTCGATGTCAGTAGCCATAACTCTCGGTACACTCATCGGCGCACTTTCTGGTTTTTATGGTGGCTGGCTGGATATTGCTTTGATGCGTTTGACAGATTTGTGTTTAGCTTTACCACGGCTGCCATTATTATTATTGGTGATATTTTTGTTTCGGGATGCAATCAAAGCGATCGCTGGCCCAGAACTAGGTATATTTGTGTTGATAGTACTGGTGATTGGCGGACTCAACTGGATGTCTGTAGCCAGATTAGTCCGAGCTGGTTTTTTGACAGTGCGAGAATTAGAATTTGTTACAGCAGCTCGTGCTCTTGGTGCTTCTCCTAGTCGATTAATTTGGATTCATATTTTGCCCAACGTGATTAGTCCGGTACTAGTTGCTGCTACTCTTTCAGTAAGTACTGCGATCGTGACCGAATCAACTCTTAGCTTTTTTGGTCTAGGTTTTCCCCCTGATGTACCAACTTGGGGACGAATGCTCTATGAAGCGCAAAACTTTTTAGAATTTGCTCCCCATATGATTATTTTCCCTGGCACAGCAATATTTCTTACTGTGCTAAGTATCAACTATATAGGTGATGCTCTCAGAGATGCTCTCGATCCTCGATTATTGTAAATTAAAAGACATAAGGCATTGGTAAAACACTTTCCTTGTCCACAATGCCGAGTCACTTACTGTTGTCGCCAATCCTTAATATTCCAGGTACGATCATCCCAAGGAGTCGAGTCTACACCAGTGAGTCTGTTACTGACTCCATTAACATTAGCGCGAGAAATTAGAGGAATCACAGCTTGCTCTTTAATTAACAAGTCGTTCATTTGAATAAATAACTGCCGACGTTTTTGTGGATCTAACTCTGTATTAGACTGTTGCCAAAGCTTGTCATATTCAGGGTTGCAGTAACGAGAACTATTCGATTTCGACCAATTATTTTTCTTCTGAGAAATCTCATTACAAGTCCACGCTTTCAGATAAGTACCTGGATCTGGGTTACTATTGCCACCACTAAACATTTGTAGATCAGCGTGAAAGTGAGCAAGAGTATCTGGGTTAGCAGGGTCACTAGAAAAGAAAATACTTGAATCGATACTCTTGAGTTCTACTCCCACACCAATAGAAGTTAGCGATTGTTTAATGATTTCCTGAGTTTTCTGGCGGACTGGGTTAGCAGAAGTCTGAAACAAAACCTTGAGTTCTACACCATTTTTATCTCGGATACCATTGCCATTGGTATCTTTCCATCCAGCTTCATCGAGCAAATCAGTAGCTTTTTTCAGATTAAATTCGTATTTGGTATTGGGCGAATTATAAATATCTGGTGCTACTAGGATATTTGTAACAGCACGACCAGTTTGACCATATAACTGTTGGTTAATAGTGTCACGGTCAATGGCATAATTAAAAGCTTGACGTACTTTCAGGTCTTTAAAAAAGGGATGGGGAAACTCTAAACTAGAGCGTTCACCATCTTTTGTTTGCTTATTAGGGTCAGTCTGATTAATAGCAATCCGTTCCAAAAAAGATCCGAAGCTGATATCTAATCTACCTTTTCCCGCTGCCTCCAGCTGCTTAAGAATTGGAGCTTCTACTTGGAGGTTCCAAGCAAAATCTACATCTCCAGTTTGCAATACTGCTCTAGCAGCTGAAGTTGCATCTCCACCACCTTTAAGTTCTACTCGCTTAAAGAAGGGTTTATTTGCTTTGTGGAAAAAGGAATTAGCTTCATAAACAACAATGTCACTAGGCTTGAAATCCACCACTTTGTAGGGACCAGTTCCTACAGGAAGTAGATTAGCTGGCGCTTCTCTAGCGTTGCTACCGTTGTATTTCTCGAATATATGACGAGGTATGATTGGGCCATTGGAACCAGTAAACGGCAATGACCAACCTGGGTTAGGCTCCTGGAAATTGATTTTAACGGTGTAGTCGTCAATAGCTTCGACGCTTTTGATAGCTTGATAATTAGCAGCAGTGGTCGCACCTACAGCTGGATTACTAACAAATTGGTAGGTAAACACTACATCCGCAGCCGTAAAAGGTTTACCATCAGACCATTTGACTCTTTGTTTGAGTTTCCAAGTCACTGATTTACCATCTTTGGCGACTCCACCGTTCTCTAAAGATGGGATTTCTGCTGCTAAAAAAGCAACTAGTTTACCATCTTTATCAAAGCTGGCCAGGGGTTCATAAGTAATTCGACTAGCTTCAAAGTCTTTGTTACCTTGAGCTAAATGGGGATTGAGAATAGTTGGGGCTTGCCAATAGAGAAGCCGTAAGGTATCGCCAGCAGCACTACTCGTTGCTGCTGGAGTAGAGGTAGTTGGAGATTCAGCCTTTGGGGCAGAACAAGCACTTAGCAATAAGATACTAAGCAACGACCCAGCAAAAATCTGACCCCTATTGAATTTATTATTCATAATTTTAGGGAGCTAAAATAGTAGAACTCTTGCATGAATTTATCGTAGAGACGAGAAGTTTTCCCCAAAGAAATTTTGCATCTCTACAACCTAATTAATTGCTCAACAAAGGTGAACTATTTACCTACTGTCCAGTAAAGACAAATTCCTTTAAAGGTTTGCGGACACGGGGTGAGAGTTCCCGTTCTCGTAATCCCTCAGAAAGAGTTTGCGGATCACCAAGATAGCCAACTGTGACCACAGTAGCAGCTTCATAGTCATCTGGAATTTGGTATAGTTCCCTGGCGCTGTCTGCATTGAATCTGGCTATTTGATGGGCAAATAAACCAAAAGAGGTTGCTTGAAGAATGAGGTTTTCTAGTGCTAGACCGACATCGTGAAATGCGTGTCGATTTGCTTTGCCATCCTCAGAGCGTACTTTAGCAACAGCCAAAATCAAGACGGGAGCATTTTTCGCCCACCCCTGATTAAACTCAACCAGAGTACTGAGTAAACGGTTATATTCCGTCGGGTCGTCTTTGGTAACAACGATAAAACTCCAAGGCTGATAATTGTAGGAAGAGGGGGCCCAACTAGCTGCTTCTAGCAGAGATAGAAGCTTATCCTGCTCCACGGAACGGTCAGCAAAGGCTCTAGGACTCCAACGACTACGGATGAAGTCATGAACAGGATATTGCGTTTGTGCAAGTTTCTCAGTCATGTTAATGGATTTCCTCGTTGTTACTCGTAATGAACTGCAATGCACTACTGATTGCTCATAAATAGTCTTCAACGGCTTGTAACCGTCAATAAAAGCTTTTTTTAGATAATGAAGTTTATACTACGATAAATCGATAGAAAAATAGTAGTTTTTTCTATAGAAATTAGGGTGCGTGAAATCGACGAAATAAACAAGTGCCGCAAATCCAGTGGTTTGTTACTTGAATCAAGCAGAATTAATCGATATTCTGCAACAAGAATATCAAGTCGCACTGAAAAGAGCGGCGCTAGAAGCTTTTGTTCGCGCAGCGTTCCGCAGGAAGGGGCGTTATGAAGCCCAAGAATTAGCCGCAATGGTTGACTGGCAAGAAACTTTAGCCGAAGCACTAAAACTGATTCAGCAATAGCCGATCAGTTCGTTGTCAGTCCATTCCAAAGTATCGCCAATTTTTTCGCCGTCGTGGTAGGCGGCGAGTAAGATTTCGCAGGTTTTCCCCCAAGCGATCGCTCCACTGACATCTAAGGCGATCGCTCCCAAATCCCGCTTGTTCTGGTGGGCTTCCCCAAAGGAGCGCTGCATGGCCTCCTTCAGGGACATACCATCAGTAACACGCACTACAATTCGTGGGGCTAAACACTCATCAATAATATCTTCGCCAATCCCAGTACAGCTAACACCAGCATTATTAGTAGCATAATTTCCTGCTGGCATCGCAGAATCACTTACCCTTCCAATCCGCTCAAAGCCTTTACCACCTGTAGAAGTGCCAGCAGCTAGCCTACCATAGGCATCTAAAGCTACCACGCCGATGGTACCGCGTCCAGCATTGCTGGTTTCTAAAATTTCCGGTTCTGCTACCACGTTAGCCATTGTGCTTTTAAAATTATTTTGGCGCTCTTGTATCCACTCTTGTAACCGCAAATCAGTTAAAGCGTTATAGCTGGGAAGTTGCATTTCCCGCGCCAACTCAGCCGATCCGAAATCTGATAGCACTCGGTCTGGGGAGTTTTGTAAAAATTGTGCCAACTCAATCGGATTTTTCACCCGCGAGATATTAATCACACCACTAAATCGCCCTAATGCCCCATCCATCAGCGAAGCACTCATGCGGATTTGCCCATCAGATTGCAGAACTGAACCAGTACCAGCATTAAAGCGGGGATTGTCTTCGAGTATTTGGCAACCCTGCACTACCGCCTCAGAGGCAGTAGCTCCTGACAATAGCAGAGAATAGACGAATTCTATTACTGTATGGAGCGATCGGCGCACCGCCTCCAATCCTTCTTTACCGTGGAGAGAACTACCAGCCCCCCCATGAATAATTAATTTAGGTTGCACCTGTGACTCCATTAATCCCTTGCGCTATTTGCGTCTGTGTTGCGGTTAGTTTCATTTTGAGCTTGAGAACGGCGACGACGACAACGTTCTGAGCAGTATTTCACATCGTCCCAGCAATCTTGCCACTTTTTACGCCATGTGAAAGGGCGTTGACATACCGGACAGATTTTTGTCGGTAGGTCAGATTTAGAACGAACACGTCCCATATAAATACTGTGTAGATGATAATTTGATTTCTGAGAGAGATGGAAAATAATTATAACCAGTTTGCGATGAAGGGAGGATACTTTCGGCGAACAAATGTGATGTCAATCTATCTTTTGACTTATTTTTTAGCTCCTTGTCTGGGAATACAAAACTATGGGCAGATGGTTCAACTCTTAAAGTAAGTCTGTAAATTTTTCCAGAGAGAGTTTTCGTAGCATTGTCAAAGAAAAAGAGAAGCACTGAAAACCTCTGTCAATGGCTCCTGCCTCCTACCTGATTCAATACATATAAAAAAACATTAAAAAGTCAGATTGTAAGTAGGTAGGCACGAATAAACGTAACTATGCAACGAAATGTAAACTCACTGAAATCATTGCGATTGCAACTCTTAAGACCAAGGCGTAGCTTGCTTCTCGGTAGGAGTACGTTTCACTCGCAATCACATACTTGTAAGTAATAAAAAAGTATTATGCGGACTATTAAATAACGATTGGTGGAGCAACATCGCTGAAATACGCAAATCCTATTTAGTATATATGTATTATATAAGTCTTAAAACTTTAAACTAGAAAAGTGAGCAAGTTTTGGTCTGTTAAGTGATTAGTAGGAGCCAATAAGCTGTGAGGCACTTCGGTAATAGCCGCAGTCTTTTTTGAAAGATGAATCAACTTGCTATCAACTTGCTATTTTCACGTACATATATACATACAATAGAAGATACAAAACACCTCAAGGAGGGCAATTATGAAAATAGATGCTCAGAGTATCACCTCTTTTATACCAATTGAAGGCTGGGTACGCATAAAGAAACTAGTCCAAAATATGACATTTTTTTTGAGCAAGCGATCACTATATTGGACTAGAGCTACTCGTTTTTTTCGTACCCTAGTGGGAATTGTTGCGATTTTGCTCGTAGTCCTAATCTATGCAACCCCTAAAGCTTTGGCTTCAGACCACCAGGACACAACCTTTCTTGCCACTCAGCTCACTGCTGCGGATCTCACAGATTTGTTTGTGTTTGAAAGTCCTACAGACCCCAACAATGTTGTCCTTGTAATGGATTTCGACCCTCTGATCGTTTCTGGTGAAGTGAGACCATTCGATCCAAATGTTCTTTATCAGTTCAATATTGATAACACTGGTGACAGTGTTGAAGATATCGTACTTCAATTCCAAATAAATGGCACAGGTTCAAACCAAACTGTCACAGTCAGCCGCCCAACTTCTCCAATCCAAGTAGGAACAAGGTCAACTTTGCTTCCAATAAGTAGGACAGGGCAACTCAACCAAACATTCTCCTTTAACGGCATTAACCCCACGAAGTTCTTTGTTGGCACACGGAAAGACCCGTTCTTTTTCGATTTGGAACAGTTCTTCAAAATCATCCCGGATCGAAACTATAGCCTTCAGCCTAATCCCAGTCCTCCCTTCCAAGTTCTTTCCTTTAGACCACCTGGACAAGCACAAGACACCCTAGCCCCATTCAATGTCCACTCAATTATTGTCGAGCTACCCAAGCAAGAGCTTGGTAGTGGCAAGATTGGTGTTTGGATAACAACTAGTGTTGAAACTCCTAGATTTAGAAATCAGAATTTTGCTCAGATTGAGCGGTTAGCAGTTCCAGCCCTGAATGAACTTTTTATGGACTTTCAAGCTCATAATAATAGTAATATTCAGACACCAACCCAAGACGCTAGCAATCAATCCCAATTCATTCGAGCTTTTGTGAATGCGATTGGTAGACCTCAAGGTATAGCTGATGCAGTGATCTCAGTGGCGATTCCTGATGTTATCCAAGCTGATCTTTCCAAATCTAGCGGTAGTTATTTTGGGACTCAGTTAGGCAACAATTTTGGTGGTAGAAGACCAAAAGATGACGTAATCGATGTCACAGCATCTGTTGTCTTTGGTGATGCAGTTACAGGGATTACTACAGGCAAAATTCCGGGGCTGACTAGCGATAATGTTGGGCCTAATGATGCCAACTTTCTTCCTACCTTCCCTTATTTAGGTAATCCTTTGTAAGGTTTATGCATCTACGAATACTATGGGTGTTAGCGCTAACTAGCCTACTGGTTTTACTAAGACCCTCTGATACAAAAGCGCTAAGTTTAGGCTACACCAATGGTAAGTTAGGCACATACTCCTCTGTTGTGCAACAGTTGACTGTTAATTCCAGGCAGATATTACCAGTTCAGCAGTCAGATTTAGTCTTCCCCGATTATTTACAGCGATCGCATATTATCAGCGTCTATGAGGAGAAAGTTGCCCAATCTCCCGATTCCTCAATATTTTTACGTCTGTTGGCTGATCAATATTTGAGGCGCTTTCGAGAAATGGCAGATATAGACGATGTGTTACGAGCAGAACAAGCGGCACGTAGATCCCTGGCACTACAGCCGCGTCATAATCAGGTTTCTTCCATGCTCTTAGCATCAGCTTTACTATCTCAACACCAGTTTCGGTCAGCTTTAGATGTGTTAAATAATTCATCTGTTGATAATCCCAATATTGTCTCACTGAGGGCATCGATTCAGATGGAGTTGGGCGACTATGAAGCAACTCATCAACTCTTGCAGAACCTTGCTGAGGAAGAATCGAACTCTAGTCATAACGCGGTTTTAGCCCGTTACTTAGAGTTAACTGGCAATCTAGCCTCGGCACGGCAACTGTTAACTGAGGCTATGCAGGAGATGGACTCTTTCTACACGATGAGTGCAGAAACTCGTGCTTGGTTTCATGTGCGGACTGGGGATCTTGCTTTTGCAGCCGGGGATTTTGCCCTGTCTGAGCAGCGATATCGGGAAGCTCTTGACCTCTTCCCACGGCATATAGCTGCGTTTACAGGATTAGCCCGCCTCTATGCGGCCCAGCATCGCTGGCAGGATGCTCTGAATGCAGCAAACCAGGGTACAGAACTGATGCCACAGGTGGAAACGCTGGGGTATAAGGCTGATGCTCAACTAGCTCTTCTCGACCAAAAAGGCGCAACTGAAACTGAAGATTTGATCGGGGTAGTAGCTTACCTGAGCAAAGTTAAAGGAATCTACGATCGCGCTTTGGCAGTTTACTACACCGAACACGGAATTCATTTAACAGAGGCACTAGAGATTGCTCGTAGTGAAGTAGCAGTGCGAGACGATGTATATGCAGAGGATACTTTGGCTTGGGCAGCTGCGGCTAATGGGCAATGGCAAGAAGCCCAAAGGGCAGCACAACGGGCAACTCGCTTCGGGACAGAGGATGCCTTGCTGCAATTCCATGCTGGCATGATTGCACTTCACTTAAATAACCGTGAAGAAGCAATAAAGCGACTAACTCAAGCTGTTAGCCTCAATCCTCAATTTCATCACAAGTATGCTGATCAAGCTCGTCAAGCAATTTTAGATTTGGGATTTTAGATTTTAGATTGAGTGCCAATTTTAGATTGAAGAAAAGCCGATAGCGCAGTGTAAAGCCTGCGGCATGGCAACTCTTAGAGACGCTATGCGTAGCTTTCTTCCCCGCAGGGGTACGCTTAGAGCGAGTCAGATGCTACGCACAGTCGCTAACGCTGCGTTACCCTTGCGTCTATTTAGGTTCATGCCGGACTAACGTCCCGCTACGCGCTTTCACACCTTGTCGGTGATACAAATCCAAAATTTAAAATCTTCAACCCCCATCCGTCGATCGGTGAGGTCAATCCAAAATCCAAAATCCAAAATCTAAAATCCAAAATAACGCTATAGGGAGTTCTTTATGAAAAAGCTGCTGTATTGCTTGACTTGGAGTACTGCAATTATCGGAATATGTTTTTTTTGGATGCCGAGGGCAAATGCCCATCCTTTAGGCAATTTCACCATCAATCACTACGCAGGAGTGCAGGTAGCAACCGATGGTGTGGGGATTGATTATGTTTTAGACATGGCAGAAATTCCTGCTTTTCAAGAAATTAATCAGTTAGATACCAATCACAACCGCAAAGCTGAACCTGTAGAGACGGTTCAATACCCTGACCAAAAATGTCAGGAAGTCAACTCACATCTGGAACTGTTGATCAATAAACAGCCTTTAGCATTGTCTTTGATCAAATCAACAGTCGAATTTCCTCCAGGTGTCGGAGGATTATCTACACTGCGGCTGAGTTGTAATTTTCATAGGACAACGGAGTTAGTCGGTACGAATCAGTTAATATTTGAAGATCAGTTTTATCCACAGCGCTTGGGCTGGCGTGAGATTACTGTGGTTGCAAATGGCGTTCCTATTCAAGGTGATTTCACTTCTAGCAGTATCACCAATCGTTTGAGAGATTACCCCACGGACTTACTCAGCAGTCCTCTCGACCAACGTCGGATTGAGTTTAGACTCGATCCGTCTGTGACATCTAGTCAACAAGCGCCTCCACCGGGAGTTAAATCATCCAGCCGCTTAGATAATGCTTTGACAGGAAGAAGCAACGATGTCTTTACTAGCCTGATTACCCAGGAAAATCATAATTTCTTGACTATTCTAATAGCTCTAGCGATCGCCTTTTTATGGGGTGGCTTACACGCTCTGTCCCCTGGTCATGGGAAAACGATAGTTGGTGCTTATTTGGTGGGTTCCCGTAGTAATGCCCAACATGCCCTATTTTTGGGGCTGATTGTAACGATTACCCATACAGCTGGCATATTTGCTCTAGGGCTGGTCACTCTTGGCACATCCCAGTTTATATTGACAGAGCAATTGTACCCTTGGTTAAGCGTCCTCTCTGGGGTACTGGTAACTGTAATTGGTCTGAATTTGTTTATCAGTCGATTGCAAACGACTCAGGTTTCTCATTCACATGACCATGTACATAGTCATCAACACAGCCACGACTTGCATGATCACCATCACCATGACCACAACCATGTAGACCATGAGCATTCCCATCTACCGCCTGACGGTGATCTAAGTTCCATGAAGTGGTCTAGCCTCATAGCGCTGGGAATATCGGGCGGCTTGTTACCTTGTCCTTCAGCCTTAGTAGTGTTGCTGAGTGCGATCGCGCTGGGACGAATTGGCTTTGGATTAGCGCTGGTATCTGCCTTTAGCTTAGGTCTAGCAGCAGTATTAACTGGAATCGGGTTAATGCTGGTCTACGCCAAGGATCGGTTTGAGCATTTACCATTCCAGATACCCAGGATAAAAATGTTACCAGTTGCAAGCGCCTTATGCATCACCTTAATTGGCTTAGGCATTACTTCACAGGCTTTACTCGCTCATCCCTGGAAATAGATGAAAGTGCAGAATACATTTGCACTCAGTTTTGTCAAATAACCCTGAACAACTAGATGTCAGAAAATCTTATTTCGAGGAAAATATGAAACGATTTATCTTCATCTCTTTAATAACTGCTTTGTGCATAATCGGCTACTTTGAAATTAGCTTGTCACAGGCTGAAAAACTTTTTTGGCTCAATTTGAGTCTTTGAAATCCTGCTCACAAAATAATTTTGCACTTCGCACTCAGAATTTTTGCTGATTAGTACATTTGTCGGGGCGTCCCGCAGGGATGGGATATTTTTTTAATTTAAGTTCTGCAAAATGGATGCTTTGCATTTCTCGCCAGACCATAAAGAGGACGATTTAATGCCTAATTCAGAGGGTTATACTCTGAAATTAGATGATCTAAAAGCTTACCTTCGTAATGATTTAAATATGAAGCTGATGTTCCTAATTCCTGTAACTTATGGTAAATAAAATCACGTTCAAATGTTTCGATACGTTTTTCTAAGTCTCCATAGAGTTCCTGAAAGGTGAACTCAGTTGCTAAAGCTAAGGTAATTTGTTCTCGGTCTTTACCAAGTGACCGACCGTTGAATTGATAATCACCTTGAGAATGCTGGGATAGTAGCCCAAGAGCGATCGCTAAAAGCAAGGTTTGATAAGCTAGTTTTAATTCCCTACCAGAACCAATTTCCTCTGGGATTAAATCAGGAATATTCTTGTCTGGCTCGATTTGTTCGCTCTGAGTCCGTTCATAGCAGTCTCGATAAAACTCAATTTGACTGAGAAAATAAGCCGGAAAGCCCAACGAACGGGTCAAAACACACAACCGCCGCTCATCTTCAGTTACCAAGGCGGTTAAAGTGCGACTAAATCGACTGTAAAACGCAAATATTTGTTCCTTATCTTTTGCTCCCACCCAGAGGGTAATCTCTCGTTGAGAAGTTGGGTTTAAGTTAGTGTCAATATCCTGAATTCGCAGTAACAAGTTAGCGTTATTATAAAGTTGATTCAAACGCAAATTTGCAGTGTTTTCAGCAATTAAATCTGATTGATTTAATACTTCCCCAATAGATAAATTGCTCAATTGCTCGAACTGCTGGCGAGCAAAAGAGATAAGTTGGTTATTGAATGCTTCAGCAGGAATTTTCCACGACTGAGAGCGGCTAATTTGTTCTTTAGTAAATGTCTCAGTTGTTAGTGTGGTAAGGAAACTTTGATAATAAGCATCAATATCCGCATCGGTAAGAACAGTGAGTCTAATTTCCGATAACTTTGTCGTAGCTTGATCGCGTTGAGCAACCAAATTATTGTATATCTCAGACAAGTCAGTAAGACTTTGCCGTAAAGTCTCAGCCCTTTGTTTAGCTGTTTTAATCAGATAATTCAATGCCTCGACGCGGAGATTTTGGGCGTATAAATCATACTCCAACTTTAATTGTTCATTATAGTTGCGACGTAATTCTACGATTGTTGCTTTAACAGTGCTTTCTAGTCGTTTAATTTGTTTCTGAGCCTTTTGAATGCGATCGCGAATATTAGTGCTGTATTTAAGCCAAACTATACCTAAATAAGTCAAAATTGTTACCGCCGTCCAAAGCAGATAAGTAACTAAGTTAGCCCAAAAATTTTGCAATAACAGCCATAGTGCTGATTGACTGAAAAGTCCCGTCAGAATCAGCAAGCCTAATAAAGCAGTAGCAAAAAAAATAGGATAAATGACTAGATACTGAGAGCGAAATTTGTTTTCTTCTGCTAGCAGTTCACTTAGTTGATCTGTGGCTGTTTCAAGTTGATTTTCAGTGAGAGTTAGGTGATTTTGAGATGAAACGATCGCCGCTGCGGCTTGTTCACGAGCGTGAGCGATCGCCATAAAACGCATTTGTCGAGCTTGTTCAATTTCTGCATTTAACGCTTGGCGATACTCAGCAATTACCGTTTCTAGCTGTTTCTGAGTTGTCTGTAGCTCTTGCAGTTGTTCTTCAGACTTTCTTTCAGCTAAAATATCTTGTAATTGTTGCTGCCGCAATTTTAAGGACACAACTTGGTTGAGCAGCTTTTGAGTGATTTCTTGATTAATTGTTACCTGCAATCTTGAGTCGAGAAATGCTTCAGCCGCACGCAGTTCTGTAACCAGATTTTGGGATTGATCGCCAATCGCATCCGTTTGCAGTTCCAAATACAAAAAGGTCAATATGTTTAATAGCCTAGCTCCTTCATGCAAGCCTCTAGGTGTAGCATCAGCATAGCGATTAATCGTGCGGTCTAAGAAAGCGGTTAGTGTTGCCTGTAATTGTTTACAACAATTTTCCAGTGTGCGTTTATAGGAAAGTAGCTCTTTATTTTCAAATTGCCGATAAGCACGCTGCAATTCCATCCCATATTCTTGAGCCTGGCCAGCACGCATCTCAAGGCGCGGATTAAAATCTTGCCAAACTGGTTTGCCATTGTCTCGTTCTAATCCGAGAAAAGCATTGCTGAAATCTTCGCTGAGGATAAATCCTTTGGCATCTAACAGGCATTTGCGAATTGCCTCTGGAGTGAATTCTGCCTTTGGTAAAAACTGCTCGATCACAATATCGGCAGCTAAGGCAGCACTCAAACGATTAATAGTTATTTCTCCTGGAAAAAATAGTTCTCCATAGCCAAATGCACTATAGGCGGGTATTTTCCCCCGGACTTTTTGTGTGCCAATTAATAAGCCGTTAGTTTCCGGTTCCACGGTGAGAAAACCTGCCAAAGCATCAGCATAGCTAGGTAAATTATCCCTCATTCCCCCAATTTGCTCGTCCATCAGCCAGCAGTTATCAAAAGGCGGTACTTTTTGAGCGCCTGCAATCACAACTCCAGTGGTCATTTTGTAATCTAACTCTTTCAGGAGCGTGTAAGCAGCGCCGTAATCAGCAGTTGTGGCTTGGGTAAATAACCCTGGCAGTAGCAATAAAGCTTCTAAGCTGTAAGGAATATCTGTAAAGTACTTGGAAAATAGCCAACGAATCAAGCGTACTATATCAAAAACTACTGCCCTAGCAAATTGATTAGTGACTGATAGCATGATATATATTCGATGGGTGCTGCTGATTTCCACTCCTTGGCGTTTAGCAGCGATCGCTTCTTTTGATTGACTAGCCGTTTTCAATAATTCAATCAGTGCAGTTTGGATCTCGCCAGTCGCTTCGCTGAACTGGGTACGGATTTTGGAGACATAAGCTTGCTTACTATGAGTTTGAGCCAGATCAAAACTCATGTCAGCAAACTGATCTAACTCGCTACTAAAGCTAAAAGTTTGACCGTCCCAAGTTAAGGTATAAGTTTGAATTAAACAGGTTTGGGTAGCTGGAAATTCTTGCAGTTGCCGTTTCATGGCTGCACAAAAAGCGGCACTGTGAGGATCGAGTGCAAGTAAAATAGTTGGTTTTGGCATGGCGACACTCTCAGAGTGCAAACTATGGGGCTAAATAATCACATCTAAATCTTCCAGGTAGGCTTCAATTTCCTGGATTTCCATTTCTACCTGTTCTTGAATTTGGGAATCAACCTTACCTCCTTTTAAAACCTGATTGAGGTGATTGATGTAGTTTTGTAAAGTAAATTTGGCTTTGTCTTGGTCTTCGTGGGTAATAAGCTCAACTTTGTTTGCAATTTCCTTGACTAAAGGCAAGTTACTTTTAAAAGCTTTAAATGCTGACTTGCGATCGCCTCCCAAAGGCAAAACTCCGCCCTCTAATCTTTTCGCTTGTTCTGTAGAAACAAAATATTTCTTACTGTGATTGACAATCAATTTATATCGTTCGGGTGCTAGCGCTAACGCAAACCAACGCAACGCCCCACCGTCGTCTTCTGGAGGATATTAAATTGGCTAAGTTTGTCCAATTGCGATGCAGGTGCTTGAAGACTTTATTCGGATCTAGGTAAGCTAGCTCCATATCCCTCATTCCGTTGAAGGCAAATAAGGGGACACCGACTTCCACTCGAAACAGCATCACCTTATGGGGTTCGCCTGTCGGTACGAAAGAAGGATTATTATTTCCTTTAGGCAAGCGACTAGAAAGAGGCGGATTGCTAAAAACTGTGTTGTTACTTTCTACTCCGTAGTAATAAAATTCTGTGATTAGGTGCTGCTGTTGAATGGGAATTTCCGATTCTTCATACTGCCAGAGAGGAACTGCAAGTTTGCCAAGTTGTTGCAAATCTTGCCCCGCATCTTCTGGATTGCTATCTGCCAAAACCTGCTCAACAGTCATACTGGTGAGGGGATAGTAAGTTTCATCTATAAATTTCAGAATTTCGTTTTTGACATCTTCAGCTTTTTTATCAGACCAATTCGTTAAAGTTTGAGACTGTTCTCGATACCAACGGATAAAATCTTCGCCAGTAATCTTGGGGCGTTTCGATTGCAGATTGATGCGCTGAATGGTGTGAATAAAAGGATTATCATTAGTGCCTTGACGGCTGACCTCGTGATAACTCTGTTCAAAATCTCGATAAACTTTATCTAAGTTGCTGTGTAGACGCTGGCACTTTTCCTGAATTTCTTCCAGCCTAGCCCGCAGCACACCATAGAATTCAGCCGCTTTATCACACCGCTTCCAATGTAAATAAGTCTTCCACTTTTGGTCAGCCCGTTCTTTGTATTTTTGGCAAGCTGCTTGAATAGTATTTTTATTTGGGAACCAAGTTTCTGCGGCTTCTTTAATCTTTTCTTCTTGTGGTTCTAATTTCAAAGTATTGAAACTGGTTTTCGCTTCTTGCGACTTGTGCTGCACGCTCTGCTGTAATTCATCCAGTTTTTGGGAAAGTTTGCTTAAAAATTGCAAGGCATAAGCTAGTCCATTGGGACGGTTGAGACTCCGCTCCCACCAAGTTGCGATCGCAGCAGTTGTAGTCTGTTGTAAGCGATGAAAACTCAATCCTAATTCTTGAGCCGTCCGTTGTTCAAATTGATCTAACTGCCGTTTGTAGAGTTCTTTAATCGTCGCCAAAGCTGTGCGATCGTGACGGATTTCGCCAATTCGGAATTCGGGTTTCATTTGTCCGCCGCGATCGCTTTCAGTCAACGCATTCAGGACAGTAGTAGCGTCTGCTAACTTGCAATCTTCTAAAAACCGGGCGATGTCACTTTCTAAATCGATTGTTGGGGTAGATGCGATTAACTCATTTTTCAGTAAGCTTTGAGCATCCTCTAATTTCATCCGCTCGTATTGCTGTACTGGCAGAGTCAAAGTAGCAAAGCCAAAACTACAGTAATTTATATTGCGTCCTCGAACTTTTTCACCAGTTGCCAGATAAGCGCGAATGTTATCAGCAACGTTAGCAGCGTCTAGACCGATTTGAGAACCAATTTGGATGTACAAGCCATCTGCAACTAAATTTTGCAAATCGTCTGGACGACCGACTACAGTTCCATTTTTGTTAACCCCATCAATTAAAAATACAGCATCAAAGGGAGGGCGATCGGCTTTGATTTTTGCGACACCATAATCAATCTCAATGCTATTAGACGGTGACAATCCCCAAAAGTGTTCGATTTCCTTGAGAGCGCCATAGGCATTAGACTTCACTAAGTGAGTTTGGGGAATATTGGCAAACACTCTGGGTAAAACAAATACCCCCGTAATATTAGAAAAATTATTCAGATGTTCTCGTGTTAAAAATGCCACATCTAAGAATGTGCCACTGCCCGTCCCACCAGCCAAACTGCCAACAATAAAAACTTCCACGCCATCCCGACTGGAAACTTGAAAGTTATCTGAAAATGCTTGTTTACTGGTGCGAATTTCGCGGACAGCATTGATTGCTTGAGCAATTAAACCTTTAATATCGCCGACTCTAGCAAATAAGGCGAGCCGTCCTCGGGCCCGAATCTGTCCGGCACCACTGATCAGGCTGGCTGCTGAAATGTCCCTAGGCCACCATTCAGCGATGTGGTCGTTACGTGTTAGCGGTAGTGGATTTGCAACAGAGATTGCATAAAGTTCATTAGGTTCTAAGAAAACCTTAGTGCCATCGGGTGATTTTTCTCGTTCTTGGATGTTTTCGGTAGTATCAATCGAAATAAAACGAATAACTTCTGGTACTGAGCCGTAAACATCTATGAATCGCTTTTTAAGTTTGAGTACGACTTCATAACCCGTTCCTCCTAACCCGATAACAACGGTAGGACGAAAAACAACCGTGGGACGCACAACCGTGGGACTTAACATTCACTTTCCTGTGATATTATTCAAAAGTTTGTCTGCCCACTGCTTGACTCAGAGGGTCTTTGGTGTTCAATCCAGTTAAATTGCAGCTTAACGTTGTCAATTTCGATGATGTCCTCGTTGTAAAGTTCATCTGTATTTATCTTTTTAGTATTGACAAAAATTACACCTTTCAAACACCGCAAATCTATATTCTTTTTGCCTGCCCGCCAAACTGTGACTAACTCGGCATCAGAATTTGTCCCAACAATGACTGGTATCAAATCACTCAAGCATACTCTCCCCTTCTGGAGGTGAGTGAGACTAATCTCTTCATCTTGGGATGATTGTGGCAGTGGTTCTAGCACTACCAATGCTCCTTCTAAGCGGTTGCGGGTGCGAAAATCTTCGGCTAATTCCAAGGGGGTTTTGCGTTGAATCAAACAAACTACTATCAGGGTAATTAACAACACCAGTAGCCCTAAGAGCAACCAAATGACTATTTTTCGTCCCAATGGCATCAAAATATGCAGATGAGCTTCCGTAGTGACTGGACTAGCAATTGAGTTATCTGGGGTCAGAACTAAGGTGAAGTTGCGATTGCCTGCAAAACTGCTATCAGTAACCTGCAACTGCACAGGAATTTTAGTTTCTCCTGGTTGTAAGGATATGCCCGCTGAAGGTTCTGCTATAGAAACGTCTTTGGAATTGCCTTGGAGTTGTAAGCTGGCTGTTCCAGATATATTGGTGCGAACTACCAAATTTTGGATTTCAGTAGTTTTGCCTACCTCTGTTGAGCCAAAATCTATCCTTGTAGGTTGTATTTGTAGTTTCGACTGAATGGTTACAGGTAGGTCAATTGTAATCGGTGCGATCGCTTGGTCTGCGATCGCCAACACCAAGCGCAAGCTACTAGCACCCCCCTTTGCCTCTGCTGGTATCTGTAAACGTACAGGAATAACTGTTGCTTGATTCGCAACTAAGTTAATGGTGTGATCGGGTGGAATTAAGCGAATACCACTTTGCTGAGGGTCTTCCAGTTGCAAACTTACCTTAGCATTGACATTACTGATGCCATTAATATTGAGCGGTTCACTAGTCGTTCCAGGTAATGCTGGCTGCAAATTGGCAGTGGGTAAATTGACATCAAGCTTAGGTGTAATCAGCACTGGTCGGATATTTTGAGCCAGCTTGTTGAGTTGAACTCCTCCCGGATCTCGCAATACCTGTCCCTTTCCGCAAAGCGCTGGATTACTAGCAAAATCATTTAGCTGCTTTTCGTGTTCTTTTAATCCTAAAGACACAAAAAATATATAGGGTTTGCATTGTTGCTCACGCAAAAATTGGGTATTACTAGGAATGAGAACAGGATTAGGAATACCACGCACATCTTCTAATCCATCTGTCAGAAACACTATGCTGACAGTCCGACCAAGAGCATCAGCACGTTTGTTTAACAGGGCGGATGCAGCGCTTTTTGCACAGCCTTACCTGTATGAGTCCGCACACCCTCAGCCTGAAGTGAGCTAATTATTTGCTTGAGTTTACCTCTGTCTGGATTACTGGTAATCTTGATATCATCTGCATTTAAAGTTACATCTTTGTCAAAAGTATAGATAGTAACGGTATCACCTAATCTGGCAGTGTTAACAAATTCAGTAACAGAATTCTTTACTGGCTCAAAAATATTCTTTGTTCCACCTACACCACGCATGGAAGCGGAAGTATCTACTACTAAAATCCAGTCAATTCCGCCTTTAGGAGTAGTCTGAGCAGATGCACCACACAAGTTATAAATTGATACTATAGCCAAAACAATAATGCTTTGGATTGAACTAAATCTTAACCAATACTTGAAGTATCTAAAACTCATTGATAGATTTCTCCAGGTAGATAAATTTTATATTGGTCTTTCTCAAAGCAATAGATGAATGGTTTAGATTTCATGTTCTGCTTGCCAATATATTTTGACCTTTTTACCAAGTTTTTCTACTAAAACTTCAATCTCCTGCACAACAATCCTTAAGAGATTACTGTCTTTATTTTCCCAACGGTTCACTGTTGGTAAAGCAACGCTAAGGATAAATTGCTAATTCTTCTTGTGTAAATCCCATTAATAGCCCAATTTTATAGACAATTTTGCTGATTTTGGGCTGGTTAATTATTTTTTATAAATTAAAATATGAATTTATATTACATTCAAAATTAATAATCCTGATCAGTGTTTTATCAAGTTATATGTTAACTAGTTTAAAAAAAAATGTCACGTTTTTTGTGGATATTCAAGTTATTAAAAACTCAAAGCTGACCTCTTGGTGAAGTCAGTAAATATATACAAATAAATTGAGATAATTGCTAAGATAATTTTATATTTCCGTTTAATTAGCCTTGACAGTGACAAAGCTAAATTGTTAATGGTTGTAGTTAACAAGTTAATCCGCTTAGGTTAAGGCTTAACTCTTTGTCAAAGTCAATTTTTTTAATGTAGACGCAAAGCGGTGAAGCAGCGCAGTCTTCTCCTAAAGGGAGACGCCAAAGCGTAAAGCCTGCGGCATGGCAACTTTTAGAGAGGCTCTTGCGTTTGCTTAGAGCGGGGTACGAGCGTCACTCGGAGGGCTTGCCACAGGCTACCGCCAACTCTTGGAGACACTACGTGTAGCTTGGCAGCGTCTCGTAGAGAAGGATGTAAAGGAAGAGAAGGAAGAAATGCTTAACTCAAGCTCATTTTCAGACACTTGTTTTGAAAAATGCTACTAAGAATCATCACCAACTAACGGCAACAGCAAGCGGCTAACTACTCGATTATCTGGTAATTGATAGAAATTCAACTGTCCTCCTAACTTCTGCATGAAATTTTGACATATTAGCAGATGTAAACCTGGTGGTTGGTCAAGGTTAGAGGCAGCAAGCACATCTTTGGGTGTATTATTATGTAGCTCTGTTAGTAGCTCTGGTTCGATCGCACCGTTATATGTAATCGACAGTTCTAGAGATGTCTGATGTTCAGCCTCTGTAGTTGCAGAAGAATAATTTGGATCTACGGTTTTAGATGCATCTAAACGGCGACACCAAATGTCAATTCTGCCGCCGATTTGAGAACGGTTACAGGCAGTAACCAATAATTCATGGATAACTAATTCAATTTTGACAATATCACCAGCGATCGCCATTGAAGATTGAGTGTTTGAGGTAGGAACGCCTTTAGTTAATGAAGAGTTCTTTGGCGATTGCTCCTCAATCTGTTGTCCCAAACCATGTACACCAATCCACAGCTTTTGTTGTTTGACAAAATTTTCGATGCGTTCGAGCGATCGCTTCATTAAACTGGCTATGGGTATAGTTTCCCAACTTATGTTTAGTTGCCAGTGCTCAAGTTTTAGCATTCCACTCATGGAGGTGGTTGTGTGGTCTAACTGCCGCAGCAATAGCTGGTAGCGCATCTGAGTAAGTTCATTAGCAGGAATGCCCAAATCATGTATTTGTCTAAGGGAGTGCGCTGTTATTCTTTGGATTTCCTCTGAGCGACGATGTTTGTACCAGTTGAGTTGTCGTAATTCCTCTGTTGTGGATTCTAGAAGTTGGGTAATTTGCTTTTCACGACGCCACCAGGCTAATTGAGAAATCAGAGTTACTGTCGCACTGAGGTTTTGCTCTGACCAGCGACACTCTTGATAGTCTGCCAACAAGACTACACCTGTGGTTTCATAATCAGCATTGGTACGTAATGCCATCACCAAAATTTGACCTTTGTCTGGAGCATTCAACCATTTTCGAGTTTCTGGGGGTAAATCATCTACCTTCAAAATCAGGTAACTCTCCGTAGCAAGGGCCCACTGAATTAAGGCTTCACCCTGGATAGGAATAGATGCTTCAGAAAAAATCCCAAATTTACTATTCTCAATCACTCCAGGGATAATTTTTGCCCAACTTTCACCAGGTGACCAGGATAACAGTACCGCTAGGGGACAGCCCAAAATTGATGCTATTTGTTCGAGTGCTGTCCGTTCTAAATGCTTTTTTTTGACCTCGATTTTGCTGTTTTGGGATTGTGTCAGGATGTGTAGGCATTGCTCAAATGCCTGGGAAGTTTTTTGCTGCTGGGTGGTGCGGTTGTGTAATTGCCACTGACGAAGAATGACACCAATCTGTTGACTGACGGCCCACAGTAATTCCTTTTCCAGAGTTGTCCAATAACGATGGGTTTCGTGAGTAATGACCAAAAGCGCTGCTGGTATATGCTCGTGAGTGCATTTACAAACAAGTAGCGATCGCACACCATTTTCTAATAAAGGGGGACGCCAGTTAAAAAAGCGTAAATCTTCATCTAAGTTCTCAATTTCCACCGCTTGAGTTGAACGTTGCAAAAGCTGCCCATCTAATTCTTTGAGAGGATGAAGCGTAAATGTCAATGCTCGGCGATTATAGGGCTGACTTTGGTAAATAAATTGATAATTATTCTGCTCAGGGTCATGCTGCAACAATAAAAAGCGGGTGGCTGCTAATCGAGCTAAAACTCTCTTAGCACAACTGTGTAAACTTTCCTGAAGGTCATGTTCGCTATAGATACCTTGGGCAACTTGGCTAGTCAGTTGAGCATCCTCTTGAATCTGTTTAACGGTGCTTTCCATGCTTTCAGCGGGTGCAACCAAGGAGATTAAACCAGCAACACCTTGGACGAAATTTTTGTCTGTCTCCGTCCAGATTTGAGGTTCATTGCTTTCCACCGCCAGAAAACCGAGCAAGTTCTTTTGCCAAATTATCGGAGCTGCCAAGAGCGATCGCACCTTCAAGCGTTGCAGCAATTTTGCCGTAAAATGGCTTTTCAAGGAACTACGGGCATCACCAATCGAGACAATTTGGTTAACTGCCAAAGCATAATAAAAGTCGCTCAACTCCTGTACAGTAATTCCTGCTGCTTGCTGATTGCTGGAATTGCGATCGATTTTGACCAACTGATTGCTCATCCGACACCAAAAGTAGCGCCCTTCCCGCTCAAACCAGTAAACATTTGTCCGACTGGGAGAGACAAATTTATGAGTTGCTTGCACCGCTGCTTCAAGTTTTTGATTAAGGTTAGTCAGGGTGCGTAAATTTTCCAGCAATTCTAATAATGGCTCGTCGGTTCTCTTGGTTTGCTTGTGCTGCAAATCCATCTCATTTTGATAAAGCACTGCCCCCAATTCACCTAACACCATCATCAAACGTGCTTTTGCTTCCCCTGTGAGTAGGTAGCCCCAGCGTTCTGAACCCAGTAACAGCAAACCCAAGCAGCGGTCTTTATGGCGAATTGGTAAAATAATGGTTCCCTGGATGTGGAATTTTTCTGCAATTTTTCGCCAATCTGCGGCGCGGATTTCAGTTTGCAAATCGGCTATGCCCAAAGGATGCTGTTCAATCACCACCTGCTCTAATAAATCCCCAGGACTGAGAACAACCCTTTGTCGTAAAAAGCTCGTGTCACGATCAGGTGTGATGCCTCCTTTGCCAAATAATATGTGATTCAGGCGATCGTAAAGAGCAATCCAAATCAGTCTGTAGTCAAACTGTTCCTTAAGATAAGAAATAGTAGTTTCAATCAGAACGTCAACATCTTCTTCTTCCCTAAGGCTCTGGAGGACGCGTCCCAAGGAGAGGATTTGCTGTTCGGCGGCTATAGGTTTTTGCGGCTGCCCCATCTGATTTATTGGTTTACATAACTTGTAATATATAAGATGCCCATAAAAGCATCCTGAGTAATATTGCCACGGGTGTTTACTGAAAGTTCTAAGTAACGGGTTGGTTGAAGTTAGATTATGGAGTGCTAGGGAAATGGGCAAAACTTCATCTGATGATCGAGAGGAGCAGAGACAAGTCTCAGAGGAAAAGCGAGAGTCTGCTGAAGATAGCAGGCTCTCACAAGAGGACGAGCGAGAGTCTGCTGAAGATGTCAGGCTCTCACAAGAAGAAAGCCGACAGCTTGCTGAAGAAATAAGAAATTCTGCTGAAGAAAACCGACAGCTTGCTGAAGAAATGAGAAATTCTGCCGAAGAAATACGGCAGATTGCTGAAGAAGTACGACAAACTAAAGAAGAACTCCGACAAGCTAAAGAGGAAGCACGCCAAGCTAAAGAAGAACTCCGACAAGCTAAAGAGAAACTCCGACAAGCTAAAAAGGAAGCGCGGCAGTCTACCGAATTCGGGTAGTATTAAGGATTGAAATGGATATTTATCAACTTGCGATTCGTCCGCTTTTGTTCAACCTGGTAAAAACTGATTCAGAGTGGTTACACCAACAGACGATTCGCAGTTTTAATTGGCTATCCCAAACAGGCATTCGCCCTCCTGCTAGTTGGATAAACCAACGCTTAAAGCACTCCTTATGTCTGTACGATTCACGCTTAGAACAAAATTTGTTTGGGCTAAACTTTCCAAATCCTCTAGGATTAGCAGCTGGCTTTGACAAGGATGGAGTCGCTGCTAGTATTTGGTCTAACCTGGGTTTTGGCTTTGCGGAACTAGGAACTGTAACTTTTCACGCACAGCCAGGAAATCCGCGTCCCCGTTTATTTCGCTTGCCGTTGGACAAAGCTGCTCTCAATCGCATGGGCTTTAATAATCGTGGTGCAGCAGCAATGGCGGCACGTTTGGGACAGGAAAAGCAGGATAACGTCGAGTTAATACCCATAGGGATCAATTTGGGTAAATCTAAGGTAACTCCCCTGGAAGCCGCCGCACAGGATTATCTCGATAGTTTTCGCTTACTCAAGGATTTGGGAGACTATTTTGTTGTTAATGTTTCTTCCCCGAATACACCAGGCTTGCGATCGCTCCAAGATGCTTCTATGCTCAGTACCATCTTGGAATTATTACAACAAGAAAATACTGCACAAAAGCCAATTTTTGTCAAGATAGCGCCAGATTTGGATTGGGTTGCGATCGCTGACATTATTTCTTTGGCTAAAACCTACCAACTGGCGGGAATTATCGCCACCAACACCACCATCCGCCGTGATGGACTGAAAACCCAAATAATTGACCAAACTGGCAAATCACCCCAGTCAGAAGCTGGCGGAATTAGCGGTGAACCATTGCGCGATCGCTCCACTGAGGTAATTCGTTTTATTTGGCAGCAAACCCAAGGACAAATCCCAATTATTGGCGTTGGTGGCATTTTTTCCCCGGAAGATGCTTGGGAAAAAATTACTGCTGGTGCTAGCTTGATCCAGGTTTATACAGGCTGGATTTACGAAGGCCCATTGATGGTACGTCGGATTCTTTTAGGTTTGCTTGTCCTATTAGAACAAAGCGGATTAAATTCCATCAACGAAGCTGTGGGTTTAGAATTCAAAAATCAAAAGTAATTAATATTTTTAAATTTTGAATTGTTATCCTTCTTCCTCCAGTGGGAAAAACTCCTTAGTTTTTTCCGAGTATGACCAGGCAATACCATCAGGGTCTTTGCTGCGACTCCACTCAGGAAACTCTGGATCATTTCGCCGTTTATAAACCGTGCTGGAATAGACATTTAGCCGTTTGGCAAGTTCAGATTGGATCAGAGAGCCAAAAACTAACTGTTTTTCTAGCGATCGTTTAGCTGATTCATGGGTTGGCTGTGGGAGTGATTCTGTTTCTAGTTCTTCCTCCTGTGGGGTTGGTGGTGGTGCTAGGAGCGATCGCGCAGTTTTAGTAACTGGTTGAGCAGGAAGTTCTTTAATAGGCTCACTACTATCAAGAATATTCCCGAGAATGCTGGCAGTTATAAAGTAATAAGACTGCCCCGCTTCTTCAGAGTTGAGTATACTCGCACCAAATTCCGAGGCTTTACTATCCAAGTAGCGTTTTGCCGTTGTTCCAGGAAAATTGCCCTTGATTGCCAAGTCCATTGGCGTAAGTCTGCCCTGATTTTCGCGAACCAATTGATGAAAAATTGGGTTAACTCGCACAGTCCACTGTTGCCATTGATATTCCTGCCAAAGCTTGAAGCCAATTACCAGGAAAATTACCGCCAGTAAAATTCTCCAAGTAGCAACCAGGAAAACAATCAAAAACGAGATGGGCAAAAGTAGAACGAGAAAAGCCTTGCCGTTATCTTCTATGGGTTTTTCACTCATGCCGATTTTTGCCAAGTGAATTTTGGGAAATAATATTATTATCTTGGCAAAAATTGGGACACTTTTTTGTATATTTTGGCCAAGTTGTGGCAAATATGCCGGCAAAACCTTTATTTAGTGGGTGTTATAACCTTCTGAATCTGCAATTTATTTAATATTGGTCTGCGATCGGGCAAAAGTTTTTTCCAGAGAAAATAAGAAAGTTTTGACGAGAGCGATCGCAATCCAGTGTGGATAATATTCCCCCGAAATTCTGAGTAGCAGCTCGCTTGTGCCGCTCAGACCTCTGTTTCCAAAGCAATAATTCTAAATTAGCTTTCTAGCCCCTTGACAACAAATAATACATATACTACATTAATAATACAAGTCAACTTTCATTAGGGAGTTAGCTTTCACCAGTAGCGGATAGCTCAAATGACAGAGCGCCCACCTTGCCTGAAAAGGCCGACATATCGAGGGTTATCGCATATAACTAAAACACCCTTGATCAAACTTCTGGAGGTGCAGGTAAAAATCCTGTTCCGCTACACCAAACTAATTTTAGATAATGGAATTGAATCTAAAATCTAAAATTTAAAATCTAAAATTTTTCATGTGGTGGGTAGCTCAGTGGTTAGAGCGCCTAAACCTTATTCACCCCTTGACTGAAAAGGACGACGAATTCAGGTTTAGCGCTATGCACCCGGGA
>NZ_CALMFY010000113.1:0-351 GCF_937863485.1 uncultured Nostoc sp. | reverse complement strand
AAATTATACATATACTAAATTTATAATACAATTCATCTTTAATTAGTGATTTAGGTTTCACCTCAAGGGGAAATGTCAAATTACAGAGCGCCCACCTTGCCTGAAAAGGCCGACGAATTGAGGGTTATCGCCTGCCAAGCGGGAGGTCGCGGGTTCGATTCCCGCTCCACTACACCAATTAATTTTAGACTTTAGATAATGGAATTGAATTTAAAATCTCAAATCCAAAATTTCATGTGGCGGGTAGCTCAGTGGTAGAGCGCTAAACATACTTGTTCAACCCTTGCCTGCAAAGGCCGCCGAATTAGGGTTATAGAGTCGGGATACAGAGGTCGCAGGTTCAAATCCCTG
>NZ_CALMFY010000112.1 GCF_937863485.1 uncultured Nostoc sp. | reverse complement strand
GGATAAGGGGCGGGGGCAAAGGGATGGAATTTTCACTTACACTTTACCCTTTAACCTTTCCACAACATCTTACAAAAGGAACTTTTGCAAGATGTCTAGTGAATGCAACATTTTGGTTAGATGTACCGATTGAGCAGCGCCTACGGTAAAAGTCAGAGTTGAACTTGATTTTGAAATGGCTCACACCTTTCAACTACCGAAAACTGGTGGCGTTGGGGGCAGCTATTTGGTTAACCAGAGCAACAATGCCACAATGAAACAACGATAACAGATACAGTAACGTTAACCGATTAATTTCATCGCCAGATTTACTATGCCCAAGACTTGGAACATTTTGGTAGATAACTATTTTCAAGCCAACCCCAATTGCATTATTGCCACAGCCCATGTAGACAGTTTCCCTATAGACCTTCCCTTAGAACCCAACATCCGTGAGCCAAACCGCAAAAGCGCAACCTACAGACAAATTTTCGACTCGCTGACGACCGAACCCGTAAAATTCTTCTCTCGTCACAGCGGAATCGTACTGTGTGCCAATAAAGTTAAACCAAGCAAAACCTCACTCGAACTAGAAGTCTTAGAAGCAAGCGAGGGAGGTAGCGATGGGATTATCAACGGAGCGCATACAGTTTTAGCTTTTGATTTCGCTAAAAATTATAAATACGACCTAACCCAGGCTAGGGTAAAAGTTACGATTCACATCGGACTGACTGAAGAATCAGCCAAAGATATAGCCCTGGCAAGTAACACCACAACGCCAGTAGATTCTCGCTCCAAAGTCAACGCCAGAGGTGATTACAAATTCATCAAGCAGTATTTAGCCCAGTTAGAACAGAAAGAAGATAGAAAATTCCGCATCGCCTATTACCAAAACCAAAGCGGCGCTCCCAGGAATGCCCAATGTAATGTCACCCATTTGCTGAAGCTGCTTTACTGCCTCGACAGAAATAAATACAATCCCGACGGCAATAAACGAACCAAACACCCAGCAGGGATGAGTCTTCCAAGTAACATCACAGACGCAGAAAGGGAAAGATTAACCGCTTTACTACCTCTGCTCTCTCAAGCTCTGTGGATAGAGCAAAGACTCTATCAAATAATTCAAGACCATATCAGCAGCCCCAGAAGAAAGGGTAGCAACGATTTAGCCTCAATAGATATACGTAAAACTACATTGTTGGCTGACAGTAAGTATTCTTTTGGGTTTGGTGCGCCAACTGACCTTGCATTACCGATAATTGCGTCCTATCGAGTATTTTTGGATAAGGACTATAAATGGATTCTGCCGTTTAATGAATTCGCTGAAGATTTCCTCCAACACCTGTGGGCTAACTATTTCCGCAAATACTTGGTATCCGAGAAAACAGCAGGGAATACAGTCGGCACAAAAATCAGCCGCAATCAAGAGATTTGGGAAAGTCTGTATATTTCAGCGCAAAGTTATCTAAATCAGCACTTGATGCAAATGGTTAATTCCAGCAAAGAAGAGTCAGAATCTCAGGTGATACAAAGTACAAAAAAGAGGGGAAAAGGGAAAAGCGATGAACTCAACGCGACTACTGTCCCTAAATAAATAGCTTTTTACCGTTCGATTAAGCGCTCACGGCAAAGCCTTTCCCCTTTTTGAACCAACAATTTCCCAGATACCCCAGCCGTAAAACCCAACCCAATTGCCGCCACAGTCACGCTGGGCTTGATAAATAACGTCGCAATTCCGATAACTGCACCCCAAAGACAGCCATAACAGCAAACGATAATCAACTGATTTTTGGGTTTAGCCCTTTCGTCCGATATGGATTGATGGACTATGGCATAATTTTCAAGCTCATTGGTAATTTCTAGTAAAGAAGCGCCGTACTGTTTTTCTAGGCGTTCGATAGCCAATCTGTCTTGCTTAACTGGACTTATAGGCTAATTTTTGCAATGCTGTGGTTAATTTATCACTCATTTTTAAACTTCCTATGCTCCGACATTCCAGAAAATGTTTAGAAAAATTAAGTCTTACTGGAGAAATAAAAAAACTCTATTTTTCAGCCGTATTTGAAGATGTAAGAATACCGGAACTCGACCGGAACTCGACGAGAACTGTGACGAATATTAGTGATTAATGTTAAAAACGCTGAAACCATCTTTTTCATTTCCGCACAATCGGTTAGTGTCAATCAATTGTGATAGGGCATTTCTCAGGTAAAGAACACTCTTTTTCTCTTCGCCCCACTTGCGGCTGTTTCTGATAGCGGCAAAAGAAGCTGGAGGACTAACAGTAGCCGCAACAATTGCTACAATCTGTTCTAAATCAGCCTCAGAAATACGACTCTCTTCTACTTCCAGAAATTCCACTTCCTGATAAGGCTTTGAAAAAATGGACTCCAGATGATTAACTGCGTCTCTTTGGGCAATCTTCTCTCCTCTAGGTATGACTGCCCTTTCATGCTGTTGAATCAATTCCGGGAAGAACTGAAGTAATGTTCTAGCTGGGTCTGGTTGCCCATTGCCTGGGTGCAAATGGGTCTTTAGCCATTCAGGAATTATGCCCAGATTACCACCGCTAACAGGTTCTCCAAAGTTGTTAGGGTTGGCTTTGAAATATTCTCCACTAGCAACATTCATTTTGCGTAAAACGCCAGCGCTAACCGCAACAGCTACACAGCCAATAAAGTTAACCGATTGCTTAAAGGTATCTGCCAGTCCAGCCGTAGCTTTACCTACAACGCTTGTCAGATTAGAGCCATGCAGCACGATAATTAATAGACATCTCCGAAAACAGGTAAAAGCATTGCATGACTGACTTTCATCACGCGATCGCATTCTGGAATTGGAGTGCCTGTTTAACGTAATTATAGGAGTTTGAGATGGTTATTATTGATAACAAGGTAAAACATAGGTTTTTACATACATAATTTTAATCTTGTTAATCAGAGCTTTTCAGACTTACAATATTAGCGTTCCAATCCTTAACCTAACGAGTCCACAGATTGTGAAAATTATTTGCTCATATTTCTGAGGTTTTAATCGAAATCTCTCTTGAGCGACTCGGAATATTTTAACCAAACGAATCAAGTGTTCGACAAATATTCGTGATGATGACAGTTCTTTATTTTTTTGTTTTTGCTCAGGTGTTAATTCCTGATTTCTTGGTTTTTTATATGGAGTTTTAACTGACGGTTCTCCGACATAACCTTTATCACCGTTAAACTTTTGTTTTGGGTCAAATCCTTTGTACTGCTCTCTAAAAAGATTTATATCACTTTTCGGACCGGGTAAACCTGCCACAACATCAACAATATCTCTGCCATTAGGTAAAACTATTAACTGGTTTTTTAAAGTATGATTTTTCTTTTTACCTGAATAATATTTTTTTTGTTCTTGATACTCTCTTGGTCGTTCTCTCGGCTGCTCACAGCTATAGCAATCCTAAATGAGTTGTGAAAAATCACAGTTGTTGATAAAGTGAATA
>NZ_CALMFY010000111.1 GCF_937863485.1 uncultured Nostoc sp. | reverse complement strand
GGGTTAGGGTGGGGTAAAAGATATGTGGGACAACGCTTTGAGCTTAAGTTGACACCAATGAGCAATGCTGTGCCCCTACCGCGTAGTCTATTTACCTGAAAATAGCTGTAACCGAAAATTACAGTTGAGAGCGCTTATTAAGAAAAACAGGTTTGCCGCCTTGCTCAAGAGATACTGTTAGTGCAGCAAGAATTTCTACTAACTGTGTGCCTACCCAGCCAGAGGAGACCTCTGAGGGAGTATTGTTGAGAATAGAGACAACAAAGCCGGAGCAAACTCGCCCCAATGGTTCACCTGGCTCTAATTCCAGCACTACCTGCCTTTGATTTACCGGAATAAATTGATTGCCCTGCTGTTCAAACTCCCCATGTAGCAGCGTTAGAGGTGACGATCGCGACATCTCATCAAAAATCAAGCTGCCAAGGCTACCTACAATCCCCAGCCGTCGCTGCTTATCGGGATTCAGCCAGCACAGATGAATATAAACTTGAAAGCCATCTGGGTATGTCAGTGTTAGCCATACTAGATCAGCTAAACCTTGGGATGGAGAGTGGGTAATTTCCCTATTGGCTTGCCCCTGTAGCCACACCGTACCCGTTGCTTGTACTTTCACAGGGATCTGACCCAGCCAAGCGTTAAAAATAGCAATATCGTGAATAGCTAAGTCCCACAACGCATCAACATCTTGCCGAACAGGCCCCAAATGGGTGCGCGTCGCGTAGCCATAGCGTAAATCTCCTAATTTACCCGCTTGTACTACAGTTTTTCCTCGCTCAACTGCTGGGTGAAATAAATAGGTATGGTCAACCATGAGTATTAAATGACGCTGTTCTGCCAACTGGCAAAGTTCCCGACATTCTGCTGGGTCGAGAGTTAGGGGTTTTTCTGCCAAAACATGGTATCCCTGTTGGAGAGCGTCTTTAATTAAAGCATAGTGGGTGGTAGCTGGAGTAGCGATCGCCACTCCTGTCAACCCTGGCACTTTCTTTAAATCTTGCCATTGGGTTGTTAATACTACATTTTCATCTAAGTTAAACTGCTGCTTTACCGCCGCTAATCGTTCTGGATGGGGATCTACTACAGCAACTACATTTACTTGGGGATCTGCTAAGAAATTCCGCAGCAAATGCACTCCCCAACGCCCAACTCCGATAACAGCAATTTTAATTTGGTTTGTCATTAGTTATTTGTCATTTGTATTGAAAGGACGAAGGACAAATGACAATCAACTGATTATCGGCTAATCACCCGTCTTTTAAGCTCAGAGTTTTTCCGGATTAGGAATTGCTAAAAAAGCTACCTTAGCTGCGGCTTGTTCAGCAGTTTTGATCGAGCGTCCCTTACCAACTCCTAGCTTATTTCCGTGCAGCCACACTTCGGCCATGAAACGTTCTTGATTGCGGTACGGTTGACTGACTTCCACAACGCGATACTCTGGTAAAACTTTAAATTGTGCCTGAGTCCATTCTTGGAGAGCAGCTTTGTAATTAAGTCTGGCTGGATCGAGGCGAATTTCTGTCGTTAGTTGTTGGAAGTGGGGATCTAACCAAGAGCGGATTAGTTCCAGATTTTGAGTACTTAAGTAAAGCGCACCTAGAACTGCTTCAAAAGCATCTGCCAATCGTGACTCTAGACCAACTTTATCAGCAGTAGCACTACCAGCAACTAGTAAGTATAACTCCAAACCATAAACTCTTGCCAATTGGGCGAGGATGCGATCGCTCACCAACACCGAACGAATTGCCGCAAAATCCCCTACTGGACAATCGGGATAATTTTCCCATAACACAACAGTCGACACCAGCCGCACCACCGCATCCCCAACAAACTCCAGCTGTTCATAATTTGCCGAATCAGAGACAGTGGGATGAGTTAGCGCTAAATCCAGCAGTTCCCACTTTATAGGTGCTTCTAGCGACAAACCTAATTTTTGGACTAAACTTTCGAGTTGGCGCTGACGGCGTGGATAGGCAAGGGGCATTACATGACAAGGGGCAGGGGGCAGG
>NZ_CALMFY010000110.1 GCF_937863485.1 uncultured Nostoc sp. | reverse complement strand
TTATTAGCGATCGCACCTTTTTTGTCCAACCTCACAAAATCGCGTTGCTCCCGTTGGATCTGAACATGACCACCTCGCCGTACAGGACAAATTAATGCTCCAGGCGCATTACTTCTCTCAAATAGCCAATCATTCAAAGCTGCCACTGCCCCATCCGGCAAATACACTGTCCGAGACTTTCCCCCTTTGCCCTTGCGTACAAGCAAAGAACTATATTCATTTTGGTAATCTTTTGTGTCTAATGCTACTAACTCCGACCGACGTAACCCAGAGCCACTCAGAATCGCAATCAGTGCGGCATCTCTTACACCAATTAAAGTCTGGTCGTTTTTGCAATTACTCAAAAGCGCGGCAATTTCACTTGGTTTTAACAACCGTCCCCTTAAAGGTGAATCCCCCTTTACACGCTTGAGATCCACTGCTGTTGCATAATCATCGGCGCTGATTAACCCCAACCTCTGTGCTTCTTTCAGCACCCGCCGTAAAGCACAAAGCATCCGATTTACAGTCGCCGGAGAGTACTGTTCCATCAACACTGAGCGAATTGCTGCTGTGTGCTGGTAACGCAACTTCGACCAATCCAAAGACAATGCATCACTCTCAACCGAAGCCGTTAGCATTCGGGCGATGACATTTAGTGCTTTTTCCATCGTTCGCCGGGAAGAAGATGTCAGGCTAGACAAATAGACCGCGGCTGGGTGAAGTGTTAAGGGCGGCGGCGTTGCCAACACTAAGTTGAGAAGCGGTGTCGTTTCAGAAGCCATGATGAAAAAGCACTACACCTGCCCTTTTTTGAGCCAAGCGTCTTTCTAAATCATTATTCTCTCACCAATCCACTGCAATTTCTTAAATAGCTCTACCTGTAAGTAGATAAAAAAGTCCAACAATTCTAGTCTCTCAAAGCATTGATTTAGAGTCTTGGGTGCAAGTCCCGTAAAAATAAGTTGAACAATTTGGGGCTGGAAAAGGGATTATTACACCACTTTTTCAACACAGAGACACCAAACTCAAATAAAAAAGTTGAACAATTAGGAGAGTGATGCTTTGAGAATGTGAGCGCAATCAGCTATCAGCTACGCCCCGCCTTAAGAGCGATGACGTAACCGCCATGAGCCGATGGCGATCGCTCTAGTAATAACGTAGCGTGGGCGCGGCGTACAGGCTCTTTCAAGCGATTTATGGACGGATGCTTGGAGCGGGATAAAGCACCTAACAGAAATTGTTGAACTTTATTATTACTCTACAGCTCTACCGTCAGCGATCGCTAATAGTTAAAAAATAGGTTTGGTAAATGCTAGTTTCCATAACCTATTTTTTCGATTCCTGAAGCAAACATTGGCAGTGTAAGGATTTGGGGTTTTTGGTATCAAGCAGAGGGTAAACGCACGAATAAGAGGTTTTCATGGTTAAGTTACCCGTCCACAGGCAACACATCTTCATTCAGTAAGGCGTAAAATTCCGGTACTGCCGCCTCGACAAGTCGCAGTTCACTCGCAGCGATCGCTTCAAGTTCCAGCACCGTCTCCCAGCGTAAATCCTCAACCCATCGCTTAAGAATGCCCTTAATCGCCTCCACCCCCTGCTTGATACCAGAGCGTAGCATTTCCACACAATGGAGTAAGGTAGTGCGATCGGTCAGAGGCGACTCAAATTCGGTAGTATCCTCCCCTTGGCAATGGGAGTTCCCTATAGCATCAAGGGGGGGTGTGGATACGTCCTGCTGATTGGGGTTTACATTATACGCAGCAGGGGTTTGAGCAGCATAATAGTTTCGATTTTCTTTTTGATTACGCTTTTCCACGCGATGAGCAATTACATGCATTGCAAATTCTAATTCCTCTTTAGATAAAGAAAAAAGTTTCACCTGTTGACCGCGCTTACCCTGCTTACGGAAGGTCAACTTTAGACCCAGCTGTTCTATAAGAGTGCCTAGCAACCAAATAGGTTTACAATCACTGGGAATAGTAAACCCAAGAATTGCTTTAACGTGAGCAGCACAATGTATAGCGATCGCTGTCATATTAACTAATTGAGTATCCGAGGCGGTAACTTCATCACCCTTCACTAAACGTTTAAGAATCTGATGCAGCCCCAGGTTAAATCTAGCCAACCATCGAGCCGAGTAATTCCCCCAGTCGATACACAAAGGTAAATTGTCCCGTTCGGCGCGGTCTTTTTGGGTGACAATTGTTGGTGGGGTAGGATAAGTTTGCCCAGTTTTGGGGTCAGTAAACGATTCTTCGGGTGCGGCTAAAATGGCCTCAAGTCCAGCAATTGCTCTAATTAAGCGGCCACCTTTATCCATTTCTACGAGTGATTCGGTTACTTCGATGCCGTAAGAATCAGAAATGCGGAATTTTTCACATTCAAAAATTTCGCTAGGGTCAAGGTAATCTTTGCTCTGACGGGCGCGGTACTCGCTCAAAGTAATATTGTTAGCCTTGGCAACAGCCGAATTGTGGGCACTATCCAAAGCTTGTGCTGCTGCTTTTAGACTTTCAAGAGATTGAGGATCTGAATCACTTCCTACATATATAAATGTATTGCCCATTTCGGTGAGAAGCGATCGCAAATCATCACGCAGATTATTGAGAGAATAGTGGCGGTTGCCAAGAATTTGGCAGTAAGCCTCAAGCGCCCAATCTTTCTCCGCTCCCCGCTTACCCGTTTCTCTGTCAATCCGCAACAGAAAAGCGGTCATTTCATTGGTTTGGAGCAAGCGCTCTTTAATCTTGGTAGCATTGGTATCCTTGTAACCGAAGGGAGGACGCGGGGCCACCCAAATATGAAACGGCACTTTTGGACGATAGCGGTACAGTTGCTGGGCGCACTCGGTAGCAGTTTGGGAAGCGCCGTGAAACACACCAAACACGGCATCAAAATGATACTCCGAAATATCGACACCAGTTCCCAGACTGGGAGAGGTAAACAAGGCATCGAAGTTTTTGACGGCGTTGGTGATATCTTTGATGAAAGCAACATTTTCATCACTGCCAGAATTGTCTGAATGAACCGACCAGATGCGCCATTTTTGGGATGTATGTGATTGGTCAGAGTTAGATTGTTCGCACTTGATAGTAAAGAATTTGTCGAGTTTTTTGATAAAACGCTTGGAGTCACTGGCAACCATGATTTTCTCACCCATCATCAGTGCTGCCGAAATCTGGGCAACCAGGGCGCTATTATTACTGCCTTCATACCAATATATAGTGCGTCCTCCATTGCGCCACTCGTTTTTGACGATGTAAGGAATTTCATCTTTGGGTCGCATGGAGCGAAAGAAGTCCACGGTCAGGTCATCCATGTGGGCATCAGCGATGACGACCAGGGGCGCGTTGTATACTATATATTCCAGTACCTCCAGGATTGCGGCACGATGTTTTTTGCAAGTATTACTGTGTAGTAGGTGGGTGAGATACTGGCAAGCTTCATCAACAAAGATGCAACCGTAGGTGAGCGCTTGAGTATTCAGCTTGTGCAAGCTGTCAATGGTAATGCTGAGAGCTTTCGCTTGGGCTAAACCTGTGTAACCCAAGTCTGAATACATGGCAGTCTGCAAGCGTTCGGCAAGATTTTTTAAAAGATTAACGCGATGCCCATTGTTGAGGAACCGCGCGTCGGGGTTTTGGTCACGCCACCAACGCATGAGTTGGGTTTTCCCAGTGCCCATATCACTCCACAATACGACTAATCCTTTCTGGGGAAAACGGAAAGTGGGGGATTTCTTCGATTTGGATGAATCAACTCGAAGAGAATCAGTAGACTCTGACAATAGACTTTCTCCTTTAATATAAGGAGTGAACAATTGTTCCTTTTCAATTTCATAAAGAGCCGGAACTGATGAACATTCTGCTTCCACACTAGGAATGCACAAGGCTTGGGTCAAATATTTAATATTGACTGTGACATCAGGCTGGTACTTAGAGAGTCCCCATTTTTTAGCCCGATATGAGCGTTGGTAATCAAAAAGTGATTTGGCATCATTAACGATCGCTGTTAGTAAGGTATCAGCATCTTTACCGCGACCAACCACAAAATCATCAACACCCTTTTCTGGCCCAGGTAGTAATGCAACTTCACATTTTGCACCAGCAGCTTCGATAGTTCTAATGGTGCGAACAGTGGCTTGAAAAACTGACCAACGGGTATTGGCTTTGGTTTCGTAGTCGAATAATATAATGAACTTGCGTCCCGCCTGAGCCATTGGTACTAAGTCAGGATGCAACCGTTCATCAAAATCTTGTTTGCCCACGCGCCCGTTCCAAATTCCAGGGAGTGCGATCGCTACAAACCCCAAAGAGAGCAAGCAAGCGGCTTTCTTCTCACCCTCGCATAAGATAATGGGAATCTCTGGATGCTGTTTCACCCACTCCCAAAATATTAGTGGATTGAGTTGATCCAGTAAGCGCAGGGCCAAAAGTGAATGATAGCGCTTAATTAAATAGCGTTTTGCAACTTTGTCCCAGATGGGGTTAGCGACATCAAAGTAGGTAACGCGGTTGGGAGTTTTGGGGGGTGACTCGTATTTGACGGGTTTACCTTTTTCCCAATCAATACGGGGGAAGTTCGGCTTAATACGTCCCCATTCCATTGGCTGCCAGTTTTTGGAGGGATCGAGAGATTGAATCCATATCCCCCCCAGCAATAGATGATCATACTTCTTAATGTATGCATCTGTGACTCGACCGGCATTTTTGCGAGGGATTTTGTTGGATATGAACAGGTAGTCGTAAATTGATTCGGATTCTATATGGAAGAAACTGCTCTCAATCAGTGCTGGATGAATGGCACTACCAGCTAGCAACTCATGGTACTCGGCAGGCGTGAGATTGTTTGGGTATTCAATCGGGTGTTCGCTCTGCTCAACTGATACCTTGCAATCTGGTTTAGGCTCGAATGGCTTTTTGTTGCTACTCTTAATTGCATTTTTATTTGTATTCACATTTTTTCCTAAATTTTTCCATGACAATTTCGGCGACAAAAAGCACCTATGCCGCATTCATCAGTGAACAGTTATCAGTTATCAGTCATGCTGTTGCAGGAGCAGAACCCGTAGGGTTGTCCTTACAGCGAATCAAAGAAGGAAAAATGAATGACGATTAGCTTAAGTGTTAACTGTTAACTGTTCACTGTTTTTTCGAGCTTGTGTGATTAAATCAGTCTCGGAGGTAGTAAGTTCAGCCCAGTAGTCAGGTTTTATCACCTCGTATTTTTCAGCCACAGCCCAAAACTCCTGCCATGTAAACTCAATACGTGCAAGTACTTGCCTAATTTCCCTAACCGCCTGGGGTAATAGTTGTAATTGTTCCGTCCTTATTGCGATGGCTGACTGTGTGGGACTAGTACCCAAAATGAGAGCCGCAGCTTCAAGCGCCTGGGTGTTGTTCATAGCGGTTGCGATCTGCTTCAAAGCCATACCCATGAGGCGCAGACATTCAGTCGCATTTTCTTTGGGTGGGTCGGCTGCTAGAGTTCGCAAATCAATGGTTTTTTCTAACGCTTGTTTCACTTGCTTGTTTAACACTTTAGTCGCCTGTTGGGTCATGGTATTCCCCCACTGTTGAGAAGGACGTTCAATTAGTGCGTGTTCCAATTCCTGAATACGTTGCTGGAGTTGTTGATTCTCAATATCGAGCTTTCTCAACCCTTCCATCTCGTCTAAGCGCTGCTGCAACTGAATGTTTTGCTCTTTCTGTTGCTTGTACAGGAAATGCAAGGATTGGATTTGCTCACTTACTTGGGCTTCGGCTCTAGCCGACACTTCTGCTTGTAGCCCAATCCTCAATTCCTGAGAGAGTCGCTCTAACTCAAGTTTGTGTTGCTCTTTGAGTGCTGCGATCGCTTCGGTGTATTCTTTTGGATATGTAGGCTCAGTCGATTGGGACACAATTGCGTCATCCAAATCAGCATTGTTTACCAACAGCCTTTCACCATCAGCGAAAGTCACAATCTGCTGCGAATTATTCGGTGCGTCTGCAACAATAACTCCCGATTCCCCATAACGGGGATGTTCTGGTGATGAAATTGTGATGGCATTTTTAGGAACCAATGGTTCCTGATGGAATTTATTTTTTCCTTTTGGCATTGGAGCAATTGTATTTGCGGCAACTGCGAAATCTGATTCGCTAGGGTTTGGGTTTGATGACAAAGCCAGTTTTATCGCAGCAATAAGTTTTTCTGGTTCTTTGGCTAACCTCAAAAGAGGACGGGCTTGGCGCTCATTTTTAATCTGTGGCCCCAACTCCCCTGCTGCAACAATAACTTTTGAAGCCCCTAAAAGTTGATTTATACGCCGATAGCCGCCATATACATGCAATTCGCCTTGGCAATATTGTTCAAAGTTTTTGTACCCAGCGACTCTGTACATCCGCTCGTCATGCATGACGCGACAGAGTTCTACTGCTTGCAACTCAAATTGGTCTATGGTAGCGAAGGTGTCTTTAATACTGCTGTTAAGGTCATCGTAATGAAGTGCTGATTTAGTTTCTCTATCTAGTGTCAGCATACTTCTCTCCTGTCATTATCACTAGGAGAGGTGTTTGAAAAAAATTTTGATGTCACCTTAATCCCGACACCAAGGTGTATTGGGCATAAGTCATTTTTCACGATATTTTTCCCTGATAACTCGGTTTACAAGCTTCAGAGGGGGTTGTATCAGTTATCAGTCAACAGTTGACAGTTATCAAAGACTCTGACTGATAACTGGTAACTGGTAACTGGTAACTGTTACTCGCGCTGCTACTGCTTTTTGCTACGAAATTCGAGGCTTTTCTTAATTAAACTTAACTTTACCTAAAATTGATGAATTTCGACAGGAAAAATTTGCCACCAAAAGTTCGACGTTCTGGTAACAACCCCTGTACAATAGGGGAAGCAGCGCCGGATAAACTCAGTCGGACATATTTAGTGGTAATCTTAGTCGCCAAACTTTAACGACCACTGATTTTGTTCCTTTGAGATCAACCCCGCTCTGAGGTTATATGAAATTTAAGCCACGCACGAAGCGCTACTCCTTAGTGGCGCTTTGTGCGTTAAATTCTCGTACTGTTGTATCTTCACCTCCATACCTCCTTTCAATTAGCTTGATTTTACCTAACTTGTGGTCTTTCCGTATGTAGCCAGATTGTGCAACGTTTGTGTTTGACTCCTCTATATTTATCAGTGTTTGTTCCAGCTTACCCTGATTGGGTAATCGCTTTTTCAAGAAGCAGCACCGAAGGCAGAGGGCTTTTCTGCCTTGTGCTTGCGAAAAGAAAACTTGCATTTTGGGTAGCTCTAACACAAACCCAAGCTTAGTTGACTGACCAAGTTTGCCAGCGATCGCTGTTAACCACTGTGGGTAATTACTGGTTACATTAGTCAGTCTCTTGTAAATCTTTGGTTTAACTGTGATTGTTGTGATGTGTCCATCACAGTTTAGATCAAACTGCTGCCAAGCGTTCTCTACGGTTTTGGGTTGTAGCAGTTCGTTGATTTTAATTGTGATTTCTAGTTTTCCTGCAATCATAGCTACCTCTTTTAAGATGCGTAGCTTGCCGCCGTAGGCATCGCTAATAGTTGTGAAGCATCAGATGTATGTACCAACCCTAGAGGATCTGTCGTAATATACTTTTTAATTACTGGTTGAAGAGTGAAACTGATTTCTTTTGTAGTTGGGTCTTTACTACTTTCTATTAATGAATTTTTCTCAAGTCCTTCTAATGCTGTAATGAACTCTGATGTTGAAATAGATATTTTGTAAGTTTGATTTAATTCAATTAATAATTTGTTGAAACTAATATATTGAAAATTTAAAACTATTTTATCTGCTAAATAAATCATGATTTGTCGCTGAATATTACTTAATACTTGACCAAAAACCTTATTGAGCATTTCTTGAAATCGACTACTAACGAGTGTAGTTGGATCTTGAAAGAATTTTTCTGTACTACTTGCAAAGAAGTGGTGAATTCGATTGGAAACTGCTTTTAGCTCTAACGGATTACCGCGATAAGTTTCAATTAATTGACTACACCGTTTTTCTTCATTGCACAATCCCAAAGCAGATAAAAACTGCATGGCAGCATCCGGATCTAAACCTTCAACCTTGAGATACTGAATAGGTCGATCAGCTTCTATCAGTACATCGAACTCATTAGGCCAAACTCGACTAGTCAAAAGCAAGCAGCTTTTATGCTGCTCCTCTACTAAGCGGCGAAAAAATAGTTTGTACTCTAGCCTCTCCTCCAAATTATTTGTCTGAAATAAGGCTTCACATTCATCCAATACTATGAAGTAGCGCTGTGATTGCAACTGCTTGATTAACACATTTTGCATTGCTTGAGTATATTTAGGTAAGCTTGGCTCAAGTTCTATGGGTTGAGTTAGCTCTATTAAATCGGCTATTAAGTCCTGAAGGAGTGGTGCATGAGACACCGATTTCCAAATTAAGCAATCAAATCTAGGTTGAGATTCTATACTAAGTTCTGTTAATAGTTTTGCAGCTAATGCACTTTTACCAATGCCCGCCACTCCTATGAGTGATACGCATCGCTGATCGATTACTAATTCCTTTAGATTGGTCAGTTCCTTTGCTCGTCCATAAAAACTGGATATGTCAGGCAGGTGACTTCCCATAACTTGTACTAGTGCGTTTGCAGAGGGTCTTTGTTTTCCAATTGATGCAGATAGAATAGGATACTTTTTAGTAACCTGCTCTAATAGAATACGCCGCAGTTTCTTTTTTCCAACGCGCTGTCCACTGCCAATAGTTTCCGATAGTAAATCCCATAAGGGAGGAGCTACACGTCTTTGCAAGTAGTTAAGACTATAAGGTGAGTTTTCTGCCACCTCTTCGTAATCATCATCATCCCATGCTCCCTTTAGGACAATAATTTCTGCTTCAGATAGGTGTTTGCCTCTTTTGCCAAAGACTAAATTATCTACTACAACCAGTGCTGCTTCAAAATTTACTGCTGCCGAAGATATTTGCCCTTCCCTCCGTCCTTTTGGGATAACTAAGGGAAGGGCAGGTGAATTCAGTTTCTGTACGGCACTAAAATCCATGATTTACTATTTCCATAGGCGTAGGAAACGTTCGTAAAGGGCTTTTCCTAGACTATGATTAGTTCCAGGAGTGTATTGCATGACATTAATATACTTTGTTTCTTCCACTTGTAACTATTTTTTGTAAAAAAGTATCATAAAAATTTCTGATAGGTTTACCGAAGACCTTCATTAAATAATTATCATTATTGAGTGACTATAAATACAATATCATTTTCTTTTGTACGTAATTTACCATATATAAATTCTAGGGGCTTGTTGGATAAGGAGGGTCAGTGAGTTACTGTATCAATCCCCTTTGCAATCACCGCCAAAATCCTAATTCTGATGAAGTCGAAGAATGTCTCTCTTGTGGGACTTCGCTGCTGATTAATGATCGCATCCGCTTAGTCAAGCCATTGAGAGCGCTCACTGATAATCCGTACAATTACATTGAAGTGTTTGAAGTAGATGACGCTGGTACTCAATGGAACCCTGTTCGCAAGCAGCGAGTCATGAAAGTTTTAAAATGGAACTCGCCTAAGCTGGTTGAATTAATCGAGCGGGAATCTCTTTGTTTACAAATAATCCGACATTCCGGTATTCCTAGAAGCACAATAGATGACTTTTTTACTTTTGTTCATCACAATAATTCCTTAACATTGTATTGCTTAGTTATGGATAAAATTGAGGGACAAAATTTGGAGCAATGGTTAGAGTCTAATAGCCCGATTTCACAATCTCTAGCATTAGAATGGCTGCAACAATTAGTTGATATCCTTGACACAGTACACCGCTCTAATTTTTTTCACCGAGATATTAAGCCTTCTAATATAATTCTTCAGCCGAGTGGTCAACTTGCATTAGTTGATTTTGGTGCAGCACGGCAAGTGACTGACACTTACCTAGCAAAAGTTAGTGGTAGTGGAGGAACTAGTACAGGTAGGGGAGGACGATATGAAATCACAGCTATCAGCACGCCTCTTTATTCTCCACTGGAGCAAGTTAATGGTAAAGCAGTACCCCAGTCAGATTTCTACGCTTTGGGCCGGACTTTTGTCCATTTGCTTACTGCCACTCAACTAATTGATTTGCCAACAGATAAAAAAACAGGAAACCTAATCTGGAGAGATAAAGCACCGCATATTGACAACCCCTTTGCTGATTTTATTGATGAATTGATGGCTCTCCTTCCAGGGCAGCGTCCGCAGACTACTGAAGTAATTTTGCAGCGTTTAGAAAAACTGCCCCAGCAAATTAAAAATTATAGATTAGCTAATTCTAAAATATTTAAACTTAGCAAATATACATTAATAGTTTTAGGATTAGTTGGGGGTGTTTTTCTATCTATACCTCTATTAGCGAACTACCTAGTAGCTCAAGGAAAAAAATCAGAGGCAGCAAATGATTCTCACGCTGCTCAACATCTTTTTAACTCAGCTATAGAAATTCGTCCCGAAATTAGACTTATTATTTCCAAATTTTACTTTGAAAAAGGACTTAACAGTACAACTAGCCTACAATCAGCTAAAAAGTATTATGAATTAGCAATTATATATAATAAAGAAGATATACAAAGTTATAATAATTTAGGTATTGTCTGTAGACAGCTATCAGACTCTAAGTGTGTAATTAATACTTACAATAAGTCTTTTAAATTAAGGTCTAATAATTGGGAAGCACATTATGGATTAGGAACTTTTTACGATGAAAAAATGAAATATGATTTAGCAGAGCAGCAATATCAAATAGCTATAAAAAATAGTGTAAATGCAATATTAGCTATCAATAATTTATCAAGAGTGAAGATTATTAAGGGGGATTATAATACAGCAATTTATTTTGCCCAAGAAGGGCTTAAAAAAGCTAAAACTCCTGGATTACGAGCAACTTTGTATAAAAATTTAGGTTGGGCAAAATTTGAACAGAAGAAATATGGCGAGGCGAAACAATATTTAGAAAAAGCAAAAGAATTAGATATTCAGAGAACATCTACCCACTGCTTGTTAGCACAAGTACAAGAAATTTTAGGTGATTTTGAGAACTCCTGGCTTTCCTGGGAAGCCTGTATACTAACTCAATCTATAGATCCGGAGGTTTTCACTTGGCGGTTAGAAGTATTAGGAAGAATTAAGAAAAGCCCTCCTCTTCCGATTAAAAAATGACCTATTAAATATAATAGATTCCTACCTTAATTAAATTATTATATAATTTTTAAAATGTATGTTAAATACTTTCTTTTTTTAGTTGAAATGTTGTAATATTAAATTGCTAATTATATGAAGATTGTTTATGCTAATTGCACACAAACAAAAGACCAAAACTGAGAGAAAAATTTTTATCTCCAAAGTATTAGTAGTTGCATCAACGATGCTTATTCTGAGTTGGAGCAATGCATGGGGTCAGGTAAAGCCAGAAGCAAATAGTAGCTGTAAAGTTGTTGGTCGAGTTACTAGTGTAGGCGATCTTCGGCGGCGAGTAAATAGCTTATTGTGTTCAGGAGATCGTATCAACCCAATGAAGGGGCGTACAGTTAGTACTTTATGTTATTTGAACGGAAAATTTATAGTTTTTAAAGAAAGTGGGATTTTCGATGATAGAGAGAATTGTAATCCGCCGCATGACACAGTGAAATTATGTACAGGATTGAACCCTAATGATTGTAACAGTAATAATGGTCCAGGTGAGGAACAGAATGTGCCAACCCTAATTAGTCCCTATGGCAGTTCAATGTTAAGTACCAAACCTCTAATCTCTTGGTATGCTGTACCTCAAGCTACTAGTTACACTGTAGTTATTAGTGGTTATGAGTTTTATTGGGAGAAGACAGTAGATAAAACTATCACTGCATTACCTTATCCAAAAGACGAAAAAGAATTGCAAATTTTTAATACTTATAAATTTACCGTACTTGCTAATGTAGGTGATACTCCCATTAGTTCTTCTGAAACGTTAGTAGTTAGTGTTTTGAGACAAGAAGAACAAGATGCTTTCGCAGAAAGGGTAAAGCAGATTAAAGAATTAAACTTACCTCCAGATGAAGCTGCAATATGGGATTTAGATGCTGTGTTTATGGCAAGAAATCTTTTAAATGAAACGATTGAGTCATTGAAAGCAAGAGTGGCAGCAGGAAGCCAAAACCCGGCTGTCTACCGATTATTGGCAGATAGATATTTAGAGGCATGGTTGCCAAAAGAGGCGCTTCGTGAATATAGCAAAGCAGCACAACTGGCAAAAAACACTAATAACCTAGATGAACTAGCTCGTGTACAAGAAGGTTTAAAAATAGTAGAACTTTATAACCATCCGCCAACTAGTACAAAGCCTGACCAAAAGTAAGGATGAACGTATTTAGGATTGGATGATAAACTTAATTTTGCCTGACGCAGTGCCTCTGCTTTAGTCAAACCATTTTTCAAACCCTTGTAGAACTCTTGCATAAGTATAGCAGTGGAGCTTTCATCTACTAACCATAAGCTAGAGATTATACTTTGTGCGCCTGCTTGGGCTGCCACGCCAGCCATCCCCAATGCTGATATTTTATTTCCTTTCGCTGTTTGACAAGCACTCAAGACTAATAACTCAATTGGATTTTCATTAGACTGAGCTTGAGATTTTATAAAATTATTAAAATCTAAAATATTAATGACTTTATCGTATGCCAAAAAGACAGTTTTTTCAGCATTAGAACTAAATTGCCCATGAGTGCTGACATGAATAATTGGAAAATCATCTTTACTTATCTCTTTGTGAAACTGTAAACTGGTGAATTTTTCATCTAATAACACTTTAGAATTAGTAATTTGTGTTTTAATCTCTGCTACTTCTATTACTACTCCAGGCAGTGGTTTCAAGCCTTTTGGAGCATTTTCGTCATTGAAACTAGGAGACTTCTTGCTCAAGCCAGCGATTAAAGCTGTTGGCTGATTTTTAGATAAGGAATTAGGTGGTTGAATTTTATAACCTACAGTTTGTGCAAAACTGTATTGCTGTGTTAAAAACTCTTTTCCATCATGAAGTAAATCCATTGGTAGACTTTGAAAAGATGTATCTAAAGCAAATACAAGTGTCCCTGATGAATGAAAATATCTTTTAAGAGGTTTAATTAGTAGGTCATAAAGTTTTTGAGAATGCAAGATAATTTCACTTTGATTATCAGAGTAAAATTTGAGAGACTGGACAATATCTAATAAATTATTGACATGACTTCTAATTAGTTTAGCATCAACAGAATTGTGTTGAAGAGAGTGGTCAGGGGATTGGACAATTACTTCTATAGTGCTATCTAAATCAATAATGTGGATTATTGCAGCGGTGCTAGGCAACTCCTGAAGATTATTCAAAGGTATAAGATTGAGTCTGCCACATTGAAGAAAGTTTTTTAACTGTTCTAGTTGCAGATGTGCGTTTACTTGAATTATCTTTTCTAAATTTGGAGAAGGATCTGCTGCTAATAATCTTATATAATTCCGGTAAATAGGCTCTACTTTTTCGTAGAAAAAGAACTGAGTATCTGGATTACTACCTAAAAGGTTAGCACGAACTTGGATTAAGCTACTAATAGCTGCCTCGTAAAAATAGGAAGCTTCTTTAGATTTTCCTTGTTGGCTGTATAAATCAGCTAATTGCTGCTGCCATTCATAGATGATATCCGATGCCCGAATTGATTGAGCAAACAATAGAGCTTGCTTAAAGCAGACATGTGATTCATCAGGATTTAATTTGCCTAGAGTCCCCCAACAGAATGATTGTAAAAGTTGATTGTTAATGCTTTCAGCAGTTTGCAATGCAGATTTTGTGTAATTTATAGCTAGAGACTGTAACTGTTTATTTGAAGTTTTATTTAAACTGTCAGCAAAGTTGAGTTTGGCAGAAGCAGATTGGCTAACAGGTAATTCATTAAATAAAGAAGAGTTTTTGATGATTAAGTCGATTAAAGGCTGAATCTGTCGATGAATATTAGTTTTAGTAGTCGTCAATCTGCTATTACCTGATAATAATTCCTTTTTCAGCCATTTCTCAAAATCTAATAATAAAGTTAAACTGTGTAGTTTAGCTTGTAGTTTTATAGCTATTGGAGCGTTTGTTGTGTTATTTACCTGTTGGTAATAGTCAAGCGATATTAACGCATTTTGCTGAATTTCAGTAACAGTGTCTTTTTGGAACAATAGTTCTCCTATCCACCTATACTCTACGCTCGAACGTTCATACATTGACTGTTTAGTATCTCCCAATGAGAGAAGAATTGAACTAATATCTGCATTGAGTGTCATCTGTTGAGCCATTGACAAAGTTTCTTTTAAAACTATTTCTGATTCATCTAACTTACCCAGCAAACGTAAAATATCTCCCAAGTTTTGTAATCCTAACAAATTCACTGGGGTTGGTTTAACTTGATAGATTGCAGTATAAAGTGCTTTTTTGCTAGATTTATCAGGCGCATTAAGTGTTGGAAAATAGCTCCAAGTATCCATTTTTAAAGCTGATAAAAGCAGATCGCAAGCATTAAGATACAAGCCTAACCCTTGTAGCGCAAGATTCTGGTTGATTAAATTTCCAGCAATGCCTTCATCTAAGTGGAGTTGACGATAAATTTTAGTGGCTTCTTTCCAAGCCTCCAGCGCCTCCAAATACTTACCTTGATTTAATAGCTCATGCCCCTTTTCAGTCAAAAGTTCTGCTTGTTCGGTGATTTTATTGACATTTTGAACCATCAGCCGAGATGGTTTGCCGACTGCAATAAGGAAACCTGCAACACTGCAAAATAAATATCTACGTCTAGTAATTTTCACTTATCGCTCTGGTTTATGGAAATAATTTGGATGTAGAACTTGTAGCAAAGCAAGCACTTTTAGGCAACTGTGAAGCAACAGCAGCAACCTGATTGCTAGACGCTAATAAATTGACTTCCCCTGATGGTTCTATCAACACTGATTGTGCTTCTACAATTGGTTTAATTTCATTATTTGGTAAGCTTTGTTTGTCTAAATTGTTAGAAGTTGGGGCTATAGCAGCAGAATTAGCGTGCCATCCACTATTGTTAGATACTTGGGTTTTATAACTACGTGGGAGATTACCAGTTCCAATAATTACAAACTTACTAGCTGCGTTGCGGGAATTTCCTTGGCAAGCTGAAGTAATCTCAGAAGGTAATTGAATTGTTTCTGCTACTGCTTTAGGAGGTACAATATTATCGTTTAAAATGTTAAATTGGACATTGCCATTAATTCCTAACTCGGAACTGGCTGTAAATTGGCTGTCACGAGAAGCAAAAAATCCTTGAGAATTAATCTGAATGTTACCACCACGTCCCTTATAAGCATCAGCTGTGATCCGACTATTTTCCAAAACATTTATAATATCTGCATTGGTAGTAATGTTACCCCCATTCCCGATCCCACCTGCGGTTGCAGAAATAAAGCTGTTGTCATATAAATTCAAAACTTTAGTTCGCAAATTGATATTACCACCTTGACCATTTTTAGTTGAAGCAGTTATTCCTGCTTGATTATCTAAGCTAATAGAATTTGCAATAACTGTCACTATCCCAGCATTTTTTGTACTATCATTTCTAACTTCAACTTGAGCATTATTTTCTAAATTTAAGTTTCCTGTTTTAATAAAAATGTTTCCAGACAAAGCATCAGATGGTTGCTTGAGATTGTATATGTAGCTTACAAAAGGGTCGCCAGTACCTACAGAGGAAGTTATTTTGCTACGGTTTAAAGAAGGATTAACTGAACTTGAACCATTAATATTAACAGATTCAAGGGCATTAATATTTACAGTACCAGAATTACCACTTTTTAGCCCCGATGCTGCAATTCCAGCTCCGTTTTCAACAATCAATCGTCTTGTATTAATACTTAGATCACCAGCATCACCAGCAGAAACGGAGAGAGAGGTTATATTGCTTGCCGAAAAAGTAGGAATAGGTGGTGTTCCGTAAGCTAATAACACGAAGTTAGGATGACCACCGGAAATTTTTAAAAGCTCAGAAGCATTTACAGTTACCTTACCTCCTTTGCCATCACCAAAAGTCAAAGATTCTAAGCTTCCTCCATCTTCAATTAATAATTCTTTGGTCGATAATATTACATCGCCTGCGTTCCCAGAACCGTAAGTTATAGTCCCCAAAGCAGAAGCAACTCCAGAACTTTCATTAACTGCCACACTACGAATTACTACTTTTTCGGAAGCATCTATAGTTAAATTTCCACTATTACCATTACCAAAAGTTAGAGGAGTAATTATTTCTGAGTCTTGAGCAATTATTTTTGATGCTGAAATGATAATATCCGCTCCTCTGCCAGAATTAGTTGAAGTAATAATACCTCGATTAATTCTTGTCGCACTGAGAAAAGGTTGCATATTAAAAGATGTTATTCCTGTTAAATCTAAAGTGTCAGTTGCCTTTACACGTATAGCTCCTGAACTAAAAGCTCCGAAATTTGCAATCAAAGCTAATGAGCCATCTGTAAAATTTATATTTTTACCTTGAACAGAAATATATCCTGGCATAAAACCACTAGCGTCCAACAAAGATTGCTTAATAAAACTAATATTTTTAAAGCCATTGATTCCTTTGTAATCTAAATTTAAACCCGAATTAGTAAAAGTAAAATTAACTATACCAGTGTCAACAGCACCTATTTCAACTTGTCCAGAAGGAGCAGTTACTAGTCCACCATCAAATAAAACATCACCTCCTATTAGAGCTAAAGTTTTACCAGGTTGTGAACGCAGACCATTTTGACTTTCTCCTGCTCCTAATAAGGTAATTGAAGCAGCTACCTGATTACCGTATATAACCTGGCTGTGTCCAGTACCCTGGACATTAATTGATCCTGATGAATTACCACCATACTCTAATCCTATAGGAACATTCACACTTAATAGTGGAGTGTTTTCAGGAGTTTTAGTGCTAAATTGAATGTCATTAGGAAAATTGATGCTGTTGGCAGTACTGGCTATAAAAGAACCACCAATAATTAGATGTGCATTGGAACCAAATAAAATTCCATTGGGGTTAATAAAGAATAAATTTGCACTCCCATTAGCCTTAATTAATCCATCAATTTTCGAGGCTGAACCACCTGTTACACGAGTAATAATATTTTTAATATTTACAGGATTATTGAAAAAAGCAGTGTCTCCAGTAAGAACAGAAAACTGGTCAAAGCTGTGGTATAAATTGCTTCCTGCCTGACTTCCCCCTTCGATTATATTGTTCCTTCCTTGAGGGGTAACAAGCGAATTAACAGGTAGTGTTTTGTCTGGAACTATTTGGGCTGAAACAGAAAAAATAGGTAAATAAAAAGGATGAGATATCAAAATAGATACCATTAAGTTGCGGATAGAAAAAATATTCATAATCAAGCTCAAAGCCTATTAATGGCAGTTATGAAAAAGTAGCATATAAAGCTACTAATTATATGATAAAATATTTTTTGTCAATTTCAGACATATTTTTATGTATCTACCTGATGGCCCAAAAACCTCACCTTTATTACAGAATATTCAGTTTTTACTTCGCCCATTAGAAACTTTAGATGCTTGGTCTGAGGAATATGGTAGTGTTTTTAGACTTAGAGGAAACGAACTTCCTGCTCTTATTTACTTTAGCAGTCCAGAAGCCATTCAAAAAATTTTTACATCCTCTCCAGAGGATCTTAGTTCTATTCAAAATAGTGATTTTGTGAAACTATTATTAGGAGAAAATTCTCTTATTTTTCTTGGCAATGAACGCCATCAACATCAAAGACGAATGTTGTTGCCTCCTTTTCATTCAGAACGAATGCGTCTGTATAGTCAGGTTATTTGTGAGATTACTGAAGAAGTAATAAGCCAGTTAGCTCCCGGAAAGTTTTTTGTAGTTCACTCAGTCATGAAGGAAATTTCTTTGCGTGTCATCCTTAATGTTGTGTTTGGATTGCAAACAGGTAAATATTACAATAAACTGCGACAGATGCTTAACTCGCTGTTTGAGCTTTTTGATAATCCTTTGAGTTCTCTTTTTATGCTATTGTTCTCTAGAGTTCAAAAGGATTGGGGAATATGGAGTCCACAGGCAAATTTAATGCATCAAATAGAGGAGTTAGATCAAGTGGTATATACTCTGATTGCTGAACGGGCAATACAAAATAATTCTCCCTATAAAGACATTCTGAGTATGCTTATGGAGGCACAGGACGAGTTTGGTAAATCAATGACAGACATTGAGCTTCGTGATTGCTTATTGACATTAATATTCGCTGGATACGAAACTACTGCATCTGCTATTTCTTGGGCATTGTACTGGAGTCACTACTTGCCAGAAGTTCAAAGAAGCCTTTTATCTGAACTTAACTGTTTCGCCTCTACTAAAGATAAGAGCGAAATTTCTCGGCTACCTTATCTCAGCGCAGTTTGCTCTGAAACATTGCGTCTTTATCCAATTGCCTTAAATGCCTTTACACGGGTTGTACAAAAGCCTATGGAGATTGGAGGTTATCAGCTTGAACCTCAAACAATTGTGAATGTTTCAATTTACTTAGCTCATCAAAGAAAAGAAGTATACCCAGAACCCAAACGTTTTAATCCCGAACGCTTTTTGGAGCGTCAATTTTCTCCTTACGAATACTTGCCTTTTGGTGGTGGCAATCACCGATGTGTTGGCGCAGCTTTAGCGCAGCTTGAGATTAAACTCGTATTGGCAACTATGCTGTCCCGTTTGAAATTAAGGTTAATTACGACCTGTCCTATTAAGCCTATTCGACGTGGAATTCTTATGGTACCTCCTAGTAATTTTGAAATGGTAGTAACTGGAGTGCGTTAATAGAATCTAAATTTATTTCTTTAGGAATATTTTTCTTTATGCATTCAACAAAATCAGGATGTAAACTTTTAACGTCTTGAAAATAACTATGAAGGTTGCTATTGTGTTTCATTTCAGATGTAGAATTAAATTAATAGGTCTGATTAAAAACCGTAACTTTAGCCAAGATTAAATTTGGAGAATTTAAGGAATCTGGGTGGATTAAGCTTAAAAATTATTGTATTGGAAATAAAAATATAGTCCATTTTCCTGCCATGTTTGATCTGGCTGGTCAACAGATACAAGAGGAATGCCGTAGTCAATACGAGCGGTAAAGTTGACATCCTGCGACCATCGTAATCCCAGTCCAATGGAAGCAAGAGTATTAGGGTTATTAGTGTTAGCAGTTGTGCTTACTGAATTATTCCAGACTACACCAAAATCAGTAAATGGAATAAGTTGCAACATTCCGTTTATCTTAGGTATGCGAAGTACTGGAACTTGTACCTCAGCCGAAGCGAAAATACCATTATCAGCTAGCAGTAAATCTTGACGATAGCCACGTACACTTTCAATTCCACCCAGACTAAACTGTTCAAGAGGTACAAGGGATCTAGTCGCTAATTGAGTATTGAAACCAAATAAGAGTAAGGTGTCAGGAGCTAATAATCTTAACCACTGCGCTTGCCCTTGCCAAGAAAAAAAACGACTATCAGGAGCATCTTGATTAACTGTGGCATTAAATGCATTTAGCCCCAAGTTAAATTGCGATCGCACTGCAAAGACTTGAGTACTGCCACGAGTAATCCATTCTTGAAAAAATCGCAATGCGGATACTCTGGTCTTTCCTTGGTCGTTAGCTCCTAATTGAGGAAAAGGAATTTGTTTTCCTAGTGGGGCATAATCGGCCTCGCTTTCTCGTCGAGAGGCAGTTAAACCCAAAGTCAATTCTTCAGTAGGGGATTGAAATATTGGCTGGCGGAATATTAGTTCATAATATCGGGAAGCAGATTTGATATTTAAGGTATCGAAAGGATGTTCGATAACACTGCTGTTGCCAGTTCCATAGTTAAAAGAGAGGGTTCCGTTTTTGGGATTGAGGGGTAGCGTGTAACTGCCATAAAAAAAGTTGCTAGCATCAGTATTGCTGTAACCGACACTTAAACTATCTCCTAGTCCCAGTAAGTTAGCTTCATTTAGTTGTATTCGGCGTTGGAAACTGCCAATACTAGGGGATCGTCCATTGTCAAGAATTACTTGGGTACTAAAGGTTTTTGCCTCAACAACTTCTACAACTAGCTTAATCTGCTCAGGAAGATTCCCAGGTTGTAAATTAGCAGATAAGTTTTGAATTAAAGGATTGAGCTTTAGCAGCTGCAATGACTTTAGCAAACGCTGTTGATTGAGAGGACCATTGTTTGCTGCTGCTATACGACTACGAATATAACTCTTGTTTAAGCGTTGTGTACTTTTGATTTCGATATCCCTGAGCTTAGTTTCGACAATTTGAATCTTAACGATACCAGACCGGATTTTTTGAGGTGGAATATAAGCACCACACAAAATGTAGTCTTTACTGATGTAGAGATCAGTAATTTTCTGTCGTGCCTGATACAAATCATTGAGTGTGATCGGGCGATTGATGAATTCTTCAAGAAGTTTATCTAGCTCAATTTGACTAAAAACTGTGCCATCAAGAATTTCAAACCGTTTCACGATGAAAGTTTCTTTAGTTGCGTCAGGAAACTGCTCTTCAGGATTAGGACTTAAGTTAGAAGGCGGGAGTATTTGTTGAGGTGGAGGCAATCGCTGTGGTTGTGGTGTTGGCAGAGGGGCAGTCGAAGGTGGTTGGATATCTCTAGGGATAACTTGAGGGATTGTAGAAGGGCGTGCTGGAACCTGTGCTTTTAATGGTTTTGAAGTAACACTGTTAAGCAACACAATTAGTCCCATAGCCGTAATCTTTCTAGGGAGCTTAGTGGTCATTAGTAAGGAACATTTTTGGGAACTGCACATTAACACGAGAAATGTTTTGAAGGGATATTACAAAGCTTTATATCCACTGAAAAACCTAATCTGGTAAAAAATTAGCCCGAATTTTTAATCAGGTATTTGTTTATAGCTTTTTTAGCTTTGATATTAAGCATAATCAATTGAAAAACCAACTTACCCATGACTCTAGTCATGGGTAAGTTAGTAAAAAAGTGCTAGTTAATTGTCGAGAAGCTATGGTGTAGGACGAAACCAGAAAATCATGATTTCCTAACAATGATTTTTGTCTATAGTTGACCGCAGACGCGCAACAGTTAACCAAGGACGCAAGTTTATTTCTACAACAGTATGTAACAAACCATGAGATTCCAGCCAACTGGTCACAAACAATAAATTCGTTGGTTTTACAGTGACATTGACGGAAATTTAGTACTAATTAATTACAGAATATATGACCAAGAGTCGGGTCAGACAAAAAACGATTATTTTAGAGAAGTTTAAAAATATGACAACTACACTGCACGACACATACTCTTTATTCACTTTGGATGTAGCGAAAGTGAATATCCCCCTTGTAGCTAGAAGCTTTAGCTAACTCCTTGAGGTTCTGTACCCCACTATACTGATGTCCATTGATAACCCAAATTGGTACACCAGGGACTTTCGCAGCTACCAATCTGGATGAGCGTTTAAACCTCTCTTGTCGCACTCCACCTTGATGGTGTCACTGATAATCTGGTAGGCTTCCTTACCAAAGAGTAATTTTTGCTCATGACAGTGAGGACACCACCAAGCGACATATTCCTTTGCTTTGATGTTCACCAAATGCTTGGCTAAGGCTAGTTCTGCCTCCCCAGAAGTGGTGGTGATTGACCAACCGACTCCAGTCTGAGGCCGTTCTTTGGGCAGGAAGAAGATGATTGATGGGGACTTTTGATTGTCCTTGGTAAGCGCTAGTGCTGTTGGTCTTGGCGAATGAAGTGCAGAGACGGAAGCCGTACTAACACAAAGAATGGAGAGCGGTAACAGTGCAAGTAAAACAGGGTGTTTGATAGGCATATTACATATATGATGAACTGTGATTGAGTAGTTGTCGAAGCTAACAATTGTATGGTTAAGATTGTAGTATTTTGTATAACTGATAACATGAAGCCAAGATATTATTATTCTTCATCTTCATCATCCTCATAATCGAAATCATCATCACCATGTTCTTCATACCACTTTCTTTCTTCCTCCAAAGCAATTTCTCTCGAGATCCTTTTTCTTTCTAAAGCTTCCCTTTCTAACTTTTCTATTTCTTGCTTTTCTATTTCTTGCCTTTCTCTTTCTATTCGTTCTCTCTCTCTTGTTTCTCTTTCTAGCCTGTCTCTCTCGATTTGAATTAATCGCCGCTCCACTCGCTCACAGTAGAAATCCAAAGCCTTACCAGTGACACCTCCGGTAATCGCACCAGCAGCTAAAAAGACGAGGGCAGTTTTCCAGCCGTTAATTGGATTGCCACTCCACTCCAGAGTACCCTCATTGATCCACACCAATAGAAAATAGACAATAATTCCAACAACCGTATTAATTACAGCAAAAACTCTCGGTGTCATTTCGGATTGACGAAGTATCAACCACTGTGAAAAGGTGAGCATCACACCAAAGATGACGGCAGCGATAGCACAAAGAATAACATTATCTGGGAAAGTGAAAGGATCTACTCCAAATTTAATGATTAGTGCGATCGTAATCGGGGCAGAGAGCAAAAAGCTTAGGAGTAAGCTAGCACTAATCGCAAGAAACCAGTAACGACCGAGATAACCCAGGCAAAATTCTAACAACGACTCTTGTACTCCAAACAAAGTCATCCAAAATGCAATACCTGCCGTCAAATAATCAAGCATTAGCCGTTGTTTTACCCATGTGTTGAAGAAGGTATTTTCTAGAATAAGCTGAAATTGAATTCAGTTGTCAGAAGTCAAAAGTCAGATTTGAATTCAGGCTCCTGACAACTGAAGTTTTTCTTGTTAACTGTGGTATTGGACTGATTTTCGTCAAAGTATTCTCTCATCGGTGCAAAATATAAAAAGCAATGAAAAACCCCAACCTGTTTAAAGGATCGGGGCATAAATAAAAACTCTATATTCCATGATGACACAACTCAATATTTGCTCGACTGCTGTCAGCCTAGAGGTGGGGCAATGAACAAACCACCATCCAGAGGCAAAAAAGTTATCCCTGTGGCATCTGGTGAACCAAAGCCAGCCGCCGACTCTGTAAAGGAAAATACTTCTGGCCAAGACAACCCAGCCTCAGCAACGATTACGGTGACTGCTGTTGAAGTTACAGAGTTGACAGAGGAAGAACAAAGCTTACGCTTGCACTTGGAACGCTGTGTGGAACGTGCATTTTTGTCAGCAGGTCAGGCGCTGATGGAGTTGAGGGACAGACGGCTGTACCGTTCCACGCACCGTACTTTTGAAGAATACTGCCGCGATCGCTTTGGTTATAGTCGTGATGCGGCGTACTTGAAGATTTCGGCTACTGTCGTTTATGAAAATCTTCAAAAGTTTTTGCCGACCAATGGTCGGCAAATTCCGATGCCAACCAACGAACGACAATTGCGTTTTTTGGCGAAAGCCGAGTTGGAACCGGCTGTGCAAGCGGATGTATGGCAACAGGCAGTAGAGCAAGCTGGCAATAAGATTCCATCTGGTCGCATAGTGAAAGATGTTGTGGATAGGATACGCGAAAGAACCAAAATCCCTAATCCTCACCACATTGGGGAAATATGCATTCTTCTGCCAAAGGATAACCCGGAACTGAGAGGTAAAGCGGGTTATTGGGGAGTAGTCAGCCACGTTGGGGAATACAGTTGTACAGTCCAGACCTGGGACGGCGACTACACCGTGAAAATCGAACACCTGAAATCACTCGAACTGCTTGATGAAGATTGCCAATTCATGCAGCAGCTATGTGTGAGGTTGGGGCGATTACATCAAGTGTCCGACCGTGACTCTTCTGTGGATTGGCTGTTGCAGGGGTTGGGGAAGCAAGCTAAACCTTATCTGTCATCCTTGCAGGCAAAGCTGCTGGCGGCTGTTGAGAGAGAGTACAACCTTGTTTGGAAGCAGCAGAAATGATGAATCTACGAACATCGTGTAACTGCTAATAGACCAAGGTAAGGTAATAGACAAGATATTATCAAAGGAATTTATTGAGTGTGAAAGCAGTTTGAAAGTTCAAAATTTAAAATTAAATTGGGTTAGTGTTAGTAATTGGAGAACTTTTCACCCAAATATTCCGATTATGATAAAAATCACCACGCTGCTCCAATGTAAAACCACCAAGCAACAATCCTAACCACACCTCCACCATCGGCATTTTCAACCCCTGTTGCAGTTGAGTCAGAGAAATTTCATCTTTGACATTTATCAGGTAGTTAGCGATCGCACTAAGCCATTTTTCAACATTTTCATCACCAGCCAACCGATGAACATCTTCTACAGTTTTGACGGATTCTAGCATTGCAAAGATGTTCTCTTTTTGAACAGGGGCTGCGACTGAATCAGTGCTAGTAGCAGTTTGAGTAAAATGGTGCGAACCATGTGGTCTAAAAGTTTGCGGTACTGGCTCTTGGATCAAATCATCCAAATCAAGCTGCATTGTTGTCCGCACTAATCCAGCAAAGATATCAGTACTAATAATTGGCCCATCAGTATCGTTTTGAGCGCGTACATCTTGCAATATTGACTCAGCACGGGATTTGAGAATATCTGCGATTTGATAAAAGGCTTCTGCTGCGGTAGATAATTGTGCTTCTGTTGATAAATTCTCAAGCTCAGTATCCAAACATTCCCACACTGGAGCTAGTGTTGATGTTGGCAAAGCAACTGACATTTCCTCCAAAATATCCCAGATTGTTAATTGACGATAGCTGGTCATAGTTCTGGATTTAAGGGGCAGGGTCGCACAGGGCAGTGGGTTGGGTTAACCTCAAACATATCCTTATATTGATATAATGAAACACTATATTGAGATGCAAATGCCTGCAACACGTGATCTGTATAGGTGCGGATCTTGCCAGCCGTTAACCCAAAGCAGTGAATTGGTTCTAAGCGACAAACAGGTTTTTGCCCCAGCCAGAGTTCTGCGCCCAATGCGTGTAATGGTTTATCCCCCGGTTCTTTATACAAATACAGCACTGCAAAATATGTTGCTGGTGGTTCGACTGTTACTGAATCAATTTCTGCTGAATTATTCTGGGAGCGGTGGCGATAGAATGAGCGGCGATTGTGGCAGACTTTTGAATTCCAACACCCGTCCCCTTGTGGCCCATGCAGTAGTTTTGCTTGAGTTGTTGGTAATTTGGAGCATAGCTGACATTTGGGATCAAGTGGCTTTGGCATACCTTACTCCACTTCTTCGCCAATCGCACGATAGTAGGCCGCGATCGCCGCTGATTGTTCGCTGCGAAGCGTATACCGTCGAAACGCTTTCTCGCTTTGATGCCCTGTTAATTTTCGTGCATGGCTGGGGTCAACTCCCAATAGCAATAAGTCAGTAGCGTAAGTATGTCGAAACGAGTGAGGATGTAAATCCTCAATATGAGCTATTTCACCGATTTTTTCCACAGCGAAGTAAATACCGTGATAACTCAAGCGTTCACCCTTGTATGAAGCATGGTGTGAAATCATCAGTGGGCTAAGGCTGTTTAACACCTCTCCTTGCTGTTCGCGCGATCGCAAATACTCTGCCAAAACTTCCCGACTGTCTTTTCGCAATGGAACTAAGCGTGGTTCATTGGTTTTGGTGTCTGGTAAAAATAGCAGCTTGCCATCAAATGAGCCAACATTTAGCTGTACAACTTCTCCAGCACGCAGTCCATGACTGAGAATGTGAACCAGTGCTGTATCGCGTTGCTTTGTTTCTCCCAACAATTCCAACGCTGACCAAACCTGTTCCATTTGTTCTGGGGTTAAACTCTGGGCTGGTGGCAGTGGTACTTTTTCCAGTTTAATCCCCAGTGTGGGATTAGTAGCAATAATATCAGGATACGTATAGCACATCCATTTGAAAAAGCTTTTGAGTGCGGCAATTCCGGCATTGATGCTGCTTTTTGAAAGCGGTTTACCTGCATCAGTGCGTATTTCATCCCGTAGGTATTCTTTATATAGGGCACAGTGACGTGGACGCAGTTCATGATAGTGTAGCTCACTCCAAGCCAAAAACCTTTTGAGTTCTCGTTCGTAAAGCTTGCGGCTGTTGGGTGCGAGATTGTTACTGCGTAAAAATTCCAGTACTTTTACCCACCGGATATCGGTTGGTGGTCTTCTAGTTTCTCCTGGCTGTGTGAAATGTAGAGCTTCATCATTAAGGGGAATGAGTTTGATCTCAGGTAAAGAATCTGCGCTGTAGTTCATTCAATTCTACGTAAACTCTGAAATATTCAGTACTTAATACTACTAGTTATTTTCAACTACTCATCTGGTGGTGAAATAGTCATCACTTGTATAACGGTATCATCATGACCGTTTCGTGCTTGCTCCCATGTAGAATAACGCTGCATCCTCCCGTGATGAGGACCGCCTAAAACCATTGTTTCAAAAAGCAACGGTGGCTCTCCAAAAGTGAGATCGAATCCCGAAAAACTAGTTGATATTTTGGCATCCCCAATTATCGTCTCGGCAACTAGATGTTGTCCTGAATGTTGTACTGAGTGTAAATAATTTTGCCACTCTGACAAGGAATTAACAGCAACAGGTGTATGTCCCACGAGTTTGTAGTAAAGCATCTTTTTTAAGTCGGAAGTCGGAGGTCGGAAGTCGGAAGTAAGAATGTGTAACCTAGTTAGGGGTATTGCTTTCGAGTTCACGGTGGTGTAAATTCTGAGTGCTTATCTCTTGCAACCACTATCTTCTTACTGCGAAATTTATTGCCACTTAATCTCTCTTTAATTTTGCGTGTAGAGGCTACGAGTATCTTTACTATCTCATCAGCTTCCTGAAGTAAAGAAGAAAATTTAGCTTTTTCTACAACTTCAGACTCAATTAAAATTTCTAGCCAATACTCAGTTTCGCGCGCTTCCTTTAAAGCGATTTCCATCTTGTGCAAAAAATCTTTATCAGACTGAGCCGAACGTGACTCCCGTATATTTGCACCAACACTTGTTCCAGAACGTAACAGTTGCTTTGATAGGGTGCGGCAAATACCTGGTTTTTCATCAAGAAAGCTGCAAGCTTTGATAATTCTAATTGCAAACGCTTTACTCCTTTCAGCAATCCCAACATTTTTATCCACAACTGCACCTACTCCACTTCCATATTCTTACTTCCGACTTCCGACCTCCGACTTCCGACTTGAAGATAATATACCACATTGAATACAAAATAAGAAACCCTTATCTTTTATCCGACAAAAACTACGATTAAAATACACGAACCCCAGCAAAGAGGCAGGGGAGCAGAGGGGCAGAGGGGCAGAGGAGAAAGAATGCTAACGTTTCATTAACCTTGGTGTTGGGTTGGCAATCATATTTACTAGACCACCTAAAATTTGGTTGTAAGTTCCATATAGTTCTCTACCTGATTCGACAGAGAGATAGTTACATTTAACAGCGAACTCAATCCAAGTCTGAGTTTCAGCAGCTTCGGACTCGCAATCATTCAGTTTCGCTACAAAAGCTGCCTCATAACGACGTTTTCGCCAAGCCTCTGCCATATTTGCACACACAGAACGGGACGAGCGGCGAATCTGAAAGGTTTTTCAATAACGCTCTTCAACAGGAAACTTTTTGGAGAGTTCAAAGATTCTCATGGCGGCATCAAAAGCCATTTGATAAACTTTCAAGTCTTGGTTGAGTCGATGGGGGATATTATTCCCCGCACCTCTCAGTTAAATC
>NZ_CALMFY010000109.1 GCF_937863485.1 uncultured Nostoc sp. | reverse complement strand
TACTAAACTCAGCGATGGGTGCGTTGGCGTAGCCCGTCGTAGACATCGCTGATTCGCTATAACCTTTATACAAGCGATCGCCCTTTGTAATAAATTTAAGCTGTGGGTGCATTGGCGTAGCCCACGGTTCGCGTAGCGTTCCGCAGGAAAGGTATCGCAGATTCCATCATCCTCAACACCCACACAAAAAACATATTTAATTTGCTGGCGGGATGAGAAAGATGAAATGGGTAATGGTAAGGCTTTAGCTTGTGGGCTTATCTAAATCATAAGCAGAGTGTGAGAGTTGAGGAGGTATTAATGACTCAATCCTCTTGAGTGATTAATGGTCAGTAGCCAGATTCATCAATGCTTTAAGGAAATCCAACAGAAATATATGAAGTTTTGTAACACAATACGTAATTATTACTAGCCAAGCTGAATTCATAATTATCGGAGTTTGCAAGAGCTTTAGAAACCTAATGCTTTCATGCCACTCTAGACTCTGTATCGTTGATTCCTTCGTTGCCAAACTGTACTAATCGAATTGAAGTTAATTTAGTGCATGACAAGATAAGTTCACACATTTACCAATCTGCAAGGAAAGTAAAATTTATGGAATCTCAAACTTCACAGCAAGCAGTCATTAATCCTCAAACATTACAGCAATTAGAAGACGACATTAAGAATGAATTGAGTAATATACTGAAGAACTCTAATTTTGGTGAAGTTCTGAAGAAATATGGCATATCAGGACAAGAAATTTTTAAGGTTCAGTGCATTCTCGACTTAACTCAGATGAAATTTAGTGATGCTGTTGGCGACAAACAAGTTAATGAATTATTGTTAGCAATTTCAGGTCAGAAAATGAAACCAATGGGATGTGTATGGTATGACCACTTACCCTGCTGTCCAGATGGCGGGTGGGTTTGTCCCTAAATAAACTTTTATCGTAAATTAAAGGGTTTAAGACCCCTACGTCTATACGAAGTGCGGAGTCGGAGCCACGGAGCTTCCGATCAGTTTCAGTCGGGGTTTAAATCCCCGTCTGAAAATGTCTAAAATGTTTGAATGCGTGAATTTTGAATTGTTAAGTAGTGTGGTGCAATATTTTGGTATGAGTAATGTTGGGGATTGGTATAGATGGCTAAGAGTTGTAATAATTAGTATAATAACTTTCCATGCAAACTCTGCTATAGCTCAAATTATTGAAGATAATACTCTACCTACTAATTCTCAAGTTACAGCAGAGGGTAACAATATCAGAATTATTGAAGGTGGAACCCCAGTAGGAAGCAATTTATTCCACAGTTTTAAAGAGTTTTCTGTAAGTGATGGAACTACTGCTGAGTTTAGAAATCCTGTCGGAATTCAAAACATTATTAGCAGGGTAACGGGGAAGTCTATTTCTAATATTGAAGGCATCATTAAAGCTAAAAATACAGCTAATCTGTTTCTAATTAATCCCAATGGAATCATTTTTGGTCCCAATGCTTCTTTACAAATCGGCGGTTCATTTATTGCAAGCACGGCGAGTAGTCTAAACTTTGCTGATGGTACAAAATTTAGTGCCATAGATCCCCAAACTATACCTCTGCTCACAGTCAGTGTTCCCTTTGGCTTACAATTTGGAGCAAGTGCGGCTCCTATTTACAATAAATCCCAAGTACCTAGTTTAGATGGTGCAACTAATAGTTTGGGATTCCCTGTTGGTTTACAAGTGCAGACAGGCAAAACCTTGGCACTTGTGGGTGGTGACATAACGCTGGAGGGCGGAAATTTAACGGCAAGGTCGGGACGAATTGAACTAGGAAGTGTCGCTGGCAATAGTCTGGTTAAGGTCAGTCTGAACCCAATAAACCAAGCTTGGAGTTTGGGATATGATGGTGTCCAGAATTTTCAAAACATTCAACTAATTCAGCGAACTAATACTCCGTCTTACGTAGATGTCAGTGGCGAGGGGGGCGGCAATATCCAGGTGCAAGGTAGGCGTTTGCTACTTGATGGAGGTTCAATTATTTTGGCTAATACTCTGGGCTTGCAACCAAGAGCAAATTTGACGGTAACTGCCTCAGACTCCGTAGAACTGATTGGTTCTGGCACCTCCTTGAGAACAAGGAATCTCGGCATCGGAAATGCTGGAGACTTAACAATTACTACTACGAAGTTAATTGTTCGCGATGGTGCACAAATAGTAATTAATAGTAATCGTATGAGTTCGGGTTCTGCTGGGCTATTGACCGTAAACGCCTCAGATTCTGTAGAACTGATCGGCGGTGCCTCCATTCAATCCCCTTTACCAAATAATAATAATTTTTTGGCAAGCGGATTGTTTAGTGCAACAGCAGGTAATGGAAATGCTGGTGATATAACTATCACTACTAGAAGGTTGCATATCGAAGGTGGGGCAAGGGTACTAACAGATTCTGCCGGTTCTATGTCAGCTTCTGGCGAATTTATACCAGCTAAAGGACAAGGAGGACATCTGACTGTGAACGCCTCCGAGTCTGTAGAATTAGTTGGAATCCCAGGAAATAGTTCTAGGCTCAGTGGCTTATTTGCTTCTACACAAGGTTTTGGATCTGCTGGAGACTTGACGCTGACTACAGGGCAATTGATTGTTCGGGACGGGGCTGTAGTAACTGTAAGCAGCGAATTTCAAAATGATTTAACCTACGAAATAGGAGCAGCTGGCAATCTAAATGTAACTGCTCGCTCCATACTTTTAGACAACAAAGGACAAATCACATCTAATAGTGAGTCAGGTCGGGGCGGGGATATTAAGCTACATGTGTGGGACTTATTAGGATTAGGAATGCGGCACAACAGTCAAATAACCACTAATGCAGGGGGTAATGGAAATGGCGGTAATATCACCATCAAAGTACCTAATGGCTTCATCTTCGCTGTCCCCAGTGAAAATAGTGATATCAGTGCTAATGCTGTCGGTGGCAATGGTGGTAATGTCAAAATCGACGCTCTTGGTGTCATAGGCACGCAATATAGAGAAAAACCGACTAATTATAGTGACATTACTGCCAGTTCCGAGTTTGGATTAAACGGCAAAGTCCAAATCAACTCACCAGATGCTGACCCCAGTAGGGGATTGGTGGAACTGCCCGTAAATCTGGTTGATGCTTCAAAGCAAATTGTTGCTGATTGTAATTCTGGTACAAAAATAGCCAGGAGTTCATTTATTAGGACTGGGCGTGGAGGACTAATAGCCGATCCCACGCAGCCATTGATAGCTGATGATGCGGTGCTGGCAGATTGGATCACACTCTCTCCAGAAAGTCAGAATCATGCTGACAGTATTCCGAAAAGAGCGGTTGTTCAGGCACAGAGAAACACAGACAAAAAATCACAGAAAGTTAATTCTGTCAATGACCCTACTCAAATTGTGGAAGCCCAAGGGTGGGTTATAAATGCCAATGGGAACGTGGTTCTGGTTGCTCAAGTACCCACGGCGACGCCCCATAACTCTTGGCTCAACACTGCATCTTGCGCTGCTAAGTAGACATGAGTTCGATAAACCAATACGCTTGGGTTAGCGTCAAAAACCATAAACCGCGTAGATTGGGTTGAACGAAGTGAAACCCAACAAACCACTGAAAATGTTGGGTTTCGTTCCTCAACCCAACCTACGATTCTCCCTACCTTAAACTAAAGTTCAAGCCTGTCCCTCTTTGAGTTGGAAAAGGACAGGTTTTGGTAGTAAAACCTCTTAGAGGTCTTTGTCTTAAGTTGTTTTAGGATGAACGCAATCAGCAATTGCGTAGGCGTAGCCAGCACTTCTCTACAAGACGCTGCGCGTAGCTTGCTTCCCCGTAGGGATACGACAAGCTTAGTGACCACTGTAGACATCGCCGAAATAACAAATGCGTACCCTGAAATAACAATTGCGTACCCCGAAATAACAAATGCGTACCCCGAAATAACAAATGCGATCGCCAAAATAGCAAATGCGATCGCCAAAATAGCAAATGCGATCGCTAAAATAGCAAATCAAGCCATAGGGTAGGGGATTGTGGTTCAAAAAGAGCGAAAAGGTTATAAATTAAACTGTCTCTGGATCAATGTTTAATTTTCGTAACTTCGCAGCCATGCGCGATCGCAATTGCTGCTCTTGTTGTAATCGTTCTACTCCCCACAGCAGCAATTGCCCGGTTTCATCCCACCAGCGCAACCAATAGCTAGTGCGATTTACTTTCACACCCCAGTTCCAAGCTTTCAGTGAGGGCAAATGCGATCGCTGGCTGACTAATTCTAATTTTTATCTGGTGAGAGTTATAGAAGAGCGCTATTTTCTAACTTGTCTCCTGAATTTGCAAACGAATAGTGTGTTCAGTCGCACCACTAAGTTGCAATTCCATGATTTCACCACCCAGAGGTTCCAAGCAATTGAGGAGCGATCGCAAGTTGGGTGTACTTGCGCCAGTATCTACATATAATCGATCGGCTAAATTACCGATCCGTTTCCAAGTCATGTAGAGTTTAGCGATCGTTTGTTCAATTTGGGATGCTTGATTGACTAAATCAGCAGCAATGCTCAAACAGCCGACTCTTTGCGCTTCTTCTAAGGCTGTTTCAATGTCAACATCTTCCTGCGTCAACGCCTGGACTTGAGCCGCCCCTTTGAGATATTTCGCCAAGTTACGCGCTTCGGTGGTTACCTGTTTCAGGGTATCCACATCGGGGTTAGCAGCAATTTCCTTTTGAATAAATTTTTGGTGCGATTCTGGCAGTTTTTCCATTTCCTTCACCAGTGGGGCGATGTAGCGTGGGGGAAGGGTGTTATCTGCTGCTTTTTCCTTAACTGCTTCTGGTAGCAAATCTGAGGACATGGCTGTCCATTCATCGCTGAGTTGACGCACTTCCCGCCTGGTGATGCGATCGCCTTTTTGTGCAGCTTCACTCACCATCTGTTGCACTTGGGGCGATGCTTTGGAGGTTTCAACAAAAGCCCGTTTGCTGAAGTTGTTCACAGATGCGGGGTCAAGTTTACCGTCTTCGATCAGAGTATCGGCACTATTCGCCAATTGAATCCAGGCATAAGCTTGACTTTTGCTGATTTCCCGTTCTTTTAGCCATCGCAGAAAGCCAGTACCACGTCCGTCACCACCGACTTTCTCTCTGTCGCGGATAGCCCGTAAAATTCGCCCCCGCCAGATTTCAGTTTGCAAATCAAAGCGATCGCATACCTGCCAAGCTATTTCTAGCTGCTCTTGAAAATCTGACTCTAGAATCTGTTCATCTTCTGGATCGGGCAGTTCAAAGGTAATATCTGCTGGCTGCTGTAAAGCAGCAGCAAGGTCGTTGATGGAGTCGGTGTCTTGCACGATTGATGACTAACTAGTGGATGCGATCGGCTTATTATGCCACAATCTGTGAACTCTCACTTAAGGGGGAGTACGGTATTTTGAATTACAGCAAATATAGTAGAAAGGGGTAAACCACATCTAGAACTCAATTTTGGATTTTGGGTCGCACCAAAGGTGCGCTGACAGCGCAACTTAGATTTTGGATTGAGCCACGTCGCATGAATGCAGGGGCTATCGAGCAAGAATTTTAGATTTGTTCTCGCGTTTAAATTCCCTTGCTTTCAGACCTTTTTAAATTTTGGACTTTCCTGCGGAACGCTACGCGTAGCAAGATCCCCGTAGGAGTATGGCGTCAGCGCTTAGTCGAACGCTTTTGAATTATTCAATTACATTATCCAAAATTTAAAATCTAAAATTCGGTGAAGTCTTTAATTAATCAGAGACAATAAAAATAAAACGATGAACCAGGTAGATTACCTCCGCATTAGCTTAATTGATCGCTGCAATTTTCGTTGTCAATACTGTATGCCAGAGGGAGTAGAACTGGACTATATTCTCAAGCAACAGCTGTTAACTGATGAGGAGCTGCTCACCTTAATTCAAGAGGTATTTATTCCAGTCGGCTTTAATCAGTTTCGTTTGACTGGGGGTGAACCCTTATTGCGTCCCGGTGTGGTGGATTTGGTCAGCGCGATCGCAACTCTCCCCCAAACTCAAGACCTCTCAATGACCACCAACGGGTTTTTGCTGGCTCCGATGGCACAAAACCTTTACAATGCAGGTCTGCGACGAATTAATATTAGTCTTGACTCTCTTGATCCCGACATTTTTGACCAAATTATCGGTAATCAGGGTCGTTCTCGTTGGCAACAAGTTTGGCAGGGGATTCAAGCTGCTCATAACGTCGGATTCGACCCACTGAAGCTGAATGTAGTGGTAATTCCTGGCGTCAACGATCACGAAGTTCTAGATTTAGCCGCCCTGACAATTGACAAACAGTGGCACGTCCGATTTATTGAATTTATGCCCATTGGTAATATGCATTTGTTTGGCGATCGCGGTTGGGTATCTTCAGCCGATTTACGACAACAAATCCGCGATCATTGGGGCTTGACAGAATCTCAAGTTCGTGGTGCTGGCCCTGCTGATGTCTTTAAAATTCCCGGTGCGAAGGGGACACTGGGATTTATTAGTCAAATGTCAGAATGTTTTTGCGATCGTTGTAACCGGATGCGCCTGAGTGCCGATGGCTGGCTGCGTCCCTGTTTATTGAATGAAACTGGTCAAATAGATTTAAAAACTGCTCTGCGTTCTGGGATCAGCACCGCTCAATTACAAGAGCAGGTGAGGCATTTACTCGGAATCAAGCCAGAAATTAATTTTAAAGAGCGCGATTCTGGCATTGTAGGTACATATACCCGAACTATGTCGCAAATTGGCGGATGAAAATAGTTGGGAGTTAGAAGTGAGGAGTTAGGAATTATCGTCTTTCAACTCATAACTCATAACTCCTTTACAGACGCGATTAATCGCGTCTCTCCTAACTGCTTACGCTTGTCGTGAGTAGTATTCCACCACAAGTAGTTCATTAACTTGTAGTGCCACCCATTCCCTTTCAATAACACTGTTGACTTTACCAACCAACTTATTTTTGTCAAACTCCAAATGACTGGGGAGGTTGGCCAAACCGGGATATTGCAAGTTAGCTTCCACCAACTTCCGTGATTGTGCCCGATCCCTGACTGCAATTACTTCGCCAGGACGGCATTGGTAGCTGGCAATATTAACCACACGACCGTTAACAGTTACGTGACTGTGATTCACCAGTTGACGAGCTGCGGGGATAGTCGGGGCTATACCCAAGCGGAAAACCGTATTATCCAAGCGCATTTCTAACAATTGCAGCAGCACTTGTCCGGTAGAACCAGTAACACGTCTGGCTTTCCGCACATAGCGCAGTAATTGCTTTTCAGTCAAACCGTAGTTGAAGCGGAGCTTTTGCTTTTCCTCTAGACGGATAGCATACTCAGAGCGCTTCTTGCGGTTCTGACCATGCTGACCTGGTGGGTAAGCGCGTCTGGCGCTTTTACGAGTCAATCCTGGTAAATCGCCCAAGCGGCGTACAATTCTGAGGCGTGGCCCTCTATATCGGGACATGAGTTTCCTTAATCTAATCCTGTTTAAACTTTACCCAGACGTTCCATTCTGACATTCCCCTGATTTATCATCAAGGGATTCTTGGTTTTTTGAGGCTGCTTGCCTTGGTATGACGTATCCTACCAAAGTAGAGGCATCAACTTTTACGCCAGTTGCTTTAAGTCGGTAAATCCGACATACTGGCTTCCAAGCCTGAATTCCGACGTGCCCCGCCGGACTCCTGCCAATAAGTTTTTTGTGTTTATTTAGTTTCGTAGGCTACTCAATCATCAGATTGGTTCACGCAGTATTCTTACTCTGAAATACTTTTTACGTTGCCTACTTATCTTTCAAACAGTTATATTAACACAATTTTCCGCATAATTAATTATGTCTATACCTTGCTGCCGCTGAAATTCTTTGATTACAGAGGATTTTTAAAATATTTGAGTTAGCATAACCTTGGGTGTTTGGAGAATGGCAATGTCACACAGCAAAAAAGTGGTTAATAGAGGTAAGAACAAACAAGCCAGTTCCACCTCCAGGATTTTAACAGTATCGGTTTTGGCTATAGCTGGATGGTTGACAACCAGCTTACCTCAGATGGCTGTTGCTGCCTCCTACAGCAATGATTATAGTGTCTGTGCGGGTCGCCTCCTAAAAGTGGGCGTCACGGCAGAAACTGCATCACAAGGTTGTGCAGAGGCACTGCGTCCAAGGGATTTGGCTTCTTGCGTGGTTAAAATTAATAAGCAAACCCAAATTGCTGCGACAGATGCGCTTTCTTATTGTGGGAAGGCCCGGCGTCCTGAGGAGTTAGCCACCTGTGTAGTTGGCGTCAGCTCAAGTACTAAGGAAGCAGCTAATCCGGCAGTTTTAGATTACTGTGGACGTAGTTTGTTGCCCGTGCGCTTTGGCCAGTGTGTGGTTGGCTTGAGTAGTCAAATCGACCTTCCCCCTGCTCAGGTGTTAGATACTTGTATCAGTGCTAGTGATAGTGTTGTTGGTGCATCATCTTCGTCTACACCGCAGACTATAATACCTACGGGTTCAAGCCCAAATCTCGAAACTACCCCAGCTCCAACGCAACCGATTGTTCCAACACAACCGCTTGTTCCGACACAACCGATTGTTCCAACACAACCTGGCACTAATTAAATTACAGTGTTTTGTAATTGTTAGGACTTACGCATCAAGTACGAAATGTAGGAGCAAATCATGAATTGCCCCTACGGTAAATCAAGGCTTTCACTGCATTTTTGCGTAAATCCTGATTGTAATTGACTGAAAATACAGGTTAATTAGTAGGGTGGGCATTACAATGCCTACCCTACTATGACTTGAACAACAATATTTTATTTTGGTATATAAAACCTGCCATAATTGCCCTTTGCTTGCAAATTATGCAAACTAAATACTTACAATACAAAAGTCACAAGCAGTTTTGTGACTTTTGTACTACTAAAACACCAATTCAGTAATCCTTCCTGAAAGAAACTCTCCCCCAACCCCTCGACCTTGG
>NZ_CALMFY010000108.1 GCF_937863485.1 uncultured Nostoc sp. | reverse complement strand
CTCTTGCCCCCTGCCTACACTTTCGCTTCTTGTTGTTGATACAAACAGTAGTAATAACCTTTGAGCGCCATCAATTGTTCATGAGTCCCCTGTTCTACCACAGCACCTTGATCCATCATCAAAATGACATCGGCATTGCGAATTGTGCTGAGGCGGTGGGTAATGAAAAACACTGTTTTACCTTGGAAGGCTTTCGCTAAGTTACCGCAGACTTGGGCTTCAGCATTGTAGTCCAACGCACTAGTAGCTTCATCAAGAATCAGTAATTGCGGATTTTGTAGAACAGTACGAGCGATCGCTACTCGTTGGCGTTGTCCTCCAGACAATCCCGAACCTCGTTCGCCCACACGGGTGTTATAGCCACTGGGTAAAGACATAATAAAGTCGTGGGCAAAAGCTACCTTGGCAGCGGTAATAATTTCTTCATCGCTAGCATCAGGATATCCCAAGGCAATATTTTCGCGGACTGTGCCATCGAATAGTAGGGTATCTTGTAACACCATACCAATTTGACGACGTAAGGAATAGAGTTCTACTTTACTGATATCGTAGCCATCAATCAAGATTTTGCCGGACTTGGGTTCGTAAAGTCTGGGTAATAATTTTAGCAGTGTGCTTTTACCGGAACCGCTTTGACCAACAATTCCGATAAAGGAGCCAGTAGGAAAATCTAAATTAATATTGGACAATTGCATCGGCCCATGTTCGCGGAAACTGAAGCTGAGATTTTCAAAGCGGACACTACCTTGAATACTGGGCATCAGAATATTTTGACAGTTGCCAATTTCTGTTTCTTGGGGAGTGTCTAAAATATCAGCAAGGCGTTGCAGAGATAGAGCGGTTTCTTGGAAGTTCTGCCAAAGTTGCATCAGGCGTAACAAGGGACTGGTGACATAACCAGCCAGGATGCGAAAAGCAATGAGTTGTCCCAAGGTGAGTTGCTGATTGAGGACGAGAAAAGCTCCCACCCACAGCACTAACATACTAGAAAACTTGTTGAGGAAGTTGCTAACAGAACTGGCGGTAGTTTGGGTTGAGACTGTTTTGAAACCAGCGCTGATGTAACGAGCATAACGTTCTTGCCATTGCCAACGCGATCGCATTTCTAAATTTTGCGCCTTGACTGTCTGCATTCCCCCCATCACTTCCACTAAATAAGATTGCGTCTCGGCATTGCATTCAGCTTTCTCTTGCAATTGTCGCCGCATCACAGGTGATACCATCAAGTTGAGCAAACCAAACAACGGTACTGTTGCCAAAGCAACTAATGTCAACACCGGGCTGTAAATCGCCATTACTACGATATAGACCACCGAAAACACCGCATCCATCACCACAGTTAGAGCTGTACCAGTTAAGAAAGAGCGGATGTTTTCCAGTTCATGAATTCGCGTAGCCAATTCCCCTACAGGACGGCGTTCAAAGTAAGATAATGGCAGACGCAACAGGTGATTAATCACCTCAGAACCAAGGGTAAGGTCAATCCGGTTGGTGGTATCTGTAAATAAATGAGTGCGGACACTGGTGAGTATTGCCTCGATGACTGCTATTACTAGCAAAAAGATGCCGAAAACTTCCAAGGTATCAGGACTGTTACCAACCAGTACTTTGTCAATAATCACCTGCGTGGCGAGAGGATTTACCAACCCAAACACTTGGATAACAATGGAAGCAATCAGTACTTCAATTAGAACTTTGCGGTAGCGCCGCAGTGAAGGTACAAACCAACTCAAACTAAACCGCGCCTTGGGAGTGTTTTTGGTGGTTTGTAGCAGCAGTACTTCTCCTTCAGCCCCCCAGTTTTCCGCAAAATCTCGTAATTTGTAGCGCAGTAGTCCCATTTCTGGAACCGCAATCAGTAATTCTTGATTGCTATTTTTGTAAATGATGGCAAAACTATCTTGCCAAGCAATCATAACTGGTAGTTGCAAGCGGCCGACTGCGGTGGCGGGAATTTTCACCATCTGTGTTGTCAACCCCATCAACTCGGCGGCGGCGGCGCAAAATTGCAGAGATATACTACCTTTGTGTTCTTGCTGCTTTGTCAACACCCGTTGCAGTGTATCTCTGCGCCAGGAGATATTAAAGTATTGGCTTAACATCTGGAAGCAAGCAAGGGAAGCATCCAGCGGCCCTCTACCCCGGATATAAGGATACTTCTTTTGTTTACCCTTAGCTGCTGGTTCTTCTGTGAGAGTAATTTCTGAGGCGTAGGGAATCTCTGCGGGTAAGAATGTTTTTGGTGTGGGGGCGAGATTTTCTCCAAGTATTGACTTGGGTAATCCCACCAGACGCATATTTGTATTAAATTTCAGCTTCGGGTTGAGTTCATCTAATTCTAAGCGACTACCCACAGGGAACTCAGGATCAAAATTACTGCTGACTAACCACAAAAATTCTGAGTCCAACTGCTGGCGAAAGACTTTGCGTGCAGGGATTGTTCGGATGATAGCAACTTCAGTTGCAGTCTGAGCAAGCTTAATTAAATTCTTGCTACCATCCGCGCGACGACTGAGTTCTTCGGTGAGCAGTTCATACACTTCTAAAAGAGTAATCTTATTTTGCAACGCTTGGACAAAAGCCTCTTCCTGCTTGAGTAACGTTAAAAAACCAGCAATAGGTAGATTGAGGGTGATAACTTCAGTAGAAGCGATCGCAGTTTCAGATGCAATACCCCGCACATGACTTACCCAACCCAAAACCTCTCCTGGTGAGAGTAACTTCAGTGTCGCCGGATTTTGTGCTTGGGAATTGTAGCTTAATAAACGCGCTTGTCCTTGGTAAATAATGCTAATTTGATCGGGCATAGCTTCCCGTGCTACTATTACCTGACCAATCCGGTAGCGGAAGAATTGCACCTTGTTGAGCAAATTTTCTAAAACATTTGGTGGTAGATAATTGAAAGGAAACAAATCAGCAAGAAATTCTTGAATATCAACCGTTGTATTTGTCATCATCTTGCACCGTATTTTAATTTTTCTTCCTTCTTACTTTCTTCTCTGCCAGAGGCTGCGCGATTGCAGTTCGTTCCTTCACCCTATGCAGCTTCTTGAACCTGTGCTGATTTGGTGTTGATTCCCATCCAGATTTTTTCTTCTGGTGAAAGTTGATTCAGTTGCTGTTTAAACCAAGTTTCAAAATTTTCTTGCAGCAATCGTTGACGCATAAAATCGTCCAACTGGGCAGTGATAAACTTTTCCACACGGACAATCACCCATGATTCTCCAAAGGGAACGGGTGCTTGAACTATACCCACTTGACTTGTGCAAAGTAACTGAGCAAAATTGGGGGTAATAGTACCAAGTTCTACTGGCCCGATGATGCCATTTGTATCAGCTTCTGGGCCTTGAGAATATTCATGCGCCAGTTCAGCAAAAGATTGTTCTCCTTCTGTAATTCGGAAGAATAGCTCGTTGGCAGTTCCTCTATTTTCAGTCCGAATTAAAGAATAAATGACTTTATCAAAATGTCTTTTGTATTTGAGAAAGTAAGATTCTAGTTGATGTCCCCAAGTTACTTGCTTGAACTTTTCTACTCTGAGCTTTCGGGTTGCAAAAAGTTCTAATTGTTCTTGAGTCAAACTGTAACGTAAGCACCAATCTTGGATTTTTTGCTTGGTTGTCAAATCCCATTGCTGATAAAATTGCTCTAGAGCATGAGATGTTTCTGCTTGTGTGCAGATGATGGGTGCAATCGCAGATTCGATAATGGTCTGAGATAACAATTGCGGAATCAGGTTGTAACTAGCCAAGAAGGAAATAATTTCTGTAGGTAAAGGGGTGCTGCTGCTACGCCCGTCGTAGACATCGCCTATTTGTAAAGCTATCGTCATAATTGAATACTATTTTGTTGAAATATTTGATGAGTGCAGCTATAATTTTTGCAATGAAGCGGTATTTAGGTATAACTCTCTGCCGCTTGCATGATTTGCATTCCCTTGAAAGCATTGCCGTACAATTCTTTCAAGTACCACTCATTACTGCCGATGCCTAAACTTAAGCTTCAGTGGTGGTGAAGTGGTCAAAAGTTAAAGTGTAATTAGTTCTACCTTTAAATTGCTCGACTTGTAGGAAGTAATCACCAGATAGTTATTTAGTTAAGTCTGATGTAATTTTTTTATCTAGAGTGGGGAATAAAAGCGGCAAAGTTCAGGTATGATTCTCTGCCGCTTGCATGATTTGCATACCCTTGAAAGCATTGCCGTACAATGCTTTCAAGTACTACTCATCACTACCGATGCCTAAACTTAAGCAAAGGGGGTGCTGAACTGGTCGAAAGTCGCAGTGTAGGCAGTACTGCCAGAGAATTGATTTACCTGCAAGAAGTAGTCACCAGATTGGGTAATGTTTGAAATCAACTCTGACGTAGTACCAGCTCTAGCAGAACGTGTAACTTCATCTCCTGCATCGACAATGCGATTGTTATTAGAGTCCCGAATCAGTCGGATGTCAGCATCAGCGCTAAGTCCAGTCAAGCTAATGTTGACACCCCGGAATAATCCCAAAGAGAAGCTGTAAACATCTGCGGTGTTAGTGTTACTGATGTTACCAGAACGGGTGACATCAGCTGACAGGTTACCAAGTACAAATTCCTTCGGTAGAAGGTTGCTGTAATCAGATGTCGTATTGGGTGTAGTTGCAGACAAGTCTAAATCGTAAGAAACATCACCCGAACTACCTGAAGCAAAGCGAGATACTTCCGCAAAATAAGTACCTGCGTTGGCTCTAACGTTAATCGCGTCATCTTGGTTGCTTCCCCTAGCGGAACTGCTAACAAGTCCACTGGCTCGGTCAGTAGCGTCTAATATACCATTACCATTAACGTCCCGAAACAGTCTCAAGTCGGCATCATCGCCAGTGCTAATGTTGTTAAGAGACAAGTTGATGTTTCTGGTGCTGCCGATTGAGAACTTAAAGACATCTGTGGGGTCAGTTGTATTTAGATTGAAGCTATTGAAGGAACGAGCGGTGCTACCTAATGAACCAAGGCTTTGAAGACCCATTTTTTTATCCTTAAAATAGTGATTGTGTTTTGGTCAAATTCTGGTTAATTGTGGTTTTTAAAGATGTAAATCTTTAATTTGAACTGACATTTACTTAACTGCAATAGCTGATAATTTTATGCAAACAAGGGAATAAAATTGTATTGTTTACATTCAAACTTTAGCTGTTTGGTTTTGTGCTTGCCGCGTTCAGAACCTGTTGTTTAACCATGAATCTAAATTAAACTGTTTTTTCAATAAGCACAGCATGAAAAAGACATTAATAGTTAGGTGTTTGAAAGGAAATTAAAAGTGTTTTGTCTGATTAAGTCATAAAAAGTCTTATAAGAGACTTCCAGAGAATAAAATATACAGCTAATAAAAATGATAATTATTGTCCTAATGCCACAACTAGTTTTGTGCTATGAATTTACGTTTGGCTGCTCCTTTTAATGGGTGTGCAGTTTGCTTGAG
>NZ_CALMFY010000107.1 GCF_937863485.1 uncultured Nostoc sp. | reverse complement strand
CATATTCCGCCTCAGATGTCACACTTGTCAATACCTCTTGACCTGAATCCTTACGTTTTGGTCAATGCTGAAATTTAGAGAAAAATAACAGCTTGACCATGACATTTGATAACTGGAGTTTAGATTAGTCAGGAGTGCGAAACGCCAAACCTTTATGGCAACAGCTATAGAGCAAATATAAGCGCACCCATCCAAAACTTAACCTCTTAATTTCTAGTACGTTTGAACTAAATATCTCTTCAGGGCAATCAAGGATGCGATGGCGCAGCCCGCCGCAGACATCGCCTTCATAGGGCCTTGTCGGCGTTTACTTTTATAAAATAAAATCGCGATCGCGATTTTATCTTTTTCGAGTCTCTGAGGATCAAAAAGATGAATAAATCTTAAGAAAAGATAAATTTTTATCAATTATTTTTGAGTAAACTTTAATAGCTAATTGTTCTCAGGAATTGCGTAGGCGTTCGCGCAACGTCTCGTAGAGAAGCTCGTCATAGACATCGCGACAAAGTGGGCACGTATACGTCCTTGGTCATCAGCGATCGCTTCCATAACTAAACTTTTCACTCCATCCACTCCACCTCAATCGGGCGCAGACGCAATTAGAGGCGTGAGAGTTCTCACCGTAGGGGAGGATTAAGAAACTTATCAATCTATACTGATAGCATATTATCTGCCGTCTCAGTGACTATTCATCAAATCAATCTCTTGCATTATGATCGCTATACAGCCAATGTTCATACTAGCTAAAATAAAGCTAAGAGTTGGCAATAAAAATTAATAAACATTTAAAATGCTTGAGAAAGAAGTTAATGTCAGAGATAGTTTTCAAGAAAAAAAGCCTGCGGGCGGCAGTGATCCGAATAGTTTTGATTGTAAAGAGACATGGTATCCTATCCATTACCTACAGGACTTAGACAAATCAAAACCAACCCCTTTTAGAGTGTTGGGAAGAGATATTGTAATTTGGTGGGATAGACTTGCCCAATCTTGGAGAAGCTTTGAAGACCAGTGTCCTCATCGTTTAGCACCGTTGTCCGAAGGCAGAATTAGTGATGAAGGGCTGTTGGAATGTCCCTATCACGGTTGGGCTTTTTCTGGAGATGGAAATTGTCAAAGGATTCCTCAGCAAGTCAAAGGTGGGACAGCAGAGACTTCTAAACGAGCTTGTGTGGTATCATTACCGACTATTGAAAAGCAAGGACTGCTATTTGTATACGTTGGTGAATATGAAAATGCTGCAAAAACCGAAGTTCCAATTATTCAGCCATTAGAAGAATCTCCTGAAGGATGGGTTGTAATTAATACATTTAGGGATGTGCCTTATGATGCATTAACACTTTTAGAAAATATACTTGACCCTAGCCACATATCCTTTACACATCACAAAACGGTAGGAAATAGGGCAAATGCAGCAGCTTTGGAACTTGAAGTCATTGAATCTGGCAAACATGGATTCAAAGGGGTTTGGAAACAAGGTTTCAAACCAGGGCAATCAGGAGAGTTATCTACAACCTTCATCGCTCCAAGTTTAATGTGGCATGACATCAACTCCCAGCGTGGCAGAATTTTAACCGTTGTTTATGCTACACCCATACGTAAAGGAGAATGTCGTGTGTTTGCACGTTTTCCTTTTAAATTTCCTTCTAAACTTCCAGGTTGGTTTATTAAGCTGAGACCGCGTTGGTATTATCACATTGGACAAAATGGTGTTTTAGAAGATGATCAAATTTTTCTTCACTATCAGGAAAGGTATCTTGAAGCTAAAGGAGGTAGTCCTAACTTTGCTAAAGCCTTTTACCTTCCAACCAAAGCAGATAGTTTTGTATTTGAGTTGCGTCAGTGGGTAAACCAATATAACGCTGAACCATTTGGCAAAGAGACTTTTTCTCCCCCATTGGCAAAGTCAGTGCTGCTAGAGAGATATCATTCGCATACACAAAAGTGTGCAAGTTGTAGCTCGGCACTTGCTATTATTGAACAATTGAAATTCGGAAGTGGAGTTGCAGCAGTACTTACTTTGGCTTCCACTCCAATACTTTTTTTATTTTTGAAGACAACATCAGTTGTAGCAGTTGTGATTGAAACTGTAACTCCTTTAATCTTTGGAGCAGTATGGATCGGACTGAGTAAGTTAGTTATTCAGTTTTATGATGGACGAGCCGTACCTCCACGAAACCGACGTGAGAAAAATTGAAACCTAACTTCGGTTTATTAAATGTGAGAGGACTGTACTAAGTAAGTCAGCGAGAAAAATTCAATGTATATAAAGAAATATAAAGTTGAAGTAGGGTGTGTTACGCCGTAGGCTAACGCAGCATGACAACGCACCAACGATTTAAATTTCTTAACATAGCTTGAAATATTAGCATCGACTTACTAGCCTTTTCAAGGTGTTGTGTGATGGGCAGATTTGTAGTTTGGTAAAAAGAGGTGCAAAT
>NZ_CALMFY010000106.1 GCF_937863485.1 uncultured Nostoc sp. | reverse complement strand
TTGTTCAGAGTATCAACAACTGTGATTTTTTACAAATGATTTAGGATTGCTATATTAAACTTCCAGCATTTTATTTATTAACACTGATTATTTGTTTCCCAACTTTATTCTTTTTTAATGTTTTGTTTGGTTCCCGAAGTAATATTCAACAACATTTCGTTGTGTTGCTTACATCTGTATCGGTGATTAGTGTGCTTTTATTCAGCTTGGCACCAGTTACACTATTTTTTCTGATTACTACACCCGATTCTTATCAATTTTTTAAACTGTTGAATGTATTAATTTTTGGAATTACAGGCATCTTTGGCGTTAAATTCCTTTATGAAGGAATGCAATTACTTTCTCAACAAGATGAAGTTGGCAAAAAAACCCGCACCACTATTTTAAGATCCTGGTTATTGCTTTATGCCTTTGTTGGTATGCAGTTAGGATGGTTTCTCAGACCGTTTTTTGGTGCCCCTGACTCTAAATTTGAATTGTTTCGCGCAGTCAAAGGCAACTTCTATCTGGATATTGTAGCGGCGATTTCCGAAATTTTAGGTTTGCGCTAATCTAAGATTTATACCAATACGTTTGGTGTTAGTGATATTTTTGACATTTGGGCGCGAAAACTAGGAGCGGCATTAATAGAGGATATCACGAGTAACTGGGGTAATACCGCATTTACTAGAGAGCGTTAGTAAAAAGTTTTTCTGATCACTTGTAACACTTTCGCCAACAATGTTTGGGCGTGAACTTACCCCATCTAAAGTCAAAAAATTATGGGATTGCATCCGAAATCGGCTTACTTGAAGATGTAGAACAATTTGTCGGCATAGAGAAGCAAAATCATGAAGCGAAATTTATTTAGTGTAATTGCTCTTTTAGCAACATCTACTTTAGTTGGGATTAATAGCCCTGCTAATGCTACACCTAGCAGTTATCAGAAAAGCTGTAACCACATCTCAGTTTATGGCAACGTTCTCTCAGCTAGTTGTAGCCGAAGCAATGGTTCGTTCAACAAAGCTTCAATAGAATTACAGGGGATTGAAAATATTAACGGCACTTTAGAAGTGACTGACCCTGATAAAACTAGCAATTATCAGTTCAGTTGCCAGCATATCCGCATCAAAGGAAACTATTTAAAAGCTGCTTGTAAAAGAAGAGATGGCACACTTCAGTGGACTTCAACAGTCTTACAAGGAATTGAAAATATTGAAGGTGTTCTGAAGTATACGAGCAGCCCCTGAGTCGAAGTAAAACCGACCTCCAAAAGGGCGATCGCGAAATCAGCGAACTTCTTGGCATTCCCCAGCCCGAAGTATCTCATTTGATCAAAGCAGAGAGGACAGACATCTCCGAAAATGAATGTAGAGACACGAAATTTCGCGTCTCTACAAGGGTTTCAGGTTACGCATATTTAATTTCTGGAGATGTCTAATGAAATAACACCAACAGATACTAACGGTTTTTAGTCTGGCTGCCACATTGGGCAGTTCGCGCAGCGTCCTGTAGAGAAGAACTGATAAAACTCCCAATACGTTACAACAGAAAAAAGCCTCTGCTAAACCTGTGAAAAAACGAGTAACACTCACCTTCCCAAAACGCGCCGTGCAAATGCCAGTGACTTACGTACTGGCCAAAGAGTTCAACGTCGCCGCCAATATTATCCGTGCCCAAGTTGCCCCAAATCAAATTGGCAAACTGGTAGTGGAACTATCGGGAGATATCGATCAACTAGATGCAGCGATCGAGTGGATGCGATCGCGCCATGTTAGTGTTTCTTCTACATTAGGCGAAATTGCGATTGATCCTGATGTCTGTGTTCACTGTGGCTTGTGTACTGGGGTCTGTCCTACCGAAGCCCTCACCCTCCACCCAGAGACACACAAGTTGACATTCACGCGATCGCGCTGTATCGTCTGCGAACAGTGTATCCCCAGCTGTCCCGTACAAGCAATCTCCACTAACCTTTAACAATCCAAAATCGTTCGACTGAGCGTAGCCGAAGTCCAAAATTGCTTATCCCAGCTTAAACACATCCGCTATTACACCACTATCACCCACCAATCTAGTCTTTGCTGGAGAGTCATAAACTACCAATAGCGAAGGTATACCAGCTACATCCTCAAATAGCGTCATTCCCTCAGCGTGTTCTTCCCGATTTCCATAGGGAATATCTTGCACCAAATCTGGATTATTGAAGACATTTTCTCGCGAATTCATACCATTTACCCAACGATAAATTTGCACAGGGCCATCTAAATCCATCGTTGGGCCGGCTAAAATCAACAAATCTTTTCCATCTACACACAAATCCCGAATTCCCAAACCATTCAACCAGAGAAAATGCTTTTTATATAACTCCTCCGCTTCCCCAATTTGCCCCAGTTTCAAGAGTCCTGGACTAGAATCTTCTAACTCTATTTCCAGAACAACAGCCCAACCCCGCAATACAGGGCCACGCAAACTCAGAAAAATACGGTTTTGGTAAATGCCTATTCCTTCAATATCAAAACCGTTATCTTTTCCTGGAATTGCTGCCTTAATGAATAAGCCTAAATGGGGATCATCTGCCAAAGCTGTGATCAGCAAATTACCCTGGTTCGTCACCTCTAGTTTAGCGGCATTCAACTGCACACCTGGATTTTGCGGATGTGGGCAAGATGAGAACAACTTACCGTCTATCATCGGAATCCTTCCTAAAAGATAACGGTTGGGTTCTGATTCAATTTTTGCCAGCCTTTTAAAGTTTTGTACACCTGTCTTTTCAGATTTAGGTTTTTTACGTTTGTAGCTATGAGAACCAACAAACCATAGATAATAATCAGTGTAAGCAAGTCCTTCTATATCAATTTCTTCCTCTTCTGATGCAGGTAAACTGATAAATTCTGCTACCCGAAATTGTTGATGCTCTGTAAATTTATCAGTATCAACCAAAGAGAGTTGTTCAATAGTTGAGGTTTCATCTGACCCTAACCATAAATACTTCTGATGTGTTAACAACACTGCTGATAAGTCTTTTCCATGTTCTTTAAAATTATCTATAAAAGTTAACAAAAATTGACTTAATAAATATGAGTTTGACATTTTAAATCATCTTTCTGATTGCGAAAAGATTTATTCTGCTATGATAATAAATCATTTAATCTATGCAAAATATTATTAAACAATCGTTAATATCAAATTGCAAGAGTGAATCTGCTTTTCAAACCTTTGAGAGATATGGCATATTTATAAAAGAGTATGCAAATATAGATAGTCATAAGAATATTTTCCCATTTTCATTGAATAAAAAAATATCAAAAGTAGTAGATGCAAACTTTTAACTAATGTTATTATGCAATAACCTGATTAAGTAGTCATTAAGACCAATTATGAAATTAGCCACACAACCCACGGTAAAAACTCTAGGGGACTACGCGTATCAAGCGATTGAAAAACACTTTAAGAAAACCTTGAAGTGGGAAAAATCAGTGAAGAAAGATGAAGATCCAGAAGCGCTGCACCAAATGCGAGTGGGAATGCGTCGGCTACGCACGGCTGTAACTAGGTTTGGGCTAGCGTTAGATGTGTCAAAACCAGTCAGCGATAAAAATATTGGTAAAATAGCCCGTCGTCTTGGTAGTCTGCGAGATTTAGACGTACTCAAAGAAAGTTTGGAAAATAATTACAAACCAAACTTACCCTGCAAAGAGCAGGAATCTCTGCAAACAGCTTTCACAGCTTTGGCTAAACAACGTGAAGATGTCCTATCGAGTGTGCAGAAAACCTTAAAAGATGAATCTTACAAGTCTCTAAAAGATGCATTAGAGAAATGGTTAGAGAAACCCAGTTATCAACCTTTGGCATCTGTTGCTATCCAGCAAGTGCTACCAGATTTACTTTTACCAGAATTGAGTAACTTTTTACTGCACCCGGGTTGGCTAGTTGGCACCCAATTTGTGGAATCAGAAGTGAAAATTCAGAAAAACTGGAAACCAGAAAAGATAGAAAAACAATTGACAACAGAAGGTGAAATTCTTCATAGCTTGCGAAAAGAAGCTAAACGTATACGCTACCAGATGGAGTTATTTACTGACTTATATGGCGAGTCTTACGCAGCTTATCTTACAGAAGTGAAAAGTATCCAAGAAATTTTGGGTACGATGCAAGATAGTGCGGTCTTAACTGACTGGCTTACAGATGTATTCAAGTCAGAAATTAAAACTGAGTTGCCCACCCTTGCTAATTTGTTAACTGAAAATCGTTACCAGTCGTGGCAGCAGTGGCAACCCTTGCAAGAACGCTATTTGAAAGCTGAAACCAGGCATAGCTTTCATTTAACAATACTGCACCCGCTTTCAGGAGTAATAACAAATTAAAAGTTTCTCTTTATTGGGCAAGGATTGGACTAACGAGCAGACAGTTGAATAAGAGCCTCTAGCGACAAAACATAAACACTGCTCTGGGGAATCTGGACAATAGGAGTATTTTCAGCACAGCACAAGCCTGAAATTAGTCCAACAGCCCTTTCTAGCATAGCTCCCCGGTCAAACTGGTTGCGATCGCCTTAGAGGTTGTTTGAAAAGAGTTGGCTTGAGCCTCAAGTGCGACTCAGGAGCGCGATCTCAAATCCCAAAACTCCGATTCTCTCGTAGCAGTTTCTCGGTAGCCAGGGTAGTGAAACACACGCTCTTAGACTTTTCAAACATCCTCTTAGACCTTAAAAGCCCAAAGCAGTGCGTTCAATCCCTTCACTCAATCAATATAATTCTTCTATTCGAGACGCTCTGCGTTTGCGGAGCGTCTCCAAAAATATTTAATTTCATTGCCTCGTTCTTGCCTCGTTCCCAGTCTGCGACTGGGAATGCCCATACAGAGTCCCGAATTCGCAGCAGAGCCGCAATGAAAGTCCATTTCCAAGGTAGAACCTGAAAACGAGATTTCAAAGAGGTCTGGTGATAAATAAAGACGGGTTGCAGCCCGTCTAAATAGCTTGAAAGTGCAAATACACCTTGTATAGTATTGAAAATAACACAGTTAATTTTCTGATAGTTGCCAATTTGCCAAGTCATAAAAAGAACAGATATTAGAACCGTCCCAAAAGTCCTGGTATTTCCGGCTAAATCATTTACCCATGCATGTTTGAGGATTTCTGGAAATTGCGATGTCTGACGACAAGCCCAAAGTTTCCGAGTCTTTGGGTTTGCGCTGCGCGTCTACATAATATTGGATGAAGGGGAAATCACTCTACCCTTATTTGTAGCAGCGATCGCACAGGTATCTTTCGCTCTGATGGTGAAAAACCAGATGTTACCAATACTCCAACTCCTCGCTTTGACTTACTAGAATTTGAAGCCTATGCAGAGATGTAGGTGCAATTTTCGCGTGGATGTCCCTTTCAGTGTGAATTTTGCGACATTATTGTTCTCTATGGTCACAAACCTTGCACCAAAAACCCAGATCAACTATTTACAATAGGCTTGGGTTAATATGACTTACGCACGAGTCACGGAAGAATCTAAACCGCAGAGGCACAGAGAAGCCAGTGCATTGGGCGGGTTCCCCTACTTGCAGCAACTGGCGCGACACGGAGGAATAAGAGTTAGAGAGGTATTTTGCGTAATACCAATTTAAAAAAAGAATGCGACAAATAGACCATTTGTAGAGACGCGATTCATCGCGTCTTCACCCAAGGATGTGTTGCTGGTTAAGACAAATTCTTGGGTGGAATGGTACTTAAGCAAAAGTTGCCGCCCAGATACCCGACTTCTTCAAGAAGTTGGGATCTAAATCCCTTGCAATGCCAATGCATCGCAATACAATGTTAATGCGTTGGCCACATTGTTAATGCGTCCCTCTACAATGCCAATGCATCCCGATACAATGTTAATGCGTCTTCTTACAATGCCAATGCGTCGCAATACATTGTTAATGCGTCCCCTTACAATACCAATGCATCCCAGTACAATGTTAATGTGTTCGCCTGCATTAAAAACGCTATGCTTTTACGCAAAACTGTACTAAGTGACCATACCAGCCGATAATTTGGAGATTAATGAAACGACTGCGGCACAATTTGCTCAATTAGTGCTGGATTGTATCGGGCGGGAATATCCCAACAGTAATCTGTATTGGGTTGATAGCGACGAGGATATAAAACCACCACGTGAATTGACTCCTGCTTTTTATGGCTGCTTAGATTGGCATTCAGCTGTACATGGTCATTGGTTGCTGGTACGTCTTATGCGTCACTTTCCTGAAGCTTCCTTCAATGCAGCGTCAAAGCAAGCACTTGAGCAGAGCCTTACACCTGAGAAGATTCAAGGAGAGATTGCCCATTTCCAACGGCTACCCTTTTATGAATTTCCTTATGGTGTGGCATGGCTTCTGCAACTGGCTGCGGAACTTCACGAGTGGAATCATCCTCAAGCGAAAGAATGGCGGATTGTATTAGAACCGCTCGAAAAGTTGATTGCAGCTAACTTACACCGTTGGATTGAGGCACTGAAACTCCCAAATCGCACAGGGATGCATAACCAAACAGCTTTTGCACTTGGTTTGATGCTAGATTGGGCACGGATTACCGAAAATACCGACTTCACTCAGTTAGTAGAAAACAAGGCACGGCAATTCTATCTCAACGATCGCAATTATTCCTTACAATTCGAGCCGCTTGGTTACGATTTTCTCTCTCCTGGCCTTGCTGAAGCAGACCTGATGCGGCGAATCCTCCCAACAACAGCTTTCACTGAGTGGCTGACCGATTTTCTTCCCCAAATACCGATTGAGAATTCAGCAAATTGGTTAGAACCGAACATCGTAGATAATCCTCAAGATTATATGCAATCCCACTTCTGGGGTCTTAATCTCAGTCGCGCTTGGATGCTTGAGGGGATCATTTCTGGATTGGCAAATGGCGATCGCCGCATACAAACCCTTCGCTTTACTGCCGTTCACCATCGGCAAAATGGACTAGCAGATGTTGTCATTGAACATTATGCAGCTAGTCACTGGCTAGGAACCTTTGCTGTTTACCTCCTAACGAATCGGGGATTGCAAGGGCAAATTATTTGAACAGTCTAGACGATCTAACAACCTGTCAGACTTTGTAAAAACTCGAACAATTAGCTCAAACAGATAAGTAGTAAATTAAATCAGGGTTTTCCCAATTCCTAATCCCCAATGTCCCAAACCTTAAAAGATGCCAAGTAAATATCCTTTAGCCGACCGAGGCTGTCAGGATCAGAAAGTAAAGAGTAAAAGGCAATCTATATTGACTTTTAACTTTCTCCTTTTGTTCAACTTCCACAACGGGAGGTTTAATCTTGACTAAATTGAAAGTTGGTATCAATGGCTTCGGTCGAATCGGGCGACTTGTGCTTCGCGCTGGTATCGATAACCCCAATATCGAGTTTGTGGGCATTAACGATCTAGTACCACCAGATAACCTCGCTTACCTGTTGAAGTACGACTCAACCCACGGCAAATTAAAGCAAAAGGTTGAAGCCAAGGAAGATGGCATCCTCATTGACGGGCATTTTATTCCTTGCGTGTCGGTGAGAAATCCAGCTGAGTTACCTTGGGGACAATTAAATGCAGATTATGTCGTGGAATCTACGGGACTCTTCACTGATTACCAAGGAGCCGCAAACCACCTGAAGGCAGGTGCAAAGCGAGTGGTAATTTCCGCTCCCACTAAAGATCCAGATAGAGTTCCTACCCTACTAATGGGTGTTAATCATCACTTGTTTGACCCCAGCAAGGATATTATTGTCTCCAATGCTAGCTGCACTACAAACTGTTTAGCTCCCATAGCTAAGGTGATCAATGACAACTTTGGGTTGACTGAAGGGTTGATGACCACAGTCCATGCTATGACTGCTACCCAGCCAACTGTAGACGGCCCCAGCAAAAAGGACTGGCGGGGTGGTCGAGGTGCAAGCCAGAATATTATTCCCTCCTCCACAGGCGCAGCTAAAGCCGTAGCACTGGTTTTACCAGAATTGAAGGGTAAGTTGACTGGTATGGCATTGCGAGTTCCGACTCCCGATGTCTCTGTAGTTGATTTAACTTTCAAAACTGCCAAAGCTACTAGTTATAAGGAAATCTGTGCTGCCATGAAGGAGGCTGCCGCAGGCTCACTATCGGGCATTTTGGGATACACAGATGAAGAAGTAGTTTCCACAGATTTTCAAGGCGATACCCATTCTAGTATCTTTGACGCAGGTGCTGGAATTGAGTTGAACTCCAACTTTTTCAAGGTAATTGCTTGGTATGACAACGAGTGGGGTTACTCGAATCGCGTGATTGACCTGATCTTGTCTATGTCACAAAATGAAAAGCTCGCCCCGACAGCTGCTGCGGTTTGATTAGTTGTTGGATATGGGGCAATTCAATTTTGGATTTTGGATTGATGATTTTAGATTAAATTACGCCTGATGTGAATTAGAAACGCCCTATGTTCCATAAGGATTTCTGGGTCTAAGCAAAACATAGCTTGAACAAAATCGACGGCAACATCAGGATTTCACCGCCTGATTCACATTAAACATAAATTTCAATCTAAAATCCAAAATCTAAAATCTAAAATTCTTAGTCCCCAGTCCCCAGCCTCAAATTTGGGATTTGGGTCAAATGGTAAATACCCGGAAAGGAAAACGTCATTTAGTATCTTTACTTAGCAACCCAGTGATATGAAGCACGTGTAAATTTGGATGCTTTAAGCGATCGCCCCAAGCATCCAAATTTGCAAGTTACTCCTCAACCCCCAATCCCTATGCGTCGAACCAAAATCATTTGTACTGTTGGGCCGGCTACATCTGCACCTGAAAGGTTGCAAGCCTTAGTAGAAGCTGGAATGAATGTGGCGCGGCTGAATTTTTCCCACGGGGCTTATGAATTCCACGCCAAAACGGCTCACTGTCTCAGGCAGATTAGTACTGAGCAGCAAAAGCCGATCGCAATTATGCAAGACCTGTGTGGCCCCAAGATTCGCTTGGGAATTTTACCACCGGAAGGGTTAAATTTAGAAGCTGGTAGTGAAGTTACCTTTGTTTTGCAAGAAAAGGGTGAGACTATTGAGGAACTACCCCTACCATTGCCGACTTTGTTTGCAATGATGCGACCAGGCGAACCGATTTTGATTAATGATGGTCGTGTCAAGTTGATTGTTACCGATCGTGATGCCGATCGCATTCGGGCCCAGGTAAAAATTGGCGGGTTAATTTCTACGCACAAAGGAGTAAACCTGCCAGAAACTCCTTTACCTGTCAGTTCGATCACCGAAAAAGACTTGCTGGATCTGCGCTTTGGGATTCAGTTGGGTGTAGACTGGGTAGCGGTGTCCTTCGTGCGATCGCCACAAGACTTAGAACCCGCCAAGCGAATGATTGAAGCCGCTGGCGCTTCCATCCGCTTAATTGCCAAAATCGAAAGAGCAGAGGCAATAGAAAACTTTGACTCCATTCTAAAAGTTGCCGACGCGATTATGATTGCCCGTGGCGATTTAGGGGTGGAAGTGCCAATTCACGAAGTACCCCTAATTCAAAAAGATATTATTCGCCGTTGCAATCGTGCTGGCAAGCCGGTGATTACAGCCACGCAAATGCTAGAGTCGATGATTAGCGCCCCCGACCCCACCCGCGCCGAAGCAACCGATGTTGCCAACTCTATCTTAGATGGTACCGATGCAGTAATGCTTTCTGGTGAAACCGCTGTCGGACAATATCCCATCGCCGCCGTCCAGATGATGCACAATATCGCCGTGCGGACAGAACAGGCTCTAGATGAGGCTAGTAGACATGCCTGGTGTCATGAAGCAGGCAGTCTCAGCGTCACCGAATCTGTGGCAGAATCCGTATGTCGCATCGCTTATGAAACAGGCTCACGGGCAATTCTCTGTAACACTTCCTCAGGAAGTACAGCCAGAATGGTGTCTAAATATCGGCCAACTTCTCCGATTATTGCCCTAACTCCTGACGTTACTGCTTATCGCCAGCTAGCGCTTTCTTGGGGTGTGGAACCTTTACTTATCCCACCAGTCCACAATGCCGAAGAGATGTTTACCAATGTGGTAAACACAGTTGTAGACATGGGTCTAGCGAATAAGGGCGATAAAGTAGTGATTACCTCTGGCGTTCCAATTGGTAAATCAGGAACAACTAGTTTAATCAAAGTGCATTCCATTGGACAGCCAATTTCGGCATAAGGCACTTAGAATAAGGCTGTGGATGTGGCTCAAGATAGTAAGCAAAATTGGGCAATGATTTAGAAAAATTGCCAGAATCAGAATTGAAGGAATAGTAGAGAGTGTAAAGAACTGGGGAATAAGTAAATCCTGTAACATTCATCACGGAGTATTTTATGTCTAAGAGTTTACTGGAACAATTGCGGAAAATGACTGTCGTGGTTGCGGATACGGGGGATATTCAGGCAATTGAAAAGTTCAAACCCCAAGACGCCACCACCAATCCTTCTTTGATTACTGCTGCGGCGCAGATGCCGGAATATCAGGAAGTTGTCGATCAAACTTTACTCCAGGCGAAGAAAGATGCTGGAGGCAAAGCCACCCAAGCAGAGATAGTTTCTCTAGCTTTTGACCGTTTGGCAGTAGCCTTTGGATTAAAGATTTTGCAAATCATTCCCGGTCGTGTGTCTACGGAAGTGGATGCTCGTTTGTCCTATGATACCGAAGCTACCCTGACTAAGGCACGGGAATTAATTGCTCAGTATAAAGCCGCTGGAATTGGCCGCGATCGCGTGCTAATTAAAATTGCCTCTACCTGGGAAGGCATTCGTGCAGCAGAAATCCTGCAAAAAGAAGGTATTCACTGTAACCTTACCTTATTGTTTGGTCTTCACCAAGCGATCGCCTGTGCAGATGCTGGTGTTACCCTAATTTCTCCCTTCGTTGGTCGGATTCTCGACTGGCACAAAAAAGATACCGGACGCGATAGCTACCCAGCAGCCGAAGATCCAGGAGTTTTGTCTGTCACCAAAATCTACAACTACTACAAGAAATTCGGCTATAAAACCGAAGTTATGGGAGCTAGTTTCCGTAACCTTGGTGAAATTACTGAACTTGCAGGTAGTGATTTGTTGACAATTTCGCCGTCACTTTTGGGTGAATTACAGGCAACCATTGGAGAACTGCCACGCAAACTTGACCCCGCCAAGGTAGCAAACTTGGAAATTGAAAAGATATCCATTGACAAAGCTACCTTTGACAAGATGCACGCTGCTGACCGCATGGCATTTGACAAACTAGATGAGGGCATCAAAGGTTTCACCAAGGCACTAGAAGACCTTGAAAAACTTTTGGCAGACCGACTCGTTCGCCTTGAAGGAGAAGTAGTAGCAGCTCATTAGAACGTAACGATAGTCATTATTTAATGGTTAGTGGTTATTCTAATAACCACTAACCATTAACAATTGGCTTAGTTGGATCAGCAGTCATCAATACCGTCGTCGGATAATCTAGTATCCTCGGTAATGCTCCCGTCGTCGGATATTATCGTATCCTCCAAAACGCTCTCGTCGTCGGATATTATCGTATCCTCCAAAACGCTCCCGTCGTCGGATATTATCGTATCCTCCAAAACGCTCCCGTCGTCGGATAATCTGCCGTCGTCGGAAACTTTTGTGTGGTCTTAACCACCGTCGAGCAATTAAAAGCTCTCCGGTTTTATCTCCAACTAGGTTAGCCTCTGGTGCAGCGCTCTGTTCATTGTGAACATTACTTAAAGAAATATCCTTTGCTTCAGCTAATGAGGGCGGATACACAAAGGCACATAGCAATAGTGCTATTGAGGATAACTTCCTGAAACCTTTCATGTTTTTGCTTCTACTAGACTTTTGGTAATAACTTTATTAAACACCTTAAAGTCCGAGAATTATCGCTCATAACTTTTTTTTAAACTTAATTTGGGATGAAATTCTGTATTACCATTTCAGTCTTATGGATAATTGTAAATAAAAACAAACTATGTATATAAATAGTTAGTTTCTAGAAAAGAGAGCATCTCAATGCAAGCAAATTTACCAAAATTGTTACTCGTCAATTGCAAATAAAGCGTACTCCTTTGGCGTTCCCACAGGGTAGCCAAATGTTACAATTCACTTCATCTGGACTTTGCGATCGCTTTGCTTGACTGTATTTTGCTCACTATGACAAATTATGTTTTTACACATTTGGGATACTCCTTAGCAAAATGTAACTTTTCCCAATCTGCAAAGTATTATAAAATATTTAAAAAGGCAGTAGATTGAGTTTAGGTAATAAATTCGATATCAAATATTAAATCGGCAAAGTAATAATAAACTTAGTTCCCTCACCAGGAATTGACAAACAGTCGATTTGTCCATTGTGTTTATCAACAATAATTTGGTAGCTGATAGCTAATCCAAGCCCGGTTCCCTTGCCTACAGGTTTAGTTGTGAAAGATTGCTCAAAAATTCGAGTTTGTACCTCAGGAAGCATCCCGGGGCCGTTATCTTGAATGCAAATTATGACGGTTTCTTGCTGATAATTAACTGATGTAGTGATAGTGATAGTGTTTGGGCAAGCAGTAATCTTTTGATAAGAGTGGTTTTGATTGAGGTCATCCAATGCATCAATGGCATTAGCGATGATATTCATGAAGACCTGGTTTAGCTGTCCGGGATAGCAACTGATTGGAGGTAACTTACCGTATTGGGTGATAACCTCGATTGCCGGGTGGTTTCCTTTGTTTTGCAATCGGTGTTTCAATAGCATTAAGGTGCTATTAATCCCTTCGTGAATCTGAAACTCCATCTTAGATGAAATATCTGAGCGAGCAAAAGTTCTCAGAGAAAGGCTGATGCCCTTAAGGCGGTCAATACCCTGGCGCATTGATGCTAGCAATTTTGGAATATCCTCTGCTAGATACTCAAAGTCCATTTGATTGAGAAGTTCTTCAATTTCTGGTTCTGGATGCGGTAGCTTCTGCTGTTGGAGGTTGACCAAGTGAAGAAGATTATTTGTATATTCTGTAATATAGGAGAAATTTCCTTCAATAAAACCAATCGGGTTATTAATTTCATGACCAATGCCTGCAACAAGTTGTCCCAGAGTAGACATTTTCTCACTTTGGATCAGTTGTAGTTGGGTTTGTTGTAACTGCTGTAGAGATTGGGTTAATTCTGCGGTGCGCTCTTGTACCCTTTGCTCTAGGGTATATGTGAGATGGGAGATTTTCAGGTGTAACTTTAATCGGGCAATGACTTCTTCCTGCTGGAAGGGTTTGGTAACGTAGTCAACTGCGCCAATTTCTAATCCTTTCACCTTGTCTTTAGAATCGGATAGGGCAGTCATGAAAATGACTGGAATATTCTGAGTGATAGGATTGGCTTTCAACCTGCGGCAAGTTTCAAATCCATCAATACCAGGCATCATCACATCCAAGAGAATCAGATCGGGAAGGGCATATTCTGTTTGTTCGATCGCCGACTCTCCATTCGTTGCCATGAGTGCTTTCCAGCCATATCCCTGAATCATTTCTGATAGCACTTTGAGATTGTTTGGATTATCATCTACCAAAAGGATATGTATTGGCTTCGAGAGAGAATCAGCCATCATTGTCGTGACTCCATTATTACAAATGATTTTATAAATTTACGTATTTGTCCGGTTTGAAAATTGACAGTGAGTTTCTTTAACTCAACTACGAAAGGAGCTAGCTGGCTGTTTTGTGCAATTAACTCTTCTAACATTTTCTCGATCGCCGCGATATCGCCCATCATTGCCAGATGATAAAGTTGTTGTAAAACATCTTGCGATGGCAGAACCCATTCGTTATTGGGTAATTCAGCTTTGGGAGATGACTGCTGAGGTGGAGATTGGGCATAGCTCCAGTCAACTTCTAGCACCGAGCGCAGTGTATTGAATAGTTCGTCAACCTGGAGGGGCTTAGGCAGGAATGCTTTTGCTCCTGCTTGTAAACTCCGCTGCCGATTTTCCTCAAATACACTGGCACTAGAGACGATGATCGGAATAGAACGGGTTTTTGGATCAGATTGCAGGTGAATCATTAGCTCAAAACCATCCATATTGGGCATGGCTAAATCGAGCAGAATCACATCCGGGTTGCATTCTTTTACGATTTGTAGCCCGTGTTTACCGTCGGTTGCTTCCAAGGTTCGACAGCCAATTTCTTGCAGCAGACTCGTCAATATGGAGCAGTGATTGCGATCGTCATCGACAATCAGAACCAGAGGCGCACTACCCGAAGTTCTGGTAATCGAATGCTGGGTTGGGGCGATCGCCTGTTCATGCCAGTCATGGGAAAGTGATAGTGGAACTGTCAAATCTAGCCAAAATATACTTCCTTCACCCAAGCGACTCTGCACTTGAATTTGGCTCTCCATCAATGCTGCAATTCTTTGACTGATGGCCAATCCCAAGCCAGTACCTTCAGATCGCTGCCCTGCTTCACCCACTTGCTCAAAGGCCAAAAAGATTTTCTCTAATTGGTCTGGTAACATACCAATACCTGTATCTTCAATCTGGAAACGAATCTTGGTGGTTGGGGATTGGGAAGAATCTTGCCCAGTCTCCAGTGCCTCTACTTTGAACGTCACACTACCGATATCTGTAAATTTGATCGCGTTGCCTAGCAAGTTAATCAATACTTGTCGCAGCCGTTGTTCATCCGCTTCAATGGCAAGGGGAAGGCGATCGCTGATTAAGACATTAAAAGTAATCCCTTTCTGCTCGGCTCTGATCCCACAAATCTCGGTAACACCGTGTAAAAAGGTCGGCAGATGCACAGCAGTTGCTACCAATTCCAATTTCCGAGCTTCAATTTTTGAGATATCGAGAATATCATTGATCAACATCAAAAGATGCGTCCCGCATTGAGAGATAATATTGATTCCTTCGCGGTTTTTGTTTGTCATGTTTGGCGATCGCTCTAGTAGCTGTGCAAAACCAAGGATGCCATTGAGCGGTGTCCGTAGCTCATGGCTCATATTTGCAAGAAACTCACTTTTTGCTTGGTTAGCGGCATCGGCAGCCTGCTTTGCCTCAACCAGTTCATGAGTTCGCTCTTCGACTTTTGCCTCTAAGGTTTTGGAATAATCTAATAGTTGATCGTTGGCAATTTCCAGTTGGCGATTCGCTTCTTCTAGCTGCTGCTGTTTATAGGCATTCATTGTCGCAATTACACTGCTGATGAACGCGGCTAAGGCTGGTGTAACCGGAATCAGAATCCCATTTAAAAATATCCCGTAAGCACTCCCCAGGCAGACCCCACTGATACCTACAGTTATCCAAAGAATCTGGCCCCCTGGAATCTGTAGCTTTCTAGGCGCACTGGCTAACCACCAACTACTCGTAGAACCGATCACAGACCACAAAACAATCCAGAGCCACAGAGAAATGCTGGAAACGCCGTGGAGGGTTGCTTTTCCTGTTTTAGCTCCTTGTACCAATTGATGGGCAATATTGGCATGGATAACAACACCAGGTGTCGGTTTTTGAGCAGATATCCAGGAGGAACTGAAGGGTGTGCTGAAAAAATCGTTGGTACTAGAGGCGATTGATCCAATAAACACCATGCGATCGCGCATCAGGTCTGCCGGAATTTTCCCTGCTAACACATCGCGCATGGTAACTGTGTGAAATGCTGCATCCGTTCCATGCCAGTTGAGCAGAATTTGATAGCCTCCTAAATCGCCATCGGCATAACCTGCTTCTTGATTTTGCAGTGGCTGGTAAATTTCCTTACCCAATTGGAACTTTTGCCGCTGGGGATCAATGCTTTCTAAGGTAATCCCTTCAACTTCGAGGTACTTGAGCGCTACACTGGTTGCCAGCCCTGCTTTGATGGTGTTTTGTTCTTTAGCATCCACCGCTGTGAGCAGGGCGCGACGGACAGAGCGATCGCCATCGAGTACCAAATCGGCTAATCCTACCTGATCTCTTTTTTTCAATTCTGGTGGCGGATTGACGCGCTCACCGATAATTTTCTCAACTCCAATTAAATTGGGAGTGCTGCGGAAAATTTGCCCGAGTTGCTCATGTCCACTTCCTTCGGGCAAATCTCGATAGAGATCCAGTCCGATGGATCGAGGCTGTTGCGCCCGGATTTTATCGAGTAATTCTGCTAATGCCCAGTCTGGAACTGGCCATTTACCCACCGATTGAATATCGCGCTCATCGATTGTGACAATCACAATCTCATTGGCTATTTTCTCTGATGATTGCAAACGAACCCATTCATCGCGAAGTTTCCATTCAGGTAAATTAAAAAGCCCCAACGACTGGCCGACAATAACTGTCAGAGCAACACTGGGACTAATGATCAAGACGCTGCGAGTGCGTTGGATGAAAGTCTGAAATCTGCGCCACATATTTGTGCCATACAGTTCATTGATATTGGTCAGTGTTAGTGGAGTAATGCCCCACTAACACCTGTTAATTATGTTAGTTAGCGGATGCTATAGTGCTTTTCGTTAATAGACTTTGACCCCACTTCCATTCCTCTCTCCTAAAAGGAGGAGCCACTGCGTTGGGCGGCTCTGCCGACTTGAAGCACGTGGCGTCAGAGGCTTTGAATTTACTCCCCTTCCCTTATAGGGAAGGGGTGGGGGTTAGGTCTGTATTCCGACTCAATTGAGAAGTGCTATATTAGCGGTGCTGTTACAATCTCCTTCAAACTAACTGAGGAAAGAAGTTCTTCCCATTGTTTGGAGAGAGTTGCATTGGTAGGTTGGGCGGTGTGCAGTGCAGCAAGTGTTGCTACACAGTCATACCAAACCCCATTTTTACCCAAACTAGTCGCCCGCTTCAGCGCATCCTGTTGTTGCATTGTGGTTGCCAGATCAGCACTGGGTTGGATTCGCTCAATCCAACCATCAACGTAAGGTGTACTTGGACTGAGTTGCCCATCCAGTTTGAGTGCTAGGAACCATTGGTAGTTTTTGCCAACGGTTAAAGCGGGTGCATCAGCTGGTAATTTGATCGCAATCACCCCAGTTTTCCCTACAACTGAAATGTTCATCTGATGTTGCATGTTGCCAGCTTCATCCTTGAGGCTGAACACAGCTTCTTAGGCATTGGAAGCAGGGAGATACACTAGAATTGTGGGACGTTCAGACACTGTTGTGCCATAGAAGCTTTGGGGCAGAAGTGCGATTAGCGCTGTTGGCCCTTTTGCTTCTACAGTCGATGGATTCAAGTAGTAAGTACCAGTGCGAGAAGCTCCCCCAGTCGCTTGCCTGGGCGCACCCTTCCCGGAAGCAGGGGTAAATATACTACCGCGAGAAGCTCCCCCGGTCGCCTGTCTGGGCGCACCCTTCCCAGAGGCAGGCGTAAATATACTACCGCGAGAAGCTCCCCCAGTCGCTTGGCTGGGCGCACCCTTGCCAGAGGCAGGCGTAAACATATTACCGCGAGAAGCTCCCCCAGTCGCTTGGCTAGGAGCGCTATTTTTTGCAGGTGGGGTAAATGTCACAGCACTAGCGCTAGTCCAGGCACTGCTAGCAATTAGAGCGATAAGGCTCAATGTACTAGCTAAATATCGACGTTTCATAATGTCATACCTCAATTGCTTGAGAAGTGATACAAAATACATTAATTGCGACTGTGGGAAGTAACTTATAGAATATCTCTAATCACGGTAATAATGGGGTAAAATCTCCTAAAATATAGACTATTTGTTAATAAAAACATGTAAAAAACACATTAATTTCGTATATGTAAATACGTGTTATTACTTAATTAAAGCCAGTTTCCAACTAAAACGAAAGCAGACCAAAAAAACGGCTCATGGAAATCAGTTTGTTGAATCATGTTTATTTGTGCCTGCCGTAGTGCTTCGGCTTTAGTGATTTTGGGTTGTCGCAGTTGCTCATAGAAGTGAGTCATGAGCATCGCAGCTGCCTTATCTTTAACTGGCCATAGAGTGGCGATGGTTGAGCGGGCCCCAGATTTCACAGCCAAACCTGCTAGCCCAAGGACAGCGCGATCGTCCCCTGTTGCTGTGTCACAGGCACTCAGTACCAGCAACTCGATTGCTTTTGATGGATCACCATCCCGATTTTTTAGGAGTTCGGACAACTCTTTGACGTTGACTTGTCCATTCCAGGTGAGCAAGAAAGTATCTTCGAGGCGGGAGCTAAACTGTCCGTGGGTTGCTAGGTGGACAATACCAGCATTACTGGATTTCACGCGTTGAGCGAGGGCTTGACTTGTGAATTTCTGGTTTAGCAATATAAAGGACGACACCGCTTTTGAGATTTGTTTAACTTCTGATTCCACAGCAGGCAAAGCATTAAAACCAGCGCGAGATTCGCTAATACCACCCACGATCGCATTCATTTTGTTTTGCTTTAGCGATCGCGTAGCCATAAGTTGCAATCCTGGTGAGAGTGCGACTGCATACTTCTCGATTAGATATTGTTTCCCGTCATATAAGGCAGCCATTGGAATGTTACGCAACTGGCCATCCAAAACAAACACTAAGGTCTTGGTATCTTTGAATCCTTGATTGATTTGGGCTGGACGAATCAGCCAATCATAAATTTGCTGGGATAATCGATTTCGGTCTTTGGAATCTGAGACAGGATTGAGAGCAACTAAAAAATTGCCCAGAGTTTGCTCAATTTCAGCTTGAGATTTAGAAGTGATATAGTAATCGAGTGGTTGCCCGGCTTTGGAGAGAATCACTGCTAAACGATCGGGCAGGATGATTGGATAAATGACGGTTGCAGTCGGATCAACCTGATCAATTTGCTGAGTTTTATCTAAACAGCCTTCCCGGAAAAAGTTATCGAGTTCTGCAATTTGGAGTGACTCAATTAATTCACGGGCTTGCACTAATGCAGCTTGGCTTGGTTGATTATCTAGAAGTAAACCGACTAGTTCTCGGTAAACAGGCTCTACACTTTCGCGGAAAGAGAATTGAACATCGGGGTTGATGGCAACCAAATCCCCTCGCAGTGACTTTAAGGCTTTGACAGCTTCGGTATAGGCACTAATTGCTTTTGAGCGATCGCCCTGTTGTTTATCCAACTGTCCCATCTGCCAAGCAGATTGAGCAATGATATCGTTAGCTTGGAGTTGACGGGCAATATCGAGGGATTTCTGAGTTAACTCCTGTGCTTGTGATAACTGCTGTGTACGACGATAAAGTTTTCCCCACTGATGCAGTGCGTAAGCTTCTGCTTGAGCATCTTGGATTTGCTGTGCAGACTTGACTGTGACTGCCATGAGTTGCGCCAGGTCTTTCAAGGGTATGATTTGGTCAGGAGTTGAGCGCCGATTCAGGGTGGCTACAAAATTGATGGCTGCGTAGAGGGAGGTGTGACTGGGGGGCAGTTCCTTAAGTTGTTGTAGTAGTTGAGGTGCCAATGGGGTAGCAAACTCAGGCTTATCGTAGTCGAGGAAAAGTTTGAAACGAGCTAAACGTGCTTGCAAGCCATCGCTTGGATTGGTGGCTAGCTGTTCTGCTTGTTCAAAGTAATCTAATGCCGCCTCTGGATCTTGCAAGTCAACGGCAGTTGTTCCCAGACTCAGCAGGATAGAACTCAAGTAGGGTTTGGCTTCAATTTTACGAGCGATCGCTAAACTTTGCTCCAACACCTCTTGATTTGTTCCATCGCCAATCATTTGTAGGGCTAAACCAAGCGATCGTAATCCACTGATTTTGATTTCAGAATCTGGCATTGCTAAGAGCAATTGATTCAGCGTCTCCAACTGCACTTTAGAACGGCGATAAAATCCCAAACTTTGTAAAGCTTGTGCCTGGTTGATTTGACTCCCCAAGCTGCCCATTTTGTCACCTGCCTGCTCATAATATTTTTGAGCTTGCTGCCAACTTTCGAGGGCAGTTTCAGCTTTGCCATTGTGCAATTGCAAATTTGCCTGGGTATTGAGTGCTTGTGCCCAGAGAATTGCATCAGCAGAGGAAATAGAGGTTTGCAATAGTTTCAGACTTTGCTCAATAGATTGACTGGCTGCTTCCCACTGATTAAGTTCCTGTTGTGTTAGTGAGAGGTAACTTAAACTTAGAGCTTCGTTGAGGCGATCGCCTTGGGTATGGTACTGTTGTGCTGCCGTTTGCCAAATTGTCACTGCTTCTACAAAGCGTCCTGAACGGTAGAGGTTCCGTCCCTGTTCTAGCCAATTGGTAGGCTGGGAAGAAGAAAGAACTGTGGTTGTTACTGGTAGAGATGCTTTTACAGGTGTAATGGTAAATGCTAAACACAAACCTAAAATACTGAGGCTGACATATAGCCAATGAGTTTGTTTAATTCGGAAAGCCATAAGTAATTACTAAGATTCATAACAGCTTTTGAAAAATCAGTCACAGCACAAGTGCTTAAAGAATGAGTAAACTTATATTGCCCAACTTATGACTTGGATCTATTAGACATCTCCAAAAAGGAAATATGCATTATCCAACGTCGCCACTGATTAATTTGACACCGCAGCACAGGTTAAAGATGGTTCTACATGGGCTGATTGAGCCGCAATTAACTCAATTTTCCCCTGTGCATTCCGTCGCCAAGAAGTAGCTTGGACGAGAACCTTAGGAGATTGGGGTATTTGTGCTTGTACTTTCTGGGTTTTCCGGTATGCAGAGATGTCGCGGATATCAGACCAAGTGTGATCGCTCGTCACTTGCTGAAGAGGATTTTGCGGCACACCACCCCGTCCTGTTGCCACAAAGCTACTGCCTTCACTACCCGCGCAGCCTGTGGCAATTTGCTGAGATGGATCAATTACATTTGCTGGTAATTCGACTAAGCCAGAATTTGGATCAATGCCAATGGTATTGACTTGAACCGTGCCGCTAACCCCAAATTGGGAACTAGCAGTGATGTCATTCTCTGATGTCAGTTGGGGACGAAACTTCAGTCCGAAAAGCCCTTGTGTGCTGATTTGAATATTACCCCCCCTACCTTTCACCGCATTAGCAATAATGTCGCTGTTCTCTAATCCGGCGATAATAGGTGCATTGATATTGATATTACCTCCATTACCGTTACCGCCTGCTGTAGCACTAATATTGCTGCGATCGCGCATCAGCAACAACTTACCAACTTGTAAGCCGATGTTGCCACCTTTACCAGATTCTGTCTGTGCTTGGATTGAGCCTTGATTTTTTAATTGGATGCGATCTGCGGTGATGTTGAGATTGCCAGCATTTCCACTACCTTGGCTGGTAACGCTTACAATACCGCCATCCTTGAGTGTCAAATTTTGTGTAGTAATGCTAACATTACCAGCATTTCCCGTCAGTACATCCTGTAAGCCAAATAACTTAAGTAGTAGTGGACTTGAACGGATGACAGATGAACCGAGGCTACTGTAAGTGTTAGGACTGACACCACTAATTGCGATCTCCTCCCTAGCATTAATGCTGACATTTCCTCCATTCCCAGTATAAAATACTAATGAACCAACTGCTCCTCCATCTAAGATTTGTAACTTCCCAGTATCTAGGATCAAATCTTTTGTATTTCCGGTCGCAAAGCTACTGATACTAATGCTACTAGCAATTTCAAAAGGGGTTTTCCCCATAACTGTGGTATCTTGATTGCGAATTGTCACTTTACCACTAGAGCCACTGCCATATGTATATGAAGTCAATAAAGCTCCACCAGACATTATTAATCTATCCCCATTAATAGAGATATCACCTGCTGACCCAGTACCGTATGTGCCAGTGACAATGTTTGTCGCAATGGGCTTCAGGGGTGAGAAGCCGGACATCTCTATTGCTGCCGCTTCAATCTGAATATTGCCACTGTCAGCTACTCCGTATGTTGAGTTCTGTATCCCTGAACCCTGTTGGAGTGTTAACCGGGGAGTGATGATACTTATATTCCCACCAGTTCCGATACTCAAGGTATCAGTGCGAATCCCGCCCGGATTTGTGGTAGCAGATGTTCCACCAATGATATCGATGGCTTCTGATGCTTGAAAACGAATGTCTCCACCAGGAAGACTTCCATAATTCTGCGCTAAAACTAACGAACCATCGCTCAAGCGAATATTTCGTCCCTGAAGCTGAACTGAACCCGCATTTACCCCACTGACATCTAATAGTGACTTTTGTGCTAGTTGAATGTCACTAAAGCTTTGCCCGTTGCCATACTCTAATTTATATCCCTGAGTGGTTGGCACTAAACTAACTAATCCTGCACCTCCCAGACTACCTAATTCTATATGCCCTGTTTCGGCACTCAGGGTAGCGCCATTCAGATTCAGATTACCACCCACTAACGCCAAAGTTTTTCCCGCCTGTACTTGCAATCTTGTTGGGCTAGGATTGCGAATCACAGGAGCAAAATCGCTCTCGATATCTAAATGTCCTGTACCTTGGACTTGTATCGCTGATGGATTATTACCTAGTTGCAGTCCAATGGGAACATTGATACTTAATAATGCGTTAGTTTGGGGATTAATGGCGCTAAATTCACTCCCATCAGCAAATTTGATGCTATTAGCTGTCGTTGCAATCAATGAACCGCGTATATTTAATTGGGCATTAGCACCAAAAATGATTCCATTAGGGTTAAGTAAAAAAAGATTGGCGCTACCGTTGGCTGTAATTAAACCATCAATGTGGGAAATACTGCCCCCAGTCACACGACTAAAAATATTTTGCACATCTGCGGCATTGTTGAAGAATGCAGAACCATTGCTAGGAATAGAGAATTGGCTGAAGCTGTGAAACAGGTTGTTGCCGACACGACTGCCGTTGGTAATGGTGAAGTTATTGCCGCTTTGGGATACTGTGCTATTGAGAGTTCCATCGGTAATTACTTGAGCATTTGCACAACTATTCCAAATCCCACATATTAACATTCCACCGATCAAACTGAACCTAGCAGAAATTACTCTCATCACCCCGTCTCCATTTTGAGCTATGTAGTTAGGTTTCCCAAAATGGAATTGTTGCTAACCTTATTTGTAGTTAACTTTTAGCTGAAGCAGCACAGGTTAATGATTGCTGCACGTAGGTAGGAAATGGAGCCGCTATTAATTCAATTTTGCCATCAGCGTTACGGTACCAAGAAGTGGCTTCAACGAGAACCTTTGGTGATACATGCGTTTGGGGAGTGACATTGCCAGTTTTTCGGTAAGCAGATAAATCTCGCACATCGTCCCAGGTGCGATCGCTCGTTATTTGCTGATTGGGATTTTGCGGCACACCACCCCGTCCTGTTGCCACAAAGCGACTGCCTTGGTTTGTAGAACAACCAGTGGCTATTTGCTGCGATGGATTAGTTATATTCGCTGGGAGTTGCACTAAACCGGAATTTGGATCGATACCAATGGTATTGACTTGCACATTACCATTCACACCTAACTGGGAGCTTGCAGTAATATCATTGTCTGGTGTGAGTTGGTCACGAAATTTCAGACCAAAGATGCCTTGGGTAGTGATTTGAATATTACCACCACGACCTCGCACTGCATTAGCAATAATATCACTGTTATTTAATCCGACAATGATCGGTGCATTGATGGTGATATTACCCCCATTACCATTACCGCCAGCTGTTGAGGTAATCAGGCTATTGCCTCGTAGAAACAACAGGTTTTTGGTTTGTAAAGTAATATTGCCACCATTACCGGATTCTGTTTGGGCCTGGATAAAGCCTTTATTCTTTAATTGGATAGTATCTGCATTGATGTTAATATTGCCACCATTTCCACTGCCTTGATTGGTAACACTGACTGTCCCGCCATCCGTCAGCGTTAAGTTCGGTGTGGTAATGCTCACAGTACCTGCATTAGCTGTTAGCATATCTGGCAAACCGAATCGCTGCCGCAATGACGGATCGAGTCGGATGCTGGACGCATTAATGCTGCTATTATTTGTCTGACTTTGACCACTGATTGCGATCGATTCGGTAGCGTTGATGTTCAAATCTCCCCCATTACCTGCAAAAAATGCGGTGGCGGCAACTACTCCCCCATCCAGAATTTGCAATTTGGCAGTATCTAGTGTCAAGGTTTTGGTATTTCCGGTTGCAAATGCAATTGAGCTAATGTTGCTGTAAACTGCGGAGGGGCTTTCTCCCGTCACCGTGGTGTTGGTGTTGCGAATCGTCACTTTACCGCCAGAGCCACTGCCAAAGGTAGCCGAAGACAGTGAGGCACCGCTAGACACCAGTAGACTATTACCATTGACAAAAACATTACCAGCGTTCCCAGTGCCTAGCGTGGTAGTGTTAATGTTGGAAGCAACACCGGGATTAATGGGTGAGAAGCCAGATATATCAATCGCCATTGCCTCGATCTGGATATTGCCACTGGGACCCACTCCGAATGTTAAGTTATTTAATGCCGCTCCCTGCTTGAGGGTCAGCCTGGGAGTAATGACGCTGATGTTCCCACTAGCTCCAATGCCAAAGGCTTCATTACGCACCCCGCCTTTAATCTTAGCATCGGGTGTTGTACCAATCAGATCAATTGCCTCCGTAGCCTGAAAGCGAATGTCACCACCAGGGAGATTGCCGAAATTCTGCGCCAGCACTAGAGAGCCATCGGTGAATTGAATTTGCTGACCCTGAACTTGCACAGAACCTGCATTCACCCCGCTGATATCTAATAGCGATCGCTGTGCCAGATGAATATCGCCAAAGCGTTGCACATTTCCATACCCCAACGTATAGCCCTGTGCGCTTGGCATCAAGCTGACCAGCCCTGTGCTACCCACACTGCCCAATTCTACTCGCCCTTGTTCGGCTCTCAGAGTTGCCCCATTCAAATCTAGGTTCCCACCCACCAAGGCTAGGGTTTTTCCAGGCTGTACCGACAGTTCTGTAGAACTGGGAATCCGAGTGATGGGAAGCAGAGCCAATGCATTGGTCGTGGTCAAGGAGTGTCCTGTACCTTGAACCGTTATTGGTGCAGGATTGCTGCCCAGTTGCAGACCAACGGGAACATTGATACTCAACAACGGGGCGGCTTGAGAACCAATTGCGCTAAACTCAGCACCATCGCTAAATTTAATGCTGTTGGCAGTTGTCCCAATAAACGAGCCGCCAATATTCAATTGAGCATTTGCGCCGAAAATAATTCCACTGGGATTGAACAGAAACAGACTGACGGGATTACTGCTATTAATCGTTTTAATTACGCCATCAATCTGGGAAATACTACCCCCAGTTACACGACTGAAAATGGTGGAGATATTGGGCGTGTTGATTAAATTAAAAGTGGCTGAACCACCGGTAGGAACAGAAAACTCACGAAAGCTGTGAAACAGATTACTACCTGCGGCACTACCGTTAGTGATGGTGAAGTTATTACCACTTTGGGAGACGATGGTGTTCAGGGTGGCGTCGGGAGTCACCTGGGCATTGGCAAAGCCGCTCCCGAGGAGCATCCCAGCTGTCAATATTCCATTTACCAAACCCAAAGCAACAGAGGTCGTTTGCATTGTCCAGTTTCTATTTATACTTAATAAGTAGGGTTCCCTAAATTGCTCTTAACATTCACCAAAACAGTGCCGAGCAATGAGTGCTTCTTCAGGACTGATAACTCTCTCAGCACCCAGCACTACTGAAGTAGCTTGTTGGATTAAAACGGTGAATAACCTATTGAGAAGTACAACCCATTTTCCTGGAGCGATCGCTTGTCACCTTCGACTGATGTCAAAGGAATGCCCCAATCCAGACGGACTGAGAAATTATTGCCCTGTTTCCACAACAGCCCTAACCCGGTACCAACCAACAGACTCGGCGATGGATTTTCGCCCTTGACATTCCAGCCTTTGCCCACGTCAATGAAGGGTGTCAGTTGCAGCACTCCGCCAATCTTGGGAGCACGAATAATGGGCAACCGGAATTCAGCCGACAACAACATGCCATTATCTGTAATTAATGCGTCTTGGCGATAGCCCCGTACACTTAGCTGTCCACCAAGGCCAAATTGCTCCAAGGGCACTAATGAATCTGCTGCTAGTTGGAAATCGCCCCTAGCTAAAAATAGAGTGTCCGGTGCTAACTGTCGCACCCACTGCGCCTGTCCCCGCCAAGCGAAAAAGCGGCTATCTGGTTCATCCTGACTGACATTCGCATCGAACCAATCTACGCCAAAGCTAAATTGCGATCGCGCAGCAAATACATACTGGTTACTTCGCTGGGTATATTCTTGAAAAAAGCGCAGGGCAGAAATATTGGTTTTTCCGTTCGCATCCGCACCGGGTGACAATTTATATGGCCCAATATTATCAATACCCAACTCAGTTTGGCTTTCCTGACGTGAGAATGACAGCCCGATCGCCAACTCTTGGGTTGGCTTTTGCACCAATGGTTGGCGATAGCCCAATTCGTAAGACCGGGTGTTTGACTGAATATCAAGGACGCTGAATGGTTTTTCAATAACGCGGTTCCATCCCTGGTTAAAACCAAAGAATACAGTGCCATTGCGGGCATTAATCGGCAGTGTGTAATTGAGATTGATTGTATTACTGCCATCGGTGTTGGCGTATCCGACGCTGAGGGTGTCGCCCAAGCCCAGTAAATTGGCTTCTTGCAAATCTATTCCCCGGCGAAAACTGCCCACACTCGGTGATCGCCCATTATCTAGGGTTACTGTTGGCTTAAAGGTATTAGCTTCTTCAACCTCGACAAGCAATACACTAGTTCCGGGATGCACACCCGTTTGCAACTCGGCTGACAGGTTTTGAATCTGCGGATCAAGGCGGAGTAGTTGTAGTTTTTCTAGTAAGTGCGGCACGTTCAAGGGTGTTTTGGCACCAAGTAGGATGCGATCGCGAATGTATTGGGTACGCAATCGCCTATTGCCGATAATCTTGATTTCTTGCAGACTACCTTCAATCACCTGAATTTTGATCACCCCAGCTTCTACTGTCTGCGGTACAATCAACGCCCCCGTGGTTACATAGCCATGATCAACATAGAGTTTCGTGATCGCATCTTTGACTTGCAACAGCTCGATAAATGTCAGTTCCCGCCCAACAAAAGGAGCTGTGATAGCAGTCAACTGTTCTGGTTTGAAAACTGTACTGCCAACTACTTCAATGCGATCAACCTGAAATCTGGCATTAGGATCATTCTGTCCCGAAATTGGTTGCTCTAGTAGTTTTGGAGGAGGAAGTAATTGATTATTATCTGATGGCGGCAATACATCCGACCGTAAGGGTCTAACAGGAACATCTTCTAACCGATACATCTGAGGAGCAGGAGTTTGGGCGTAGGCGTAGCCCGTCGTAGACATCACATCCTGATAGTTGCATAATACTCCTGCTAGAACAAACGTCAGAGATTTTAGCCTAACGAGAAAATTTAGAGATGTGCTTAGTGTTTGTGTCGGTCTGATGATAGCCATGCTTTATCCATATTTTATTAATTTCTTGCATTTGAAAAAGTGAATGTCAACTTTATAACTACATATAAAAAAAGTTAACGCCAGTTTTTAACCATGTGGTAAGTAAAGATAAATCTTTACCAACATAGTAGGAAGGCTCCAGATATTCACCGTTTACATCCTGCCTTCTCCACTTCATAAAGCACAACTATGAATAAAGCGTGTGCTTGTTATTACTTGAGTAAATTAAATTTTTTATACTTTTAAGTTTATATAATTTTGATTAAAAACTAGTTAAATTAATTTATGCAGGAATTATTTCTCAGTTATTTTACTTAAAACAAAGGTAAATTAATAGACTCTGTAAACACTGAAAAAATAAAAATAACAGCAGTAATTCAATTAATAAAGTTAAAAATAGCACTGAAAGCTCTCAAAAATAATACGTATAATTGTTTAAAAGAGTTAATATTACTTTGTCAGGCTTTGAGATAAGATTATTTTTGTTATAAATATTTATACTTAGACAAAAAGTAATAACAAGTATTTAAATGTAATTTATACTGAGTTTGCCTAGTAAGAATAAATAATGCTTTTTAATATAATGCGTAGATTAAAGATAAATGTGAGTAGTGATTATCCCCGTAAATACTCGTATATAAATTTGTCGTTTGCCCTTGGCGTCTTCCATAGAGAAGAGGGGTGAAATGAGCAACCGTACAGAAAATTATGCTAATGCTGAAACACTTACTACACAGGTAATCTTAGGGTAACACTCTACCGGATACCTGTCTACTTTGTCTACTTTTGACTTTGCCAACAGCATCGATTGTTCATTTGACCCCATTTCCCACCACTATGACTTCAGATACCAAATCCATTTTTGCTCCCTTGGCTGACGAAGGGTCTGCCATCGACTGGAACGGACTGCTGACCGAAATCCTGGCCGCTTTCGACTGCTCTACAGGTACCATCCATACCCTCGATCAGGACAGCCAGTTGTTGCACCTAAAGGCTTACCAAGGCATTCCGGAATTCCTGTTGCCTAAAATGACGGTAATTCCTATCGGCAAAGGGATGGCCGGTGTCGCCGCTGAACGCAAGCGACCCGTACAGATTTGCAACCTGCAAACCGACGAATTGGGAGTGGCTAGACCCTCGGCAAAAGAAACCAAGGTAAAAGGCTCGATCACGGTGCCGCTTATGCTGAATGGCCGATTGCATGGTACCTTGGGCATTGCCAAGCCGATTTCCTACGAATTTACTCCGGAAGAGGAAGAGACACTGATGGAGATTGGAGAGGCCATTAGCGGGAAAATCGTTAGTTAACAGGAGTAGCTAAACGGATGCCTAATACCGCAAGGCGGAAGTCAAAATCAAAAATCAAAAGTCAAAAGTATTATGGAATGGGCTTTTTAGGGATTTTAAATGGTTGCTCTATTTCCGCCGTAGCGTACTAGTTTATTTTTTATTACCAAGAATCAAGTCAGATTCCTCTATTGATTAAACTGTAAGTAACAGTAAATGCAACTTATAGCAATCCGATTTGATTGCGTGAAAAAATCTAAGTATATGTAGGGGAGCCAGCCGTCTGGGCGGGTTTCCCGACTTGAGCGGACTGGCGTTGTGTTATCGCCCTTGAGTACGGCACCTAGAATCAGAGGTGGTGCGTTAGCCAAAGGCTAACGCACCCTACGTATATTTCAAAAATCAAATATCAGTCCTATAGTATGACCTAGTTAATTACTAATTACTTATTTTATTTGGATCGCTAAATTGAGTTAGCAGCCAAGCTCCTCCAGAGCATATCAACAATAAAGGTGTTAACCAATCATCCCAACGCACATATAAAGTTTGTGTCTGTCGGCGATAAATTGTATCAGCATGAGTTTCGTAGGTATTATATCCAGATATCCACAAGGTTCTACCGTGAGGATCTACAAAGGCTGAATATCCTGTATTTGTTGCCCGTGCTGACCATCTATCAGTTTCAATTGCCCGCATGATATCCTGTGCATGGTGCTGGAATGGCATGGATGCAGTGTAATGGGCATCGTTAGAAGAACTGAGGATAAATTGCCCACCCGCAGCAGCTTGACGGCGAAATTGTTCACCAAAAGCAGATTCATAACATATACTAGCGATCGCCCGACCAAAAGGAGTGTCAAATACCTGATTTGCCGAACCCGGAACTTGGTGTGCATCCAAAGGTGATAAGCGTTGGATTATCCCCCCTAAAATTCCTTCAAAGGGAATATATTCTCCCAAAGGCACTAGTTTGGCTTTATCGTAGCGGCTGACAATTTCACCCTTACTGTTGAAAGTAAACAAGCTAATTGTATAACTGTCTCCCCGTTCGCCAAAAGCCCCAATCCAAGCAACTACCCCTTTTTTCTTCACTGCTGCGACTAAGGCAGTTTCCATCAAGTTGCGCTGGAAAATAGGTAAGGCTCCTTCTGGGGTGAGGACTGCATCTACACCTTGGTCTGCTAAAGTTAGATATCCATTGGTGTAATTTTCTTGGGCGCGACGAAACCCTTCAGAACTTCGTAAAAGTCGGTTCGGGATATTACCCTGAACAATCCCCACTTTCAAGGCTGCTTCTAGGGGTTGGACGATAGGACGGCTATATAAGATAAAACCAATCAGGTGTAAGGTAATTAATAGTCCTGTGGCGATAAGCCAGTATTTATTAATTAACCGCAGAGGCGCAGAGGACACAGAGGAAATCTTGGCGGACTTGGCCTGTTGGCGGTTCGTCCATCCTTCAGCAATTAAGCCATTCACAGCAACTATTGCTGCTGTCACAGTATTAGGCCCAGAGAGTTGGCCCAGATGTAAAATCACGAGATTGTGCGGACTTTGGGTGTAAGCAAGGGAACTCCACCACAGAGGCCCAGCACTCCATAGACTTTCTAAGCCGCACCAGACGGCTGTACCAATTAATATACGTAGCCACGATTTTTGTCCACCCAGGCGAACCATTACAGCTGCCCAAATAGTAACGAATACCCCTCCCAATACACTGATAAATCCCCAACAAAAAAGGGTAATTGCCAAACTTGGTAACCAAGGAACACCCAACCATGTCATCGGATGAATTCCCGTAATCCAAAATAAGGCGACACCGTGATAACCGATACCCCAGAGGAAAGCTGGAGGAAATTGGTTTTTGCTTTTGGCTGAAGTGACAACTAGCACCCATAAAGGGACTAGGGCAATCCAAGCCAATAACCATGCACCTACAGGGGCTACGGTTAGCCCCATTAAAATGCCGCTGGCTAAGGCAATCAAGTAAGGGAGTGAGGCGGTTAACCTCTCCCCCTGCTTTTTATTCTGCTTCTTCTGCATCGACAGCATCAGGTGGAACTATTGCCACTCCGGTAATGGCATCATCTTCGTCTAAACGCTGCACTCTGACTCCAGTTGCCGATCGCGATTGGATAGAAATCGCATTTACCGCTTGCCGGATGATAATACCGCGATTTGTCACCATCATGATTTCATCATCATCATTGTTGACAATGCGTAGGGTTGCCAACTTATCTTTGTTTTTGCGGTTTTTGAACTTGGTTGCCATTAAACCCTGACCGGCACGGTTTTGCAGGCGGAACTGGGCAACTGGTACGCGCTTACCATATCCTCCCATTGTAATTACCAACACCCAAGGGCCAACAATGCCATTGCTAGGCACTTCTGCGGACTCTTCATTAATTTCGGTAATTTCGATATCTTCTGTTTCGATTGTTTCGATATCTTCAATTTCGGTTTCTGTAACTATATCCAAAGTTTCAAGAATTGCTGCGGGGAGAATATCCATACCCACCAGTTCATCTTTATTTTTGAGTTTCATGGCTTTCACCCCACGAGTTGCTCTACTTAAAGGACGCAGTTGTTCGTGGTTGCACCGGAAGTTAATCGCCATCCCGTTACGAGAACCAATGATTACACTGTCCTCTACTTTAGCGCGTCGTACCCAGCGGAGTTGGTCGCCTTCTTCTAAGGAAATGGCAATCAAGCCATTGGCGCGAATGTGACTAAATGCTGCCAATTCAGTTTTCTTGATATTGCCGCCCTTAGTGAGCATGACCAGATATTCTTCGTTGCTAAACTCGTCAACAGGTACAATCGAGGTGATTTTTTCCTCTTTGGGAATGGGTAGCATTTGGACAATTGGTGTGCCGCGACTAGTACGCGAACTCACGGGAATTTGATAAGCTCTCAGGCAGTAAACGACACCACGCTCACTAAAGAATAAAATACTGTCGTGATCGCAGCAAGTCAAGAAATGCTCAACGGTATCATCATCTTTCACCTTGGCTGCGGCTTTACCTCTGGTAGCACGGCTTTGCGCTTCAAAGGTGTTAACTGGCATCCGTTTGATGTAGCCTTGCTCTGTAACCAAAATTATTGCTTTTTCATTGGCAATTAGGTCACGATCATCTAATTCCCCTTCCCCTGGTAAAATCACCGTGCGGCGGGGTGTGGCGAAGCTAGTTTTCAGTTGCCCGACTTCAGTTTCGATGATTTCCAGCACTCTCTCCCGGCGGGCCAAAATATCTTGTAAGTCGGTAATTTTCGCTTGTAATTCCTCGTGTTCCAGACGAATTTTGTCTGCTTCTAAGGCAGTCAACCGCCGTAATTGCATCTGCAAAATCGCATCTGCTTGCACTTCTGAGAGTCCGTAAGTTGTGATCAACTCACCTTTGGCTGTGGGCGCATCGGGGGCATGGCGAATCAAGACAATAATCGGATCTAACTGGGACAGGGCAATCAATAACCCTTGGAGGAGATGATCGCGTTCTTCGGCTTTCCGTAGTTCGTAACGGGTGCGTCTGGCAATGGATTCGATGCGGAAATCCAAGAAGACGCTTAAGAACTGCTTGAGGGTGAGTACTTGAGGTTCGCTATTAACCAACGCCAGCATGTTCGCCCCAAAGTTAGCTTGTAGCGGTGTTTGCTTGTAGAGGTTGTTCAGCACGACACGGGGATAAGCATCACGCTTGAGTTCGATCACAATTCGCATCCCGTCGCGATCGCTTTCATCGCGGATATCTGCAATGCCCTCTAGCCGCTTTTCGTTCACCATTTCGGCGATTTTTTCAATCAGCGCCGCTTTATTGGTTTGATAGGGCAATTCGGTGATGATAATTGCTTCTCTATCTGGGCGTCCCCGCTGTTCAACGGTTTCAATGTTAGCTACACCACGCATGGTGATGGAACCACGCCCAGTAGTGTAAGCTTCTCGAATAGCAGACGTCCCCAAAATCTGCGCCCCAGTCGGAAAGTCTGGGCCGTGGACATACTGCATTAATTCGAGATCGGTGATTTCTGGATTGTGGATTACAGCCACCAAAGCATCAATCAATTCGCCCAAATTGTGCGGCGGAATGTTGGTTGCCATGCCCACGGCAATCCCAGAGGAACCGTTGAGCAACAACTGGGGAATCCGCGCCGGTAGCACTGTTGGTTCTTGCTGGGAACCGTCGAAGTTATCGGCAAAATCTACAGTTTCTAATTCGATGTCGTGCAGTAGACCGGCACTAGTTAAAGCTTGCAAACGGCATTCTGTGTATCGCATTGCCGCCGGCGGATCGTTGTCTACCGAACCAAAGTTACCATGTCCGTTAACTAAGGGCGATCGCATGGAAAAATCCTGCGCCATCCGCACCAAGGCATCATACACTGCTGTGTCGCCGTGGGGGTGATATTTACCCAACACTTCCCCCACTACACGGGCGCATTTCTTAAACGGGCGATCGTGGAGCAGACCTAGCTCGTGCATTGCGTAGAGAATGCGACGATGCACAGGTTTTAGACCATCCCTGGCATCTGGCAACGCCCGACCCACTATCACGCTCATGGCGTATTCCAGATAAGACTGCGACATTTCGGTTCGCAAGTCTATCGGGATAATCCTCTCCTGTGAGGTTGTCATAACCTAAAAATCTCCAAAAATCGTAGATTTTAGCTTTTTTATTCAATAAAGCGCAAAATTATTCTAAATTGCTCTTGAATAATTGCCAGAATTTGATACAATCTTAGCATATATAATGCCTTTTTTTGCCTGAATAACTAACCCAAATATCTAGTTAGCAAAGGGTATAATAAATTACAATATAGAGGCTCTTGGCTAGTTAAAGGGTTTATAAGCTCTTACTTTTATAACCGTTATTTACCAAAAATTCTGAGGATCTGATGACTTTTCAACAACTAGAAATAGGTGATTACTTTCGGATACCTGGTATGAGTGACCGTTGCGTATATAGAAAGGCTAACAGTTCACATTGCAGCCTAAACGCTTTATTACAGCCAATCCGAGCAAAAATAAAAGTTACACCGCTTATTTTTGGAGAGATTACTAACTATTTTGCGCTCAAGCAAGAATTCCTTCAAAGTCTGAGGCGATAAAGGTTTTACGTTTTTCTTAACACTCAAGCACACGTTTATCTTGGGCTGTTTTGGTAAAAGTTAGACGTACCTTTATTTTTGGCAAAGGTATTAACTCGACTTTACACTAAAGGTGAGCGATCGCGTACATCTCGAACTCTTGAATAATCTGCATTGTTTCGATGCTGACGGTGCAAACTCTTTGTAGTAAATCTATTACCTGTTCTTTGTAATCTGCAAAGCGGTAGGTATTGAATTTTTCAGCAATAGTTGGATCTTTAGGTTTCTTTTCTTTATATTGATCTAAAATCCATTCTAAAGCACAACGGTTGCCAAGGCGATATTCCCAAGCAATTTTGGGTACACCTTCTAGAGTTGTGACATCATCTAAAATAATGGTTCCATTAGCTGTATCGGCTTTAAGTTTTGCTTTTGGTGTTCTATTGTTATTTTTAGCCAAAGGCAAATCAATTTGTTTTAAAGGATAGGGTTCGACAGTTTCATAATTGATGTGCAAATCCATCAACTTTTTACCCCAGTTAACCCATTGGTGAAAGTCTTCGTAGAAGGGTATGCGGGGAAATTTTCGTTTCAAATTAAGTTCGTATTTTGTGCGATAAGTGGGATTGTGCAAGACGGCGTAGGTGTAGTGGAAAATATCTAATTTGGTAATTGTCGAGTTGCTGTAATGGGTTTGGAATTGGGATAATCCCCAGTCGGTGATATTGTCGATGCGGTTCCCGCCTTTGTCGTAGCGGTAGAGGGGAAGACATTGCACCATATCTAATGAATAAATAGCATAGTCAGGCAAAATTTTTGAAGCTATAGCTGCAAAATCTAATCTACTTCCAGCAGTAAACAAAATTGCTTTATTATCAACATTTTGACCGAATATTTGGTTTTGCTGATATTGTATTTCATTTAAATTCTTATTAAAATAAAGTTTTCTTCTTACAAATGGTCTGTATAAAGCATCTATAAAACAACTTTGTTTAAAGCTATATTTTTCACCTTTTATCAAATCTTTCTTAACTGCTCTGCTCCACTTAATACCGGAATCAATAGAGACAGTTGTATACTGATTTATTTTTCCGTAATATTTATCAACATCTTGATTATAAACCTGAATTAAATATTGTATTTTTCTCTCCAGATTTTCAAAGGAATCATCATAAACCCATTCATCTCTTGCAGTAACGACACCCAAGGAAAACAACTTAAAAACTGCATACTCATCTTTGTTGCTTTTAACAAGTTTAGTTTCCTTGTTAGCTAATAGTAGCAAGCTCTCAAAATCATTATCAGTAAGGTTTATCCAGTTATTGCTTTTATCTGGTGTAATGTGTTCAAAATTAATCTGAGATAACTTAGTTTCTGCCAGAAACCGTAGCTTATCCTCTGCTGTTTCAAATTCTGATCTATGGGTTAAAAAAATTTTGCACGATCCTCTACTGCTTTCCTTTTTCTTTACCATAAAGCTAATAGCAACGCCAGCTTGAATACCAAAAATATTATGCTTAGTACCTGATATTTTAGGATTAGCTCTTACATCCCCACCTAAATCAATAATATAAATCTCACTGAATTCATCATCAACAACTTTTCTAAATCCGTCAAATGTCCTTGCATTGATAAAAGAGGAGTTGGTAATAAAAGCTAAAATACCGTTGTCATTTAACTTGTTTGTTGCCCAGCGAAAGAAACGGGCATACATATCATAAACTTTGGTTTTCTGGGCAGTACTGTATTTGACGTAACTATCCTTAATTAACTTGTCTATTTCTGGATAGAGGCGATTTTTATTATTATCGTTTTCATTTGCTTGATTTGCATTGTAAGGTGGATTACCAAGAATCACTGATATTTTACTTTCATTCTGCCGTTTAATTCTTTCTGTATTTTCTACACTCAGTGAAAGCAAATTCATTTGTTTACCTTCAAAAGATGTATGCTCTAGTGTATCGACAAAACAGATATTTTTAAACTCTTCATATACACCCATTTTTTGCTTATAGGTGTATTCAATATTTAAGTTGGCGATGTAATAAGGCAAAATCGCTACTTCATTACAGTGAATTTCGTGCTTATATTTATATTCCAGACTATTTTTAGGTAAATAATCAATCAGTTCAGTAATAAACGTCCCAGTTCCTGTAGTCGGATCTAAAATTTCTACGTTTTTATCAGCTAATAGCTTACCAAAATTTTTATTAACTAAATAATCTACACTTTCAATCATGAAGCGCACAATTTCATTTGGTGTATAGACAATACCTAGCCTGTCAGCCGCTTTCGGATTATATGCTTTATAAAAATTTTCATAAAGCACTTTTAAAAATTTCTGCTTTTCATGATGATTGTAAATATTCGCAGCAGTTCTTCTAATAACACCATAGTAACGCTCAATAGTACCAAGAGTATTCTTTTTAGTGCTACCTGTAAAAAATGTATCGATGATAGTTTTTAATTCACGAGCAATATTATTTTCTCGATGAAACTGAGATTCATTAAAGATGCTAATAAAGATATCTTCAGTTAAAATATGCTGAATAATCATTTCTCTAATATCCAGCAAAGTAACTTCAGGATTAATAGATTCTTTGCAAATAACCCAAAATTTATCTCTAGCTGTTTGAAAAGCTGCGTTTGTTTCGATTTGACTATCAATTAAGTCACGCAAAGCATTTAAAACAGTCGGTAAGTCTTCCTTAAAAGTTTCAATTGCCTCACGAAAATCTTTAACTTCCGGGCGAACATAATTTATAAAATATGTAATTATTCCATCCAGCGCGTCAGCATCTTTCATCGGGACGCGCATGGTTTCTTGTCCACCCTGAATTAAAACTGCTGTTTGCGAATCTTCAAACAGAATGTTACTATCTGGGTAGCCTTTTATGAGCTTTTTCTCAATTTCTTGGTCTAAATTGTCATATTCATCTTTACTTTCCCAGTAGCCCCAATCCAAACGCAAAGCATCTTTAACAGTGCCATCTGGATAAACAAGTTTGCCGCTAGGTGTTTTGTAATCTAGTTCGGGAATAAGTCTAAACTCTCTAGGTTTGCAATATTCATTGACTAAGTTTTGAAATGCAACCCGAATCGATGTTTCTTTACGTGAACCGCCATATTGGATAATTTTTTCTACTTCTGTATGATATTGACTAACCAGAAGTTTGGACATACTTTATCAAAATTTTATAAATTTCAAGTATGTCCAAACTAGCTTTAATTATTAGTAACTAACATCGTGAACTCCACAACTAAAACATGAAGATTGAATAAATTAAAACTAAATACTCCGTAAAAAGACGTGAATTTCTAAATAACATCACGTTTTTACAAAGGTTATGACAAACGCAGCCTAGTAAAGATGTAAAATATACTGCTGTTTAGTTTTAATCTACAAAATATAATACATTAAGTTAAGTAATAATACGTAAGCTTAATTTTTTTCTCTCTTTTTCTGTGCCCTCTGCGGTTCGACTCCTAAAAACGATCGCAAACTGGTGCGTCACACTACGTTAACGCACCCTACCAATTACCTACTCGTCAATTTGACCAACGCGGCGGATATTCAAAATATCGCTCATGTCTTTTAGTGTCTTCTAAGCTGTCGTGCGTATAACTTGCACTTTTTATAGTCTGAAACCCTTGTTGCAACGAGAACACTCTCAAAAATTAAAGACGCGACATTATGAAGCCACATTTAATAATTTATCATAAATTAAAGGGTTTAAGACCCCAACCATAAACGTAGCTCGGTTTCAGTTGGGGTTTAAATCCCCGTCTGAAAATGTCTAAAATGTTTGAATTTTGAATGCGTGAATTTTGAATTGTTAATGATATGTGCCTTGTTTTTTCCAAATATAATTTTATAAATCTTACCTAAAGCAGATGCGTATATTCCTTTTTGCCCATCTTTAATCGAGTGTGTTTTAGTATAATTATGAATATTTTGTTCGTTTTTTTCAATCCAATCCCCAATTGCTGCTCTAATGTGACACCACAGGATATTTTAACGTAAAGGAGAGCAAATTTTGGCAGCAGTCCGAGTCCGCCAGCATGTTAATCCACTTGGTAAAAAGTATCAAACACCAGCAAGTCCCCAAGACTTGGAAAAAATTTATGCAAAGCCAAATCAACCACTACATTTAGATATTGGCTGCGCTAAGGGACAGTTTTTGATTAATATGGCCAAGATAGAACCAAACTGGAATTATCTAGGCTTAGAAATTCGGGAACCACTGGTGGGGGAGGCGAATAAGTTGCGTTTTCAGTTAGGTTTAACAAATCTGCATTACTTGTTTTGCAATGTGAATAACTCACTGCACTCACTTTTATCTTCCCTCCCTCCAGGAAGTTTACAACGTGTTACAATTCAATTCCCCGATCCTTGGTTTAAAACCCGCCATGCTAAACGTCGTGTAGTCCAACCAGAATTAGTGGCAGACTTAGCCAGTTATCTTGCGGTTGGTTCGGTTGTATTTCTGCAATCAGATATGGAATTTGTCGCTGTGGAAATGCGCGATCGCTTTGCTGCTCACCCAGCTTATCAGAAAATGGGTGCTGGAGAATGGCTAGCCCAAAACCCACTCCCAGTCCCCACAGAACGGGAAACAAGCGTCCTATCGCGGGGTGAACCTGTTTATCGGGCTTTATTTGTCAGGGGAGAAATTGTGAATGAGGAGTAGTAACAGCGCGATAATGTAGCACTACAAATGCCAAGTTTGACTTGGTTTTGTAAAGATTGCATGATGGAGGCAAAAGGCACAAATGCAAACAACATCAGCTTTTTGTAGCTTTTTATTACTAACCCTTGTTAGTTATCGAGATTTGCTTATCGTTATCAAAGACTTTAAGGCTGTTGAAGGTGACAAAATCCAGATTTCTGAAGCAGGGTTTGGTGCTACTTCCATCAGCGACTTCAGTTATGATCCCCTAAATGGTTCTTTGTTCTTCCAAGAATCTAGATTCGCCGTCATTCAAAATAAGCCTATTGGTTTCCAAGCTAATCTAGACATTCAACTGGTTTAAAAATCAATAGCACTAAAATAAAGCATTTGGTGTAACTTTCAGAGATATTCGGTAGGGGAGGAATTGGATGGCAATTGAGCAATATTTTTTGCCAATTTAGCCAGAACTGAATTATTTTCTTTACTCCTTCAGCTTCCCCAATTTCCCCTCCCCTCCTTTTCGACCAGTCAAAGCTCTTTGGGGAAAAACTTTTTGGTTTACTGTTAATCTTATCGCGGGAAGGGATTAGGTGTTAGGAGTTATTATTCTTCCCATGCCTTATGCCCCATACCCTGTTTAGCCAATGCCCCTTTAATTAAATCCAAGAATTGAACCACATTCGCAGCTTATAACCGTTATGGGAGAGAGGTAAACCCAAATAAACGGGCATCCAGAAAATAAAAGCAACTAGAATGATAAAAGTAATAGTGACACCTATCGCCCGGAGTTGTTGATAATAACTGCGAAGACACTGATCAACAAACCAAGCGATCGCTAAAAATACAAACACTACTGCACACATATAGTGGTAGATAAAAACGCACCTCGTCACCTTCACCCAAGGTAATAAGTTAGCAGCATAATTTATAACTAAATACAAGGCAATCCAAGTATCAACACTAAGAGTTGCAGGCACAGAAAAACGCTTTTCCTTCACCCAAAAAATCACTAATTGTGATACCAGCATCCCTACTAAAAACAATATGGCAGCGACACCAAACCACCATAAAAATGGATTGCCCATTGCATGGACATCATAAATAACTTGTCCAGCACCGGCAGGTAAAGGCGGCCCCATCACAGGTAATGGTTCAGTGATACTTTCAGCCGTTTGATAATAATATGCCATTGGTCGAGTCATCAAAGGCCATTTGTACCAGGCAGCACAGTAAGGATGCACGTTAGGACTATTGCCACCTAAATGTAAGTGAAACTTCAAAATTTGCTGATGTACTGCAATGAATCCATATGTTTTATCTAGTTGAAGGTGGGGAATCCAGATGATGCTGTAGATAAAAGCTGGGATAATTCCTAGATAAAATAGCATCTGGAAAATATTTAGCTGAGTCAAGTTTTGTAATGGTGTCTGAGATGAGGAAGAATAAGTACTAACTTCTGCTTCCTGACTCCTGCCTTCTGCCTCCTTCAATGAGAGGGATCTAAAAAAGAGTTTGGAGTTAAGAAAAGAATGCATTCCCCGAATTACCCAAGCTGCTATCCAAATGAGATAAGCACCTGACAAAAACCATAAACCATTCCACTTAGTACCGACTGACGCACCAAAAGTAATACCAGCAAAAACTAACCAAAATGAACGTCGCCGATTTTGGTTATCTAATGCCAATAATAAAAACCAGTGCCCTAACAAACCAAAGATGACGATATAAATATTACTTAAAGCGTAGCGAGACTCAACTAGAAAGATACCATCACAAGCTGTGAACAAACCTGCTAGGATTGCAAAGCTACGACGATAACTCAATTGATAAGCGATCGCAGCCACAACTAAAGGGATAAATGAGCCTGTGAGGGCATTGAACCACCGATAAGTCCAAGGCGATCGCATTGAACCTGTCAGCCCATTCACAGTATCGTGCCAAAAAGGAATGTGACTGCCAATCCAAATGCCGATGCCAATCAGATATTGACTTAGCGGCGGATGGGCATTAAAAAATGGCGTATGCGTGAGATAATTATTACCGAATTTCGCAAAGTAAACTTCATCAAACACCAGAGTGTTAAATCTCTCCAGTCCCCAAAATCGTAAGGCAACTGAGAGAATAAATATACTTACCATGCCAATTCGGAACCACTTTTTATTCATTAGTCAAAAGTCAACAATTAAGAATTTTCCCCTGCTCCCCCTGCTTCTCTTCTCTCATAGGTAGTTTTTTGAGATTAGGCTATTAATTAGACAGAAATCATATCACTCCTGCTGGTTTTATTAGTAATAACTGGCAACCATTGTAATGACGAGAGATGATTAATCGAAGGCTTTGAGCATTAGTTAAAGGCATTGAGGTTAACAGTATATTCCTCAGTGGGTATCAACTGCCAGTTAGAATTGCCATCTAGCTCTAATACGTACTCATGGTACTGTAATAAGCTAGGGCGGTGCCCGACGCTGATTAATGTAGTTTGTTTAGCTTTGAGTTGTTGATAAAGGTTCTTTTCATTAGCAAGATCCAGCGCACTTGTAGCTTCATCTAGGATGACATAACTTGGTGTATTCAGTAGAAGTCGCGCAAAAGCAAGGCGCTGTTGCTCTCCCAATGAGAGTACATTTGCCCAATCTAGCTCTATGTCAAAACCTCCAAGTCGTTCTGGTAAATCTGCTAAGTTTACCTGTGCTAAGACATGGCACATCTTGGTTTCACTGATATCACTATTGGTGTTGGGATAGAGCAACTGACTTCGCAAAGAACCCAATACCATATATGGACGTTGCGGTAAAAACATCATTTCCGAGAGCGGAGGACGAATAATTTGACCAGTACCCGCATTCCATAATCCAGCGATCGCTCTTAATAAAGAACTCTTACCACTACCACTGTTACCGACAATTACCAAACCCTCTCCCGGCTGCAAGCTTAATGGTAAATCCCTAACCAAGGTGCGTTGATAGTTGGGAGTCAGCAAGGTGACATGACGTAATGCTAGCTGCGAATCTTCTGTCATGGCGATAGTTGTCATTTCTGGGGACTTTGGGGATGGCTTTTCCAAGGCATCAGCTAGGCCACCCATCCGCTCAACTCCTGCTGCAAAAGCTGTCAGACTTTCAAACTGGTTGACTACAACAGACAAGGCGCTGAAAATTTGTTGGAAGGCGATCGCTGTTTGAGTGAATGTCCCAAATTCAGTTTTGCCTGCAAAGTAGATAGGTGCGATTACCAGGTAGGGTAGAGCTGCAACAAAGTAACTATAGCTTTGAGTAAAGAAACCTAAATTTCGCTGCCAGCTAATCAACAAATCAAAGTTGCAGATTGCTCGCAGTAAACGATCTTTTAGCTGAACTGTCTCCTCTGCTTCACCTTGGTAAAAAGCGATGGATTCTGCATTATCACGAACATGAACCAGACTATAACGAAAGTCAGCCTCTCGTTTAAGCTGATTGAAGTTAATTCCAATTAATCGTTGACCAACCCAGGCAGTGATAATCGTCCCAACAATTGCATATGTCACAAGGGCAATTGATAAGGAAACTGAGATGGATAATAAAACTCCAGTGAATGAAATTAAAGTGACAATTGATGTCAGAATCAGCAGTGAAAATGACAGGCTAGTGCGGGTAAATGCCCTGATGTCTTCAGAAATTCGTTGGTCTGGGTTATCAATTTTATCATTAAAATTAATCCGATAATAAGCACGATTTTGGAAATATTTATCCAAAAAGTGATTTGTTAACCACTCCCGCCATTGCAATCCCAACTTGTCTTGGATATAGCCAAACATCACAATTATCGGAGTTGCAATCACTAAAAGGCCAGCATAAATAGCGATGAATTTCCAAAAGTTGGTCGCATCTCGACTTTGAGGAAAATTTGCCAATGAAGTATTAATATTTCGGAAAATAAAGCTAATACTGACATTAATGGCATTTACCGCTAATGCCAGCACTAGCAATAGTAGTAGTAGTCCTCTAGCTTTCCACTTTTGCTCAGAAAACCAGTAAGGTTTAGCAACTTCCACAAATTGCTGCCATAGCTGAGGATCGAATTGTTTCGGCTTAGTGGTCGTTGTACTCATTGCGAATAACGGGGGAAGTTTTCACTCTTTATAGAAGTATACTGGCGATTAAACTGACTCAACACCCTCGACTTTTGCCACTTCCAACATCGTCTTTAAAACCGAATCTGGATTCAGACTGATTGAGTCAATTCCTTGTTCCACCAAAAACTGAGCAAATTCTGGGTAATCGCTGGGTGCTTGCCCACAAATGCCGATTTTGCAGTTATATTTTTTTGCAGCTTTTATAGCCATTTTCACCATTTGCTTGACAGCAGGACTGCGCTCATCAAACAACCTCGCCACTAACGCTGAATCCCTGTCTATCCCCAGTGTCAGCTGAGTTAAATCATTGGAACCAATCGAGAAGCCATCAAATACCTCAGCAAAGTCCTCAGCCAGAATAACATTACTGGGCAACTCACACATCACATAAACCTGCAAGTCGTTAACACCCTGCTTTAAACCATTTTTTGCCATCTCTGCCAAAACCAAACGCCCTTCATCGGGAGTACGACAAAAGGGAATCATGGGGATAACATTCGTTAAACCCATTTCTTCCCTTACCCGCTTGATGGCATGACATTCTAGGGCAAAAGCTTCCCTGTAACCTTGATCATAGTAACGTGCCGCCCCCCGCCAACCCAGCATTGGATTTTCTTCGTGGGGTTCAAACTGTCGCCCACCTAACAAATTGGCATATTCATTACTTTTGAAATCTGAGGTTCGGACAATCACTGGTTTGGGATAAAATGCCGCCGCAATTCTACCTATACCTTGGGCTAATTTATCAACAAAATACTGGGATTTTTCGTCGTAAAGTGCAGTAATTTCAGCAATTTTAGCTTTGACAAATTCATCTTTTAATAAGTCATAGTGAATCAACGCCATTGGATGAATTTGGATTTGGTTAGCGATGATAAATTCTGTCCGCGCTAAACCGACTCCATCGTTAGGAATTGCCGATAAACTTAATGCTTCTTGGGGATTACCAACATTCATTAAAATTTGAGTGCGGGTGCGGGGTAAGTTCTCTAAAGGAACTTCTTTCACTTCAAAAGGTAATAAGCCTGCATAAACTTTTCCTTCTTCCCCTTCAGCGCAAGAAATTGTTACCTCTTGACCAGGTTTCAAAATTTCTGTAGCATTGCCGCATCCCACGATCGCAGGTACACCCAATTCTCGCGCAATGATCGCTGCATGACATGTGCGGCCACCAGAATTGGTGACAATTGCACTGGCGCGTTTCATAATCGGTTCCCAATCGGGATCAGTTCTTTCTGTCACTAAAACTTCCCCAGGTTTGAACTGTTCGAGTTTCTGAACATCTAAAATTAGGCGTACTTTCCCTTGATTAATAGCTTCCCCAATCGCCCGTCCCGTAACAAGAGGGATTGGGGATTGGGAATCAGGGAGGGAAGATTTTTCCCCATTCCCTATTCCCCATTCCCTATCCCCCAATACCAACCGATAACTCCGCAACACATTTCCCGTCTTCTGCGACTGGACGGTTTCAGGACGCGCTTGCACAATAAAAAGTTGGTTAGTAATTCCATCTTTTGCCCACTCGATATCCATTGGAGTGAAAATGCCGTGGACATGGGAATAATGGTCTTCAATTAAACACGCCCAATTTGCTAGTTGTAAAATCTCTTCATCACTTAGGGCGAATTTGCCTCTTTCGCTGGTCGAAACAGAAACATTTTTCGTGAATTTTGAGCCGTCATCATAAATCATTTTCAGTTCTTTACTGCCCAATTTTTTATCGATAATTGGGCGGAAACCAGCTTTTAAAGTTGGTTTAAAAACATAGTATTCATCAGGATTTACAGACCCTTGAACAACATTTTCCCCTAAACCGTAGGCGGCTGTAATCAGTGCCGCATCCTTAAAACCGGTTTCTGTGTCAATGGAGAACATCACCCCAGAGGTTGCTAAGTCAGAGCGCACCATTTTTTGCACGCCCACAGCTAGAGCAATGCTAAAGTGGTCAAATCCCTTGGTGTGGCGATAAGAAATGGCGCGATCGGTAAATAGGGAAGCAAAGCATTTATGACAAGCTGCTAAAACTCCTTCAGCACCGACAACGTTAAGGTAAGTTTCCTGCTGTCCTGCAAAACTAGCATCGGGGAGGTCTTCGGCGGTGGCGCTGGAACGGACTGCAACATCTGTCTCTGCGTTGTATCGTTCACTAAGACTCTGATAAGCTTTAGCGATCGCATCTCGCAATTCTACAGGAAATGGGGTATGGATTAATAGCGATCGCGCTTTTTTCCCCCGTTCTCGTAAATTTTTCACATCCTCAACATCCAAGTCAGCAAAGAGTTGGCGTAACTTTGCTTCTAACCCTGCTGATTGGATGAAATGACGATAAGCATAAGCAGTTGTGGCGAATCCAGTGGGAACGTTAATACCTTTGGGCGTTAGCTGTTGAATCATTTCCCCCAGTGAGGCATTTTTACCACCAACTACAGGGATATCAGCAATACCAACTTCATCAAACCACAGAATTAGCGATCGCTCTTTTGCAGATACAGATAAAGTGCTTTTAGATACAGTAGTCATAAAAATTACCTTTTAAGTTTATACTCAATTTGATCAGTGCCTAACCACTAGTACCGCAAGGCGGAAGTCAAAAGTCAAAAGTCAAAAGTCAAAAGTATTACGGAATGGGTTTTTTAGGGATTTTAAATGGTTGCTCTATTTCCGCCGTGGTGTACTAGTATATTTTTCCTATCTTCAATTTTAGATTTTGCAGCCAGCGAGGTGATTTTGGATTGTGCAATTAAATTGCAAACTATAGTCTAGAAATAACAATTATTAGAGATAATGGCTATATCTGAATACCTGAAGCAATCCACAATGGTGCAACTAGAACGACTGCTGAAAATGGCAGAAGATGAGCTAACTGAGTACAGCACTGATGCCCGTAAAATTGAAAAACTGCGCCGTCAAATAGGTTTAACAGTATCAGCAACAGAACAGCAGCAAGTCAAAGAGGCATTACTTGCTACTATAAAATCTAATATAATTACCCAAGTTGTGGAAGAACAAAGGCAAGCAGTAGCTTTACCATTTTGGGGAATTGCTGGATTGGGTTTGTTGCTGGGAATTTCTTTAAATCAACCTATAGGCTTGTTAGCGTCTGTAGTGGGGACTGTATTAGCTTACAGAATTCAGAAATGGGGTTGGCAATTGCAGGCAAGGAGTCTATTGTTACAAACATTGGAAGAGAGCGAAATGCGTATTGCCCAACCCAATCAGTAACAAAATAGATCCACTTTCTAGAGAATATATTTATGTGTATTTGTAGTTTAATATACAAGCTAATTAACTAGTTACTTGATTGACACCTCGTAAGTACTTAATAATTCCTTTGGGATCACCATAGCAAAAAAATTAGATATAGGATTTGATTCAGGTATTTATGATGCTGGTTTGCGTGGAGGCGAGGTCTTCTTTGTACCACTCATATCATGTCCGGTAAAAGACTTATTATTTAGGCTGACGCAAAGACACGGGGACGCTCTTACGCAAAGAAATTTTAATTGATTTGTGATTAGCCGGACATGATATGGCGTTGCTGATTGAAAGTATGAATTAGTCTCACGCAAAGACGCAAAGAACCGTTGTTTAGTCATATCGAAAAATGCCAATTCATACTCTGATTCAGCAACGGACATGATATCATTCATATTGCTTAGGATCAGCAGTCTAACTTAGAGGAAGTCAGGATTAAGAACTTGTTCCATAGTAAAAGGACACTTAAGGGGAAAAGTTTCTATTGGCATTTGAGTCTCCTTGGCTGCGTCTCGACGGGCACGGCGATAATATTTCTCTATCCACTCCCAATCCTCAAGAAAGCGCTGCAAACTGGGAGTATCTTCCAAGCAATCTTGAATTTGGTTTCGGCTGTTAGAGATTGTGTTAACCCAACTTTTGGTTTTTCGCTCTGGTTGATATTGGCATTTGAGTAAGTGCATTAAAAGCACCTGCAAATAACTTCCAAGTTCCTTTTGTTCACTCCGACCCAAAGCCTCTAGTTCCTCTACCAAATGTTCAACGTCTAACTCAGCCCAGCGTCCTTTCTTCAGGCACTCAGCCTGTTGTTGTGTCCACAGTAGAAAGTCCTGATTGTAGAGTGTTGCTTTACTCATCAACAGTTACCTCCTCTGCTTTCAACGACATTTATCATATTTTCGCCCAATGCAGTGCTGTACTAGATATCTTACAAAAGTAATCTAGCAATTACTCCTCTGATCAGCATCGTCATCTTGCAAATTGCATCGGGCACAGCAACCGTTAATATCTGGGTTGAAGATAAATTCCTTTTTTAGTTGGGGTTCACCATATACTTGGTTAGGCGTGTACCCTAAATTATCGATCCAAGTTACAAATGGCTTTACGTATAGGTGATTTGCTGTCGATTTGTGTCCTTGGTTTTTATGAACAAGTGGAGTGAGCGAAGCAGGCAAATGAACAGCCTTGTCACCGAAGTAGTAGAAGTGCCGCGACATTAAAACACTGATACCGCCTAAATCTGTTTGTTGATTACTCTTGCCATGAACACTTGAACGCAATACTATTTGTTCTGCTTGGCTGTAATCGTAGATGCAATCGCCAACACGATACTCGAACTTCTCGCTCTCCCACTTTGGAATTTTGTGAGGACTATGAACTCGGCAAAACTCGTCGTATTCTTGCAATGTCATCTTGTCCGTTACCTGCATCGCATACACAACGTAATCAGCAATATTCCCAATTGGTGACTGTGTAGAACCAAGTCCTACAACCCAATCTCCAATGCTTGCTACTCGTCGGATAACAGGCTTGCAAATTGCGAGAGTGCAAACTTCCCAGAATGGGTTAGGAGCCGAGCCATCATCGTAACGTAGGCAGTAGGAGAAGAGTGTCATGAGTATAAAATTACTAAAGCAGCTAACTACTACATTAGTATGGCGCAGACTACGGTTTAGCACACTTATACTTGGGAGCATCCCAGTTTTTTGCAAAGAGGACGAAAATCAGTCAGGATAAGTAAG
>NZ_CALMFY010000105.1 GCF_937863485.1 uncultured Nostoc sp. | reverse complement strand
TGAAATCTCGCGAATGATTTTCCTTTCTTTATTTTTGCACAATTGGGATGCTCCCATTAAAAGTAGTTTGTGAGATTCTTACTTCTAACCAATGGAATGACTTTCTGCTTCATAAAAGTTTGATAAAGATTGGAGAATTGTTTGAGACGGAAGAGACGAAAACTCTCGAAGACATTGCTACAGAAATTGATCGAGAAATTCAACAATGGGAACGAACTGGTAAAGCAGGAGATTCAAGGTTTATCGAAGTAATCACCCGGATGCTTGAATGGTTTGACAATCAGCGAGGCGATAGGGAAATTGAAAGGCTATTTATTTACTTCTATACCAATCGAGCGCAACTATTACTGAAGACATTGAATGACAACAATGTAAGTGGGGAAGTTTTCGCTATTCTTAGCCATCGAGAGAAACTACCGACTCTAGTAAAATTGGCAGAGAATCCTGATCTATCAGAAAAAGACTTAGCTGACTTTGCTGACAATCCAGCACAATTTAAAGAGTTTCAGGTTCTGAGAGGACAGATATCCTCACAAGACTTGAAGGAAATTATAGATAACCAGCAAGAATTTCAGGCATTTAGGATTTTGACTGAGGAAGTATCCTTTAAAGAAATTAGTGAGTTGGTAGAAAATAAAGACAAGTTCGACGCATTGAAACATCTATCGAAACTTCTACAAGACTCTGCTGATTCTGGTGCAACTTCAGAGTTGATTATTGCCTTACAAGAGTTAGGGGTTTATGAGACAGTGGCATCTATCTTTTTGAGTACCAGCACCGGTCAAGTGCGGGATATGCCTGAAATTACTATCGACAAAGATGATATGGCGGCTATTGGCCGAAAGGGAGAAGAGTTTGTTTACCAGAAGCTGGTTAAGAAATTTGGTGAAGAGCGTGTGCGCTGGCTCAATAAAGATTGTGAGCAATTTGGCCCATACGACTTTGTTGTTACAGGCAGCAACGGAGAAGAAGATATCTATATCGACGCAAAAGCGACTTCAACTCAAGAGTCCAGCGCCGATAGGATTCCCTTTTACGTAGGTAGCTCAGAGTGGGCTTTTTCTACGAACAGCGATCGCTATTATCTGGCTAGAGTATTTAGGATTCGGACTGCACCAACAGTTAAGTTTTTGAAATTTGTGCGATTACTCAATGATTGAAGATGTATCACTGATTTGTGTCCCCTCCTCATAGCAAAAACCAGAACATCTAGGCCCATGCAGCTGGATAATGGTTTAGGTATTGGAAAGTGCCATTCTCAATACCGCATCTAGGGTGGGGTCATGAGCAAAGATACAGAAACCGTTGAGTTAGTTGTAGTCCAAAAATTAGAAAATGCCCTCAATGCGAAAATTGAGGCATACTTTGCTGGCTCCATTGACTCTCCTCCCGACGTGTTGGAGGAACTGCTTAAATCCAAAAACAGTGAGGGAACCCGTCGGGCTTACCGCAAAGATATTACAGATTTTTTCACTCGCATGACGGGCCAGCGCCCTAACCGGGATTCTATTTTGGAGTTTTTACACTTGTCAGGTCACAAAGCAACGCTGGTAGTGACTAAGTACAGAGCCATACTCAATGAAGCTGGGTTAGCACCTAACACGATTAACCGCCGACTGGCTGCAATTAAATCTCTAGTTGCTTTTGGCCGAAAGCTGGGTGTGTGCAACTATGCTGTAGATGTGGACAGTATTCCAGTGCAGTCCTACCGCGACACTAGCGGTTGTACAGGCGAGGAATTTTTGACAGTCATTAAGGAGTGCGATCGCTCGACTTTAGCGGGGAAACGGGACTATGCTTTGCTGCTCCTACTGTGGGGCAATGCTTTGAGGAGAAATGAGATTAGCACCTTGGACATGAGACATTTTGACGCATCTAGAGGAACGCTATCAATTTTTGGGAAGGGCAAGCAAGTACGAGTGACAATCAATCTGCCAAAAGTCACTGTGATAGCGATTACTGACTGGCTGATTGCCCGTGGTGGTGAAATGTCTTTGTCCCGCGCGTTATTTACCTCGGTTGACTTTCAAAATTATGGTAACAGGTTAACTGGGGATGGCATTTATAAAATAGTCAAGCGATTGTTTAAACGGGCTGGTGTTGAAAAGCACATGAGTCCGCATCGTTGCCGCCACAGTGCCATCACAGCTGTACTGGAAAAAACTGATGGCAATGTGCGGAAAGCCCAGAAACTCAGTAGACACGCTAAATTAAACACGCTTCAGATTTACGATGACAACCGCAATCGTGATCAACTGGAGATGTCTGAGCTATTGATGGATGGGTTGGATTGAATTGGTTATAGCGCCTGTTAGAGGAAATGTAAAAAGTCAGTTATGACGACAGCAAAATGTTGCTATACCCTATCACCAATCAGTCTTTTTTATGGTTATTAATTACCATAAATTTGATTTTATTGATTTTTCTAAATTTAAAATTCTATTCCCGAATGTGTAATAATTGACTCTGTAATTTTTAATAATTCTGTTTCCAGGTCTGATTCCCGTGATTCTTGTGTTTGTGCATTAATAGCTATAAATTTATCTATAAAAGTGGGATATAAATGTGCGTTTTTACTAATAATAATTATTCCTTGAAATATATTAAATATTTTTATACAGCATATTAGGTTACTATCCAATCTTTGTATTAGACCAATATGATGGTCTTTCTCATCTGTCCAATACGGGAAAATTGTTTTTTCTCCAATCAAGTCAATATTAGCATCAATTGGATATTTCTTTAACCAAAGTCCTTCTAGAGAATTATCCATGATACTCAACCTTAATAACTCTCCAATTTCATCATTGAGATAAGTAGCTCCAAGCCAGTAATAAGCTAATTCATATGCAATTTTTATAATTGCTCGTTTATAACGGAATATGTCTATAGCAAGAGTTTTACGAATTAGAGGTCGTTCGCCAGGGAGGGGTTGAGCATTTTCAATTTTTTGTTTTTCTTCCTTAGATAGATCATCTAAGCCTAATCTTTTTAATTTTTTATTAATAATGGATGTTAACTTATCTCTATCTTTTACGTCAGCATCAATTTGGATTTCTAATATTCCGTTATCTCCAGAAAAAATCTGGATTTTTGGAAATATTCTTAGTTCTTTAGGTATCCCAGAATTATTAAATATATATTGAATTTTCTCCTGGCTATCATTAATATATCCTTCCGCTAATGGATTTGGTATCTTTCCCGATTTACCAGCTATCTTCAAGGCAAGACGATTAAATTGAACAAATACATGGTTAACAAGATTTGAGTCTACTGAATGACCGAGGAAATCATTACATTCTTTACAGACACAATCTAATATGATGTTTCCTCCGATACTGTCAGGAAATATATGTTCTTCAGTAAATTTGTCGTGAGGCTTATCTTTTTTACATATAATGCACTGCATAATTTTTGTTAGCTGAATGCTAAAAATGGACGTTAGGAGAGATTTAGTTACAGATTAATGAAACATTGTAGCAAGATGTAGAGTAATATCTAAGGTGTCATACTTATGAGGCTCTAGTTTTAATATTCAGTTTTTCTTTTCGCCATTTACCCACACTTTTTTGAACTGCTTCTATTTCTGCAAAATCTACTTGCACAGTTGCAGTTTCAAATTCCACACCCAAAGCGGTGCTGACTTCGAGAATTTCTACAAAACTGGCACATTGATAATCTGTATCCTCATACTCTTTCACTCTTTGTTCATCAATTCCTAATAGATGAGCAAGTTCTTGCTGACTAATTTGGGCTGCTATCCGAGCTTTAATCAAAGCATTTGGCAGCTTATTTAAAGAATCAACTTTAATTTTTAAAGGCTTGCTAGTGTCGCAATTAATAAGTCTTTCATATTCCGTGATTTCTGACTTTAACTCGTCAACTTGACTTTGATATGAGTCTCGGTGAAGCTTCCATCGCTCTGGTTCTGCTTTCAAGTGTTCATTGCTATCCAATGACGTTATAGACTGTTCAAAGCGTTGCAACCAATCTAAGGAATGTTGATACTGTTGCTCGTTCTTGATCATCATGGTTTCCACCTTTGTAAATCTATAGCAATAATTCCTTTGCGCGTATTCGTGATGGTATCAAATTGAAAGAAATCTATGTAGGCTGTACCGGAATCATTAGCTGGATAATTTGAGGGAAAGATTTCGCCCTTGTACTTGATTTTTTGTTCGGCACGGCGCAGCGCAAAATTAAATAAAGTAGGAGCAATAGATTCTAGGTACTTTATATCAACTCCGCTGTCCTCCCAACAGGCATCGAAGTCTCCAGGTTTTTGTTTACTGGTAACGAAACTACCATCAATATAAATAGTGCTACAGCCAGCTGCTTTTAGTTGCGTCATTGCCAGTTCCAGACCGTCTATCATGCGCTGTCTAGTCAAATTTATACCAAATATTTCTTGAAATTCTGACCATTCTGCCCAATGCACCCCTGGTGGTAAAATACCACTTTCGTCAAATTCTGGAATCATTTCTCACACCCTAACACAGCTTAATTATCCAGTTAGGAGTGTCCCATAATTATTTAAAAAATGTCGGGGAGCTATGGCTGGAATTAATGTCACTGCGCGGTGAAGCGTTAAAGGATGCACCTGTGTTTGCAAGTGCTACGGGTAGACCCTTGGCTCCTTCTCATATTGACCGGGTGGTGAAACGGTCAGCGGCGGCGGAATTGGAGAATGCCATGAATGTTTCAGCCCACTGGTTTAGGCACAGTCATGCTACCCACGCATTAGATGAAGGTGTTCCGGTGCATTTGGTTCAGGCGACTCTTGGGCATACAAGTTTGGATACTACGAGTAAATATCTGCACGTTAGCCCTGATAGGAGTTCTGGAAAGGTTTTAGTTAAACAATGGATATAATAATTGTATAAAATATAACCTATTTTTAGGTGATGCAGGAGTTATGTTAAGCTCAGTCCCATAATTAACTTGTAAACTCGTACTAATGTTGCAACTATGCCCTTATAAAAAGCTTAATCAAGGACAACTAGAATGCGAAATAGCTAAAGTTAGAGAGGCAAAATATACATCCTCGACTTCAGCAGATGCCTGTAATGATTGTCCAATTCCTGAAATTATTCAAAAAGTAAATTGTAAAAATTTAATTCCACTAAAATTACATTTATTTACTATTACATCGACTTTTGAAGGAGATCCAGAAGAAGTAATTATTGGAAATTCCTGGGAAGCTAAGTGTCAGATGATAGATTTTCAAAATAAATATGATTATAAAAAGAAGTGTTCAGATAACTGTCCTGCATTTCAACCAATACATCTTAATTTATCCACTGAAGAATCTATTTCAATTCCAAAGTTTAATTCAGAGACAGCAACTGATCGCGAATTAAGACAAGCAGTATTATCAATTTTGTATCAGTACCATACTATACATCCTGAACGGTATAATTGTTTTGATGTTACACCAGAATTTCTAGCTAAAAGCCTCAATATTAATGTTACAGATGTAGTGCGAGTCGTTCTTCCTATGGAAGAGGAAAAAGAAGTTGAAATTAAAAAATATTCAGGGGAACTATATTTTAGATATGTGAGTATTACAAGTAAAGGAATTAAAATGATTGATGAAAAGCCACTATTTGGTAATTTAGATACAGCGGCATTAAGAAGTATTAAGATAACGAACTCTAAACTTAAACTTAATATTACTAAAGAAGGGGATATTATGTCAGATTCTTATAATAATGATTTACGTGAAGCAAATATTGCTAATTTTGCTAATCAAGTTCAAGATAATGCACGACAACAAGCAAACCAACACATCCACATATCAGAACAAAAGCGAACTATTACTGAAGCTGCTACTGAAATCCAAAAACTCCTCAAACAGTTAGAGCAAACCAACCCTACTGCTACTGAGGCTGAGAAAGTTGCTTACGTTAATGACGAAACTACTCCTAGCTTCAAGCGTCGTGTTGTTGGCGCATTGCAGGCGAGCGGTGAAACAGCAATAGACGAGTTTATCTTAGAAAATAAGTATCTTAAAGTTGCAAAAGCGGCTATTAAAGGTTGGCTACAACCAGGTAGTTAAGTGTGTTTGTTTTACCAGCAGCATAACTGTAACGACCTGCAATTATAGTTTCTTACCAAATCGCTATGACCTATTCTGGTTTGCTTGTTGACCTGCATTGTCCTTAACTTCGTTAGCGAAGTTAAGGACATTGGCTCCTTTAAGATCATTGTATGTACTACCTTCTCCAACCATAATAGTTCCTCGCTGCTTTACTACAATTCCGAGTTCCGTTAAACGTTGCTCTATCCAGAAATTTGAACTCTTTATTACCTCTTCAATAGCCTTTCCATCTTTAACAGCCTGTACAAAATGTTGTAGAGCTTTAACAATTTCTTCATGAGGCAATTTATCTAAGGTTATAGTTTTTGCATCCTCTAAGCTGTCTTGCCAAACTACTAGGGCAGGCAAAGAACTAACCTCAATATTTAAACTCTTAAAACTTGACAAAATTCGATGCCCGGAGACACGATTCTTTAAATCTTCCTGACTGTAGTAAATATCTATATGATTACCTGTTAAATAATTCAAATCTTCCCAATGCTCTTCTATAAACGTTGGGAAATCTCCAGAGGATAGAAACAGAAATATTCCATGTAATTTGACAGTATTGTAGCGATTAAAAGTTTTTCTCCCCGTATTAATATAATCTTTATTACGACTTCTACTCAGAAAGATATTCAATCTTCTCAGAAGTCTTGATGATAATTCCTCACCGCGCAGCCAATTCCTGACTTGCCTAGAAAAACTAACGCCATTACTATAGCCGACTTGTTCACAAAATAAATGAACAAGTTCAGTAGTTTTTTCACTAGGGATGCTACCTGCGATATTAAGTTTTGGATAGTTTCTTTCCAACCACTTCAAAAATTCTAGTGACTGAACTATATCCGTTGAAGTGCCGCCCAAGGCTTTCATAAGACGCTGGGCAAGTTCATGATTAGAGGCTATAGCCGAATCAAATCTACCATCAATTAGCATTTTGAGAGAGTTTGCTAGGCGATATGCCTCTGCATTTATTGAAAGCATGTTAAAGTCGATAGGTTCAGTATCTCTTTCTGCTGATTGAAAAGAAGACCGACGTGGGCGATCGAAAACTGATTGTTGCTGCTTTTCCTCTAGAAAACTGAGTGCTAATTCTGAAAGTTCTTCTCGATTAAACTCCTCATTTATAGAATACTCTCGTTGAGAATTGAGCCACTCCAAAAACTCAATAATTTGATATGAAGGTACAGGATTCACGAGATTTTCCTTGCATAACTGTCAATGATTCACCCTTCATCTTAGCTTTCGCAACCAATAATGTGCGATGTAAGCCTGTGAAGCTGATTTTTCTGTAGGTCAACCAGAAATAATGAAGACATTTTAGCCTCACTTAAGTGCGAATTTCTCCATGTTGCCGAATATGTTCAACTAACCGCTTGGTTTCACCGCCAGCTAATTCTAGTTCCCTGAGATTGCCCACCAAAATAAACAATTCCCTTGCCCTACTAACGGCTGTATTCAGCAAATTAGGTTTACGATTAAGGAACCAAAAACTATGCTCTTGGTGGCACTGGTAAGGAGAAAAGATAATAGCTGCTTTCTCTCCTCCCTGGAAGGTGTGAACTGTGCCAATATCATCCCAAGAAAAGTTTCGCCAACGGTTAGAGAGTCGATACCTCAGCGCGTTGGCTTGCTGCGAAAACGGCGACATCACCCCAATTGTCTTAGAGTTGTCATCCGAGCCAATAGAATAGCCATGCTTCAGCAAGGACGCGATCGCAGTTTCTACGGCATCGATTTCTTCTGGATTGGTATTATGGGTGTGGCTTCCTTCAACGTGGTAAGCCAGCAGATGCTTGACCGTTGCAGTCTGCTGATCACCTGAAAGGATTTGCAGACCACCGGGATAGTTAGGACTGCAAAACTGGATAACGGGCGGGGCGCAACGGTAATGATTAGAGAGAATAATGCCATTGCCTAAGTCGCCTTCTGCGCCACTAGAGCCAGCAGCGCGATGATAAGCCGTAGCTGTATATTTGGCAGTGGGGGCATAGCGATAATAGTCTTCATTCCCCATGCCCCGATCCAGAAAGGCAGTTTTCAGATATTGTTTGATGGTATCGTCGCTCATGTTAACGATTGGCTCAATTTGTTGGGGGTCGCCAGCCACTACTGCCCGTTGCGATCGCACCAGCAAGGGAAATAATTGATGTACAAGAGTTGTTCCCGCTTCATCCACCAATGCCAGCTTTACGCTATTGGTCTGGATGATTGGCAGCATATTGCGTATTGATTGCAGGCTGGAGCTAATAACGGGGAAAATCAAACTCAAGTCACGGAAGATAGCATCACTATCACTTTCCAGTTTGAGCAATGCCTCTCCGTCTCCCGTCAAGACGCTGCCGTAAGTTGACAATGCCCTCATAACGCTCTCCTTGCGTCGGAGAACTTCTTGCAATAGAAACGCCCAGGCACGTTGAAACAGTTCTACCTGTAATTTGTGGTGGTCGCGGTAAAAAAGATTGTAGAAATCCCCTTGTGGGTAACTATCAATTTGTTTCTGAATTTGTTGATGTCTGAAAAGTTTTAACTCTAGTTCCTTATTTAAAGCTGTTAGCTGGGTTTGAATTTCAGTGACTTTTTGGTGAAGATTCTGCCATTGTTGTGAAAAATAGACTTTTTGGTTAACAGAGGTCACTGCTGTGATTAAACTAGGGCGGTCAAGGGGGGTCTGAAAGGGATGCCCTGTCGCCAAGGTGTTTAAAACAGCAGCGTTTATCCTATTTGCTAGACGCTTAAAAATTCGCTGATCCGTAGTAGCATTAACCCAGTTCAAGGCGCGTTTGGTGATGGAGTCAGACTCTTTTGGTAGCTCTCGTTCTGCCTGGGTTAAAGCTTCTTGTATCTGCTGGTAAGCATCAATGGGAAAATTTGCGTAATCAGACAAACTTGATAGCTGTTGGTGGAGTGCTTGTAACTTGGAATCAGTAACAGCAATCTCGTTATTGAGTGATTGAATTTCTCCATCCAGTTGCGATCGCCGTTCAATGTCAATGACTTTTTGAGCAGTATTAAAGCGGTCTTGCTCTTGGAGTTGCTGAATTTCACTTGATGCTTGCAGCAATTCAAGTTTGGCTTGCTCCCAAGCAGATTGATTAAATTCAGTCTGACGCAGCCAATCAAGGCTTGATTGCAGTTTGGGTAGAGTTGACTTACGAATAATAGTTTGGTTGCCGCCAGGGAGATAAAACTGTTGAGCAGGAGAATGCTTTGTCAGTCGTTGTTGGAATTTTTTAATGGCACTGTTATTAGTGCAGACATTGAGTATTAAATTATTTGCATCATCTTCACCGCGAACAAGCCGTAACGCCCGATTTACTACTTGCTGTGCTATGAGGTGCAGAAACACTTCTGTTTTTCCAGTTCCCGGAGGCCCACAAACAGCAGTTAGTAAGTTCTCTTGGGCGTGTTTGAGGACGGACGCTTGAAATTCATCAGGTGCATGGGAGGGGAAAGCGCCCCAGAACATTACCTCATGTCTGGGTAATTGTGGCTCTCCCCATAAGTACTGCATGGCTGGGTGAGTTTCAGTTAGCCATTCGCTATTACAGTCAGGTTGTTGAAGTTCTTTGAGTATTTCTTGCAGGTCTTGCTTTAGGAGGGCGTTATAGGGCGTAAAGTCGCAGCGTAGCAAATAAGGTTGTCGAGAGGTTTTGTACTTGACTTCGGGTAAGTCCACCAGTTCAAGAAAGTCTCGAAGCGTTGGGAATCTGACTTTAAAAGTGTCTGATAAAAATTTTCCAATTCCTGAAGCAACAATCAGTGATTCTGCTTGCTCCTCCTCTAGCCCGTACAGCCGCATCAAATTAACAACCACTGGCTGAAACTCGTATTCGGTCAAGTCCCAGCCAGTTTTGCGGTAATTACCTTTAAAGATGGGTGAAATATCGATGGTGAACAGAGGCAAGTATTTCAGCTTTTGGTCTTTGCCCTTGCCGTTGATTATATAGATTTGTGGGAAAGCAACAGCCATCTGAACATCATTTTTATTACCTCTTTTGGCTGCTTGCTGCTGCTGCTGGAATTGCGTAAATACTTCGCTATCTAACAGTAGCTTGTTGCCAACAAGCTGCACTCCCTTATCTACTACTTTTGAATAAATATCTGAAGAACGCTCGACTTCAGCTTGAGTCAGTTCTTCTAACCTGATATAGCCTAACCAAGCTTGTACTATCTGGATAAGTTTTTCTGACTCTAGCATGGTCACTTAAAACATGAATCTTAGGCACTAAAGCTTAGTATAAAAAATATTTGAGCATTTTGCCTTCTACGTCCTGGTTTTGGTATGTCAGGTTACTCAATATTTGTCAGCGTCTCCAGTTGTGCAAGTAGTTTTTCTATTTGCTTACGCTTCTTCGGGTCTGACCAAATACGCAACTTTCTTAGTTTAGTAGTCGCAGCAGTAAAACGCTCTTTGTAATCGTTAGACTCGGTGTTTTCGGTAGATCCTGCGGCTTTCTTCTCACTAATGCGCTGTCTGATTTCGCTTAAAGACCAGTTGTTGGCAATAGCTTGTTCTAAAAACTCAACACGCTCATCTAATTTCTGAATCTGGGCGATCGCTCTAGCTTTGGTGTACTCAAGTGTTCCTTCCCTGAGCGCATCAAGGATATCTTCTGGGAGGTTGAGCAAGGGTAGACGGTTCTTAACGAAAGATTCCCAGGTCATTAACCCCAAGCCATCAAACACCTCTTCAACGATTTTGAGGTCTGGGTTTAATGGCGGCTCCTGATTGAGGTCTGAATTATCTGTTTCGGTTTCGCCCATAACGTTATGGGTAAATAAGCCAATATCGCCTTCATTGTCGCTGATAACGTTATTAGTGGACTCAGTTTCAACTTCGCCCATAACGTTATGGGTAGGTTCAACACTATCAACAACGGGTTCGCCCATAACGTTATGGGTAACTGTAGATGCTTTTTGATGTTGACGTTGTAGACGATAAAGTAATGGCGGGATCTCTTCAACACTTCGACCTAGTTTGAGAGCTAGCAGTTGTAGGATACCTTCAGTTTCTTCAACTGGATTCAGGTCTTCTCGAAGTAAGTTTTCTATAAGTGCAAATTGAAAAGCTGCGTTGTCGTCTAACTCTCTAATGACGACGGGGACAACTTTTAGCCCAATACTTAAGGCAGCCCGATAGCGGCGCTCTCCTGCTACTACTTCGTGTTTTCCATCATCAACGGGGCGTACTAAAAGCGGTTGCAGGATGCCATGCTGTTTTATGGATTCGGTTAACTGCTTTAATGCTTCCGTATCAAAGTAACGGCGCGGTTGTGTGGCTGGCAGAATAATCTGGTCTAATGGGATGGTCTGGTCAGAATCGGCATTAATAACGCCTGTAGTGTCCCAAGGGACTTCAATTTTGCTTTTGAGTGGTTGGGTGGTTTTAGTGCGTCTCATTTTAAGGATTCTAGGCTAACGGCTATTTTTTTCAAGATTTGGACAGATGGGTGTTTGGGATCGTAAACTGCAAGGGGCATTCGTTCTTCTGATGCATCAACAAAAGCAGTAGAGCGAGGAATTGGGGCAAAGACTGTTCCAGCACTTGCTAGTTGTTCGGTGATGGCTGCTAGGGTACGAGTGTCCTGGGAGTTACGGGCATCGTATTTTGTTGGCACGAATCCAGCTATTTGCAGTTTGCGGTTGGGTTTATTGCGAACTGTAGCAACCGTTTTTAAGAGTTCGCCTGTTCCCTCAAAGGCTTTGAAATGGGTTTCTAAGGGCACGAGAACATGAGTAGCTGCTACAAGGGAGATGTAAGAGAGTAGCCCTAAGCTGGGAGGGCAATCTATTAAGATAAAATCGTAATCGGATTCAATTGGTTCGATAGCTTCTTTCAGGCGGAAATCGCGCATGGAAGCACTAACCAATTGCATTTCTGCCGTACTCAGAGAGATATTGGCAGGGGCTAAATCCATACCATGAATTCCCTCATGGATTGGCAGGGGGTGTTCATCCACAATGGCATTGTTGACAGTTCGCTCTATCTCTCTTGGAACCAAGCCCATAAAAATGGTTAAGCTGGCTTGGGGGTCTATGTCGATGAGCAGGACGCGATGACCCAGTTGTGCTAGGTGGTAGCCCAGGTTTTGGGTAAGGGTGGTTTTGGCAACACCTCCCGCCTGGTTAAAGACTGCGATGATTCGGCTCATAAGTGAGTTGGTTTACCTGCGCCGTTACAACTTAAGATAACGGTAATCAGCCAATTGGCAATGTTTATTTTTGTTCGTGGTTGCTATTTTATTGAAAAATGCGATCGTATAGGTTATGGCCGATTTAATTAGGCAAGAACGCTGGCCTTGCGGGGAGGATGGTGTGCGTGATGATTTCGTTCCCTCAAGTCGATAAACTTCCAGAACTAACCTTGGTCGAAATCCAGCAGTATTTAGAAAGTCGACTTTTTCGAGGAATTGGGAAAAAACTGCCCAAACTATTGTTGACTACTTTGGCTATGACACTTTATTGGTATTAGATACCGCTCCAGAAAGACTTGAGTCAGTTCCTGGACTTGGTAAATATCGAATCACTGCCATTACTAAAGCTTGGTCAGAGAGTAAAGCCAATCCGACAAGAGGAGGGAGCAACGCGATTTTGTGAGGTTGGGTGAAAAAGGTGCGATCGCTAAAATT
>NZ_CALMFY010000104.1 GCF_937863485.1 uncultured Nostoc sp. | reverse complement strand
CAATATCCCTTATTTCCAATTTTCTTCTGCCTAGAGTGACAAAAGAGGGTTAAGCAATCGCTACCACTACTGGGAACAAGCAAAGGTGGCTCAAGTAGCTGAAAGTGTTGCAGGTGAGAAGCTCGAACAATTTGCGCCCCAAGTGCGCTACTCTATTCGAGAGCCATACTCTTATACCACTCAAGTCAATGGCAAAATAGTTAAGGTAAACCAGACACGAGAGATCAACCGCTTTTTGACGTTGGCTGGTTCGCAAATTCAAGTCAAGCTTGACCAAAGTGTAGATGTTCCAGGCCGCAGCTCAATTTATCGGGCAAATTATACTGCCGATTATAAAGTAGTTAACCAACTTAAGGATATTAATAATTTTTTCTTTGAAGCACCGCCACCCAACGGCTATACACTGCTTGCTAGCTACAAAATCGAGCGTGACAGTACTAGGTTACAACAAACCAATCCGGGAGACTATGGTTTTCCCTTCCAACTGCAACCAGGCGAAGAAACCACCTTTCGAGTCACCTATCAAGCTAGAGGTGGGCCTCGCTGGGTTTATAGTGCAGCGGGACAGATGCTATCTAACTTCCGCCTCACCGCAATTGCTAACTTTGCTCCGGCTAATTTTGCTAGTGGTATTGAACCTGATGAGATTAAATCTGACGGACGCAGTACGCAATTTACTTGGAAATTTGACGATAATGTTTCAGTCAAAAATCCATTTGGAGTGTTTACCAACACTGAACCTATTCGTCATACGGGAGTAATTCCGCGTCTTTTATTACTAGCACCAGCAATATTTTTGTGGTGGATATTGTTGTTATATTTGTCACTGTCAATGAGTTTCAAAAATGTAGCGATCGCTGGTAGTATTTTCTTTGCTTGTCTGTTGATTTTGACCTATCTAGCTCGCGTCATCAATGCTCAGTTGGCTTGGACTTTAATTTCTATCATCTTACTGATTTTGACATGGGGATTGGGTGCCAGTCGCAGTGCTTCCCTGGCTGCGATTATCTGCACTATTGCTGGAGCAGTATTACCCATCTTTGGATTATTAGTACCGTTTAGCGGCCTCACCCTCAGCCTAGCGGGTTTGCTTTCAGCCGTTTGGCTAGGAGTTCATCACTGGTATGGCTGGTACAATTTGCACCCGGAAGACCAAAGATTGCAGGCTCAGAAAAACGTTAAAGATTAGGTGATTCCGTTATGATTAGCGAAGTTTTAGCAAATAGCATTTATGGATAACGATTTACTGGCTTTCTTTGCAGCTGCTGGGTTACTTATTGTCTATCTCATCTTTTCTGCATTGACTGAAATGGGAACTAAACTACCTTGGAAGAAATAACCTAATAAGGGTATAAAGTTACTAAAATCAAAAATCTGCAAATTGAATGGGCTGGAATAACTAAAAAGTTTACACTTCTAAACCTCATTGGGCTTGGAAAAAAAGTAAATATCCTTTAGGCTGAGTTGATGTACTTATTGTTCGAGAGAGTGCCAAATGCCCGAACCACAGAAGAATCACATTAAAATCGAGCCGGCAACCCTCGTTTTAATTGTGTCTCTTTTAATACTCTTACCTCTGCTGTTTGTTGGCTTTTTGTCTCAGTGAAGCTCGTGAGAAATACTCAACAGATATATTCTCCCGATGTTTTTCACAAAATCTGAACGAGTCGGACTTTGTATTGCCATGCCATCTTAACCCAATCTCCTAAATGAAAAAAGGATATTAGTTCAGTATAGATAGCGATCGCTTATGACAGTTGCGTAAGTTTTGGTAGTAATAAAAATAACCATAATCTTCGTGCCGTACCCCAGGCGATTTTAATCGCTGCTCAATTACTTATGGTAAATCATGAGATAATATATGTGATGTCGAAATCGGATAAAGCACTACTACCCAATAGAAACGGCTAACCAGTAGATAAGAGACTGTCGCGTAGTCTCGTAGTGGGTAGAAGCAGATGATCACTGAGCTTACAGAAGTGTCGATTGCTACTGGCAAAGCAATGTGTTTCTGGGGTGTGGGGATGAGTCCATCCTCTATTAATCGTAACCGCACCTAGAGGTTCGGGGGATAGTGTTTCGGAACCTGTACAAGACCCAAACTGCTATTTCTCTTTTTCTACTAAAAGTCCACGACTAAAGTCGTGGGGAATGCGTTACAGAAAGTTAGAATAAAATGTCATTTATGGAACCTTCTGGAACTCTTACTGGTTTAGATATTCTGGTAGTTGAGGATGATAATGATACTCGCTTTTTCATCACTACTGTGTTGGAAATGGATGGAGCAAAAGTTATATCAGTAATATCAGCAGATGCGGCACGCAAAGTATTATCGGAATTGCAGCCCGATGTTTTAATTTCTGATATTGGGTTGCCTGGGGAGGATGGTTACACTTTCATCCGCAAATTTCGTGCGCTTAAACCAAAGAATGGTGGACGAGTACCGGCTATTGCTTTAACAGCATATACTGATAGTGAGGCTCGTATCCGTGCCTTGCAAGGTGGCTTTGACACTCATGTATCTAAACCGATTGATCCAGAAGAATTAGTTGAGATAGTAGCTAGCTTGGTTGCTTGTTGTAATTGGTAACGATTGTAGTGCCTGATGTCTTTAAGATTGGGAGGCACAGGTTTAGTCAAAACTATAATCTACAAAGAGGCTGTAGATACCTGCTTTTTATGATAATAGAATTACTGTGCTATTTATTCAGCAGTAACTTTTTTTTGTATAGAATTAGTAATCCAAGAAAACCTAATCCTAATAAATCTGAAGGTTCTGGGACAGAGATGCTTTGTGCTGTCAAGCTAGTTTCGTAAGAAATAGTCAGATTACTGTTAGATGGAAGTGAGTAGCTAGCTTCAATAGGTTGCTCTAGTCCTTTTTGACCAATGGGTATGGAAAAAGTGCCATTTGGGTTTTTTGCTACTACTTGACCAAGATATTCTACTGTAACATTATCAGTAATTTGTTGCCCTTTAGATAATACCTGAACTAGTAAGCTTTCGCCTGGAATGAGAGCTAAAGGGTTTTCTAGAGGTAGAATTTCTAATGGCAAATTGAATGGTTTAGCTAAAGCATCAGACCAATCATAAAAAGCTTTAGTGTATTTCAGGTAATGACCAACATTATCATAGTTATTAATTTCCGGTTCTGTGATCCGGAGATATTCATTATTCGATAGTCTGGCAAAATAGCCATTATCAAAAAACCCTTGAATGGCTGCTATATTTTTACCAGCAGTCAGAGATAAAGCATCTTGTTTTCCATTGAGATTAAAAGGAAGTATTTGTTTGTCACTATCATAAACTATTGCCTCTTTAAATCTAGAGGGTTCATAAGATTCTGGCCCCTCTTCTGGATGTCCAAACAAAATATTATATTCACCGCTTTTGTAATCAAACCAGACAACATGTGCTGATGCTGATTGGATAAAGCATGGCAAAATAGCTGCTGCTATAAGCAGTGTTTTAATTTTTTGCAGAAACATTTTAACTCTCTTGATTACTTAGTTTAATTCCTTACTAACATGTTTAGAAAACCACATTTTTTTCTTATTAACAATCCCCCTCACAGGGATAATCTTTTAATATTTAGATTTTCTTAATATTATTTAAAGAACAGCGCGATGCCTACGGTGGGCTACGCCTATGCCTTTTTTATCAGGTGCGTTAAGCTACTGTTAACACACCTAATTAACCTAAAACTACTTAGGCAAAACCTGCCGTAGTGCTGCTAAAAGTTGGTCAACACTTTCCTTACGACTATTAAAGCCCATCAATCCCACGCGCCAAACTTTACCAGCTAGTTCGCCAAGACCACCGCCAATTTCAATATTATGTTCATTGAGTAACTGCCGGGCGATCGCTTTCCCATCTACCCCTATTGGAATGCAGACAGTGGTAAGCGTTGGCAGTCTATATTCTTGCTCAACGTGCATACTCAGTCCTAAGTTCTCTAACCCTTGCCAGAGATATTCTACGTTCTTTTGATGCCGCTGCCAGGAGTTTGCTAACCCCTCTTCTGCAAGCAAACGTAGTGCTTCCCGCAATGCATAGTATAAATTAATCGGTGCTGTATGGTGATAGGTGCGTTCAGCGCCCCAATACTTGCTCAGCAACAACATATCCAAATACCAGTTTGCAACCTTAGTTTGGCGCTGTTGCAATTTTTCAACTGCACGCGGACTCATTGTAAAAGGCGAAGCACCAGGCGGGCAACCCAACCCTTTTTGGCTACAACTATAAGCTAAGTCAACTCCCCAAGCATCCAAAAACAAGGGAACACCACCCAAACTTGTGACTGAATCCACTAATAACAAAGTGCCAAATTCACCACACAAATCAGCGACTCCTTCCAACGGTTGACGTGCGCCGGTGGAGGTTTCGGCATGAACTAGAGCTAAAATAGTTGGACGGTGAGTTTTTAAGGCAGTTTGGAGTTCATCGAGGTTGAAGACTTGTCCCCAAGGTTTGGTAATGGTTCGCACATCAGCACCATAACGTCCAGCCATATCTACGAGGCGATTACCAAAGTAACCAGCTACACCAATTAAAACCACATCACCGGGTTCAACGGCATTGGCGATGGTTGCTTCCATTGCGGCTGTTCCCGTACCGCTGACTGCAATGGTGAGTGGGTTTTCTGTTTGCCATACGTAGCGTAGCAACGACTGAATTTCATCCATGAGTGCGAGAAAAACTGGGTCAAGATGCCCAACGGGTGAAGTATTCATCGCCTGGAGAACTGTAGGATGGGCATTGGAGGGCCCAGGCCCTAACAGTAGACGGGATGGGATTTCTAGCGGTGTGAGTTGCAAGCGCCCAGAGTCGTTGATGGAAATTGTTTGCGTCATAATCTGTCTTCGCCTAGACCATACTTACCGGATCATAGAGCGATGGCTTCGCCAACGCCAGAGGCGAATGCATCACCGATATTTTAGTGAATCTGTCATTTGCCAGAAGATGCGATCGTACTAAAGTATTACAGTGATTAAAACCAAAGTGTGAGAGTATACTTATTTACTTTCCCTAAGACATAATTATGGTTTTTACTCGCAAACGTCGGAATAATTTAGATGTTAACAACAGTAAATTAGTACCTTGCCCTAATTCCCCTAATTGCCTTTCTAATCAGAGTGCAGATGCAATTCACAAAATTGCACCACTGACTTTATTTTAGAGAACCAGATACTCTAAAATTGATTAATTGTAAAAAATTCCTGGCGAGAGAGCTTTTAAAAGCTTACCTTTAGTGGAATAAGTACGTTAAAGATGTTCAAGCAGGTTGCGTTCAAAAACATGAACAATTAGACTTACCGCAAGAAGTTGGAATCGAAACTAACGCGTGACGACGCACTTTTTAAAATTGCTAATAAATAGGTATTGTACTAATGCTTTATTTCTTTTAGGAGAATGCCAATGACGATTTTAGTAACTGGTGTGACTGGGAACATTGGGGGAGAAGTCATTCAGCATCTGCTGAACCGAGATGTTGTAATTCGAGGACTGGTGCGAGATCCGAAAAAAGCTGCTATTCAAGCGCAAGGGATCGAACTGGCACAAGGTGATTTCTCACAGCCACAGACTTTAGACCCTGCCCTTCAAGGCTGTGAAACCGCTTTTCTGGTTACCCCCAACGAGCCACGTCAAGTTGAGTTAGAATGCAATTTTATTGATGCAGCAAAACGGGCAGGCGTTCGCCATGTTGTAAAGGTTTCTGTGCTTCATGCTGGGGAATTACCCAGTAAATTTCAACAGTGGCATCGCCAAATTGAAGAACACTTGGAAGAATCAGGCATGGCATGGACACATTTACGCCCGAATATGTTGATGCAGAATATGCGCTGGTTTGCTCAAACGATGGCTCTTCAAGGCGCATTCTATAATTCAGTCGGAGACACAAAAATCTCTCATGTCGATGCGCGAGATGTAGCAGCAGTGGCAGCCGTCTGTCTGAGTCACTCAGGACACGAAAATCAAGCCTACGACCTGACCGGCCCCGAAGCCGTTTCATTTGATCAAGTTGCGAACTATTTTGCAAAAGTCTTAAACCAAGAAGTTAAGTACGTCAATCTCACACCTGCCGACCTCAAAGCGGCTCGACTCGCCAATGGAGAACCCGAATGGTATTTGGATGCGGAAGGGCAGTTATTTGACTGCTGGAAAGCTGGAGCAGGCTCAATGGTGACAACGCTGATCACAGATATCTTACACAAGCCTGCAACTTCATTTGAATTGTTTGCTGAGTATTACGCCCAGGTTCACGCTCAAGATTTTTCTACACCTACAAAGGGTTGATAATGCAACGTGCTTCACGAAGGTTCAGCCGTTGCTATTTTATGCAAGTTTTCCGATTACTGGGACGAATTTCACGAGCCGCCTGAAGGTGAATTTGCATTAGATGTAAAACGCATTCTGTCTGAAGGCTGGTTAGACCATTTTCCATTCTTCTGAACAAGCTATTAAATTAGCATTTGGGAATGAATTTTTCGTCGCTGACAATCTCGAAAAAGGTAAATAAAAGAAAGGAAATATATTATGAATGAACAATTTGCAGAAAAGAATATAAACACACCAGAAACAAATCTAACTACCGGAGTAGACCCAAATCTTGCTGCGACTACTATTCCCGACTCGGTACAAGACTATCTAGGGATTGCCGATACACTTTATCGTTACGGTGCCGGCATTGACCTCAACGACGCTGCCCTATTCGCTTCTGCCTTTTCTGAGAATGCCGTCGTGGATTTCAGTGCCGTCGCGCGTAAGCTGGGTCTTGAGCTTCCTCCGCTTCTCATTGGCGGCGAAAACATCGTCCAACACATTATCAGCGTTGCGGGACAGCATACCACGACCCACGTGGTGACTAACCCACGCATTCGTGTTGAAGGAGATACCGCCAAAATGCTGGCGTTAGTCGAAGCCACGCACCTGCCGCCAGATGACCACTCACGGCATTGCCTGATGAAAAACCGTTACGATGTCGATCTAATTCGTGACGGAAAAGATTGGCGCATTTGTCGGCTAACCATTGACACCGCTTGGTTTACGGGAGACCCACAAGTTCTCTTGAGCAAGTGAATGATAAGTTCTTAGTTAAATCTTAGAGTTCTTCGTCTTATTCCAGAAAATGATGGCAAATGCGCGCGGCAAAAAAGTTTTGCAGGTCGGGAAATAAAAATGAAGATAAATATCGAAGTTGCACCTCCTGTCGGACATTAAGGTACGACCAACCATTCAGTTGATCATCATCAAAATTTGAGCAAGTGAACTGATGCACAGTACGCCAACTTTGGCAGAAAATTTTTAACTGCTGCCTACCTTCTGGAGTTTAGACTAGTCAAAAGTGCGAAACTCAGAAGGTTGATTCTATAAAGCCTAAAAACCTTGGTTTTAGTTCCCGGAAACATCTTAAATCCGTATCCTTATTTTTTGGAAATTTAGTTTCGCACTCCTGACTAATCTAAACTCCAGTTATCAAGCGAGGCTTTGAAAAAGATTCAAGGTCAGCATCTTATTTTTCTCTCCTCAGAGATATAAAAGAGCGTTAACCATTAGGCGGACTACCCTTCTTTTTTGGCTGACGCTGCGCGTAGCTTGTTTCCCTACGGACTAAGGGAAGCCGCTTCTGCATAGCCGAGTCAGTGTATTGGGTGACTTCATAGACTTGTACTCCTTCGGGTTCTCCAAAGGCTAGCAATTGAAGTACAATTTCTAATCTCTATTACTTGGTGCAAGATATTTATGAACCTGAATTTATTTAAAAACTTTGACCCTCGACCGCGACTAATCATTGCTGTCGGACTCGCTGTATTAATTTCAGTAATCCTTCCGCCTTGGCTGCACTTACCCACTCACATTCTTTGCGCTTGGAACTCCGGTATAGACTTTTTCTTAGCCGTAACGTGGTGGAAAATGCTCAAGGCTACGCCAGAAAAAATTCGCCGTTATGCTGAGAATGAATATGAAGGACATTTGGCTATATTCATCCTGGTGATAGCTGCGGCTTGTGCCAGTGTTTTAGCTATTGGGTTTATTACTAACTGATAAAAAAGGGTTGTCAACAATTCTGCTCACCATACATGTCATACTTGCAATTATGACCATTGTCGGTTCCTGGTTACTAGTGCATACGATGTTTGCAGTGCAATATGCACACAGCTATTACAAATATATTAATCGTAATAATAGTCAAGAAATCATCAGAGGATTAGATTTTCCTAATAACGACTGTCCAGACTATTGGGAATTTTTATATTATTCATTTGTAGTTGGCATGACTAGTCAAGTTTCAGATGTGCAAACTACATCACCCGATATGAGGCGCTTGACTCTGTTACATAGCATATTATCCTTCTTTTTCAATACCACCATTTTGGCTATGACTATTAATATCGTTGCATCGCTGATTTAAATTGGGGAATTTCATTCTCACTAAGCAGAGATGGAATTTACCTTCCTTTTTTCACAACCCATGCCAGAGGATAGACATTTTGAACACTATATTTATTATTTAAATTATTGTTAGAAAAAATATATACGACTTATATTTTATTTTTGAAATATCCGTAGGGTGCGTTAGCAAAGCGTAACACCTCCCGAAGGTTTTGGTGCCGTACTCAAGGCAATACAGTTCAGTTAAGCATTTTTTCCTTCTCTCTGTGTTCTCGGCACCTCTGCGGTTCGTTCAAAAAATTGACTTTGATAAAGAGTTTTAACCTTAACCCAAGCGTATTGGTACTCAAGGGCAATAACACACCCTACATATTGTCTTGTTAATTGAGATGGTAGCTAGATTTATGCGCCCGCTGTATTAGAAACTGTAGATTCCATTCAATTTCTTAAGAGTTTTGATCAGGCTTGTTTGGCCATTACTGCTAAATTCGCCACACATTCAGGAAATTGGCGCTTTAATGCTGGAAACACCGGACAAGGCGCTTGTTCTTGTAAATTGTCCGGCTTACTCCAAGTAAAGGGGGCTTTCTGAGCCGCTGACATCCACACCAGACGCTTTGCTCGTGTCATGGCAACGTAGAGTAAACGGTACTCCTCAGATATTTTCAAATGCTTTGCTTGTTCCCATGCTTGCGTAACATCTGGTATGGTAGATTCACCGTGGAGAGCAGCACGAATTTGGGCGCGGGCTACTTCTGATAAGGTAAAATCCCCTAAGAACTGGCTTTGAGGAGGAACCCAAAATCTCCCAGGAATCAAGTTTTCGTGGAGAAAGGGAAGAAACACATAGTCCCAATCCAGCCCTTTGGCTTTGTGCATCGTAATAATGGTCAGTTGACCGCAACGAGTATAACGTTCTTCCGAATCCTCGGTTTCCACTGGTTCAAACCGTTCGGAACTGACAATTTCACTTAAAGCTGACAGCATTCCCCCCATTGAACTATTACCAGCTATCTGCTGGTTTACCCGTTCTGCGAGTTTGTCAGCAGTTGCCAATTCTGCCTGGTCATAATTTAAGGTTAAGGCAAGAAAGGAAATTAGCTGGTACAGGGGCAATTCCAAGCGAGCGCGGAGTAAACTGCGACACAAACGAGCGGCTTTTTGGACTGTTTCTGACTGAGGTGCTGCTAAGGGGCCAGGATACAAAAATTCTTCTGGGAGACTAGCAAGGGCGTTGAGGTCTTGGGTAGGAATTAATTGGCGCTGTACTAATGCCTCTAAGGCGGCTTTGAGATAATCGGGGGAGTGGGGGCGATCGCAAAATTGCAGTAATGCTAAAATCTCTTGGGGAACATGGGAACGGCGATCGCGTTCTCCCACATCGTAGAGTATAATATTATGCTCTTTGCATACAGGTGTCAGAGCCTCTGCTAACCATCTTCCTTGGCGATTTTCTCGCACTAAAATCGCTGCACTAGTTTTTGTTGGATCTTCACCAAATAACTCGATCACTCTTTGAGATAACAATTCAGCCGTGTGATGAATGTCACGCGGGGTATAAAGTTCCAGTCCTCGTCCTGTTGGTGCTGGGTTGGCGTTAGTTTGTGGATCACCAACTTCAACAGGGTGAATTGTCTGCAAGCGAAATGGTACTTGTCGGTTGTCAGTAGTCTGCTGTTTATTATTGGTTGTTGCTAACCACTGATTATTGATCCATTTGAGGGCAAAGTTAGCAGCTTCAATGATAATTCTAGTACTGCGTCCAGCTTGATCCATCGTTGCTAATCGTTTGATGCGATCGCACTCTTCGCAAAATTGCCGAAAATAAATCGGATCGGCTGGGGTGAAGGTGGAGTTAATCGCTTGGTTGGGGTCGCCAACTCGCACTAAGTTGAGTGCTGAGTGAGGAGAGACGCGATTAATCGCGTCTGTACTGAGGAGTGAGGAGTTATCTCCCTTGTCCCCATCACTCGCCAAAATTTCTAACAGCTGCGTCTGTAGGGGGCTAGAATCTTGGGCTTCGTCTTCAAAGACGGCGAATACTTGGTTTTGCTCGATGCGACGGGCGCTGTCGTTTTCCAAAACGCGTAGTGCAGCTAAAATCATATCGTCGTAGTCGATGAAATCACGCGATCGCATTAAGTTTTGATATTGCTCATACAATCCCGCCGCTACGCTCAAAATTGTATATTCGTCTGTGGTTTGTTTACTCCACTCCCGCAATAATTCTGGCGATATCCCAGAACTTTTTGCTTCATGAATTACCGTATTAGCCAATTCCGGTAATACTTCTGTGCGCAGCACTGATTGGCGACGCAACCTTTCTGTCTCTTCTCCGTCAAATTGATGACCTTCTAATAACCGCAAATATATTCCTGGATTATTCGCAATCCATTGCTCTACAGCTGTGCGGATAAAGCGGTGACTTTGGGTTGGTGTAATTAATGTGACATTTTCTAACTGCAAACCCGATAAATCTGAATGGCGACTGGCAATATTCAACGCTAGACCATGTAGGGTATAGACAAAAAAGCCCATCTGAGGTAAGGATAATTCTTTTAAGTCTTTGCGGATCTTCGCTTTAATATTGGCAGCAGCAGAGCGAGTAAAGGTGACAACCACCAAGTGACGGCGGGAGGATGAACGTTCATATTGACGGGCGATCGCGATCGCCGCCGCCGCCGCCATACCAGTGGATTTGCCTGCACCAGGAACGGCAGAAATAGCTAGGGGGCCAGATTGCCAGTCAGCCATTTGTTGTTGTCCAGGGCGCAGACCGTTACGGATTGCTAGAATCTTCTCCCGCAGGTTAAGAAGAGGCGATCGCTCAGATAATTCTGAATGGAGTGATTCTTGAGCCACAGAAGCAGTAAATTTAGAGTCTGACATATCAAATTTTATATTTTAAATAGATGTTGAATGTAATTCCCAAGCCACAGATATGAATAATCTTTGGTGATTCTCTGTAAATATATCTTAAGCCCCTCTTAAAAAGGGGTTGGGGGGATCTTCCGGCTCAAAATATTACTAACTAGTACAAGTCGGCGGAAGTTTGCCTAACTTTAACAAGGATATTTTGCCCCTTGTTAAGACCCAAGTACCGCAAGGCGGAAGTCAAAAGGAGCCAGTGCGTTGGGGAGCCAGCGCGGTCTTCTCCCAAAGGGAGAGGCTAGCGCCTGCCGTAGGATGCCCAAAGGGCTGTAGGGGGTTTCCCCCATGAGCGACTGGCGTCCGGCTCTGCCGACTTGTTCGCGCAGCGTCTCCGACAGGAGAAGCAACTGGCGTTCAAAAGTCAAAAATCAAAAGTATTACGGAATAGACTTTTTAGAGTTTTTAAATGGTTGCTCTATTTACGCCGTGTTGTACAAGTCTTGTTAATTGAGATGGTATGTGGATTTACACGCCCGCTGTACTAGTTAATTTGCAGATAAGTCTAATGATTAAGAATGTAGAATAATTAATAAATCGGTTGTTTACTATTAAAATAGTAATCTAAAACTTTTTAAAATAGAGAGTGTATATAGCAACCCTAAATCATTCGTGAAAAGTAAGAACCCCGACTTCTCTGAGAAGTCGGGGTTCTGGACACTGGGAATTTTAATAAATTTAAATATTCTGTCAATGCTGTGACTAAACAAATTAGCCAAGCGTTATTTGTTCAGTCACGGGATTGTTAAGAAATTTAAAAAGGAAATCTCAAGCGATGCCTACGGCGGGCTGCACCTACGCAGCCTCACCTGAAGATTGATTATAGGCACAATGCAGATCCAACTATTGCCCGTTTTGATGAACTGCTATAAAAACCAGAAATACCGGGCTAACTTGTACAGTTGAAAATGACTTTTAGACTAGCTCTTTGAGATTTTACCGTTCTTCCACAGTTGATTCACTAAAGATGGCTACGTACAACCATCCTGCTAAAATAGCCCCGAAGATAGGAGCTATCCAGAACAGCCAGATTTGCGAAAAGAGTTCTACACCTGCAAATAGAGCAACTCCAGTACTACGGGCAGGATTAACCGAGGTATTGGTTACAGGAATGCTGATTAGGTGAATTAAGGTGAGTCCAAAACCAATTGTCAGAGGTGCAAATCCTTGAGGAGCGCGGCTATCAGTCACACCCAGAATAATCAGCAGAAACATGAAAGTCATCACAACTTCAGTAATCAGGCAAGCAAACAGCGTATAACCACCTGGAGAATGAGTACCATAGCCGTTGGTAGCCAGTGGGTTGAAGCCAGTCAGCGTAAATCCAGTTTTGCCGCTAGCAATCAGGTAGATAATGCCCCCAGCAATAACTGCGCCGATCACTTGAGAGAGGATGTAAGGTAGTAAGTCAGACCCCGGAAAGCGCTTACCTGCCCATAGTCCAAACGAAACAGCGGGGTTGAAATGACCACCAGAAATATGACCAAAAGCATAAGCCCCTGTGAGGACAGTAAGCCCAAATGCCAGGGATACACCTACTAATCCAATACCCAATGGAAAAGAAGTATTCTCGCTGATTTTTGCAGCATCTTCTGTGTAGGCGGCGGCTAGAACAGCACTACCACAGCCACCTAAAACAAGCCAGAATGTACCGATAAATTCGGCCAAACAACGTTTCGTGAGAGACATTTTCGGAAAACTCCTTGTTCAGCTACAAACCAGTAATGGCTATGTTGAATAATCCTTGAGTCATTCCTGTCAATAGGAAATCCATTACGTTTGTTTCGTTATGAAACTAAATCGAAAAAATAGGAATTTGTTTTTTCCTCAATAATTGTGGTGATAAAATATGAAGAGACTGGAAAAGCTAAAATTCCCAAAAAGTGCTTAATTTATTAAGAATTTTGCTCTCATGATATAGAACTAATATTTGATTTTTGAAATATCCGTAGAGGAGCCAGTGCGTTTTTTTCAAAAATCAAGATTCTTGATCCAGTGCGTTCTATTAAAAGTTATTACAAAATTTAAATATATTTTGTGCTCTATACACTTTCAGCTTAAAAAATTTGGGTTTTTCTTGTTACGGTCGTTACTTTTTGAAATATTCGTAGGGTGCGTTATGCCAAAGGCTAACGCACCACCTCTGATTCTAGGTGCCGTACTCTCGGCGATAACACAACGCCAGTCCGCTCAAGTCGGGAAACCCGCCCAGACGGCTGGCTTCCCTACATATACTACACATACTCAGATTTTTTCACGCAATCAAATCGGATTGCTATATAACACGTTGCGTTAGGCTAAAGCCGTAACACACCCTAACTTTTGATTTACTTTATAAATGGTCTCTTACACAGATCAACCAAAAATCAAAGGTTTAGGCAAAGCATTGCGGAGCCAGTGCCAAGTTCATGTTAAGAGAATTAAAGCAACTGGCGGCATTGGCCAAACAGAAAATTGAACCAATGCCGCCAGTTGCTATCTACTGTTTGGACAGTCTTAACAGATCAGATCACGCAGTTAGCTCTGCCTAAAATTAAATTTATTCGTCAATCTGCCAGGAATCCTTAGTTAATTCTTCATCCAGAATTTTCTTAGGACGCACAATGATAATAATTTGTCCTAGTAGAGGAATTTCTGGCTCAGTTTCAAACCACTGAAAATCTAATTCACTACCATTTTCAACGACAAAATAGCTGGAGGCATCCCATTGTCGTTGGGCACGATCTACCACAACTACAACGGGCCCTATTTGGGTTTGGGTTTGGATGGGGAAGCGATCGCTATTCGCTAAAATCACTACTGGATCTTCCGCCGCCAACAGCACTTGCCAACCTGGTAAGGGTACCCAAGCTTGCTCTCCAGAAAACTTGACTAGGCGAAATGGTTCAATTTCTGTGACTATGGGCACAGCTTGCAAGTCTTCTCGTGATAATGGCAACTCGCCTACCACGGGCAAAATCCGGGGTAATTGTTCTTCAAATTCCAGGCGGTAAAAGGGTAAAATTGGCGCTGGACGCTGGGGAACGCTGGTAAAATCAGTCAGTAGCTGTTCGATTTTTTGCCTTGCTGCTGGCGTGTGAGCAAAACGCAAACCTTTGGCAATCAGGCGCGATCGCTGTTGTAAATCTGCATTTTGACGTGCCAGTTTCCAAACTTGGTGAGCAACAGCATCTCCTGGATGAGCAGAAAACCCTTCTGGCAAAGTGCGGAAATAAGAGAACTCTTTAATTGCTTTTGCTACTTCCTTCACCTCATCGGCGTCGATTTTGTGGACGAAGATCAGTTCGGCGGCGGCGGCGCGTTCTTCTTGGGTAAGCAAACGCAGTTCGTATAAAACGTCACTACCACGTGTTGCGTAGTGCGATCGCGTTTCTTCCGATACTCCAGAGTTTTCTAAAGAATTGTAAACTTGGGAACCAACAACCACCTGATTTTGTTGAATCGGCTCAAATCCAGTCGCCTCAAAAATGTCTTGGGGATTGTAACCGGTTTTTAGCAATGAGGCGATCGCCGTTCCCCATTCCACCCAGTTGCCTTGTTTTTGCCTCAGCCTTCGCAGTAATTCTTGTGCTACATCGTTGGTAGTATTTTCTTCGGGATTCTGAGCGTTGGGTGGTAGATCAGTCATAATCGGAGTGCGAGCTTCAACTTGAGAGGTTAATTAATACCTCATGAGCAAGTCTTATTCTAATCTATGAACTACCCAGACCTACTGCCTTGAGTTCATCTGTAGAAACTTATCTCGACTTTAAATGTGTGAAATACAGATTGTCGGGTAGCACAGTTAGCTGTGCATAAACTACCTCATCCATCATGAAAACCGCCATATTTAGGCTGATTTAGTTATTTTTCTCATGAAATTTTTTCTAATTCAGATATTTTGGCAGGTAAATATCCCCTGTAGCACTCATAATAAACGTATTTAAATATGCAAATCAAGTCCGTAAAAACCCTTGATTATTTCGAGCTATTCTCGACTAAACTTGGTATGGAATATAACAAGATAGTGAATATTTAAAGGAAATATCTTATGGATAAGGCCAGTCTCGAAATTGATAAAGTCCAATATCAAGTGATGACTCTCGAACGCTCAAAAAAGCTCAAAATCCTGGTAGTTGACGATGAGCCAGATAATCTCGATTTGCTTTATCGCACCTTTCGACGCGACTTTAATGTTCTGAAAGCTGATAGTGGGGTGAACGCCTTAGAAGTTTTGGCAACAGAAGGGGAGGTAGCGGTGATTATCTCCGATCAACGGATGCCACAAATGAAAGGAACTGAGTTTCTCAGCAAGACTGTACCTCAGTTTCCCGATACGGTAAGGATAATTCTCACTGGATTTACTGATATTGAAGACTTGGTAGAGGCGATTAATGCCGGACAAGTCTACAAATATATCACCAAGCCTTGGGACCCAGGGGAACTGAAGGCAGTGGTGCAAAGGGCAGCAGAAACTTACGACTTGCTCAAGCAACGTACAGAAGAATTACGCCGTGCTCATGCTCAAATGGCGCTGCTGAGTGTTTTGGTACAGATAACTCAAGCAGCTTCTAGCTTAGAGCAAACTCTCGCTCCAATTGCTAGGGCTGTGAGTCAGACTTTTGGAGCAGAAGGCTGTATCCTACAACTTACAGATGGAAATACTCTGGTTGCGACTCAAGGAACTTACAGCGATACAGGTACAATAGAGAATTGGCTATCTCATGACCCACTAACAAGGGAAGCGATCGCCACCGGACAAATGCAAGTTTCCTTAAATGTACCTAAAGACACTAAATTAGTTGATGCTATTCACTACTACAACACGGGTGTGCAAGCACATTTAGTTATCCCAATTAGCCACCGTAATGAACTTTTGGGTGTATTGTCATTACAGTGGAAACAACCCTGTACTTTGCGGGAAGATGAATTAATGCTAATTAATTTATCAGCCGAACTGCTGGCGATCGCTCTTACTAGTAGTCGCCACCATAAAACAAAAATTTAGTCAATAGTCAAGAGTCCAAAGTTGAACTCTTGACCCTTGAATTTTGAACGCCAGTTCAACGCCACTCCCCTCAACGGAGGGAACCCCGCACATGACTGGCTCCCCTTGACCCTTGATTCTTGACCAATGACTAACGAAATTCAGTCCATTTTTAACCGTATTGCTCCAGTTTATGACCAGTTGAACGACTGGTTGAGTCTGGGACAGCATCGAATATGGAAGGAAATGGCAGTTAAATGGAGTGCAGCTAAATTAGGTGATACTACATTAGATTTGTGTTGCGGTAGTGGTGATTTAGCCTTACGTTTGGCACGGCGTGTAGGAGCAACAGGACAGGTGTACGGAGTAGATTTTTCCCCAAACCTGCTAGAAACTGCTTCATTACGTTCCCAAAGACAGTACCCTCAACCTGCTATCACCTGGGTAGAAGCCGATGTGCTAAATTTACCCTTTGATGACAACCAATTTGATGCCGCAACAATGGGCTATGGTTTAAGAAATGTTAAAGATATTCCCCGCAGTCTCCAAGAGTTATACCGTGTTTTGAAGCCGGGTGCTAAAGCCGCAATTTTAGACTTTCATCGACCGAGTAATCTTCAGCTACGTACCTTTCAGCAGTGGTATTTGGACGGTTTCGTGGTTCCAGTTGCCAATTATTTAGGTTTAAAAGAAGAATATGCTTACATCAGTCCCAGCTTAGACCGTTTTCCCATCGGCAAAGAGCAAATAGAGTTAGCGCGTCAAGTTGGTTTTGCTGTTGCCACACACTACCCCATCGTGAACGGTATGATGGGAGTGCTGGTAGTCAGCAAATTTTAGATTTTAGATTTGGGATAGCGTAGCGTAAAGCCTACGGCATGGCAACTCTTAGAGACGCTCTTGCGTTCGCTTAGAGCGAGCCTGCGAACGTCTTTTGGATTGGGGACTGCGGAATAGGCAATGGCTAATGGAAAATCGTTAGTAGTTAGTGGAAAAATAACTCATAACTAATAACCGCCAATTACCAATCCCCAATCCCTAATTTCTAATCTAGAATCCAAAATCCAAAATCCAAAATTCAAAATCCTGTGGACTGGTCTCATCTTTGGCTTTATGTGTCTCCCCCGGTACTGGGTGGAATCATTGGTTATTTCACAAATGATATAGCCATCAAAATGTTGTTCCGTCCTTACCGAGCAATTTATATTGCTGGACGAAGAGTACCCTTCACCCCTGGATTGATTCCCCGCAACCAGGAACGTCTGGCTCTGAACATTTCCAAAACAATCATGGGGTCACTGTTGACACCACAAGAATTGCAAAATCTAGCGCGGCGATTGTTGCAAACAGAACGCGTGCAGGCAGGAATTCTCTGGTTGTTGCAGCTGGCGATCGAACAAATCAAAACAGATAAAAACCAGAAAAGTGCTAAAATTGTGGCGGGAATTTTGCGGGATTTGCTAGGGGAATCCTTACCACGGTTACTCAAAGTTTTGGCGCGACGTGAAGACTTTTTGGAAGCGCAGATAAATCAAATTTTTGACCAGATATTGCTGGAATTTCAATTGAGTGAAGAACAAGCCACGCGGCTTGCTGATTGGTTGTTGCAAGTAGTTCTACCGCCGGATGTGCTGCGGCAGACGATAGTTGATTTTTTGACAGATCGCACGATTCAAATTATTGATGAAGGCTTCCGCGAAAAAACCAGTGGTACTTATTGGGTAGTAGCAAATTTGTTTGGCTTACGTAATACTCTTACACGGTTACGAACTTTTTGCTTGGATGAAAAGGAGGCTACTAATACTCGCTTGCAGGAATTGACTCAAGATTTACAAATGCGCGATCGCATTAGAAAATTACTGCAAAATTTATCATTACAAAACTTGCCAATGGGTACGGTGCGTCAACTTAGAAAGACCACCCGCGAAAGTGTTCGTCATTATCTGCAAAACAGTGGCAGCGATTTTTTACAAGGATTAACTGATTCTGTTGATTGGGAAAATATTGCTGGAGTCCTGCTGAATCGTCTTAGTACTTCACCTGTTGTCAGTACTTCTTTAGAAGTCATGAGTCAAGAGTTGGCTCTACTTTTAGATAAGTATTTAGAAAAAGATTTAGAAGTAATTGTGGCGCAGGCGATTCCGATTTTGTCGATAGATCAAGTGATAGTTGATCGGGTAAAATCAACTTCACCGGCTGATTTAGAAGCTGCAATTGAGGGAATTGTAAAAAATGAATTGCAAGCGATTGTGACTTTAGGCGGTGTTTTGGGTTTTGTCATAGGGTTATTGCAGACAGTGTTTTTAATCTTAAGTCAATATTAATTTTTTGTTTTTGTCTGTAAATTTTTATCAAATTATAGTTACAAGTTACCCATATTCTGAAATGAGTGAAATTGAGCGATGTCTACGACATCGCTCTCGTTTTTATTCAGAGACACCCGGATTCATCCGTGAGGTAATAATTACGAATTACGTAGCTTGCTTCTCGCCCAAGGCGAGTATTACTAATTACCAATTATCTTGACTCACCTTTTATCTCTGTTTGCAACAACTGTACATCTTCAATTGATAACCCAGTTAATTTTATCACTTCCTCTAAAGACATTTGGCTTTTGAGCAGATTCGCAGCCACCAGGCGAATGCCTTCTGCCTTCCCTTCTGCTCTACCTCGGTAAATTTCCACCTGTTGGTTCTGGGGGTCAATTAGCCAAACTCTAACCGAGCTGTTAGTTTTGAATTCCGATTTCCGCTTTCCCATCCAGTTGGTGGCATGATAATTAATTCTCCCTCTGCCGTGCGCTCAAGTCGCAAATCTCGATTATTCTGACACAGTTAGAAGAACTGCTCATCTGTTAATTCAATGGTGGGGCTAAGGTTCAGAATCAGGGCAGTCATAGTTGCCTCTCAATCTTGCTAACTATAGCGTAGCACTTGGTTAATGTACTAGGTTGACCATCTATGGAGATAAGCTTCTAGCTTAGTAGAGAAATTAGAGTAAGTGTCATAAAAGAGTAAAATCAAGTTTTATCAATCACTGCAAGGTGTGCAGATAGTTCATCTTCTTCAAATGCATCTGAATATAGTCTTTTATTAAATATTTGAATTAAATCTTGCACTGAAATTTCCTTAATACGAATACCATCAACATCATATAATTCTCTAGTATTTTCTTGGGTAATTATCCATACTTGACGATTTTTACCTTGAATTTGGATCGTTTTTTTCCTTCCTCCACCATTTGTGAGTCTTACATCAATTGTCATCTGAGAATTCTTTAATTTATTTACATAGTTTTCAATCTGCTCTTTTTTGTGTTCATCAAAATTTTTTCTAAGCGTGCAATCATACATCACTGCAAGACTTCCTATTATAAAGAAACCATCCGCTCTCCCGGCTTGATTTTTTTTGTCATACTGATATAAGTTGTGAATACCGAGAAGCCTGAGAACCATAAATACATAATCTTCAAACTCTGCTGAATCTGAAAGCTTTATGCAATGACCCAAGCAGGAACTAATTTTTTCTTTGACATCTTTGACATTGAAAATATCACTATTATAAATAGCTCTGTTGTTCCCAGATGCCTTTTGTTTAGGTGAAATTGGAAAAATTAAACGAATTTTTTTAACAGCTTTTACAACTCTTCCATTTGGATAATTTATATTTTCCAATACAAATTCTACTTTATCTCCTTTAGAAATATTTTCGAGTGTAATTTCCTCTAAATCTTGCTTAAAAAATAGCAAATCCTTATCTTGATTTTTTAAGGGTATATCAGGTCTAATAAAACCTCTACCTTCTTGTTGATTTAGCCAGTTAATAACTCCTGTTAATCGGGTATTTTCATTCAAAAGACGTACTTCATCAGCAATTTTTTCTACAGTACCATCTTTTTTATTCCATTCTTTGACACTGAATTCTACTAAGTTGCCTCTTTCTAAATCTTCAATAGCGATCCCAATCAGCTTATCTGCAAAAAAAAGTATATTGCCTTCATGACCTGGTATTAGTGTATCAGGAGTAATAAACCCACAAGGTACTTTTCCTTGTTTGATACTAATACCCCTGATTGTTCCTGTAATTTTCATACCTCTTTACTGACAAGTGTTATAGAGTTTCAGATATAGGATTCCCTAGAAACTGAACGGTATAACACTGCTTGAAAGTTGTAGCAGTTATGCTTAACTTTTGGTTTATGTACAAAATCGAACTTTATGTCACTTTAAATATTTAGGTTGCTACCTAAAGGCTTAATATATGCTTGTAGAGTGTCCTTAGCTTTAGAAGGCTGACGAACTGGAGCGATCGCAGAATAATCCGGTTTTACTGTCCAGTCGTAATGGCGAAGCATTGTAGAAAGCACGATTTTCATTTCCATCTGAGCAAATTCCATGCCTAAACAACTGTGCGAACCATAACCAAAACCCAGTAGTGCCAAGGGATGTTTTTTATTTTCTTCACGAGGTGGTGCAAAGCGATCGGGGTCGAAGCGATCGGGATCGGTGTACAGTTCTGGTAGACGGTGAGTCAACATTGGCGAAATAGTCACAAACCAACCCGCTGGGATGCGATAGCCTGCATACTCAATATCCTTGAGGACGCCACGATTATAGGCATAGACTGGGGGATAGAGCCTTTCTGCTTCTTTTAGTACGTTGGTTAACTGTGGAAGTTGTTTGAGATGGGACAAGCTCAGGGGATTATTTCCCACAACTGCTAACTGTTCTTCACGCAGTCGCTCTCGCCACTCTGGGTGATTACCTAATTCAAATATTACCCAAGTTAGCAAAGAGGCTGTCGTCTCGTGACCAGCAAACAGTAGTAGTAATGCCTCGTTGATTATCTGTGCTTCACTTAACTTATTGCCGTCTTCATCAACAGCCGCTAGCAGCAATCCCAAAACATCTTTTGATTGCTCTAAGTTACCCTGTTCGATACGCTGTGCGATCGCTTCACGTAAAAAAGCCACTAACTTACCCCTAGCATTTTGACCGCGACCATATAAAGTAAAAGGGACATTCCATTTGAATATCGCCATACTGCCATCTAGCAGTTGTGTAAACCACTGACTGGTTTGCTCAACTTCGCTTTTATTTTGACTTCCCAAGAAGAGGCGAGTAGCAACCATCAGGGTAAGCTGGCGGAAACTAGAATTTAAGGAAATTGTTCCCTGTCCCCAATCTTTGAGGAAGTCTTGCACAATATTTTGGATGGTGTCGAAGTATGTAGTGATCGCTTTTCCGTGAAATGCTGGATACATCAAGCGACGAGTTAGCCGATGTTCTTCCCCATCTTGTAATAAAATATTGTTGCCGAATGTTGATTCTAGGAAATGCCACCCTATCCGCGACGACATATGTTCCGCTTGTTCCACCAGCACCAGGCGATTAGCATCGGGGCCAATTAAATAAGCACGTTTACGTCCCATGACGCTCGTCTTAAAAACTGAACCATGCTGTTGGAATCGTCGCCATATATACAGCTCTAAATCCCGGAATACTTCCAAAGTCTCCCCTAAGATGGGCAAGCCATAGCTACCAGGCATTTCCTCGGCGGATTTTAGCTGCCTCATATTTGAGTACCTCCAGCAGTAATTAGCTACAGTATCTACTTAATTGTAAAGTGCAGTTAGGTTTTGCAAATCCAAATTACCAATTACGGTAGAGTTTTTCTGCGTAGAACATAATCTCTTCATTTGGCAATCTAATTTTTGGTTTTTGCCGAGGATACAAGCTTTAAACTGCACTTGTATCCTGTTCAATAACTGTGGCTGCTGCTTGGAAAACTGAGTTTTTAAACAGAAATTTCATCAAAGGATTGACGACTTTGGCATACATTAAAATAAACGTCTTGGTGATTTTTTCTGTTTCCGGGTAGAGAATATGGATTTGAGCAATATCACCAATAGGCGTTTTAGCAAAAAAAGCTGTAGTTGAAGGAAAAGCGTATTCAAGTGTGTTAGCAAGCGTTTTAGGAAAGATTCCCAAAATCGGATTTTTGAGAATTTCTGCTAGCGTGTTGTTGGCTCTTGTCAAATCTTGTTTGACTGTGGCATCATATCCTTTTTGTTCAAAATAACTGACGTGACAAGATGTAATTTTAAATAGTTCTTTATGAGTACCATTTTGGTGATTATAGTCATAGTTAACCATCAGGTTAGTCAAAAACTCTCCATGAATACTTTTGTCTCCAGTCACTCCGATGAACTCGTATTCATCTACAATTTTCTGATGCAAATCATGGATGGGTAATCTTGGTTCAAATCCAGCATATGTCCAGATAGAATCATTGCTAATAATTAGCTCTAATGGTTTAGTAATTGCCTGAGTATCCTTTTTTTATCCTTGCTGTAGTCTGCCTTGTCCGTCAAATTCTAGTGCATGAAAAGGGCAAGTAATAGTATCTCTCTCTTGACAAATCCAGCCGTCTGATAAGGGTGCTTGCATATGTGGACAGATGTTATCAAGGGCAAACACTTTGCCTTTTTGGTTTTGCCAAATGACATAATCTTGTCCATTTAATGTGATTTTATTAAGTTTATTCACTCCGAGTATAAATTTGTGCGCGATTAACCAAGGCGCACCAGGTAAAATTGGTTCTATTTTTCCTCCAATATCTTGAGAAGTTGTTTATTTAAACTTCTGTAGATGCGTTAATAAAACGTCACACAATCTTGAAAGTTAAAAGTTGTGCTTGACAACCTTGTGTCACCTGTCTGACATTTTACTTTTGAATGCAAATTGGGATAAATAAAGTCTTGCCTGCAATGGACGAACTAATACTACCGGGCATTCGCTCGGCTAACTTTAGCTACTGCATCGCTGAATTAGACATTAACTAACTAATTTTTTAGTTAATGAGTATTAATGTAATAAATTTCATCTTCTATGTCAACTACTAACCAATTTTTTAGTTAAGATATTTTCGTTATGCTGATGGAGTACCGTGGGTCGTTCAACGCAGTCAAAATTCTCATCTAAAAAGCCGCGTCAGGTGCGCGATGCAGAGGCGACAAAAAAGCAGATTCTCGATGCGGCGGAAGCGGAGTTTGCCAGAAATGGACTTCAAGGGGCGCGGACAGAAGCGATCGCCAGAGGTGCAGGTATAAACACAGCGATGATTTACTACTACTTCCAAAGCAAGGAAGGACTATATCAAGCTGTTCTGCAACGTCCGGCGGTGGAAATGCACGAAGGGTTTGGGCAGCTAAATTTCGATAAGTTACCACCAGAGGAGGCTTTGAAGCTGCTTGTTAAGGAAGCGATCGCCTACGAAGCTGCTCACCCGCACAGGGGGATGCTTTGGTTCCAAGAAGCAAACCAAAATCAGGGAAAGTATTTCAAACAGGGGAATTGGCAAGAAAATTTCGCTTATCTTATCAAGATTTTAGAGCGGGGGATGGCGGAAGGTTGTTTCCGTCAACTCGATCCATTTCTCACCACCCTGCATATTATTGGGGTTTGTAATTTATACTTCAATGCTTACGAAAACATCAAGCATACTAGACCCGATTTGCAATTACTGAGTCCAGAAATGATTGAGCAGCATACTCAAGCAGCAGTTAATTTTATTTTGGCTGGTGTGCGACGCACTGGAGATTAAGGATTGAATATTGGGAAAACGTGATCGCGGTTTGTATCATTTCAGCGTCGCGTAAGAAAATGTCCTCACGATGTAGGAGAAAATATTGCCTCAATTCCTGATCAGACATGGCTGCATAATTGACTTGACTCATTAGAATACCTCTCCATCCGGCGTAATTTGGAACTAAAGATTCTCAGTGCTTCCAGCCAAAACATAAAGATTGCTGGTTCGATCAATCTATGCATACAAGATGTATAGGCTGAAGCGTAATATACTTAAGGCTCAGGTAAAGCAACTTACGAATTCCGCGCAACACCACTAGCCTTCAACTTAGGATAAGCAATCCGTTTGTGGTGAAATTGCTGCCAAACATCCACAAATATCTGGGCAATCTGTGACATTTCTTCCCGTTTTAGTCCTGAATCTACGAGTTGATTGTCTTGCCATTTGGCACGCAGAATATTATTGAGCATTGCTAAAGCTTGTTCGGTGGAGACATCTTTGAACGATCGCTTCTCTCCCACAGATTTAGCCGATGCTTGCAGCGATCGCAGCGCTGCTTCGCAAGAATCTGCTAACATGACAATTCCGGTTTCCCGTGATTGGGGAATTGGACCATCGTAGCGAAAATCTGCGTCGTCTACTGTTAAACTTGGATCTGACTGAGCCATTTGCTGGGCTTGGTGATGGAAATAGGCAATCAGCATCGTTCCTTGATGCTCTGGAATAAAAGCTTGAATCGCTGTAGGCAAAAGGTGTTTACGCGCCATCACTAAACCTTCAGTTACGTGCTTTTTGATAATTTCTACACTCTTCCAAGGGTCTTTAATCTCGGTATCGTGTTTATTCGGCCCCCCCATTTGATTTTCAATAAAGCCAAGGGGGTCGTGCATTTTGCCAATATCGTGGTATAATGTACCAGCCCTAACAAGTTCGACATTGCATCCTAGTTCTTTGGCAGCAGCTTCGGCAAGGGTAGCCACAAACAGTGTATGTTGAAAAGTTCCAGGAGTTTCAGTAGCGAGTCGTTTTAATAAAGGGCGATTAGGGTTTGCCAGTTCTGCCAAGCGGATTGGCGTGACTAAATCAAAAACTTTTTCTAGATAAGGACTCAAGCCTAAGGCTACAATACTCCAGCCTAAACCAGATAAAGCAAACAATCCGGCTTCTCGGAGGACGATATACCAGGTTGAACCAAATGCTTGACCAATTAAGATTTTAACAACTAGATAAATACCACCCTGAGTTAAGGCGATCGCAACACCTAATAATGCTAATTCTTCACGCGATCGCAATCGTTGTGCAATGTAACTACCTAATATTGCTCCCCCAACACCAGCTAAAAGCGCAGCCTTGCTTATATCCAAGCTAATGCCCAATATCGGCAACAGCAGTCCGACAACTGTCAAGCCCAAAGTGGGGCCGTAGAAGCTTCCCAACAATAAACCAAGGGCACTCCAGGTTGTATAAGGCAATCCGATCGTGATCACTCCTGGCACACTCAGAGTCAGCAGTAACACCAACAGGCGATCGCGTTGTCGCAATTCGTAATGAATATGCCGTTCTACCCAGACAAAAATACTAATGGCGATCGCAATCACGCCTGCTAACTTCACCAATTCTTGCCAGTTTAGCTCCCAGCGAATCAGGTGATAATGCTCCAACACCTCAAAGTTCCATGCAGTAATCTGCTCTCCTTTTTTGACAATCACCTCACCATGTCGGATCTTCACCATCACGGGTGGCACCCCAGCAGCAGCCTTTTGAGCGTTTTGCCTCGTTTGTTCTTCATCTTCTTGCAGATTCGGCTTCAGTACAGCTAACAACAGCTTCTTTGCCAAAGTTTCAGCGAATTCTGGTACAGAGGTCTGCAATTGTAAACTCACTGCATTCTCTAAGATATTTTTTGGCAGTCCTTGTGGGATGCCTTGGGTGAGAATCCGCTCTGCACTTTGATGGATTCCCATTTGTGTTTTTTCCCACTCCACATCTGACAAATCCAAAAGCAGGGATTCCTCGTATACTACTTCTGGGGTAACAGTCTCTAATTTTAAAAGTTTGGCAGTGGCTTGGGTGTATCTTTGGCGTGCTTGGGAAATTTGGGCAATCAGTAAAGACAAGTTTTTCTGAGAAGTTGTGACACGGTAAGATTCTAGTTCTGCTACTGCTTGAGTAAAGTCAGTGTTTTGAGAAAAATCAACTGGCTCTGTCTTTTCTGGATTCTGAGAATCAAATTTGGGTATTGGGCGCGGCTGGTGTTCCTGATTAGGTGCAGCTATAGATGATGAACGGGAGGCGGCGGTTCGTCCTGTTCCTTTCTTCTGCTGATTTTTACTATTTTCTACAGCTATTAGCAGTGCTTGCCATTCCGGGTTAGGACAAGAGCGGAGATAACGCTGGATAGAGATGGACAAAACTACAGGATCAAAAAAAGGAAAAGATCCAGCAATGGTGCGAATTTCAGAGCCATCATTCAGAAGTTGTTGCAAATTTTCGTTGATTTGTTGATTCATTCGTGCATCAACCATCAACATTTGTAAGGAACTTTTACTAACGGCTTTGCGCTCGGCTTCTGTTTTTTTCTGATCTTCAATGCTAGCTGTGTAAGGCGCTCTAATCGTTTGGGGCGCGGGATTTCCTACTTGGAGTTGAGTTTGGTTGTATAATTTATGGCCAATAACGCCTGTGAGGGAGACTACAGCGATCGCTAAAATCACCAAGAAACGCTGTTCATGCACCCAATTTAAACCGACTGTATGAATGCTACTCTTAGTTTTGACCGATTCTGCCTTTGACTTGAGCGCTGTTTCTTGTTTTTGGCGATGCCGACGGCGGGCTGCACCTACGCTTTTGTCATTAGTTTTTGATAAAAATAAGATTACATTCTTAAGAATAGTCTTTAGAAGTTCCCTTCTATGGCTTTTGCTTTTGGGACTTCTCATTAACTTTCCTTTACGGCGTAGTCCTTTGTACTGTCGCCGCCAGTGAGTCAATTGCTGGGTTAAGAACTGCAAAAATTGCTGGATTTTCATTATCTCTGCCTGCAATTGCTGACTTTGATAGCTCAAAATAAGACAATCATCAGGGAAGTTTTATCTGCGGCTGCTGCAACTACGGTGGCGGGGGCTTTTTTGTTGTCGATTTGCCACAATAGCTACCTACAGAATCAGTCTGAGGGTTTGCTGAAAAATTCTAGTATATAAGACTAGTACATTGTGGCGTCAGTTTGCCTAAGTAAGTGGGCGTGAATAATTAGAGGTTTGTAATAAGCAGCTCCAGACCTATTTTAAAGGCTGAAGGTCTTACTAGGAGCTAATTTAATTAATTTTACATTGCGTAACATAGTTTGATTTATTCTTGCCCAGTTACTTACCTTTAACAAGAACCTTAAGACCTAAGTTTTGTTTGAGATGGTAGCTGGATTTTTGGCAAGCTGTACTAGTAAGTTTTTTAGTTATTGGCTAGATTGTGTAGTTTTCAGAGTTTGGCATCCGCACTGTTGTTCGGTGAAAATTAGGATTAACGCGAGCGAATAACGCGAGGAGCTGCGTAAACTGCAAGCAAAGCCTCAGCTCCCTCCTCTGTTAACTCACTTGAATGCAGGGCAAAATTATACACTCCTGACCACACTGCCACAAATGTATCGATTAATTTTAACATTTGGGAAAAGCTAGTTAGTCCCCATAGCGAAGAATTCCTCTGCAAAAGCAAGACTTGCCAATTTACGGGAATTCCACCTGTACCGTTATATGCTCCTGATAAAGCACCAGTAATTGCACTTATAGGCTGTAAGCTTAGAGGCGTAGCATCTTCCACTTTGAAATTGCGATTGTGAGTAGCCCGCAAAACTGCAAGGCGAAAGTCTTCCAAGGTACTCAAAAAGCAGTAAAATGCCATAGCAATAGTATTACTTAGCTTTTCTTCTCTAGCAAACTCAGCTTGTGCCCTTGACAATGCAGCCCCTTGCCCTAATAAATTTTGAACTCTTAATAATTTTTTTGGTATTGATGTCGGTGTTTCTCCGAGAAAAGAAATTATTTGCGGGATGAGGGTTAGGGGGTTGAGTTTTTCAGTTAAGGCAAGAGATATTGCATATCCTACTGCTAGTGTTCCATCCCTTACTACTGGGTCATCCTCCCAGATTTTGAGTACATGCAGCAAGTTTTGTCGGAGCTTAATTGGATTTTCGTGAAAAAAAAGCGTTACTGGTAGTGTCGCAAGAATTATTTTTATCGAGATGTCATCAGTTGCTGCTAAATGAAGAGATTCTTGTTGCTGACGCCCGATCCAATCATCTAAATCTAATCTACCCAAGGCAATCAAACTTTCAGTACCCAAAACCGCCATTCTGCCCAAATCCAGGTAACTCTGAGACTTGATTTTACCACCAGTGGCTAAACTTTCCCCTAGTAATGCTCCGAGTAAAGTACCTCTAAACCGACTTATAGGAGAATAACGCATACAATTTTGGATTTTGGACTTCGGCTTCTCTACAAGACGCTCTTGCGTTCGTTCAGTTGAAGATTTTAGATTGAAAAATTTAATCCAAAGTCTAAACTCTAAGTAGGTAGACATCAATAGGGTAGCGCAGCGTAAAGCCTGCGGCATGGCAACTCTTAAAGACGCTCTTGCGTTCGCTTAGAGCTATGTTGGAGCGTCTGACTCTTGGCGCAGCCTCTCGTAGAGAACGGGCATCGTCTCCCCTTAGGAGAAGACCGCAGTGGCTCCAGGGACTTTCAGTTAAAAAAACAATCCCATCCCTGCGGGACGCTCCGCGAACGTAGGGGCGCAAGGGCTTGCGCCCCTACAAATGGACAAATAATTTTGGATAATTTATTTTTTGTCAGTCCCCCACTTCTCACATTGAGGCAGGCTAACGCCAAAAGATAAGACCGCGCTAACTTACTACAAACTTTAATTTATTTACGCCTAGCTACTTATAACTGATTCATCCTTAATCTTTTCTTAAAAAATTCACCAAAGCTTGTAAGCCTAACAAGTAACTTTGTCCGCCAAAACCACTTATTTGCCCGATTGCTACTGGAGCGATGTATGAATGATGGCGAAAATCTTCCCGGCGGTAAATATTACTCAGATGTACTTCTACTGTGGGTAAATTAACAGCAGCGATCGCATCTCGCAATGCCACACTTGTATGGGTATATGCCCCTGCATTAATCAAAATTCCCTGATGTTGTCCTAATGCCCCATGAATAGTATCTACCAAAATTCCTTCATGATTTGACTGCACAGGAAAAACTTTCGCCTGTAACTTGAATCCTTCTTCTTCTAACAGGCAGTTAATTTGAGCTAGTGTCAAAGAACCATAAATTCCTGGTTCTCGCTGTCCTAGCAAATTCAAGTTTGGCCCGTGCAGTGCCAGAATGCTTAACGGTTGTAAAGTCGAGTTCAGCACTTTCGGGCTAGTGGCGACGACGCGAGCGATCGTTCACAGGAATCGGAATCAGTTCCGGTTCCGGTTCAGCCTCTGGTCCTAACAGGCTCTCAATTAGCCTACGCGCTAATTCCTTAAGCTTTTCCACTACCTTTTCTATATAGTCCATGAACTGACCGCTCCTGAGATACTACCTCAATTTTTGATTAACAGGTACGCAGAAAATGACATATTTTCGCACCTCTGGCTTCCAACCGGGCTGATCCACAATCCCGTATTTGGGACATAAGCCACTTCTAAAATTTGGCGTTGTGTTTTCCCTTACTTTTTAGAGTATCACATTTGCACCTACCGAACTGCATCCTATTAAGGATGGATATTAAGGGTCAAGAGTTTAAGAATTAAGGATCGGACTTTGGACTCTTGACTTGCAATTAACCTTCTGTACCCTTTTTTTTCGCAGCAGCCGGTGATGACTTAGCAGTTGACTTAGATTTGGAACTCGTTGATTTACTCGTTTTGCGAGTCGATTTCGCTGTCGATGCCTTAGCTGCCAATAAGTTCAGCGCCGCAGCCAGGGTTACATCTTCTACCGATTGACCTTCTGGGATACTCACATTAGTTTTGCCATGCTTGATGTAAGGGCCATAGGGGCCATCGTAGATGTTAATTGTTTCCCCATCCTCTGGATGTGTACCCAATTCGCGTAAGGCTGCCTTGGACTTGCTGTTGGTAGAACTGCGCCCCTTTTTTGGTTCGGATAATAATTCTAATGCACGTTCTAGGTTAATTGTCAATACATGATCAGTAGCTTTCAGGGAGCGGTAGTCTTTCCCCTCTTTACCCTGGTCATGAACGACATAAGGGCCAAAGCGTCCCAAACTTGCTTGGATTTTGCCGCCAGTGACTGGATGAACTCCCAATGTCCGGGGTAATGCCAACAGACCAACAGCCATTTCCAGGGTAACGGTTTCCGGGGTGACACCTTTAAGTAGGGAGGCTTGTTTCGGTTTGGGGTTTTCGTCGGTTTTATCACCCAATTGGACATAAGGTCCATAAGCACCAATTTTCACATAAATCGGTTCGCCAGTTTCGGGATGCCGACCTACCTGGTCAGGGCCTGTAGTTTTTTGACGCAGCAATACTTCTACCTGTTTGGGGTCGAGGTCTGCTGGTGTCAGGTCTTTGGGAATTGAGGCGGTGATAACCCCCTCACCATTTCCGACTTCAATGTAGGGGCCATATTTACCAATGCGGACTTTGGCATCTAGATTCTCCAGTTCTACAGTCCTAGCTTTGGTGGCATCAATTTGACTTTCCCGTTCTTTTACCAGGGTTTCCAGCCCTTTTTCTCCCAGATAGAATTGCTGCAAGTAGGGTAGCCATTTCGCTTCACCTGTGGCAATGTCATCAAGGGTTTGCTCCATTTTCGAGGTAAAACTGGGATCAACGATGTCCGGGAAATGTTTTTCCAGCAAGTCGGTGACAGCGAAAGCGGTGAAGGTAGGAATGAGAGCGTTACTCACCAATTGGGCATAACCCTTGTCGATAATCGTGCCAATGATGCTGGCATAGGTACTGGGACGACCGATACCTTCGCTTTCCAAGGTTTTTACCAAAGTAGCTTCGGTGTACCTAGCTGGTGGTTGGGTTTCATGACCAACTGCTTCTAAATCTGTACAATTCGGATGATCTCCCACTTTCAGATTCGGCAAAATTACTTCCTGGTCTTCCAGTGCTGCTTCTGGATCGTCTGAACCTTCGACGTAGGCACGTAAGTATCCAGGAAATTCAATCCGTTTGCCAGAAGAACGGAATCCAGCGTCCTCAACTTGCAATTGCACGGTAATTTGAGTTTGGCGGGAATCAGCCATTTGACAGGCGACAGTCCGCTTCCAAATCAAATCATAAACGGCAAGTTCTCGACCGCCCAAAGCAGTTTCTTGGGGGGTGCGGAAGGTGCTACCTGCTGGACGAATTGCTTCGTGCGCCTCTTGTGCGCCTTTGGATTTGGTAGTGTATTGCCGAGGTTGGGGACTGAGGTATTGTTGACCGTAAAGCTTTTCTACACAACTCCGAGCAGCTGCGATCGCCTGATCTGACAAATGCACTGAATCTGTCCGCATATAGGTAATATACCCTTGCTCGTATAAATTCTGGGCAACCCGCATCGTGTCACGGGCTGAGAGGCGCAGTTTCCGGTTAGATTCTTGTTGCAGCGTTGAGGTGGTGAACGGTGGCGACGGTTTGCGCGTCACTGGGCGTTCTTCGATGTCGGCAACATTCCAGGTTTTCCCAGTCAGGCGTTCCTTGAGGGCTACCGCTTGGTCAACGTTTAGCAACAAGACATTGCGACCTGCGGTAATTTGTCCAGTCGTTGCGTCAAAATCGCTGCCGTTAGCTATTTTACTTCCTGCCAATGTGACCAACTGGGCACCAAAGGGGGTTTTTTCCTTTGACAAACTGGCTTTCAAATCCCAGTACGTACCTTCATGGAAAGCACGGCGTTGGCGTTCTCTAGTCACTAAAAGTCGCACGGCTACAGATTGCACTCGCCCAGCAGATAATCCCCAGGCGATTTTTTTCCATAGGAGTGGAGACAAGGTATAGCCCACCAGTCGATCCAAAATCCGCCGCGTTTCTTGGGCGCGAACCAACTGCTCATCGATATTGCGGCAGTTTTTCAGAGCTTTTTTGATCGCGTCTTGGGTAATTTCGTGAAACACCATCCGCTTAGTCGGAACTTTCGGCTTGAGCAATTGGTATAAATGCCAACTAATGCTTTCACCTTCCCGGTCTTCGTCCGTTGCCAGAATCAGTTCATCTACATCTTTGAGGGCTTCTTTGAGCTGGGTGACAATTTTCTTTTTGTCTTTCGGGACAACATATACCGGTTCAAAGTCGGCGTCCACATTTACCCCTAGCTGCGCCCATGTTTCCCCTTTGACGGCAGCGGGAATTTCACTAGCCGACTGGGGGAGGTCACGCACATGACCCATAGACGCCTCCACCCGATAGCCTGATGGCAGGTAGTTGCGAATGGTACGAGCTTTGGTTGGAGATTCGACGATGACGAGAGTTGACATGGAAATTTCAATAAAAAGAATAGCTGCTAAGCTAAACAGTCAAATTGAGGTAATTTTTGCAAATTGTCAAGATAAAAGGTCGCGCTTAGGGCGGTGATTTAATCCTCACATAAACTGCCTGCTTGGGAGAAAATGCGCTGAACTTAGGGCCCAGTCTTTCTCAGAGGATAGGGGAGGGTAACGCTGGGTGTGAATTTCCAGCTATTTCAATCTTTAACTTATCTAACGCATAATTGGCGACTACAGTTTTCAAAATACCCCGCAAGAAGTGTAATACGACGATATCTTTTGTCAATGAGGGGACTGGGGACTGGGGACTAGAGAAAATTTTTTTAATGCCCAATGCCCACTTTCATAAAGCTTGTGCCAAAATTAAACCAAACTTGAGAGCAAAAGCGAAGTGGGGTTTGTGCCCATGTCAGGAAAGCAAAACCATGCAACCGATTCGTCAAGGTGATGTAATCTTACTGCCTGTGCAGCAAATTGAAGGACAAAAAATACCTCACTTAACTTTGGCAGAAGGCGAAGTTACCGGGCATAAACATCGCATTACTGAGGGAAAGGCAGAATTATACGAAAAAGATAGCACACTCTATTTGCGTGTGTTTTCAGAGTCGGCATTGCTAGCTCATGAGGAGCATAAAGCTATTTCTATTCCCCAAGGTGATTGGATGGTGAAAATTCAGCGGGAATACGAGCCTGAAGGTTGGCGATATGTCGCTGATTGAAAAGTTAACGCCTGAGCAAGAGGTTTTGATTCCAGTTTATCGGGAAAAGTGGAGAGCGATCGCGCTTTCAACTGAGCGAATTGATCGTGCAAAAGCGGCCGAGGTGGTAAAAGCTGCTTATGTATTTGTGGGATTATCTGAGCCTGAGATTTTATTTTTTGATAGTCCCTATGCTGCTTGGGCTGCCATTAATGGTGACTTGGAGAGCAAATTGGAATATAAGTTATATCAGGGATTATGGAAGTTAATTTTTGGTTTGCGTGAGATATATCAACAGCTACATATAGAAATTATTAATAAATTAAGTGCAGAATTTTCTAGCGATGCTCATATTTTATTAAGGCAAGATTCATTGTACTTAGGTATACCTTTCATAAATGAATTAGATGATACAGAGCAAGATGTCGCATCATTAATAGATTGCTGTATTTCCCCTACAAAAATCCTTCTTAATGGAATTGATAAGGATTTTTGTATTTCAGTGTTAAATTGTACTCATAACTCAAGAAAATGGAATTTATTTCAGGCGATAATTAAGGATTGTGGTTGGATTTTTACATTTGAAAAAATTTGTATAGTATGCGATCGCCCCCTTCATCTGCGCTTTGACAATCAAAATCGCCTCCACGCTGAAGGTGAACCCGCGATTGAATTTACCGATGGATATAGCTTTTACTCCTACCACGGTGTAACCTTACCTGAAAAATACGGGAAAATCCAACCTGAACAATGGCAAGCTGAATGGCTTTTATCAGAGGAAAACGCCGAACTACGCCGAGTGTTAATTCAGGGTATTGGTTACGCTCGAATTTGCCAAGAACTACAAGCTATTGAATTAGATAATTGGCAAGAATATACACTATTAAAAATTGATAATAATGTGGATATCGAGCCGATTTATTTATTAAAAATGACTTGCCCTAGCACAAGCTTTATTCACGCCTTGCGTGTTCCACCGAATATGAACTCAGCGCGTGAGGCAATTTGCTGGGTAAATTGGGGAATAGAACCAGAAGAATTTGCTATACAAACATAACGGCTTCAGGGACTTTCCCCATTTAGAACCACACTAAAAAAGTGTAAGACTATTACCTTTCCTTCTGGTCATGGGCTAAATGAGAATGAAATAGCCCTGGAATTTCTATATTGTTTTTAAATATCAAGCCCAGCATTTTTGCTAGGTTTTATTTTTGAGATCACACAAAAAACAAAAGACGTAAAAGATAAATTTGCATCTTATTTGGAAATTTTTAAAATTATACGACTTACGCAAAAAACCTCTCAAACTCTCATTCCTCCGTGTACTCTGTGTCTCTGTGGTTCGTTCTTTCATAACCCGTGCGTAAGTCCTGAATTAGAAAATGAATGTGGTTCTGACTATACCAATGACGATATCATCGTTTTGATTGTTATGATCTGGCGCTATTAGCCAGATAACTCCTGGGATAATGCTGATATTGTCACTCAGCTTATATTGATAGAAATCTTCAATGTGATATGAAGTGTCTGGATCTTTGTTAATACCTGCATTCCTGAGAGAATTGCTCACACTGGTAACTTTAGGTTCCATACCCACAATAATGCCTGCAATGTTACCTTTTTTACCAAGATTTGGGAAAGCCAGTGTGACGGTAGAGTTCCAGATGTTAGCTCAAATAATAATACAGGTTTAATATTCATCTACGTATATATATATAAGATATTTTAGTTTGCAATTATCTTCACATCCTATATTTTGAATAGCTTTTTGCTATCTTCAGATTTATTGGCTCAATAAATAGTTTTGGTAAAAATGATTCTTGCCTACTACACAAATACTCGGATGATATGCCAAGGTATGGGTATCAAATATTTAAGGGACTAAATCAATGTCTACTGTACAAAAACTATCATTAGCCTTAGTTGGAACAGCGGTTGTTTTGATGAGTGCTAACCCAGCTAACGCTATAACCCTGAGTAAAGGAAGCACAACTCCTACTCCAAATGGGATATTCTCTACTGTTCCTGGAGCTACAACGATCGACTTCAATAACGGGATAAACGATCCAAACGGAGTTGCTACTTACTCTACACCTAATGCAATTGTCCAAGGGGATCAACCTGGTCAATATGCTGCACCGGCTGGTGATAAAAGTCCATATTTAACTATTTCTCCCCTAGACTCCAACGTTCAAGGTAACACTGGTCCTGTGACGATTAATTTTAATAAAGCACTTAATTACTTTGGCTTGCACTGGGGTTCAGTTGACACGTATAATTCGATCGCATTTTTTAACGGCAGTACTCTGTTGAGAACCTTTACTGGAAGCGATGTTTCTACTCCTCCTACCGGTAATCAGACTATTCCTCAAGACAATCTTTTCGTTGATTTCTTCGCAGATCCGGGAGAGACTTTTGATAAAATAGTTTTAAGCTCAACTGGTATTGCATTTGAAAGTGATAACCATAGCTACAGACTAGCTAGTGTGCCTGAACCTACTACAACATTGGGCTTGCTAGCGTTCGGTGTTATGAGTGCTGGTTCATTTGTGAAACGTAAATCAAAGTTGGTTTAAAATCATCTATTTACACTGTTTGAAAAACTAACAATGTCGTTCTCTTTTTAAGATATAAAACCTAGGGTTTAAAATCATCTATTTACACTGTTTGAAAAACTAACAATGTCATTCTCGTTTTAAGATATAAAACCCAGCAAAAATGCTGGGTTTTTATTTTGAAATCATCTAAAAAAGGGAAGATGCAAAGAATAAATTTGCGTCTTCAGGCAAGATTGTAAAAATTAGAAACTGAATGTGGTTCTCAGTGCGCCAATCACAACATCATCGTTGTCATTGTTATGATCTGGGGATGTTAACCAGATGACTCCTGGGGTAATGGTGATATTGTCAGTCAGCTTATACTGGTAGAACGCCTCTAGATGATAGGATGTATCCGCATCTCTATCTAGTCCTGGGACGTTAGAACTTGTCACTCTAGGCTCTACACCAGCTATGATACCTGCTAAGTTACCTTGTTTACCGAGGTCGGGAAAGCCGAGAGTGACGGCATAGTTCCAAATGTCAACATCTCCACGATTCCCATTTAATGTGCGGCTGTTGGTGTATCCAGCCCAACCACCTAAGACGATGTTATCAGTGATGCCGATAGATGCTTCGACACCGTAAGAATTACTGGAAAATCGGGAATCTAGCGCACCATCGCCATCTAAATCCAAGGGCGCGAGAGTTGCTGCATTGCTACCCGTGAGTAGTGGCTGATTATAGGAATTGATGTAAGTTAAACCAAAAGAAATGCGATCATTTGGTTTAACCGTCAGCTGCGCCAACGCCCCGTAAGAACCATTAAATAAACCATTATTGAGTGTAGGGTCATTAGCTGTACCACTCAAATACCCTAGACTCAGTGCCAATTTATCACTGAACTCGTGCGTTATTGCCAACCCCGCGCCATTTATCTGGCCATAAATTGGGTTGCGTGTACCAAAGGTGGACAAAGCACCAAAGGAGCCATCACCGTCAAAGAGATTGACAGTACTGGTAATATCATCTGCTGCTGCTGCGTTGGCAAGAGCAGTAACCTCTGTTCTTTCACCCAGAGGGAATTTGTAATACAAGGCATCTATAAAAGCATTAGTGGTACCATCACCAGCAAAGAATAAGTTACCCTCTGGTGTACCAATGTTAGGGCTGAGAATATTATCAGCCTGGATTCTGGTGAACAGCGTATCTTTCCCTGTGAAGCTGGTCACCAATTCTATCCGCGCCCGTAACCCTAAAGTTGTATTCTTATCTGTAATTTCCGCACCGTTGACTGTATTTCCTGACAAAACATCGCTGGCGACTGCGATAACTTCTCCCTGTAGTTTGGTTGTGGTTGAAAACCGATTCGCCTCCAATTCAGCACTGCGTGCTTCTACTGCATCTACACGACCTCGGAGTGTCGCAAGTTCTGCTGAAAAATCTTCTTGCAGCTTTTGTAATGTGGCTAAATCTTGTTTGTTAACTAAATTGCCAGTGGCTGTAGCAATAAGTTCGTTAACGCGGTCAAGACAAGCATTCAAACCAGCAGCAAACTCATATCGCGTTAATGCCCGATTACCACGATAAGTGCTATTTGGGTATCCGGCAATACAGCCATAGCGCTCAACCAAAGACTGCAATGCTTGGAATGCCCAATCAGTAGGTTGTACATCGGAAAATTGAGACACGGAGGTAACTTGCGCCATTGTTTGATCTGGCGCTGTGTTCGTAGCTCTTGTGTCTGGATTAGCTAAAACTTGTGCTTGATTGATTTCAGACGTGCCAGATGTTTCACCTGCAAATGTAGCAGTATTCACAAATAGCATTACACCGCAGATTGCTGGACTAACTAGCAGATATTTACAGAATTTTTGCATTTTTCTCCTCACATTGATCTCCAATTCACACCCAAACCACATTTTTTAAACGTGTATTTTATGAGAATATTTGTCAATAATCTTATCAGAAGTAAGCAAACTTTTTAACAAAAAAGTCAAGAAATCCTAATTATCCAGGGAAAACTAAATTGCAGAGGGCTGTACCGTCTGAAAAAGTTTTGTTGTTATTCATTGCACAGGAAACCCAGAATGATATTCTCTGACGATTTTAAGAATGAGAATCATTATATTGTAAAATTTAGAAAAAGGCAATCCGCTATTATCTTTGATGATGCGTTTCCATATTTAGTTAAACGCTATAACCTCAAGCAAGTTGCTGTGGTGCAAATTCCCGAAGATCAACTTTCACCAACAGATGTGTAAAATGCAGTCAATGCTGTGAAAAAGTACAAAGTTAAAGCTTTATTTAGTGAACCAGGAGTAGATAACAAATTTAACCAGCCTTTCCAAAGACTTGAAGTTAACTTTGCGTCCTTTGGATTCTCTGGAAACTGGTGGAATAGAAGTAGAAGCTTTACGGCAAACCGATGCTTATAATTTACAGCATCAAGCTATTGGTACTCTTAGCGGTGGTGAACTTAAGCGGGTTTTATTGGCTTATTGTTTGGTAATGCCTTAGAAACTGTTGGTACTAGATGAAGGGTTTGCTAGTGTTGATGTGCAAGGTTCAGCAGATTTTTACGCTTTGCTAAATGAATTAAGGCGGGAGGAGGGTTGGACGTATTGCAAGTTTCTCATGATATTTATATCGTAAATCGCCATTGCGATCGCAACTGATGAGTCACCACTTTAGCTGCTTTTTAGTCATGTCGGTGATAGTTGGTTCCATCAGCAGCATTGCTGGCATCATTGTCGCAGATATTTTCAGCCTTGTTTCTGGCCCGTTTCTGCTATTTGTAGCCGTTTTGATCTGGTTCAAGTTGAGATTGAAAGCTGCATAAATATTTTTCTCCAAAGACTTGCTATTTTCTTTGATGTTTGCTACATTTATTAATCGTGGGTCACAAAAGCCCCAGCCGGGATAGCTCAGTTGGTAGAGCAGAGGACTGAAAATCCTCGTGTCACCGGTTCAAGTCCGGTTCCTGGCATACTTTACAGCAAAATTGACTTCTGACATAACGCATAAAGTGGCATGAATCTGGCATAAAGCAAAAGCTGATTACCAGTTATGTTGGACAAATGGCTTGTAGCGTGTCGCAAATTGCATATCCCGAACTTGCTGCCCTTACTAAAATTTGAAATAATAATTTGACATCAAATGCTCCTTTGTTTTAAGCGAAATATTTTCTGATAAATATTTAATAGTGTCTGATAAAGTTTCTTGAGTTTCGATATACTCAGTGTATTTGTTAATGAATGATAGCAAAAAAGTATCGGTTAACGCAAAGAAACGCAAAGTAATCACAGTTGGGATTAAAATCGCTGACCTGTAGTAACTTCAAATCTAACTTCTCCTTGGTCGCTAATTCCTAAGTCGCCTCGAATCAGCCCAAAGGATGACTTCAGTCTCAATCCTAAGCCGTAGCCAAAGCCACTTCCAGGTTTGTCTCGCAGCACTCCTGGTTCTCCTAGCACGGTTTCGCTAGACCCGAAATCTGAGGCTAAGTCACTAAAGAGAATTCCTCCTATTGACTGAAAAATTGGGAAACGATATTCCACAGAAGCTAAACCATAACTCCGACCACTGGCAACTTTACCATAACCATAACCTCTAACAGAATTTAGCCCACCAATATTAAAAGCATCAGCTGGTGGAAAGTCTCCAAAAGTTGTGCCAATTTGTAAATTAATAGCCAACATTTCTGGATTGTCGGTTGGTCTACCATTACCTATCCAACTGACTGGTAAATATTGAATATAGTCTCCCCGTAGGCGGTTGCTGGAAATATTACCCAGTCCAATGGGAATCGCCTGTTCTGTACTGAGGGTGAGGATTGATCCTTGAGTCGGATTGTCTCGGCGATCGCGTTGATCTCTGGATACAGCAAATGATACTGTAAATAGGTCATCAATGCCAGTACCGCTGACAGATAGGGGACTCCCTAATCTATCGACCTGTGCAACGTTATACTCTTGATCGCGGAGGCTAATCCTGGTATAGTTGAGAGCCACAGATGTATCCCAGTCATCGAAAGAGCGTAAGAGTCCCACAGAAGCGCCAAACCTTCCCTCCCGCACTTTGTTGCCGTTAGCCAATCTGATATCTTCGTTGAAAGTTCCCGATACATTTCGACTACGAAAACTTCTAATGCTATAGCCTAAGCGGTTTGGTTCTTCAGGACGATAACGACTAATGAACTGACTATTAAACTGGACATCTTTAGTGCTAAACTGCACAGTTGTATCTAATTTATCGTTAAGACCGCTGATATTTGCATCTTTATAACCTACCCGACCGTATAGCCCAACATCATCGTTACTACCGCCTCCTAAGATTAGAGAAGGGAAGCGACGCTCTTTGATTTTATAAATGATATTAACACTGGAGGCATCTTCTTCTCGATCAACATCTACTTGATTAAATGACTCTAATCTCCTCAATCGTTGCAAGTCTGCTTGAAGCAAATCCTCACGGAATACCTGACCGGGTTTGAGTCTGAGCAGACCTATGATAAAATCTGTCTGAGTCCGCCCTTTAATTGACTGACCTTTGTCATCGAGTGACTCATTTTTGTGATTAATAAAACGAATCTGGATGTTTTTGACAACTTTTTGGGAAAATTCCAGCGCTTGGCTATCTCCTGAAGTCGCTCCTATATAATTACCATATTTGGCATACCCTCCCTCTATATGGATCGTAGCTTCCGGCGTCACAATACCACTAGCCCCATCCTGAGTAGAAGATTGCGAGTCTGCAAGGGCTTCTGGATTTTTCCCACCCACTAACATTACCGCGATCGCAACTACAGTTATTTGAACTCGCATATTGAAAATCTGTTAGTGTTATTAAGTTTACGACATAGAGCGAATCTATTGTGCGTAAGTCTTATAGTTCTGAAGGAGGAGGCATCAGGAACATCTCAAGAAGTGTAAAAATAGCTGCTAAATTCTGCTAAATATCTACGCAAGTATGATTATTTTACCCCGAAGTCTCTCAATACCCCAAAGATGGCAATAGACATCTGGTGAAAAAGAATGTAGAGACGCGAAATTTGCGTCGCTACAAGGGTTCTGGATAACGCATATTTAATTTCACCAGATGTCTAATGATTCGTGGGAGTGGCTTGACAATCTTACCGGAAGTCAACAACAATCCCTAATCGATAAAATTGTAGCCCAAGAAGAACGAAGTAGAATCTCTCAGTAAACAGAGATTAACAAAATTTTAGTAGTGGCGATCGCTCAACTTGAACCGCAATTACAGGAGATTGTACAACTTTACTACTGAGTGCGGCTAGGGTGCTGGGTGTTGATCAAATGCAACCAGAGGCTATTTTATCTTGTCAACTAGTCTAAACTCCAGGAATTCTTCTTGCGTTTAAATTCGTAGGTCTCAAACATGCATTAAATAATGGAACGCAAGAATCTTCTTTTCGATTATCCAAAATTTAAAGTTCGGTCAAATCTACGAATTGCTAATTATACCACAAGGCGAACCAGACGTGGCGCTTTGAGTTACGTAACCTCACTGTAGGTGCAGCCATTCCGTGTGGTTTTAAACTCCGACTACTCACTGAAGATTTACAGCCCTTTCCCAATAACGAAGATATCACTATAACCGCCGTAAAATAACTTTATGTATAAATTGCTTTAAAGCCTTTCAATAACTTATTATATCGAACTCTGGTTAGCATGATACAATCTTAAAGTTTGCCTTTATATCTGGTTCTTTTTTAAGTTTTCATCATTTCGTAATGAAGCTTAAATTAAATCCTATAGGATGAGGGTAACAAAAGAAACAAATTTGTTTCTCTACCAAGATAATTTTTATGAGAATAGCATATATAATTTTAGCACATAATTATCCTGAACAATTGGCACGGCTTATTTTTAAATTGAATACAGATGATGTTTCATTTTTTATCCATATAGATAAAAAAACAGATAAGACAATATATTCTCAGATATTTAATCAATTAAATAAATTATCCAATGTATTTTTTGTCAAGAGATATAATTCCCACTGGGGAAGTTTTAATCTGGTAAAAGCTACTTTAGAAGCAATAAATCTAATAGGGAAAACCGGGCTGGAATTTGATTATGTTATATTTTTATCAGGTCAAGACTATTTGATAAAAACAAATGCATATATCAAGAGATTTCTTGAAGAAAATCAAGGCAAAGAATTTATAGAATATTTCCCCCTACCTGATAGTCAATGGAAAGAAGGCGGTTTAATAAGAATAGAATATTGGCACATATTTTGGAATGATCAATATTTTTGTATTCCTGAAAAGCGTGAATTTAAATCTCCTATTGTATCTTTATTATATTCATTTTTAATTTTGCCTTTAGTTAAAAAACGCAAACTTCCTGAAGGCTTTGCTATTTATGGAGGTTCTCAATTTTGGTGTTTAACAGGAGAATGTATAAAATGGATAAATATTTTTGTCAAGCAAAATCCTAAGTTTGTTAAACGTTTTAATTACACTTATTGTACAGATGAGATATTTTTTCAGACACTTATCTTAAATTCACCTTTTAAAGATAAGGTAGTTAACGATAATCTGAAATATATAGATTGGGGTGGCGACATTAATGCCTATCATCCAATAATTTTAGAGAAAAAGGATTTTGAAAAAATCAGGCAATCAGAAAAATTATTTGCTAGGAAGTTTGATCCAAGGAAAGACTCGGATATATTAGATATGATAGATAAAATGATATTATTAGGTAAATAGTAACTTGTAGAAGTATGCGAGTAAAGGATGATGTGATTGGGATTGCGATCGCAGGCACTGGATTTGGTCAAAAAGTCCACATCCCTGGATTCAAAGCACATCCTCAAACTGAGGTAGTTGCTGTTTATCACCGAGATATAAATAAAGCCAAAGCGATAGCAGAATCCCATAATATTCCTCACGCTTACGATTCACTTACAGATATTGTGGCATTGCCAAAAGTGCAAGCAGTCAGCATCTCTACGCCGCCATTTTTGCACTATGAAATGGCAAAAGCTGTACTGCAAGCTGGGAAACATTTATTACTAGAAAAACCGACAACCTTAAATGCAGTTGAAGCTAAAGAACTTTATCAGTTAGCTAGAGAAAAAAGCGTCATTGCAACTGTAGACTTTGAATTTCGCTTTGTACCTGCATGGCAGTTATTTGCTGAACTATTGTCAGAAAACTATGTGGGTAAGTTGCGCTTAATTAAAATTGATTGGTTAGGTTCTTCTCGTGCTGATACTTCACGCCCTTGGAATTGGTATTCTGAAAAAGATAAAGGAGGTGGTGCATTAGGGTCTTTGGGTTCTCACGCTTTCGATTACATTCACTGGTTATTCGGGCCAGTCCGGAGATTAAACGCCCATTTAACTACTGCTATTCCCACACGAATTGACCCTGTTAGTGGGGAATCTAAGCCAGTCAATACAGATGACAACTGTATATTAACGCTGGAATTAGCAAATGGCACACCTTGCCAACTTTCGATCAGTGCGGTTGTTCATGCACCAAGAACCCATTGGATAGAAGTATATGGCGATCGCGGTACATTAATTGTGGGCAGTGAAAATCAAAAAGATTATATACATGGCTTTCGTGTTTGGGGTTCCCAGCCAGGTAAACCTCTAACGGAAATAGAAATACCGAATCGGTTAATTTTTCCTAAAAATCATGCTGATGGGCGCATTTCTGCATTTATCCGCGTAGTAGACCAATGGGTGCAAGGAATTGACCGCAATCAGGAAATTACACCATCGCTGCGAGAAGGAATTTATTCTCAGTTGTTGATGGATTTATCCCATGAATCTCATACAAAAGCAAGTTGGGTAGATGTACCCAGCTTGGAAGGATTTCTTCGCAACTAAGGAAATGAGCAAAACTCCCCGCATTCGTATCCCACTGGAAGTAAAGAAATATGTCTTTCAACGTGACAAATACCAATGCCAAAGCTGCGGTAAAACTACTGGAGAAACTAACCTGAGTATTGACCATATCATTCCCCTTGCCCGTGGTGGTCAAAACGATATCAGCAATCTCCAAACTCTCTGTCTTACCTGCAATCAGCAGAAAACAGACAACATTGATCCCCGCTTCCGGCGATATTTTCAGCTTTAAGTTAGGATCAGATGGGCTATTAGTTTCTGATTATCTATGCCTCAAAATCACAATAGCAATTCCTTAAGATTCCTCAATATTAGAACTACGATTCTCTACCTCTTCGCTGTCATAGCTGTTTTAGTAGTAGCCTTTCCTTGGCTATATGAGATTAAAACGAAAGCTGGGATCGATATATCACCTGGACGCCATGCAGGAACCTTTTTTGAGAAACATACCCACGGACTCTTCAAGTGTGAGTGGCTTTATCCATACCATTGCGATCGCCCCCAGGTTAAGTAAAAGAAGTTAAAAAGAAAAGGGGATTATCCCCTTCTCTGTGTGTGAGATTTTTATCCTAACTGATTTGAGATCATGCTGACATCAACGGCTAACTTTTTGCCCAAGTTGAGCAATTGAAGACACTGATTATCTCCTTCATTCTCAAGGCTAATGACACACACCGGCGCTATCTGACTGTGCAGACAACTAAAATATAGCTCTTGCGAGCGCTGTAGAGAAATATCGATATTTAATTGATCCCCGACATCAATCAATCGCTCCAATAGTTGGATATCTGCATTAAAACTACCATTGGCATCATGCAACAATTGCCAAAGCGATCGCGCAATTAACTGTTCTAACATCTGCTTACCGTCGGGAATATTCAGCCGACAACGCAGATGTTTTGCTTCAGTAGCGATCGCCTCCAATTCTAATATGTGATTCCAACTCTTTTGGGGATCAGCGATATCTTGCTCAAGCCATCGCAATGTGATCAGACAGCGATGCCCTAAAGCAATATCTGCTGCTACCTGCAATTCTTGCGGTACTGCTATTTCATCTCGATGAAACGCCATCAGCACCCCATAATTATCACGGTAGGCTTGGGTATACAATTGTCCTAAACGTGTCAGTGTTTCCTGACTAAGCAACTGCATAATCCGGTGGCGTTCTTCAGCAAATAGATTTTGTAAGCTGAAAGCCATTTTTCCAAATAGCTGTGTCATCACCAAGATAGTATGAGCCGCACTAGCTTGTTGCAGTGCCCCAAACAGCTTTTCTTTGATTTGGCTGTAGTCACGCCGCCCGGTAAATTGTTGAATGCAGCAGTGGAAATCCCACCCTCCTAAATGCAGAACTGCAAATACCAAATGCTCACTTTCCCAAGTAATCTCTGATACCAGCTTTAAATTTCCCACAGCCAGAGTTAGCGATCCCATGCGTTGCAGTTGGTAATCCAACTCATTGGCAGCATAGCAATAAACTTTTTTGTGGTAACGCTGAGACTGTTTGTCCGCAGCATCTTTTCTCGGCAGAGAATTGCGCGTCTCTACTAGTTTGTGATTGCTAAATAGGGAAGTAATCGCGTAATGGGCTGCTACTTGCTTAAAGCCAAGCTGGGCAGTTAACACCAGTTGCCGATAAATTTCCCCACCGTGTTTGAAGTCATCCACATTACTGGGGGCTAAACCAAGACGTTTAACGAAGCCTTTTTCCAACTGCACACCAGCCACATCCCCCGCCAATTCCAAAGCCCGGGCGGCGTAGCGCAAAATTTGCGTCCCCTCTGGACGGGAAATTTCTTCAAAAAACCAGCCGCAACTAGTGAACATTAACAAAGCGTGACGCTGCATTTCTAACAGGCGCAGGGCGTCTACTTGTTCGGCTGCTGTTAGTTTGTGGGTTTGATGACGGGAGAGGAAACGGTTGACATTGCCAGCAGAGCGATCGCGCATCACTTGGATATATTCATCTCGTGCCTGCCAGGGATCACGAAATAACTGCCTCCCATGTTCCTCATACACCTCAATTAGCTGATCCCGCAGCCAATTTAGAGCATTCCGCAAGGGACGACGCCATTTCTGATGCCAAACGCTGCCTTCTCCACCGCAACCACAGTCATCTTCCCATCTGCCGACACCGTGGGCGCAACTCCAAGCCGTGACTGACTTCAATTCCACTTCCCAACTGGGAGAATTTAAGCTCAGGTAGTGGGCGAAGTTTGTCACCGTCCAACTCTGTTGAGGAAACTCTCTGGTAAAGGCGTAGGCTAAAGTTTTCTCAGTTCCCTTCTTGTGATGTCCGAAGGTTTCCCCATCCGTCGCCACAGAGATTAACTGGGTTGGCCGATGATCCCCACGCACTGCTGAACCGATACGTCCAGCAAAGTGAGTCGAATTATAAACGACATCACTAAAACCCATGTCCCGCGATATCGGGCCATCGTAGAAAAAGATATCAATATAAGGTAATTCTTCTGTACGACTATCCTTGGGACTAGTGGGGATCGTACTCAGAGTTGAAGATGAACTGCCTAGTGTGGGCTGCAAATAACAACGATAGGGACGAGTGGAATCAATCTGACTACCACCGACTTCGATCCATTCCGGATTGGGATCATCTTGAGTGGGGAGGGGACGGCAACGTAGTGCTTGGGACGGTGCAAGGATAATGAAGCGAATACCCTCAGCAACAAGAGCTTCTAAGGTGGCATAGTCCACACCGGTTTCTGCTAGCCACATGCCTTCGGGATCGCGTCCAAAACGGGAGCGGAAGTCTTCTTTACCCCAGCGAATTTGGGTATATTTGTCGCGTTCGTTCGCCAGAGGCATGATGATGTGATTGTATACTTGCGCGATCGCATTGCCGTGACCATGCAAGCGTTGGCTACTCTTGGCATCCGCCTCTAAAATTCGCTGATAAACCTCCACATCGTAGCGTTCTAGCCACGACATCAGCGTTGGTCCAATATTAAAACTAAAATACTCATAATTGTTGACGATCTCTACCACTTCGCCTCGGTCATTTAAGACTCTGGCAAAAGCATTCGGGCGATAGCATTCCCAATGAATCCGCTCATTCCAGTCATGGAAAGGTGCAGCGCTCGGTTGGCGTTCAATTGCGTCCAGATAAGGGTTTTCCCTTGGTGGCTGGTAAAAATGACCATGCACCGTCACATAAACACCATTGGCCTTTCTCAGGGGATCGGTTTCTTTGGTGTTATTGGGATCTGAATCTAATATTAACGTTGAGCCACTAGCTGGCATTTGGTCAGCAGAAGTCATGTATATTTATCCAAAACAAAAAACTTACAGTTGCACCGAAAAGTTTGTGCATAAACCTTTCTCCAATGGTTTGAACACAAAATCCGGTATAAACAACAACTATGGAATCCAACCTAATTTTTGACAAAGCAGTCTTATTGTAGTGGGAAATCTGCGTTATCGCACAGCGTAAAGTCCGTTGGGCGGTGCCGACTATAAAGGAACTTTGTAAGACAGCCCTTTCCCTGAAGGCTCAAAATAATCAGCCATTGAACAAAAACTCAGTTAGGGGTTTTCTCTTCTTCAGCGCCAATCAAAATTTTAATTGTCTTTTAATATATTAAACCCCATTCCTGGTGTAATAATTTGGCTCAAATTCATACTTTTGCAACAAAAGATGACAAAAACTCCTTAAATCGCAATTTTATTTTACATACACAGCAGTGAACTGAAAACAGTACAATTTCTGAATTGCTCTACAGACGGTTGAGAGTATCCTATGAGAGTGCTGAATTGAAAGTTATTTTTTATTCAACACTCCAAATTTTAAACTTAGGATTGCTGGCTGTGGATGATACCCTCAACTCAAGACAACAAATGTCAACAAAAAACATTATTCTTCTGGTTTTATTGCTGTTTATCCCGGTTTCCCTAGCAGCCCACTTTCTGGAGTGGGGAGAATTGATAGTTTTCATTACAGCTGGATTAGCAATTCTGCCCTTAGCAGCTTGGATGGGTACAGCTACAGAAGAAATTGCTGTCGTAGTGGGGCCATCATTGGGGGGCTTGTTAAACGCCACCTTTGGCAATGCTACAGAATTAATCATCGCCCTAATCGCGCTGAACGCTGGGTTAATAGATGTAGTCAAAGCCAGTATCACGGGATCAATTATTAGCAACTTACTACTGGTGATGGGTTTTTCCATGCTTTTGGGAGGACTGCGCTACAAAGAACAGACATTTCAGCCAATTGTGGCGCGGGTGAATGCTGCTTCAATGAATTTGGCGGTAATTGCCATTTTGATGCCAACGGCGATGAATTACACTTCTCAAGGAATTAACCAACAAACACTGCAAAATCTTTCTATTGCTGTTGCTGTGGTGTTAATCCTGGTTTATGCCCTAACGCTGCTATTTTCAATGAAAACCCACTCCTATCTATATGATGTGGGTTTAGCGGAGGCAGAAGCAGAAGCAGAGGAAATATCAATATCTCATGCTAAACCAAATATGGCATTATGGGTTGGCGTGCTGCTAGTGTGTACCTTGCTAGTGGCAATTGAGTCAGAAATGCTAGTGGATTCTCTGGAGGTGGCTACATCTCAGCTAGGTTTGACGGCGCTGTTCACAGGGGTAATTTTGGTTCCCATCGTTGGTAACGCGGCCGAACACGCTACAGCAGTCACAGTGGCGATGAAAGATAAGATGGATCTTTCCCTTTCGGTAGCTGTGGGATCAAGTATGCAGATTGCCCTATTTGTCGCGCCTGTATTAGTTATAGCAGGGCGGATATTGGGTAAACCAATGGATTTGGATTTCAAACCCTTTGAATTAGTAGCTGTGGTTGTGTCAGTGTTGATTGCAAACACTATTAGTTCCGATGGTAGATCTAATTGGCTGGAAGGCACTTTATTATTAGCTGCCTATACAGTGTTGGGATTCGCCTTCTACTTCCATCCAGTTATGGAAGGTATGGGGTAGTTAGCTAGCAGTGCGCCTACGCTCTTGATTATGAGTAATGACCGAGCCAATTTTAGATTTTAGATTCTTTTGGCTCATGCCAGACTAACATCCCGCTACGCGCTTTCACTCCTTCTGGATGACACAAATCCAAAATCCAAAATTTAAAATCCAAAATCTGTTGATTACACCCTTTTGCCAGGGACAGGAGAAAATAAAGACATATAAGAGCGATCGCCTGTATGAGCTACTGCCTTAACCCCCATTGTCCCAAGCCGGAAAATCCTGCTAATGTGAAGTTTTGCCGGACTTGCGGTTCTAAGCTACTCCTCAAAGAACGTTACCGTGCTATCAAACCAATCGGACAAGGTGGTTTTGGCAAAACCTTCTTAGCTGTGGATGAGGATAAACCCTCAAAACCACGCTGCGTGATTAAGCAATTTTATCCCCAAGCCCAAGGCACTAACACTCTTGCAAAAGCTGTAGAGTTATTTAACCAAGAAGCGGTGCAGTTAGATGAATTGGGCAAACATCCCCAAATTCCCGAACTACTAGCATATTTTACCCAACAAGATCGGCAGTATCTTGTCCAAGAATTTATCGACGGGCAAAACTTAGCCCAGGAATTGGCACATAGAGGTGCTTTCAATGAAATACAAATCCGGCAACTATTAAATGATTTATTGTCAGTTTTGCAATTTTGTCATGCCAGACACGTAATTCACCGCGATATTAAGCCAGAAAATATTATCCGCGAAAGCGATGCCTACGGCAAGGGCGAAGCCCAACGCAAACTAGTATTAGTAGATTTTGGTGCTGCTAAATCGGCCACTGGCACTGCCTTAAATCAAACTGGTACTAGTATTGGTAGTCCAGAATATGTTGCACCTGAACAAATGAGAGGTAGGGCTGTTTTCGCCAGTGATATTTACAGTTTGGGTGCTACTTGTATTAATTTATTAACTAAGCGATCGCCCTTCGATTCCTATGATACCAACAACGATACTTGGGTATGGCAGCAATACTTGCAAACTCCCGTCAATAATCAGTTGAGTCGCATTCTCAACAAGATGCTAGAAAGTATTCCAGTGCGGCGTTACCAAACAGTAGATGAAGTTTTCAAAGACTTAAATCACCAGCCGCAAGCAGCAGCCACGCCAGCGATAGCGGCAAAACCTATCGCTCAATCACCACAAAATTCTCCACCCGCTTTTGTATCAAAATCTCCTAGTCAAATTGATCAGGAATTAGAGGAAATGAAAACCCAATTTTTGGGTGGCAACAAACCTCAAACAAATAAAATACAGCCACCAAACCCTACATCTCAGCCTCATAGTAAAAGCAAAATAGATGAAGAATTAGAAGAATTAAAAGCCAAATATCTTGGTAATAACAACTCTTAATATTAAGGTAGGGGGGAGAACATAAGCTGTTACACATTTAAGAAAGCACATTTAGGCAGCAGAGGGGCAGAGGAACAGGGGAGAAAGATTGTGCCTTTTCTCTAAAATGAAAAATATACAAGTTAAATATGCATTAGCTTAACAATGAATAATTAACAGTGATAATTGACAAAAAAAAGTGACTCTCAAAGAGCCACTTTCAAATTTACAATCTAAAACTCTCTAAATTTTTGGAGAAGTTGTAGGTGTTGTAGGTGTAGTTGGTTCTGTAGCTTGCAGCTCTCTTGGTGTGGAAGTTTGCACTGATGCTTCAGAAATCGGTGTCCATTCGGTGTGGAAGGCTCCAGGCTTATCAAGTCGCTCGTAGGTGTGCGCCCCGAAGTAGTCGCGTTGGGCTTGAGTGAGGTTTTGGGGCAAGCGATCGCGTCGATAACTGTCAAAATAATCTAATGATGCACTGAATGCTGGCACTGGAATTCCCAGTTTTGCTGCTGTTGCCAACACTTCGCGCCAAGCTGTTTGTCTGTCGAGAATTGTCTGCCTGAATTCCGGAGCCAATAACAGGTTAGGTGGCGCTGGATTTTCGCTAAATGCGTTCTTAATCTTATTCAAAAATCCAGCGCGAATAATACAGCCACCCTTCCAAATCCGCGCCAGTTCACCTAAATGCAAGTTAAAATTGTAGGTTTTTGAAGCTGTAGCCAACAATGCCATGCCCTGAGCGTAAGAACAGATTTTCGAGCAATACAGGGCATCTCGCACCATATTGATAAAGGCTTTGGTATCTCCCTCATACTTGCCAGAAGGACCTGTGAGTATCTTGGATGCTGCTACCCGCTCTTTTTTGAAAGAAGACATTATCCGGGCGTTCACCGCTGCAATCATTGTTGGTACAGCAACTCCCAAATCCATTGCAGTTTGCACTGTCCAGCGTCCAGTTCCCTTTTGCCCTGCGGCATCAACAATCAAATCGACTAAGGGTAGATTTGTTTCTGAGTCAATGTAGGGGAAAATCTTCGCTGTAATTTCAATCAAAAACGAATTGAGTTCGTCGGTGGTGTTCCATTCGGTAAAAACTTCGTGTAGCTGATTATGGTCTAGTCCAGCAACATTTTTCAGCAAGTCGTATGCTTCTGCAATTAACTGCATATCGCCATACTCGATACCGTTGTGTACCATTTTGACGTAGTGACCGGCACCACCAGGACCGCAATAGGTTACGCAAGGGCCATCATCAACTTGGGCAGCAATTTTATTAAAAATTGGTGAGAGATACTCGTAGGAGCTTTCTGTACCTCCAGGCATCAGTGAGGGGCCATTTAGCGCACCTTCTTCACCACCACTAACACCCATACCGATAAACCGAAGTCCAGCGGGTTCTAATTCCTGAGTGCGTCGTTCTGTATCTTCAAACCAAGAGTTGCCACCGTCGATAATGATATCGCCTTCGTCTAACAAGGGTTTGAGTTGAGAAATTACTGCATCTACTGGCTTACCAGCTTGCACCATCACTAGGATTTTACGAGGACGTTCCAATGCAGCCACAAATTCTTCCAGGGTAAAGGCGGCTTTAACGTTCCGTCCTGGGGCACGCTCTGCCATGAATTTGTCGGTTTTATCACGCGAGCGGTTGTATACTGCGATTGGGAAGCCATTGCGCTCCACGTTTAGAGCGATGTTCTCACCCATAACGGCTAATCCAATCACACCAAAGCTTTGTAGTGTCATAAAAAATTTCTGGCTAACTCTTGCAGATCCTTTTACTTTAAGCGTAGTCCGAGATTTTCCGTTCTCTCCTAAAGAAGACCTTAAGAGTTGAATAAACGACAAAAATCCACAACTAACACGGATAATTAATTTTAAATTGTATCTAAATCAACAATTAACTTGCAAAATTTGCAAAATTGAAATAGTCAAAGGACGTAGTAAGGAGTACCCAAATAATGCTGGCATATGTCCTAGCTTTAGTGGTCGGTCTTGGTAGTTTAGCCATTTACATAGCAGCTTTCTTTTTCCCAGAAATCCACCGCAAGAATGACTTTATCTGGAGTGGTGTAGGACTATTCTATGCCTTAGTCTTATGGGTGTTTGCACCACGCATTACTGGGGGTTTGTTGCTGGGTCATGTGGCTAGTGTGGCTCTTTTGGTCTGGTTTGGCTGGCAAACTCTATCATTACGTCGGCAATTGACTCCGCAGGCACAACAAACCCAAGTACCCAGTCCTGAGACGGTGAAAACTGGTATTCAGGAACAGGTAAATAATTTGTCCCTTCAGCAACGGCTGGGCCAGTTGCAAAAAGGTCTTGGTAGCACCTTCAGTGGCGTGAAAGATAAGGTGCAACAGACTGTGAGTAAAAAGCCATCCACAACCCCCAAACCTGAAGATATTACCTCTGTACTGACAGAGAAACCTGCTGTTGAGATTATCGACAAAACTATTTCTATACCAGAACAACCAGCAGAGAAGACAGTTACTACCGACACCGAAGCAAAAACCAAGAGTATACCGGAAGCGATTCCACCACATCCCCCATCTCCTGAATTGGTGGAAGCAGCGCAGGCAAATGTTGAAATTGAGGAAAAACAACCGATTTCCGTAGAAGAAATTGCGCCAGACGCGGTACTCGCTCCCCCAGCGGAAATACCACCGGAAGCAATACCACCGAATCAAGCTAGTTGAATGCTGTGAAACCCAACGTTGACCTAATATGATGTTGGGTTTCACTATTTCCATCAGACTATTTTAGGGCTGATTTCAAATGCTAATTCAGAACGATAGAAGCACACATCAAACGCTAAAAAGAAATTCATGTGTCCTAAAATCAATGGGGCGTTTCTATCTCTTGTCCAAGCAAAAGCTAGCTCTACTGTCGGAAATTGCTCAACATTTGCCATCAACACCAATGCTCTCGCCTCAAACCTAGCCAAATTACCACCCAATCGAACTGAGAGCCTTTGACGCTCCCAAACTGCTCCCAGCTTTAATCCGATTTCGTAGGGCAATACGTTGACACTAGAACCAGTATCTAGTAAGCCTGATACACTTACACAACGATTCTGATAAGTTAGAATTAGCGGTAGATAAGGCAGCCTACTTAATGCACCGAGTTCTGGATTTACCTCAGTAAATGCAAATCTAACTTTATCAACCATGTGTTGCCGCTTGTTCTTCTGCTAGTGCCTTTGCTAAAACAGCAGCAGCTTCAAAAGAATTATATAAGCCTTGACTAACTACTTTGTCTTGAGCATCCAATGAAACTAAACTTGATTCCTTCAACAATTCGGCTGCCAGGAAATGTATTAGCAAGAGTTTATCAGTATGGGATAATTCTTTAAGCAGTGGTATGAGTTCGGTAAGAAGCATAAATTAAAGCTTTAATAAATTTAGGTTACATAAATTTTAGAGCATAGTTTTAGGAGAAAAGCCGCCAGCTACAGTTTTTAGTGCTTTGCTGTTAGTCATAGCAAGGCTTAGAAGATGTCTGAAAACGGTAGGTTATATCATGTCCGGGTAATTAGTTACGATAAAAAATTTCCATAGTTCTTATATTTGAACATCTCAGCCTCAATTTTATCGTAAGTGTTCAGGCGGACATGATATTACGGCCCAAAATTTGGTGAATCTGCCAACACTATGTTACCTTGTACGCCTAACGCATACTAAAAATTGGATCTTTTTTTAATTATAAATACCTCACTCGTAAATGTAAGCTGCTCATTTAACTTTGCAGCAATGCCTGAAATCTTACATTGTCCCGAATGCTATCAAAATCAGGGTTAAATTTTGCTTCCCTACGACATCGACGAGGATTGAGATTAATTGCTTGTTGTAGGTTTTCAATGGCTAAATAAACATCATTTTGTAAGGCGAAATAGCAAGCTTTGCCGTAATAACTACTCTCATCATTAGCTTGTAGTTCTAAAGCTTTCTCACAACTAGCCAGTGAATCTTGGTAACGCCCTGCACGAGCTAATACAATCCCTTGGTTGGCCCACCAAAGCGGATATTCTGGTTGAAGTTTCACAGCTTTATTGAGGTTAGCTAATGCTTCATCATAACACCCCAAGAAACTTAATATCAAACCCTTGTTGTTTAAAATCTCAGGAGCATTGGGTTGAATATTTAAGAACTTATTACAGATAGTAATTCCCTCTTTCTAAGAATGTAAGAACATCAGTGTTACAACTATGTTTTTCAATACATTCAGGTCATCATCTTTAATTGCTAAAGCTTTATAGAAACTAGCAAGTGCTTCTTGATAATGCTCTAATTCTGCCAGTACCGAGCCTCGATTGTTCCAGGCATCGCAATAGTCATCTTTAATTTGCAAGGCTTTATCGTAGCTAGTGAGTGCCTCTTCATGACGACCTAATTTTACCAAGACATTGCCCTGGCAGTAATAAATTATGGGATTGTCATCTTGAATTATTAAGGCTCTGCTGTAACTCACGACCGCTTCTTGATAATTATCTAGATTATCCTGTTGATCACCTAAATTTAAAAATAGACTACTGCTGAATTCAGGATAACTAGGATAACTATCATTTGCAATTTTTTCAGCCTGCTCTGCTGCCCTCTGTAGCAAATCAACTTGCTGATTTGGTTGACTACGTATGGATTTGGACAACAGTCCTGTATATTTACCCAGTCCATCTTCCAAAAAGTCAACTTGACTAAAACAAGGTCGTAATGCTGCCTCTATTTCTTCTTTAGAGGGGCCAATCACATTCTCGTAGTTAATTTTTTCATATTTAGCTGGATTTTCTGGTAACATCATCCAACTAAAGATAAAGCCCAATTTTATGCTTTTCAGAAACTTCTCAGTTGAATCAGGCAAGAGACTATAATTCTCTACTGCTGCTTCTGCGACAACTGCGGCGAAAGGAATCATTACTACTTCAAGTTGTTTAAGATAGCGAGAAGCAAAGAAATGGGAAATAAATTGACGCTGACCCTCATTTCTTCTCGCAAAGAGAGCATGATAGAGAAATTCAGCAGTGTATTGACGCCAATCAGAGTTATCGTATTTTTCTGGTTCAGGGCTATCTGGAGCAACTTCTTGGTTAGCTCGTTTCTCAAAATATGTGGCTAGCAGTTCATGGGTTTCACGAAATCGCGTCTTGTCCTCCTGACAAAATGACAGACGAAAAATATCACGAGCTACATCATCCAGCCGATAGTGACCTTGAACAAACTCAACAAAATCGCACTTTGTTAGCCAATCAAAACAGTCGATAGTTGCATGAACACCAGTTTCAAAGTCTATTCCTTGTTTTTGCATTAAATATTGAACCAGCGACCGATCAAACCAACGACAACAAGCCGCCAATTGCACTATCTGTTTTTGCTTTGTACTCAGTCCTTGCGTTAGCAGGTCAATAATTGCTTGGTTGCCACGAGAAAAGTCAATTTCTCTACCTGCTTCCTTCTCCCCTCTAATCCAGTTGAGATAGTAGGGTAAGCCTCTAGTAGCTTTATATATTTTCTGAATATCTCCAGATTTAGTAATGCCAATATGCTGAAGATATTCCTTAGTTTGTTCTTTGTTGAATTCATCTAGTCGTTGTTCATAGATTAAATCCCGATCCTGTTGCAACTTCCGCCAACTTTCTTTTTCTAGTAAAGAACGTCGTCCTGCTACCAAAATACGTACACCATAAGACTTAAGGGGCGTATCTTCTAACAAATACTGCCACAGCCAAGTGTCAATATCTGACGATGCCTTTTCATAAGTATCTAGAACCAGTACAATCGAGCGCTTGTGTCTTTGAGTTTTCTGGATCAACCCTTGAGCAAATGCATGAGTCAACTTGGGTATTGGTTCCAGCATCAACTCCTGAAGCTCTTTGTCATTCTTCGTAGCTGGATGCTCTTGCAGCAGTTCTTGGATACGCTCTTTCGTCGGTTTGAGTGCCTGTGATGCATCTGATAACATTCCCCCAGCCTTGACCGTAGCATCCAAACCTAAACTTAATGCTGTTCCGTGATCTCCGAAGTAGCCTGCACCTGTGGCTAGTAGTGTGGCTGTTCCTAATTCAAACCAATCTTTAACTGTATTCTGTTGCTGTGTATCAACTGATTTACCTTCTACAGGTTCAGTTTTCAGCTTGTAAACAGTTTCCTGATACTGCTCATAAAGTGATATAAAAGGGTCGGGTTTAGGTAATAAATTCCTTTGCCAGAGTCCGGTAGGTTTTGGCAATAGCTCATAAAGCTTTTCCATTAGCTTCAGTGGCGTTTCAATACCTGGTGTCAGCCCAAAGGACACCTGTGCAAAGTCAGCTTGCAATTCGTGCGTCTGTTTTACTTGTTTGAGGACGGTAGTTTTACCAACTCCTCCAAACCCATAAACCTGAGACAGCAGTGGGTTAGACTCTGGAAATTCCAGTGCTTTGGCAAACTTAGCTAGAAAGTCATGAGCCTGTTTGCGAGAGATGTAGTAAGGTATTGGAGTTGTCATCTGGCAATGGAAATACTTGGTCAGATGTATAGATTTTAGCGGCTCCAACTTGAATTCAACATCTCAAATTGCCTATTTGAAGGAATTATAGAAAAATTAGATTGAACCATTGTAATTTTTAATACTAAATCTGAGCCTTTCAGGACAACAGGTGATCGCACTACCATTAGGCGTAAAAACCTTAATTTCTAGTACAGTAACCTCATCTGAAAGAGAAAAATTATTCAACTCTGGCGCGGAGTGCAGGAGATGGAAAAAGACTTTCAAATCCAGCTTGTCGCTCGTTTAAGGGTTCTAAGGCATCGTTCCAAAGACTTTCATAATAAAAGAAGGTTACGCCTAAACCGCGTTCTTGGGCAGCCCGCACCTGAGACTTAATTTGCTGCATGGGAACTGGATTATTTCGTAACCCTGTCATAATGCCAATTCCAGTTGGAATTATTTGTTGCGCTTCTTGAATTTCTGCACGGGAAATATTTGCCACAAAACTTTGCAGATTTGGACGATAAATTTGCACAATTAACTCGTCCACAATATTTTGCCGTATCCAACTCAGCCAATCTTGCAGATGAAACTTGTAAGCCAAATCATAGTAATTGGGAGCAACGGAGAAAATCGCCTGGGGTTTTTTCTGCTTCACAGCTTGGTTAAGTTGTACCATGAACGCCGTAATTTTATCTGCCCGCCACTGTACCCATACCGCATCTTGGGCATCGGTTGGGGGAGGATTATTGGTTTCTTGGGTGTACAAGGCAACTGTATATTGATCGTAGCCAAATTCGGAGGGCAAACTCATATGATCGTCAAACTGAATACCATCGGCATCATATTGGGTAATAGTTTCCAGCACGAGATTGGTGATGAACTGTTGCACTTGTGGATAGAACGGATTGAGCCACATCACCTCACCAGCTGCACTGATGGAAGTTTGGCTACCATCCCGCTTTTGTGTGAACCAATCTGGGTAATTCAGTGCCAGTTCTGAGGTTGAGGGAGCCATGAAACCAAATTCAAACCAGGGAATTACTAGCAATCCTTTGTGATGGGCTTGGGTAATCAGGTCTGCCAGAATATCATGCCCATCTGAACCTTTGTAGACAAAAGGTTGAATACCTGCACGTTGTGCTAAGGCACTGGGATACATTACATAGCCAGAATTCCACACTACAGGATAGATTGTGTTGAGGTTCATCTGTTGTAGTTGACTCACCGCATCCTGCACTTTATCGCGACTCTTGAGGGTGTCAAAATCATTGGTGGTCATCCAAACCCCGCGAATTTCCTGACGCGGTAACTGTGCGATCGCAGGGGTAAAGTTGTCTACCAGCAATACCGTAACAAAGGATATTAAAATGAGAATCGGAAAAAGATACTTGAGCAATATCTGACGACAAGCTGCTGTGCATTTACGCCGCCAACTTTGAACAAGAAAAGGTAATTTCATAGATTTGAATGATGCATTAGCTACCTACACACTCCATTGCTCGCTTTGATGATTGAATCTACTAACCATTCAGATAGTCTACAAGTATTTATGCTTACTGCGGGATTGATGAGTTGGTAGTTGTTCATTCCCTGCTTATGGAACTTTTGCACCAGAAAAACTAAAGCAGACCTAGCAAAGTTATAAGATGTTTGACGCAGCTAGTAGTCATTAGTGCCCAATGTCTATTGGGCATTGGGGATTTGTTATACTTCATCTTCCTGAACTCCCACGCTGCACGAAGCTAAAGCTACATCTCCCTCAGCCTTTTTCTTCTCTACCAGACGCTCTTGCTAGCAAGATCCCCGTAAGGGTACAATTTTGAATTTTGAATGAGTGAATTTTGAATTGATTTCTCCCACGCCCTACCTGTGTCACAATAAAGAACTGTAATAAGAAAAATATTGTTAAGGTAATTTAGTGAGTCCAACTGCTCAATCCACGGCAAGTGCGCGTCGCGTAGTATTTCCTTTTACGGCAATTGTGGGCCAGGAAGAAATGAAACTGGCGCTGCTATTGAACGTGATTGATCCCAAAATTGGTGGTGTAATGATCATGGGCGATCGCGGCACCGGTAAATCCACAACTATCCGGGCGCTGGCGGATCTGCTGCCAGAAATCTCCGTGGTTGCCAATGACCCCTTCAGTAGTGATCCTAGCGACCCCGACTTGATGAGCGATGAAGTCCGCCAACTGTTAGAACAAGGGGGCCAAATTCCTGTAGCTCAGAAAAAAGTCCAAATGGTAGACCTGCCGTTAGGAGCTACAGAAGACCGAGTTTGCGGCACAATCGACATTGAGAAAGCTTTATCTGAAGGTGTCAAAGCCTTTGAACCAGGACTGCTGGCAAAAGCTAACCGAGGCATTCTCTATGTAGATGAAGTCAACTTACTAGATGACCACCTCGTAGATGTGCTACTGGACTCCGCTGCCAGTGGATGGAACACTGTAGAACGGGAAGGTATTTCTATCCGTCACCCAGCGCGTTTCGTTCTTGTGGGTTCTGGAAACCCTGAAGAAGGCGAACTGCGCCCTCAACTGCTTGATCGCTTCGGGATGCACGCAGAAATTCACACAGTCAAAGAACCAGTCTTGCGGGTGCAAATCGTGGAACAACGGGCGGATTTTGACCAAAATCCTCCAGTATTTCTCGAAAAGTACAAACCCGAACAAGAAGCATTGCAAGAGCAAATTGTCAATGCTCAACAGCTTTTGTCAGAGGTGAAAATTGACTATGATCTGCGGGTAAAAATTTCTGAAGTCTGCTCCGAACTGGATGTAGATGGTTTGCGGGGTGACATTGTTAGTAACCGCGCCGCCAAAGCTTTAACAGCATATGAAGGACGTACTGAAGTTACAGTTGATGATATCCACCGCGTAATTACCTTATGTTTGCGTCACAGACTGCGGAAAGACCCCTTAGAATCGATTGATTCTGGTTACAAAGTCGCTAAAGCTTTTAGCCGCGTCTTTGGCGTCGAACTACCAGAAAGTGATACTGCACAAAAAAACGGCACAGGTCAAAAGTTAGGGGCTAGGGGTTAGGAGGCAATTAATTTTGGATTTTGGATTTTGGATTTTGGATTTTGGATTGAAGGAAAAATCGAAAATTTAAAATCCAAAATTGGCAGAGTCTAACTCCTAACTCAGCACGGGCTAAACCATAGCTATCCGCTAACAACATTCAACACTGACTATGAGATTTTGGTCTTTTTGGTTCAATAGCTTCGTTCTATCTAGTCAATACAATCCGCCCAGGTTTGTAGAATTATTGATGCTCTTATTAGCGATCGCTATGCTAGCAATAGCCACTATTTTACCCGACAGACCCTATTTAATCTTAGGCTTGAGCTTAGTAGTTGGGGCATCTATTTCTATCTTAGTGCGGGAAGCGATCGCCCCCTCACCCCAGACGCGAATTACCCAACTAACAGCATCGCTATTGCTTATCATCAGCCTCTATCAATTCGGGGAATTGTTTTACCAATAGTAATAAATGCAACTACGGTTATTTATGGGATCTTCTGTTGATATGTTATGGCGATCGCACCACACATAACTTTACATCATATCCCACGGTCATAGCAACTCAGTAAATGCAGTAACCCTCACCCCCGATGGCAAGCGGGTGATTTCTGCTTCAGATGACAACACACTCAAAGTCTGGAATCTGGAAACTAGGGAAGAAATTGCCATATTTTCAGCAGAGGCTCCATTTCTTTGCTGCGCTGTTGCAGCAAATGGGGAATCACTTCCACAATTTCAATAAAATCGGCAATTGATACATATCCTCAAAGACTAGCTTTGCTCCTGCGGCAATCAAAGCATCGTGATGCGAAGAATTGCCTTGATTACTTCGTGGAGTATAACCAAATACCTGCATTCGGGCGGCAGATGCTGCTTGCACCCCCGTTACCGAGTCCTCGATTACCAAACAATTTTCTGGAGTCTTACCCATTTGGCTAGCCGCATACAGATACACATCAGGAAAGGGCTTAGGGCGTTCAACATGATGAGAGCTATATAGCTTGCCATCAAATTGATGCAACAATCCCGTTAATTGTAAAACGAATTGAATATGCCGAGGACTGCTGTTCGATGCTACACATCTTGGCAGTGTAATCTGTTCTAAAACGGCAGCAATTCCCTCAATTGCTTGGAGTTCTTGTTGCAATGCAGCGATTTCTCGTTTCTTACAGCGTTCAAGCAATTTAGCAGGAACTGGTCTTCCGTAGGTTTTCTTAATAATCTCCAAACAAGTTGCCAATGACTTCCCCATAAATTGTTGGGTGACTTCTTCGTAGGTGATTGTCAATCCACCTTCAGTTAATGTTTCGGCAAAAATACGATTCACTATCGGTTCACTATTTACCAACACACCATCGCAATCAAAAATGATCAATTCCAAATTTGTCATAGCTTAACGAACAGTTACTTTTTTCAGTAATCCTAATCTAGACACTTAATTGATTCTTTAACTCAAAACCGCAACTAAGGGACTTCCACTGCAAATATTACCCCACGATTTCTTCAAAATCAGCAGATAATTTCTATCTTTGGAGGTATTGTCAAATTCTCCACAATTTTAACTTGTTACCAATGTTCCCTACTAGCGTTGGGGAGTAAGATTCAAAGCCTTTCTCCTTTTAGGAGAGAGGAATGGAAGTGAGGTCAGAGTGCATTCGATAATAACAGCGCGTCTGCTATGCACAAAAATTGGTGAGACAGTTGACCTGGGGAACATCCTAGAGTGAAGATAAAAGGGTTAGATATCTTGTCAAAGTACTAAGCACATCTGATGTCGCCTGATTTCCTTTCATTTCCCTATTTTTTGGGTAAAGACGGAGGGTAAGGGCGATACATAATTAACGCGGCAAAAAACTTAAAAAAGTACGCACGGACTGCTAGGATGTGCGGCAGTCGCTACAGCGCTGAACTCACCGCAATGCGCTGCCTTGCCTGGACGCAGAGGGTTAAACGCGCCGTATTACCCCGATGAAGCGTCAAGAAATAGCTGATTAAATCGAATTTTAAGCGATTTAATCATATATTTTGTAGCAGATACTTGTGGAAAAGCAAATGCTAGGTGTAAATGTTGTTATGAAAGTTGGCGATCGCGTCCGTGTTAAAGAATCGGTAGTAGTGTATCATCATCCTGAACATCGGAGTCAGGCTTTTGACATCAAAGGCACAGAAGGTGATGTCGTAGGTATTGCCACCGAGTGGCGAGGCAGACCGATAAGCGCTAATCTGCCGATTGTAGTCCAGTTTAGTAAAAAGTTTAAAGCCCATTTACGTGAAAATGAGTTAGAAATCATCTAAATCACTTATCGCCGGCGAAACCACTGGAAAATATTCAGTTCGCCGCGCATTCTTTTAAGCTCTTGTCGGTGCTGTTCTGCTGTTGTATAATACCATTCACAATAACGCTGAAACTCTGACCGTGACCGAACTTCGTGGTAGAACTGGTGGGTTGTTTGGTAAGCAGCAAAAGCTTCCTCAACTTGGGGTTGAGGGGATGGCATAATATAAGGTAAATTTTTAGACATAATATTAATTGAGTTAGGAGTTTGAGGTTAGGAGTTTGGAGTTTGGAGTTTGGAATTCAGGCAATTACTACATTTCATAATTAATAACTCATAACTTATAACTCACAACTTTATTAAAGCCAACCGCGTAAGCGATAAACTAAAGAACCAATGTACTCTTTTAAAGCACTGGTAAATTCGTGCAAGTTGTCGGTATCAGGTAATAAATTTAGTATAGCGGCTTTGGGAGTGCTGCCGAGTTCTTGGAGTTCACCTTCACTCACAAGAAAGTCAGTGGGTGCAGGAATGGCATTGATTCCTTGATGCTGGAAAATCTGAAGCGATCGCGGCATATGCATTGCCGAAGTTACCAATAATACTTGGCGAATGCCACGAGATGACAAAATTTTTTGGACATTCACTGCATTTTGATAAGTATTCAAAGAATCAGGTTCTTGGACAATCGCCTCAGATGGAATACCAATGGATGTGAGTATTGTTGCCATATCTGCCGACTCTGGTGAACCACTTCCACGCCAATCAATGCGACCCCCGCTCAGAATGATTGTAGGCGCTTTTTTTTGGCGATATAGTTGTGCAGCATAAATCATGCGGTCGCCTGATTCACTCAAATCGACGGTAGGTCTTGGGAAAAAAGCTGATTTGGTTGCGCCACCCAAAACCACAATTGCTTCTGCAACTGGCATTTGGGCGGGTGGGAGATTTTGCCATTCTAGCGATCGCACTAAAGATTTAGCAATCCAAGCATTACTACAAAATAGCAATAAAGTTAGGGCAAAGGAAATTGCGATCGCCGCAGTAAACGGTCGTTTCCACAACGTGACTAATGCTACTATCAAGCTCACGCAGGCTAGTCCTAGTGGATAAAAGAATAGTGGCAGTAATTTGGAAAGATATAAAAACATATTAGGGCATGGGGCATAAGCTGAGGAATAGGGGCTAAGAAAGAAGCAGGGGGGCAAGAATTTTAGATTTTAGATTTTGGATTAAAGAATTGAAATTTAATCCAAAAGACGCTCTCTACGAGACGCTCTTGCTAGCTTGCTTCTCCGTAGGAGTACGCGGACTCGCTCCCCAATGCCCAATATTACTTTTCCCAAAACTTGAAATTGAAACTACTTCCAGGAGTGCGACGGTAACGGCGGGCGGTTCTTCTTGTTTGCCGTTTGTTCAGCCTCTCGTTCGTTGGTTCAACTTCGCCCTCTTCTGACTCTTCAACTTGCAGCTGAGTTCTAGTTTCTTCCTTACTTCCCCACCAAGCAGTAATCCAGCCTGCTGCTAAAGCGCCTAATCCACCTAGCAAGATACTCATGGGTGCTGGATACCCTAAATATACAAAGCCAAGCATGAAAAATAACCAGTATTTCAATCCTGTATCAACGCCATCAGAAGAGGCTACAGTTGGGGGCTGGGCGCTATTACTGGTTAAATTTGTGATCCAGCTGAGGATGAAACCCCCCATGATTCCTAAGAAGATGCTCAGGGCTGGTGCAGAGCCGGTCATTATTAATATAAATGTTAAAAATGCCCCAAATAACAGCTGAGAAAAGAAGCTGGGAGAAATACTGAAAAAGTCGTTCTTTTTGTCTGCCATAGGGTAAAAAAACCTATTGGGGAATTACTACTTTTAATTGTGCCTGTTGTGGTTGAGTTGTATCCCAAATCTTTACGTAGGATTCTTCTTCTTCAGTGAAGGGTTCAGCTTGTTTGAGTTGTGAGTCTAATAAATCGGCGGTAGCATCAGCAATATCACCAGTGCGGTTATTCAGACGCTCTTTTAGAACTTCAAGGGGTGCTGTGCATTGGATAATCTGAAGGGGAAGTTGGTGCTTCGTAGCTTGAGCGATCGCTTCTTGCCGTAACTGCTGTCGATCATACTTGGCATCCAAAATCACTGAAAAACCTTGTTGAGCCAAGATAATTCCCAATGACAACAGCCGTGTGTAGGTTTTTTCGGTCATCTCAGGTGTATACAAATCATCGCCACCTTTTTCCCACAACGGAATTCCCCCTAAATGTTTCCGCACCGCATCAGACCGAAGGTGAATCGCTCCCAGTTGACGGGCTAAATACCTTGCTGTGGTACTTTTACCAGAACCCGACAACCCCGACATCAAAATCAGTTGTCCCAGTTTTGGTTTAGTGTACTCCCAAGCCTGTTTGTAATAATCAGCGGCGGTTTTTGTCGCTTCTTCCTTTACCGTCTCAGGTACACTCGGATCGTCTAGCAAAAATGAAGTTACCTTTGCTCGAACATAAGCCTGACGACTCAAATACAAGGGCAACACCTGTAAACCTTCCCAGTCTCCAGTTTGCTCTATGTAGGAATTCAAAAAAGCATTACCTAAATCTTGACGCTGCCATGCTTCCAAATCCATCACCGTGAACGCCACATCGTACATGACATCAACAAACCGAAACGGCTCGTTAAACTCAATGCAATCGAACAGCAAGATTTTATCGTGCCACAGCGCAATATTTCTCAGGTGTAAATCCCCGTGACATTCACGAATATAATTGTTGTGAATTCTGCTAGCAAATAATTCTGGACGTTCTGCAAAAAAGTTATCTGTATATTGCTTTGTTTCTGTAAACTGCGCCTGAGTTTGGGGGCCACCAATATACTTTTCAGTTTGCTGATAATTCTCATCAAATGCAGCCTGGACTTTTGGCACTTCACCAAAACTACGAATATAATCATTCGTCTGTGCTTGGGCATGGTATTGAGCTACGACCTGTCCCAACTCTTTTAAATGTGTCTCATTTAAGTTACCCTCTTCAAAAAGTGTACTTAATAGCGACTCTTGAGGAAACTGGCGCATCTTCAACGCGTATTCTACAGCCTCAACCGTTCCCCCTAGCTGGTATTGCTCTCCTACCTGAGTTATGGGCAAAACTTCTAAATATAGTTCACCTGCACCCCGCTGATTTAACCGCAATTCTTCCTGACAAAAATGCTGCCGCTTATCTAAGGTGGAAAAGTCCAAAAAGCCAAAATTCACAGGTTTTTTCAGCTTATAGGCGTAATCTCCAGTTAACAGCACATAAGAAATGTGGGTTTGAATTAGTTGAATGGGTTCTGTTACCGCATGGGGATAAAATCCCGCCTGCAACATTTGCTGAATTAAAGCTGGAAGAGTCGCTTCTGTCATCTCTTTCCTTTGCGAGTTCAAAAACAAAAAAACCAGGAGTTTCCCCCTGGCTATCATCAAAAATTATTATACACTTTACGTAGCTTCAGAGGCTGGTTCACCCTCTAACTCAGCCTCATCCTCAGCAGCAGCACTGATTTGTGGCTGCGAAACGCTAACTACAACTCGCTCTGTATCACCAAGAACTGTGATACCTTCAGGCAAGACTAGCTCGTGAATACGTAAGCTATCTCCAATTTGCAGGTTAGAGACATCAATTTCAATTATTTCGGGGATGTTTTCTGGCGCACAACTCACTTGTAACTCAGTGATAACGGTGTCTAAAAAACCACCTTCTTGTTTAACACCAACAGCAGTTCCCACAAAACGCAGCGGTACTTCTACAGTCGTGTCGCCGTGACCGGCAACCGCAAAAAAGCTGAGGTGGTAAGGCGTACCTTTTGCGGGATGGATTTGAAGTTCCCGCAGCAAGGTATTGCCGCGCCAAGGTGCATCAGTAATGTTTAAATCAATCAAGGTGTTGTTGACTGAAGCTCTTTTGAGCAAGCGCTCAACAGTTTTGGCATCAATGGTCAAAGAAATTGACTCTGTACCCTTGTGACCGTACAAATTGGCAGGTATCAGTCCAGAACGGCGTAAAGCTCTGGGCTTGCTGCCTTCTGGGCGTTTTTGAGATTCGACTGTAATAGCCATAGAAGTTGTTAGTTGTTAATTAGAGTTAGGAGACGCGATTAATCGCGTCTTTACAGAAGTTTGGAGTAAAGACGCGATTAATCGCGTCTTTACAGGAGTTTGGAGTTTTGATTTAATTACTTACTCTTCACTCTTCACTTTTAACTGTGAATTCCTTTACTATTCACTTTTAACTAAGCACTTAGCAAGGTAGCAGGTGTGCCGTCGGCCTGCAATAAAGCACGTTTGGGCCCGTGGATGGGGTCTTCTACGATTATGGTTTGATCGCGGCTAGCTCCTAATGAGACGATCGCGATCGGGACTTCCATCAATTCAGCGAGGAATTTTAGATAGTCCAGTGCTTGCTGTGGCAAGTCTTCTAGGGTGCGACAGTGAGTTGTTGACACTTGCCATCCTGGTAAGGTTTTGTAGATGGGGCGACATCTGGCAAATTTACGGGAACTGGTGGGGAAGTGTTCGGTGCGATCGCCATCTATGTCATAGGCAACACAAACTTGGATTGACTCTAATTCATCGAGGACATCCAGTTTGGTGAGCGCCATACAATCCATGCCGTTAATCCGCACGGCATAGCGACCGATGACGGCATCAAACCAGCCACAGCGCCGTTTACGTCCGGTGGTTGTGCCAAATTCGGCACCGCGATCGCACAACAATTCTCCCAACTCTCCATCCAATTCCGTGGGAAATGGCCCCTCTCCCACTCGTGTCGTATAGGCTTTCGACACCCCAATTACTCGGTCAATCATTGTCGGCCCTACCCCTGTACCAACGCAAGCTCCCCCGGCCACAGGATTAGAGGAGGTGACATAGGGATAAGTTCCATGATCTAAATCCAGAAGCGTGCCTTGTGCGCCTTCAAACAAAATATTGCGCCGTCGCTGAATCGCATGGTATATTTTTAACGATGTATCAATAACGTAAGGTCGCAAACGTTCTGCATAACCTAGATACTGTTCAATCACCTCTTGTGCATCTAGAGGCGGCAAGTTGTAAAGCTTTTCTAAAATGACGTTTTTATAATTAATCGTCCACTCCAACTGCTCACGCAGCCCATCAGGCTCCATCAAATCTAAAACTCGAATACCTGTACGTTCAGATTTGTCAGCATAAGTCGGCCCAATGCCCCGACCTGTTGTACCGATCTTATGGCTTCCACGTCGTTCTTCCGATGCCTGATCAATCAACCGATGATAAGGCATGGTAACGTGGGCTGTCTCAGATATCAGCAGGTGGTCAGTGGAAATATTTAATTCTTTTAGTTGGTCGATTTCTGCGATCAAAATCTGTGGATCGATGACTGTTCCACAGCCGATAATGCAATCGGTATTTGGATACAAAATACCAGAGGGAATCAAGTGCAGTTTAAAGGTCTGACCTTTTACGACAATCGTGTGTCCAGCATTGACACCCCCTTGGTAACGTACTACAACATCTGCCGAACGGCTGAGTAAGTCAGTTATTTTACCTTTTCCTTCATCGCCCCATTGGGCACCTATGACAATGACGTTAGCCAAGAGCTTATATTAAGAAGTAAAGTTTCCACAAACTATAATTATTAACATATTGTTTGAATCATGTCAAGCTTATTCCAGAATAACTTTGCTGTTTTCAATTCAGTTAAAAGGGCGCTTAGAAACCACACGCCAGTCGCTCATGGGGAGCCACTGCGGTGGACGGGTTCCCCAGCATAAAGCATATAGTGCATTGGACGGGTTTCCCGACTTGTACCCTTACGGGGATGCATTGAACAGCGCGAGAAATTTCCTCCTATCGCTCCTAATTTTGTTTTAGAGCTAATCCCATCTGATAGTTTGAGCGAGATGCAAGCCAAGATGGGCGAATATACGGATGCAAAAGTGCGACTTGGTTGGCTAATTTTTCAAAAAACACGTCGAAATTTATACATAATGACAACCAAAAGAAGTATTAAAGTCTCTCACCAGCTTGTCTAGAGAAGATATATTACCTGGTTTTGGATTTACGGATAGTGTGGAGTTAATTATAATTCCAAACAAGAGACGTAGCATTGCAACTCCAAATGCTATGCATTGGCAAATTCTCTGAACCAAACTGCATTGAGTATACTACTGTTAAAAATGAATTTATATTAAAAATTAGCGGATTTATTTTTGATTATTATGTATAAATTATCATCCCGATCAATCCAGATATTTACAACTTTAACAGATTGTCTTTTGTTACCCGTTCTATCAAAATCCTTAAAATATTCTCAGTATTTGTTTTTAATCTTTAATCTTAATTGATGGAGGTCATCTGCGGCAGAAAGGGCGATCGCATGATCAAAAAATGGTATAGAGTTCAAAATCTGAAAGCAATATTTATCCTAGCATTGGCAGTTGTATTGACTAATGCTGTAGTCTCCTATAGCAACACTGTTAAGCTGATTCACAATCAGCAATGGGTGACATCCTCCTATGAAGTTATTACCCAACTTGAAAGTATCCAATCTTTACTCAAAGATACTGAAACTGCACAACGTAATTACCTAATTACAGCAGATGCAGATGATCTACAAACCTATCTTGCAGCCTATCAACAAACTAATAGCAATATTCAGATTCTCAGCAATTTAACTACTGATAACCATCAAAAGCAGCAATGGATTTCTTTGCTGAAGCCGAAAATTACTAATAGACTCAAGATTCTGCAACAAGAAATTTACCTCAGACAAAACCAGGGATTAGAAGCAGTTCGGCAGCAAATATTATCTGATAAAGACAAGCAAATCGGCAAAAGAATCCAACAGCTGATTCATGACTCTTTAAAGGCGGAGCAAAATTTATTACAGCAGGGAATGCAGCAGTTACAAGCAAGTTCCCAAAAGGCGATAGTTACATTTTTTATCGCTGCTATTGTAGATTTGGTGCTGGTGACGCTGCTGTATGACTTGTTGTGGCGTTATATCAGGCAACTTCAGCAGACAGAACTGACCCTACGCCAAAGCGAAAATCGTTTACGAGCGATGATAGATGCAGAACCAGAATGCATCAAGTTAATTGCCAGGGATGGCACCCTTTTAGAAATTAATGCCTATGGGCTGGCAATGATGGAAGTGGAAAGTGCTGATGTCTTGATTGGTAAACCAATAGATACGGTAATTGTACCAGAGTATAGAGCAGCCTTTGCCGACTTGCATAAAAGTATCTGCCAAGGTAACAAGGGGACTTTGGAGTTTGAAATCGTTGGATTTAAAGGCACCCACCGCTACATGGAAACCTATGCTGTACCATTACGTAACGAATCTGATGGTACATTCATCTATTTGGCACTGACGCGAGATATAACCCAGCAAAAACAGGCAGAACAGAAAATCCGTGAACAAGCTGCGTTGCTGGATGTATCAACTGACGCGATTCTGGTGCGAAATATCCACAACGAAATATTATTTTGGAATAAAGGTGCTGAACGTCTGTACGGCTGGAAGGCTGAGGAAGTTGTGGGTAAAGATGTTTTGCAACTTTTGGATAAAGAGATTTCACCACAGGTAGAAGATGCTTACTTAAGGGTGATGAATACGGGTGAGTGGCGGGGTGAGTTGCATCAACTGACAAGGGAAGGTAAAGTAATTATCGTTGAAAGTCGGTGGACACTGATCCGAGATGATAATGGACAACCCAAATCCATCTTGAGTGTGAACACCCAAATTACGGAGCAGAAACAACTGGAAGCTCAACTTCTGCGATCGCAACGTTTGGAGAGTATCGGCACCTTAGCTAGTGGTATCATCCATGACCTCAACAATATATTATCCCCAATTTTAATGTCAGTTCAACTCTTGCAGAAGAAATTGCCTGATTCGCAGAGTCAGCAAATACTGCAAACTTTAGAAAATAATGTTAAACGTGGCGCTAATTTGCTCAAGCAAGTGTTATCTTTTGCACGGGGCATCGAAGGTAAACAGACAATTGTCCAAATTCAGCCATTGATGGCAGAAATTGAGCAAATTATCGCTCAAACATTCCCCAAATCCATCATTTATCAAACAGATATCCCCAAAAATCTGTGGAACGTCTGTGGAGACACAACTCAACTACATCAGGTGCTGATTAATTTAGTAATCAACGCCCGTGATGCTATGCCCAATGGCGGTATCTTGAGGATTGTGGCGGAAAATGTGGTAATTGGTGAACATTCTACCCAGATAAATATTGATGCTAAAGTGGGTTCTTATATTGCGATCGTGGTAACGGATACTGGTATGGGGATGTCGTCGTCAGTCCAGAAACAGATTTTTGAACCATTTTTTACTACTAAAGAGGTAGGCAAAGGTACAGGTTTAGGACTTTCCACGGCGTTGGGCATCATTAAGAATCATGGTGGTTTTGTCAATGTTTATAGTCAGATAAGTAGAGGTACTCAATTTACAGTGTACTTGCCTGCCTCAACATCCAGAGACACACATTTGCTGTCTCAAGAATTGGAATCAGTGACAAAAGATGGCTAATTTATTTTGGTGGTGAAAGTATCACAGACTAAAAAATCTTATCAACCAAAACTTTCTGCCCACGTTGGAAATTAGTTAATAGAAATAAAAAATATCAGTTAATATGATATGCCGTTATGACTATTCTCTTGTCTGGACTATATATGGACTCGACTCTTGGGTATTCGTTATGAATCCACCATACTTTTATTCTATTAGACTGTGCAGATGCGCTACCTGAGATTGAATATCCTGCCTGAGTCATTAAGCTTTCAAAAGTATTTGAGTCAAGAACCGTACAATTAAAAGCTGTTAGTCCCTGTATTTGATGTCTGTTTAGGGTCATAACTACCCTGGTAAGTCGTAAAAATTCTATATCCTGGTAATACTAAAGCAATTCCAGTTAACTTGTGAATTTTACCGGGATATTTATAAGGAATATCATCTGGTACGCTCCCACCAATGCGAAAACTAAAACCAAGTAGCCATATATACAAACCAGGGAGTAGTAAATCCATGCTATATGCAATAGCTCTCATTGCCTCATTTTCTTTGCAAGAAGCAGAATTTCTGGCTATAGCGAATTTTTTGGAGATATTTTTCAGGTTTGTGGTTTCTAACATGGTCTTAATTTCAATCCCCAATAGGGATTTAGTAAGTTTCAAGCGTTTCAATCTCTATGAAGGATAAGGTGTTTTGCAACGCTTGCCTCTTAATTCTAACAAGTGGATTTCATTGAGTCTGACTTTTCACGGCATCTGGAAAACCTCTCTCTAAATCTCTCTCCTTTTAGGAGAGAGACTTTAAATTTTCCCCCTTCCCGACACGGGAAGGGGGTTAGGGGGTTAGGTTTTTGGTGGACTTTTCCACATAACGTGAAAAGTCAGCCATTGAGTAGGGCTTTTGAGAGCATTTTTACCATCAGCAAAAAATTAGCGATCGCCCAATAACAATGGGAACAACACGTTTAAACGGTTAACTTTGGACTGTGTTTCTGCTACACTACGCCCTAAGCTATTTCGTTCGCTTGGGCGTGTCTAGACATTCCAAAATTCAATCAAGTTTTGCGGTACAATGTGGAACTTTGTTTGAGCTAACCGCAAGTGGGTTTAAATGTGAGGAAAATCAAACTACTGGCTTTGATATTAATTAGTTTGGCAATGGCGTTATGGTTTAATTTGCGTTCCTCAACACCGTCAATACCAACTATTGCATCTTCACCACCAAAAACTATCCGCTACTTTGAGCGCACTTTGCCCCAAAGCATCGCTCACATCCTATTAATTCCAGCTAATAGCAGATTTTTGGTAACTCCTGCATTATCACAGAAGGTAGCCACAGTAGAGGAATTTGCCCAGAAGCATCGAGCCGTAGCTATCTTGAACGCAGGCTTTTTTGACCCAGCCAACCAAAAATCTACATCATATATTGTTATACAAGGGAAGTTAGTAGCTAACCCCAAGGAAAACGAGCGGCTGGTGAACAATCCCAACTTAAAACCTTACCTGAGTCAAATTTTCAATCGCACAGAATTCCGCCGCTACTTATGTGGGCAAACTATCCGCTATTCGATTGCTGTACACAGTGAGTCACCACCAGCAGGTTGTCAGTTAGTCGATGCCATAGGCGCAGGCCCACGCCTGTTACCAGAACTCACCTTAGTAAAAGAGGGCTTTGTGGATAATGCCAATAAACGAGATGCACTTGGTAGCAACCAACTCAATGCCAGAACTGCCGTGGGTATCACCCGTGATGGCAGCGTTGTTTTAGTTATGGTGGCTCAAAAACCCTCAGTTTCCGCGAACTCTGGGGTGTCCTTGCCAGCATTAGCTGATTTGATGAAAACCTTTGGTGCTGATAAAGCGATGAATCTGGATGGAGGGAGTTCGTCTTCGCTTTATTACAATGGCAAAAGCTTTTACGGGAAGGTTGATTTAGAGGGAAATCCTATCAAGCGTCCCGTGAAGTCAGTTTTGCTGGTTCAGGAAAACTAGTATAGAACGCTATCTGAGGGAGCAAATCTTTGACTTTCACTCTTGTAGCTACAACCTTACGCCTATGAAGGAGTGGGGCATCATGCAGAAATTCAAGCACGGTGAAAAAGCTACTTGAAGATAAAAAATCAACAGAGGAAAAAAATAGCCTTTTTGATGAATCAAAAAACAAATTATTTCGTCATTTAAACTATTAATTCCCTACCTATTTTTACTGGAGGATGATTTATGTCATCACAACTGCTGCGATTTATATCTTTAGGCAGTCTTAGCTTATCTTTGTGTCTGGGCAATTCCGCAGCAATGGCGCAATATGATTCTACTGGCGAAGGTGTAGTAGTACCAACAGTACCATCAGGCGGCACATCAGCACCAGTACCAATAGATACATCGACAGGCATACCACCCTCAGCTGACGGTACAACTCGGTTTAGCTGTCAGACTTACAATGGTCAGTATACTGTCATGTATCAGCCACAAAGTCAATCCGGACAATTCTTTCCTTGGGCGGCACCTGCGGCTTTGGGCGGTGGTTGGGATGCACAAAGGCGTTGTGCAGCAATTGCCAGTCGTTTAGAACTTTATCGCCCAGATGGCTTACAAGAACTCCAGACAGCTGTAGAAAATAACGAAAATATTGTCTGCGTCACAACTGAAGCTAATCCAACCTGTAGAATTGTGTTGACAGTACCGCCTGGGAAAGACCCCTATGTTATCCGCAATAGCGTTTTCCAAAACTTGACTACTGCTGACAGTGGACAACAGACTATAGCCGTTAATACTTATGGCGATCGCAGTAGTGGAGGCAACGAATTATATAATTTAGGACGCACACTTCTAGGCAGTGGTAATAATCGGGTTAGTTCATCTAGAAGTGGGATTAATCTAAAACCTTTCCTTGATCGCAAAGATGGCGGTACCGGAAACAATTTGCGGAGTGGAGTAGCAATTCGTCGTCAGTCTCAGCCTAACGGTGCTCGTCTAAATCCTCAAAATTTCCGCTAATATCTAACCGAAATACTGAAATACAGATTTAAATTAAGGTGGGCTGTTACTCACCTTAATTTAAATCCGATGAAAAACCGCTGATTAATATTATGTCCGGTAAATTACTTCTAATCTATCTGTGATTGCGAGTGTCACGCTGAGAATAATTGCTGTAAAACAAAAGCATCCCCAAACCTGCAATTATTTTTTGTCTTAACCTTTTGCTAGCTGTTTCTTAATCTAACTGGGATAGTTTGAGGGTGCCCAATTAACAACTAATACTAAAAAGTCATGTAACTGTCTTCTGACAAGTTCTAAGAATACTGGTTTAGAAGACGTATTTTATCTTGTTCATGTTGATATTGCATTCACCGTTCCCTTGCTCTTAAGCAAGCTATGCGTAGCGGACGCACCAGAGAGTGTTGGCATAGTCATCACCCTAACTGCAAAGATGCACTTTACAGTTAACGGTCTTTTACTGGCAATAAAAATGGCATTTACACTCCAACTTCTCCACGTTTCGGATTTTGGCCAGTACTAGCCCTCAAACTTCTGATGCTGTTCGTTTCTCAGCACTACTAAATCGCTTACAGACTAATTATCGATACGGATGAATCTACTCCAGAACTAACTTATGGTAACTACTAATACAATCCGCTTTTCCCAATTCAATGCTTCCCTAAACCGCAGCACCCAAGGTCAATTAGTCACCGATTTGTCAACCCCCGATAATGCTCAGGCAAAAGCTGTTGCGGAAATAATCCAGCGTAACAACCCGGATGTGCTGCTAATTAATGAGTTTGACTACTCCCAAGAGGCAGTTAAACTATTCCGGCAAAATTATTTAGCCATCAGCCAAAACGGTGCGACTCCCGTTGACTACCCCTACTTCTATATCGCTCCCTCCAACACGGGTATTGCCTCTGGATTTGACTTGAACAACAACGGCGCAGTAGTTACAACCCCAGGCAAATCAGGATATGGCGATGATGCCTTCGGATTCGGTGATTTTCCTGGTCAATACGGGATGTTGCTGCTGTCCAAATATCCCATTGACACTGCCAACATCCGCACCTTCCAAAACTTCCTCTGGAAGGATATGCCCAATGCTTTGCTTCCCGATGATCCCACAACACCACAGCCAAATGATTGGTATTCTGACCAGGAACTCAAAGTTCTACGCCTCTCCTCCAAGAGCCATTGGGATGTACCCGTTCAGGTGAATGGGGAAACAATTCATGTCCTCGTCAGCCACCCCACACCCCCAACCTTTGATGGGCCGGAAGACCGCAACGGCAAGCGCAACCATGACGAGATCCGCTTTTGGGCGGATTACATAACTCCTGGTAAAGGTAATTACATCTATGATGATATCGGTAAAACGGGCGGTATCGTTGCTGGTTCAGACTTTGTGATTATGGGTGATCAAAATGCTGACCCCGTAGATGGTGACAGTTATGACAACGCTATTCGGCAACTGCTGCAAAATCCCAATATCAATACTAATGTCATTCCTACCAGTCTTGGTGGCCCCCAACAAGCAAACTTACAAGCTGGTGCAAACGCTAGCCAAAAAGGTAATCCTAGCTTTGATACTGCTGACTTTGCTGATACAACTCCCGGAAACCTGCGGACTGATTACGTACTACCCTCTGCTGACCTGACAATTGCCAACTCAGGAATATTTTGGCCGCTGAATACTGACCCGACATTCTCCCCAGTAGGTACTTTTCCCTTCCCCAGTTCTGACCATCGCTTAGTATTCGCAGATGTGCAAACTAGACCAACTCAAGCAGGTAAAACCATTTCTAATCTGGTCTTTGAAAGACAGACTACCTTCGCTACTAGCTTTATTCCTGCTGGTGCTGTGGGAACTGTGAATGGAGTTTCTACTCCATTAGGTGGACTGTCTGGTGTCACTTATGATGCTGCTAATAACCGCTACTACGCTATCTCAGACGATCGCTCCCAAGTTGCCCCTGCCCGTTTTTATACCTTCAGTGCTGATACTGGGGTGACTTTTACCAATGTCACGCCTCTGAAAGATACCAAAGGCAACTTTTTTGCAACCAACAGTCTTGACCCTGAAGGTATTGCTTTAACCAATAATGGGACAGTCTTCATCTCTTCAGAAGGCGAAGTCAATCCTACTGCTGGTCGCGTTACTAATCCCTTTATTAAGGAATTTTCCCTGACAACAGGGCAAGAAGTGCGATCGCTACTTATCCCCAACAAATTCCTACCAGTAGTAAAAGACACTAACGGCGATGGTATTGTAAATGCAGGTGATACGCAGATATCAGGCGTTTATAATAATTTGGCATTTGAAAGCCTCACCATTACACCTGACCAGAAAACCCTATTCACCGCCACTGAAAACGCGCTATCCCAAGATGGATTAAAAGCTTCACTCACCAGTGGTAGCCCTTCCCGGATTCTGCAATACAATCTGGTTACTGGACAGCCAGAAAAGGAATATCTTTACATCACCGATGCAATCGCCCAAGCGCCCAACCCTAGCACCGGCTCTGCTGACAATGGTTTGGCGGATTTATTGGCAATAGATAATCGTGGTACTTTCCTTGCGTTGGAACGCTCCTTTGTCCAAGGTGTAGGCACCACCATCAAAATTTACGAAGTTTCTTTGCAAGGTGCAACTGATATTAGCTTCTACGATTCTCTGAATAATTTAAGTGCCGAACAACTAGCAGCGATCGCACCCGCTCAAAAACGTCTTTTGTTGAATTTAAATGACCTGAATCTGCCTACTGATGCTAATCACCCGACTGGAGTAGATAACATTGAAGGTCTTGCCTTTGGCCCTAAACTAGCAGATGGTCGTCAGTCGATTGTGCTGGTGAGTGACAACAACTTTAGTAGCACCCAATTTACCCAAATCCTCACTTTAGGTGCAGACTTAGTTCCCACCGCTGCACCTACAGTAGAAACTCGTCCTAATTTATTTGATGATCCGGCGCCCCCCACATCTCAACGGGCTGATGCTGATGACCCTGCCATCTATGTTAATGCCACAAATGCTGCTGATAGTCTAGTCCTAACCTCAGTAAAAAATGCTGGACTGCGGGTTTATGACTTGTCTGGTAATTTGTTGCAGACACTTAATCCCGGTGGTATTCGCTACAACAACATTGACCTGCAATACGGTTTTAAATTAGGCAATCAATCTATTGATATTGCCGTAGCTAGCGATCGCGGCAATGATAAACTAGCAATCTTCAAAATTAACCCCAACCCCAGCACCCCTGGTCAGTATTTGGAAGATATCACCGATAGCAATATTGGCACTATCTTCCAAGCCTCACCTTTTGAACCTCCCTATTCCGCATCAACTCGCAGTTCTTACGGACTTATTTTATACCGTAGCCCCGTAACTAATGATTACTATGTCTTTACCAGTCGCCGCCAAACTGGAGATATAGCTCAGTTCAAACTAATTGACAAAGGTAATGGCAAAATTGGCGCTGAACTGGTGCGGGAGTTCACCATCCCCTCACCCACAACAGCAGGGCGTTCTCCCCAAACAGAGGGTATGGTGGTTGACCAAGAAACCGGCTTTCTCTACATAGCCCAAGAAGATGTGGGCATCTGGAAATTCCAGGCAGAACCAGATGGTGGCACAACAGGCAAGCTGATTGATCGCGTCCGTTTTGAGGGTGGTTCTCACATTACCGATGACGCAGAAGGGTTGACCATCTACTACGGCAAAAACGGCACAGGTTATCTGCTAGCATCCAGCCAAGGCGATAGCACCTTTGTTGCCTACACCCGTGAAGGCAATAACGAATATGTAGGTAACTTTGCCATTGGTAACAATGGGTCAATTGACAGTGTACAAGAGTCAGACGGTGCAGATGTAATTAATGTGCCACTGGGGCCTAACTTCCCATTTGGTTTATTTGTTACTCAAGATGGCTCCAATGAACCTGCTAAGACAATTGATGGTGAAAACGTCAACTCTAACTTTAAGTTGGTGCCTTGGGAAAATATAGCCAATGCCTTCCCCAATTCTCTAAATATTGACACCACAAGTTACGATCCACGCAATCCTGTTGCCCAACCCAAGCTGAGTATCTATGAATTTGAAGACCTACCCAAGTTAGGAACAACCTCTAAAGGTCAAGATATTTTCTTGGGTGGTTTCTCCGGGTTGTATTTCCAAGGGTTTGCAGCAAATGGCAACTTGAAATTTGTCACCAATACAGACCGTGGCCCCAATGGAGAATCTAATGGTTCAAACAGACCATTTTTCTTACCCAACTTCCAGCCAGAAGTAGTCAGCTTTGAACTCAACCGCAGTACAGGTGAAATCAATATTACCAACAGAACAAAGCTATTCCGCCAAGATGGGACAACACCATTAACTGGATTGCCTAATTTGCAAGCTGGGGCAAATGGTACCGCCTACACAGATGAAATTGCCGTAGACTTAGACAATCAACCCCTAGCAAACGATCCTTTGGGTGCAGACTTAGAAGGAATTGTAGTTGCAAAAAATGGAGATTACTGGATGGTAGATGAATACCGTCCGGCAATTTACCACTTTGATGTTAATGGTAAACTGATTGACCGCTTTATTCCCCAAGGAACTGCCACAGCACCCAATCCAGATCAACCAACTGGAACTTTTGGCACTGAGGTATTGCCAGCAGTTTATGCCCAACGCCGCAATAATCGGGGATTTGAAGCTGTAGCGCTGGAAGGTAATAAATTATATGCCTTTATTCAGAGTGCGATCGATAATCCTGATGTCGCCAATGATGCGACTTCCAAAGCTTCTCTCAACCTGCGAATTCTGGAGTTTGATATTGTCAGTAAGCAGGTAACAGGAGAGTATTTATATCGTCTAGAAGGTTTACCAGGAACCGATAAGATTGGTGATGCAGTCTCTTTGGCTAACGGCAAATTTGCGGTAGTTGAGCGAGACGACAATGCTACATCTGCTGGTAATAAACTAATTTACCAAATTGATTTAGCCGGGGCGACCAACATCAACAACCCTGCTAACTTTACCTTGCCAGCTGGTAAGACCATTGAACAGCTTACCACTGCTGAGTTAGCTGCTGCCAATATTACCCCTGTGACTAAGAGCTTAATCGCTAATGCTGCTCAGTTAGGTTATACCGGAGTGGAAAAATTAGAAGGTCTGGCACTGGTAGCACCCAATACTTTAGCTTTGATTAACGACAACGACTTTAACGTTACAGGTAATACGACTGCTGAAAAACTCGGCATTCTCGAATTACCCAATAACCTAACAGGTGTACAGCCTACTTTCCCAAACGGTTTTGGTTCTAGTAACAGCGATACTGTCAATATTGATCCAGGACAATCCTTTAGTGCAGGTGATGGAGCAGACTTTGTAGAAGGCACTCAAGATAACACAATCCTGGCTGGAAACGGTAATGACACAGTACTTGCAGGCAGTAACTCTTCAGTATCTGGGAATGACGGTAACGATCAGATATTTATTGGTCAAAATGGCCCGGCTCAAAATACCAATGCCGATGGTGGCAATGGTAATGATGTTATTACCGTGGTGGAAGCTAGTGCTAATAATAATTTGTTTGGGGCGGCAGGTGATGATAGTCTTACAGTAATTGAAGATTCTCGTCAATCATTATTTGGTGGCTCAGGCAACGACACCCTTAGTAGTGGCGGTAGCAATAACCGTCTCTACGGTGGTGATGGTGATGACAAACTCTTTTCCAATCTCAATGATTTCCTGTTTGGTGGCGATGGTGATGATGTGCTATTTGCTGGTCAAGGAGGTAGTGATCGCCTCAGTGGTGGTGCTGGTGCTGATCAATTCTGGATTGCTAACGCTAATCTGCCAACTAGCAAGAACATTATTACTGACTTTACAATCGGGATTGATAAAATCGGGCTTGGCGGTGTTGGCATCACTCAGTTTAGTGCTTTAACTTTATTGCAACAGGGTAGTACGACTCTGGTAAAAACAGGAAATACAGAGTTGGTTTCATTGCTGGGAATTACCTCAACTAGCTTGACTGCAAATGACTTCGTTTTCTCTGCTAGCGTCGTGCTTTAGTACAGTTTTGCGTAAAAGCGTAGCGTTTTTAACGCATCCCGATGCATTGGCATTGTAGAGGGACGCATTAACAATGTATCGGGATGCATTGGCATTGTATTGGGACGGATTAACATTGTATTGGGATGCATTGGCATTGTATTGGGACGCATTAACATTGTATTGGGATGCATTGGCATTGTAAGGGAACGCATTAACAATGTATCGGGATGCATTGGCATTGCAAGGTATTGCCAAATTTTATTCGCTACGAATTAATGAAATATGAACTGTACTTAGATTGTTCGCCTAGCGTCATCCCAAACGTATTGCCTTACAAGTAACTGTAAAATTGATGCGATGGCATAACCGCCCGCCGTAGGCGATCGCTAGTCAATTCAAACGAGAGCATCCCAATTTTGCTACTTTAACTCTCTTCCCTCACCCCCAGCCCCTCTCCCAAACGTGGGAGAGGGGAGAAATTCCCCTTCTCCCATGCTTGGGAGAAGGGGTTAGGGGATGAGGGCAATCAAGGTTTTTGCACATTTGGGATGCTCCTATTCAAACTGCAAAAATTCAAGTTTTATCCTTTGAAAATTATCAAAAATAGTTTGGATATCAAAGCATAAATATTTAGTAACTCATTTTTATAAATAAAACTTATAAATTTTCATAAATATTATTTTTTGATGGAAGTAGATTTTAATCATTTATTCTGTTGAATTTATTCTTATCTTAATCTTTTCCTGGAAATATCTTTAGTGCTAGCTAAGTTTTCTCATAACTACTACCGACAGATTGAAATTCTAAATCTCAGTCTTCCACACTCTTGACTCACCAACACAGATTAGTAGTTGACATTACATTATGATTTCTCAAGCTTTCAAAAACTCTGAGAAAATACGTTTTTGTAAATGTATTCTCAGTGTTCAGACGAAATCGGACTTAACGGACTTGCCCGAACTATATTTTTGTAATTCTCAAATTTACCCGTAATTCCGGTTTTTAGCGTGAGAACATAAGTTATTTTTCCCACAACTAATGTAATGAGAAAACTTGAATAGCTTGTGATCCAGTTAAATCAAAATTACCAAAAAACATTCTAATTATGGCAACTAAGTTAGTAGGCTTTGCCTCTTTACCCGCTGATACCTTTAGTAATGGCCCAGCTTCTGGTAAAGGCATTTCAGCCAATGGCAGAACGGGACCTTTCCCAGGACAGCCAATTCAAGGCTTCAGCGGTGTACAGTTCGCTAATAGTAACTCTTTCTACTTCTTGTCAGATAATGGTTACGGTAGCAAAGATAATAGTGCAGATTTTCTACTGCGAATCAATCGTCTAGACCCGAATTTAAAGGGAACAGAGAATGGAGATGGTAGTGTTAAAGTTTTAGATTACATCCAACTGTCTGACCCTAACAACAAGGTTCCTTTCCAAATTGTGAATGAGGGAACTACTGGAAGATTACTGACTGGTGCAGACTTTGATGTAGAGTCATTCGTCTTTGATAAAAACGGGACAATCTGGGTTGGAGACGAGTTTGGCACCTACCTGCTACATTTTGATGCTACTGGTAAGTTATTAGAGGCTCCCATTGCTACACCTGACCAATTCAAGACTCTAGATGGAGAAGCACCTAAAGTTATTGGTCATAGAGGTGCAGCTGGTTATCGTCCAGAACATACCTTAGAGTCTTATAAACAAGCAATTGAGAGAGGCGCTGACTTCATTGAGCCTGACTTGGTAGTTACAAAAGATGGCGTGTTAATTGCTCGCCATGAGCCTGCTTTAGCAGTTTTGAACGCTGATGGCACTGTCAATTTCAACAACACAACCACAAATGTTTACAAACATCCAGAGTTTGCTGATCGCAAGAAAACAGTAAGTTTAGATGGAAACACAATTACAGGTTGGTTTGCTGAAGACTTCACTTTAGCTGAAATCAAGACTTTACGGGCAGAAGAACGTCTACCTTTCCGCAATCATTCTTTCGATGATCAATTTGAAATTCCTACCCTCACGGAAATCATCAATCTAGTTAAGAATGTAGAAACGACAACAGGTAAAAAGATTGGTATCTATCCTGAAACTAAGCACCCGACATACTTGGCTCAAGAAGCTACTTATGTAGGCACGACAAACAAAATTAACCGAAACATTAGTCAGCTACTAATCGATACACTCAAGGCAAATAACTTCACTGATCCTAGTCGGATCTTCATCCAATCCTTTGAAGTGGGTAATCTCAAACAGCTGCATGATGTGATCATGCCTGCGGCAGGGGTGGATATTCCACTTATCCAACTTTTAGATGCAAGTGACATTGACATCAACGGTAAGATTATAGAAAGTCAGCCTTATGACCTGAAGGTTAGTGGTGACACTCGCACCTATGGCGACTTACGAACTCCAAAAGGCTTGGCTGAAGTTGCCACCTATGCTGATGGCATTGGCCCTTGGAAGCGGATGATTGTTAGCGTCAAAGGTACTGATACCAATGGTGATGGCAAAGCTGATGATGTGAATGGGGACGGTACAGTCAATGATGCTGACAAAACAACGTTACCTCCCACTACCTTAATTCAAGATGCTCACAACGCAGGTTTGCAGGTTCACCCCTACACCTTCCGTGCGGAAGATCAATACTTAGCAGCAGATTACAAAGGCAAGCTAGCACTAGAAATTCAGCAGTTCTATCAATTAGGGGTAGATGCGCTATTTACAGATTTTCCAGATATTGGGGATAAAGTACGAGATCAACTCAGAGATGATCCTCAGTATAATGTGGTGCGATCGCCACAAAACCCCGATGTTCTCTCAGGAGATGCTTTTGCTAACTTAGGTAGTTCCAAAGGTTTTGAGGGTGGAGCAATTAACGCCAGCAAAACCAAGCTTTACCTACTACTAGAAGGTACGGTTCAGGGCGATACTCCTGGCGCTTTGCGGATTAACGAATTTGACATTGCTAGCCACAAATACAGCAATCAATTACGCTATTACAGATTGGATAATCCGTCAAATTCGATCGGGGATTTAGCAGTCATTAATGATAATGAGTACCTAGTCATTGAGCGGGATAACAATCAAGGGGCTGCGGCTAAATTCAAGAAAATCTACAAAGTAGACCTATCTAAAACAGATTCTAATGGCTATGTAGCTAAAGAAGAAGTTGCAGACTTGTTAAACATCCAAGACCCCAACGACCTGAATGGGGACGGTAAGACCACCTTCAACTTCCCATTCCAAACCATTGAAAATGTTCTGGTTGTTGACAAAAACACCATTTTGGTAGCTAATGACAACAATTATCCCTTCTCTACAGGTCGTCCTGGCAATGATCCTCAGCATCCAGTAATAGACAACAATGAAATTCTACTGCTGAAGTTGGAAAAGCCCCTTAACCTTGCTCCTGGCTTAGGTCAACCTCAAGCTGAAAAAATTAATTTTGGCTCCACTAGCAGCAATGATATTACCGTTCAGCCAAATCAAACCCTATTCACAGGTGATGGAGCGGATTTTGTAGAAGGTACAAAAGGTAACACAATCCAGACTGGAAAGGGTGAAGACACGGTGCTAGTCGGCAGTGACTCTTCAGTATCCGGTGGAGAGGGTAATGATCAGCTATTTATTGGTCAAAATGGCCCGGCTCAAAATACCAGTGCTGATGGTGGCAATGGTAATGATGTTATTACCGTAGTGGAAGCCAGTGGTAGTAATAATTTACTTGGGGCGGCAGGTGATGATACTCTCACAGTAATTGAAGGTTCTCGTCAATCATTATTTGGTGGCTCAGGCAACGACACCCTTAGTAGTGGCGGTAGCAATAACCGTCTCTACGGTGGTGATGGTGATGACAAACTCTTCTCTAATGTCAATGATTTGCTATTTGGTGGCGATGGTGATGATGTGCTATTTGCTGGTCAAGGGGGTAGCGATCGCCTCAGTGGCGGTGCTGGTGCTGATCAATTCTGGATTGCTAACGCCAGTTTGCCAACTAGCAAGAACATCGTGACTGATTTTACAATCGGCATTGATAAAATTGGGCTTGGTGGTATTGGTGTGACTCAGTTTAGTGCCCTGACACTATTGCAACAGGGTAGTAACACCTTAGTGAAAACCGGAAATACAGAGTTAGCTTCATTAATTGGAATTACATCAACTAGTCTGACTGCAAATGATTTTGTTTTTTCTGCTAGTGTCGTTTAGCTGAAAAATGATTACAGCTTAGATTAAACATTCAAAATTAATTAAGCTGTAGCGATTTTACTAATGCAGAGGAGTGATATAGCAATCATATTTGATTTGCTATCCACCGAAAGGCTCAGATCCCCGACTTCTTCAAGAAGTCGGGGATCTTTTTGTTCATAAAGAGCCTTCTGGTTTTTGTCTAAAATCTTAACTTGCTTATAACCTTCCTTAAACATTGAACAACTATCTTTTGAGGCAGTGACCAGAGTTATATTCATTTAATTGTCTCCACCAATTTATGTGGACACTAAGTCTTTTGTCACGAAATACTACTCAGGTTTTTGTAGTCAAGAATTTTTCGCTTGGGTTGAGTGTAATTAATCGCTCAGTCTACAGACACACAATTGCTGTGATTAATCGTAGCTCACAATACTTAAGGAGTAGTCGGTATGGCTGATATAAAAGGCAACGGTAGAAATGTCATTATTTTTGTTGCAGATGGATTGCGTAACGGTTCTGTAAACCCCACTGATACCCCAACTTTATATAGTGTCCGTCAGCAGGGTGTTAGTTTTGCCAATAGTCATTCGCTGTTTCCGACATTTACCACCCCGAATGCTTCTGCGATCGCAACGGGGCATTATCTTGGTGATACAGGTGACTTTAGTAACACTATCTACACTGGTTTTCCTAGTCCTAATGCCAATGGTAGTGTGACACCATTCATTGAAAATGATTCTGTTCTGGGGGATATTGACGAAAAGTTTCCCGGTAACAACTTTTTAGATGAAGAGTCACTCCTAGCTTATGCGCGATCGCAGGGTTTCAACACAGCAGCAGTTGGTAAATTAGGACCCGTTGCCATCCAAGATGTCACACAAGTTAACCGAGAAGGTGGTACTACAGGTACTATTCCTACTCCGAATACAATAATTATTGATGACAGTACGAATGGTGCAACACCGCCGACTACAGCCGCTGGTTCACCTTCTGCTGTTCCACTTGCTCCAGATATTGTCAATCGCTTACAAGCCGCTGGTCTAGATGTAAAACCGACATTGCGAGTCCAGCCAGCTGGTAACAATAAAACTCCTGGCACCTTGAATGCCAATGTGGCTCAACAACAATACTTTGCAGATGCTACTACCAAGGTAATTTTACCCAAGTTCCAGGAAGAGGGTAAACCATTCGCATTGGTGTACTGGTCAAGAGATCCTGATGGTACTCAACACAATCAGGGTGATAGCTTAAACACCTTGACACCAGGTATCAATGGTACTACTTCAAAAGCTGGGGTCAAAAATGCTGATGATAATTTAAAGCAACTTCTTGACTATCTCAAGAGTACAGGCTTGGACAAGACTACTGATGTCTTTATTACTTCCGACCACGGTTTTTCTACCATCAGCAAACAAGTTATTGATAGCCAAGGTACAAAAACTACAAGTTATGCTGCCACTCAAACATACACGGGTGTAAATCCGGGATTTTTACCAGCAGGCTTTGTTGCGATTGATTTGGCTCATGATCTAGGTCTACCCCTATACGATCCTAACCCTACGACCCTCCCCCCAGACCTGAAGCACATCCAGTATGCGACTGTTGATGCCACACAAGGTCAACGTCCTATTTCTGGGAATGGTGTAATTGGTGGTACAGGTCAGGTAATTAATGGCCAACTTGACTCAGGCACAAAGATAGTTATAGCTGCGAATGGGGGATCTGACCTAATTTATCTACCTAATGGCAATGCTGATTTAGCCAAACAGGTAGTGAATTTGCTCTCACAAAAAGATTACATCAGTGGTATTTTTGTAAACGATTCCTATGGAACTATTCCAGGTGCTTTACCACTGAGTGCGATCGGGCTAAAAGGTGATGCTAAAACACCTGTTCCATCTATTGTGATCAACTTCAAAAGCTTTAGCACAGACCGAAATAACCCAAATAACCCTCAAGCTCAGGTAGAGATTGCTGACACAACTTTACAGCAAGGGCAGGGGATGCATGGCAGCTTTGGTCGAGGTGACACCTTCAATAACATGGAGGCTATTGGCCCTGACTTTAAACAAGGCTATGTAGACTATGCACCCGTTAGTAATGCTGATGTAACGCCTACACTTGCTAGTATTCTGGGGTTAAAAATTCCCAGTAATGGCGATTTGAAAGGTCGTGCCATTACAGAAGCATTGGTGGGAGGCCCGGATGCAGTTCCCTCCACTAAAGAAGTCTTGACTTCGGAAAAAACTACTAATGGTCAAACAACTATTCTGGATTCTCAAAGTGTAGGTAATACTCAGTACTTTACAGCAGCAGGGTTTGCTGGTCGCACTCTTGGACTAACAACATTAGATATTCAATTTGGTTCTACCACTAGTGATGATGTTACCCTCAAGCCAAATCAAACTTTATTCACAGGTGACGGAGCAGACTTTGTAGAAGGTACTAAGGGTAACACAATCCAGACTGGAAGGGGTGAAGATACGGTGCTGGTTGGCAGTGACTCTTCAGTGTCCACAGGGGATGGTGATGATAATATCTTTGTTGGTCAAAATGGTGCTGTTAGCAACACAAGTGTCGATGGTGGCAATGGTGATGACCAAGTTACCGTAGTTGAAGCCAGTGGTAGTAATAATTTGTTCGGAGGCGCAGGTGCTGATACTCTCACAGTAGTTGAAGGTTCTCGTCAATCATTATTCGGTGGCTCAGGTAACGACACCCTCAAGAGTCAAGGTAGCAATAACCGTCTCTACGGTGGTGATGGTGATGATAAACTCTTCTCCGGTGTCAATGACTCCCTGTTTGGTGGTGATGGTGATGATGTGCTATTTGCTGGTCAAGGGGGTGGCGATCGCCTCAGTGGTGGTGCTGGTGCTGATCAATTCTGGATTGCTAAGGCCAATTTGCCAACTAGCAAGAACATTATTACTGACTTTACAGTCGGGATTGATAAAATCGGGCTTGGCGGTGTTGGCATCACTCAGTTTAGTGCTTTAACCTTATTGCAACAGGGTAGTACGACTCTGGTGAAAACCGGAAATACAGAGTTGGTTTCATTGCTGGGAATTACCTCAACTAGCCTGACTGCAAATGACTTCGTTTTCTCTGCTAGCGTTGTACCTTAGTCTATTCGCATAGTGGAGCGTAGCAGCTTAACTACTTAGTTGAAACAAGGGTTTTCAATTGCGTAGACTACAGCAAATAGTTCGTGATTGTAGGGTGGGGATTGTAATGCCCACCCTACAATCATTTCGCTGGTCATATCCAACCTACCTCTGAAGAGATGCCATTACTTACTTATCGACCAATACGCTTAGATTAGTGCTAAAAAATGAAACTCGGTATAGAAATTGGCCCCCAGACTCCCTTAGTTGGAGAAGTGGCGCGGCTGATGTGTGAGTTGACCAACTTTGACCGAGCAGCCTTTTGTAACACAGGTTCGGAAGCGGTTCTGGGAGCGATGCGGATGGCACGCACAATCACAGGGCGTAACTTAATCGCCATCTTTTGTGGAGCTGATCACGGCATTTTAGATGAAGTAATTGTTCGGGGGACAAAGAAATTAAGGTCAATTCCTGCTGCTTTCGGTATTCCACCGGAAATGGTAGAGAATATCTTGGTACTAGATTATGATTCGCCTGAGTCTCTAGAAATCCTCAAAAATCGGGCTGATGATGGTGAAGTCTGTACCAGAGTTTCCCTACGGAGATTTGCTATTTTACTTGCTGCGGAATAAGGGAGTGCATACTTGGGATCATCGTCCTTGCTTCTTGACGACAGCCCATTCCGAAGCCGATCTGGCTTTTGTGATGGCAGCTTTTAAAGAAAGTATTGCCGAAATGCAGTCTGCTGGCTTCTTGTCTACACCGCCCATAAGTGCGTACTTGGTATTATAACAAGTCTATCAAAGAGATAATTATAAAAAGTATTTTAATCTTAATTTACTGGCAATTATAGCTATCACTTGGATAATTATAATTATGAATTACTACTGGCATCATTTGCGTAGCCTTCATGATTGGCTAATTTTACCAGCTTTTTTTCTACTGATTTTAGCTGTATATGTCAACAATAATGGTGTGATATCAAAAACTTTAAATTCCCGGTTAATGCTATATATCGGTACTATATATTATTCGATTTATCTGGTTTATTGGTTTGTTCAATAATGATTAAAAGTATTCGGGATTTATAAATTTCACCATGTTTTTGGCAAAAGTTTCACAGAATATGAAGCCTTGACATCTCTAGGAGTATTTCTTATGATGATCATATTGGCTGCATCATTGACATATAGATTTGTAGAAGTTCCTATGCATAATTATTTAAAGTCTCCAATCTTCGCTAAACAATGAATTGGACGCCAGTAGTTTGTCAAGAAAGATTTAAATTTAACAAAATTGAATAAACTGAGAAAATAATAGAGTTTTATGAGCCTATCACCTGTAGATTACCAATCCAGATTAACTGCGGTTGATTTTGATCCATTTGCAGATGGAGAATTACTTTTAACCGCCCCTGCCACAGAATCACAAAAAGAAATTTGGGCTTCTGTGCAAATAGGGGATGCTGCCAATTGTGCTTATAACGAGTCCCAATCTCTGCGACTAAGAGGTGAACTTGATGTCAAAGTTTTCCAGTCTGCGGTGGAAGAGTTAGTACAACGTCATGAAGCACTACGGACAACTTTTAGCACAAATGGCAATATACTCTGCATTGTTGCTTCTCGGCAAATTGAAATCCCTATTATTGATCTTTCTAGCCTGGAACTACAGGATCAACAGGAAAAATTAGCTAGTATCTTGCGACAAGAGGTAGAGCAACCTTTTGATTTGGAACATGGCCCTCTATTTCGAGCAAAAATTGTCAAATTGCAGTTGCAAGAACATCTAGCTATTTTGACAGCCCATCATATTATTTGTGATGGTTGGTCTTGGGCAGTGCTGATGCCAGATTTGGGTAAACTCTATTCTGGCTTGCAACAGGGTATTGTTCCTGAATTAGAAGAACCAGACCACTTAAGTGAATATGCGACTTTGCAGGAAGAAGAGGCGGATAGTCCAGAAGCGATCGCTACAGAAAAATACTGGTTGAAACAATTCGCTGACTCTGTACCTGTACTGGATTTCCCCAGCGATCGCCCCCGTCCACCACTGAGAACCTTTAACGCCGCCCGCGAAGATTGGCATTTAAACCCCGAACTAGTTGCCAACCTTAAACAACTAGGGACAAAACTCGGTTGTAGCTTTATGACTACTATCCTGGGAGGATTTGAGGTTTGGCTACACCGGATGACAGGCCAAAACGACTTGGTTGTAGGTATTCCAGCCGCGGGACAAGCTGCATTGGGGCAATATAATCTCGTAGGTCACTGTGTAAATTTATTACCATTGCGTAGCCAGATTAATGGCGAAAAATCTTTCAGCAACTACTTGCAAACGCGGCGATCGGCTGTGTTAGATGCCTATGACCATCAACAATTTACCTTTGGCAGCCTGGTCAAAAAATTAGTATTACCACGGGATTCTAGCCGCATTCCCTTAGTACCAATTATATTTAATGTCGATCAAGCGCTAGAGAGCGATCAACTTCCCTTTATCGACTTGGAGGTAGAATTTTTCTCCAATCCACGCACATTCGAGAATTTTGAACTATTTATCAATGCTACAGAATTGCATGGTGAACTGATCCTGGAATGTCAGTACAACACTAATTTATTTGACGCTGACACTATCCGTCGCCGGATGGCAGAGTTTGAAACTTTGTTATTGGGCATAGTTGCCAACCCTAATCAAAGTATTGCTAAATTGCCAATTTTGCCAGCAGTTGAGCAACAGTTATTAGCAACATGGAATAATACTCAAACAGTTTATCCCCAAGATATCTGCATTCACCAGCTGTTTGAAACTCAAGTGCAGAAAACTCCAGACGCGATCGCTGTAGTTTTTGAAGAAGAACTTATTAGCTACCGCGAACTGAATCTGCGAGCCAATCAGCTAGCCCATTATCTCCAAAGCTTAGGAGTTGGTTCAGAAGTTCTGGTTGGTCTGTGTGTCGAGCGCAGCTTGGAAATGGTTGTAGGAGTTTTAGGCATTCTCAAAGCCGGAGGAGCCTATGTACCGTTAGATTATGCTTATCCTCAAGAACGTTTAGCTTTCATGTTGCAAGATGCTCAGGTGTCAGTGCTACTAACGCAGGAGAAGCTAAAGGCGGGATTACCCAACCAGCAAGCAGAGATTATTTGCCTTGATACCAATTGGCAGTCCATAGATTATGGGTTGGATAACCCAACACATAACATCACTTCTAATAACTTAGCCTACGTCATCTATACATCTGGCTCGACAGGTCAACCGAAAGGCGTTCAAATTCAACATCGCAGTGCTGTTAATCTCCTGAATGCCGTCGCTGAAGAACCCGGTTTAACTGCTGAGGATACTCTCCTCTCTGTTACTAGCCTATCCTTTGATATTGCCGTTTCAGAAATTTTTCTACCACTGTCTGTAGGTGCGAAGTTGGTGTTGGTGAGCCGTGAAGTTGCGGCTGATGGCACCCAACTGCTAAAAGCGCTAACCACCTCCGGGGCAACCTTTATGCAACCGACACCAGTTACTTGGCGGCTATTACTGGCAGCCGGATGGCAAGGTAGTCCTCAACTCAAGATGATTTCCACAGGCGAAGCTTTACCTAGAGAGCTTGCAAATCAATTATTACCTAAGGGAGCTTGTCTGTGGAACCTTTACGGGCCTACAGAAACAACGATTTGGTCAACAGGCTACAAGGTGACAACGGGAAATAAAGCAATAAGCATTGGTTGCCCTCTTGCTAATACGCAGCTCTACATTTTAGACTCCCATTTACAACCCGTTCCCATTGGTATATCAGGTGAGTTGTATATTGGTGGCGAAGGACTAGCAAGGGGATATCTTAATCGTCCCGATCTGACTGCTGAGAAATTTATTTCTAATCCCTTCAACCCAAACCCTAAATCACGTTTATACAAAACTGGAGACCTGGCTCGTTATTTACCAGATGGACATATTGAATACTTGGGTCGGATCGACTATCAAATAAAATTGCGTGGTTTCCGCATAGAATTGGGCGAAATTGAAACTGCACTCCTGCAACATCCAGAAGTAAAAGAAGGCGTTGTAATTGTTCGAGAAGACACTTCTAATGAGAATAATTTAGTAGGTTATATTGTTGCGGAAACTGGTCAAGATAGCTTGCAAGTGATTTCGCAGTTGCGTCGATTCTTGAAACAACAGCTTCCTGATTTTATGGTGCCAACGATCTTTATGGCACTAGAAGCTATGCCGTTAACCCCCAATGGCAAAGTCGATCGTAAGGCATTGCCAGAGCCAGATGCTTCCCGCCCGGAACTGGAGGCAAATTATGTAGCGCCTCGCACTCCCATTGAGCAGCAGATTGCAGATATCTGGATGCAGGTTCTTAATGTCAAGCGGGTTGGGATTTACGACAACTTTTTTGAATTGGGTGGATATTCTTTAGTAGGAATTCAAGTGGTTTCTCGAGTCCGCCAAGTCTTGCAAGTAGAAATCCTGATGTCCAATTTATTTGAATTACCAACGGTAGCAGATTTGGCTGAACGAGTGGAGACTCTGCGTTGGGCAACCCAAGGTATTCAGGCGGCTGAGAATGAAACAGCTGATGATTACGAGGAAGGTGAGCTATGAAAACATTAGATGAACTACTATCTGAGCTGCGTCAGCGCGATGTCAAACTTTGGCTAGAGGGCGAAAGCTTACGCTATCGGGCGGCAAAAGACAGTCTCACGCCGGAATTGCTGACCGAGTTAAAAACTCAAAAAGCCGAAATCATCAACTTTCTCCGACAAATTACTACAGCCGCCAGTTCACAGATTCCCCCAATTGTCGCTTGTGAACGGAATGGCAACTTGCCGCTTTCCTTTGGTCAGCAACGGTTATGGTTCCTCCATCAGTTTGAACCTGATAGTTCCTCAAATAATATGCCCGTCGTGGTGCGTTTTACGGGGAATCTCAATGTTGCTGTCTTAGAAGAAAGTTTGAAAGAAGTCGTCCGCCGCCATGAAATCCTGCGGACAACTTTTCCAGCAGTGAATGGAAAGTCCACTCAAGTCATCACCACCGATGTTTCTTTGACGCTGCCAATAATTGACTTACAGCAAGTACCAAATGAACAACGCGAGGCGGAAGCTCACTTACTGGCAACTAAAGAAGCTCATCAACCCTTTGATCTAGGCAAGGGGCCGATTTTGCGGGTGTTACTGCTGCGGTTAAGCGATCGCGAGCATCTGCTGGTCTGGAATATGCACTGCATAGTTTGTGATGGAGCTTCGTCTGATCTGTTCTATCAAGACCTCACTACCATCTATAAAGCATTGTCGGCGGGGAAGGCTTCTCCTTTACCTCCCTTAGCTGTGCAGTATGCTGATTTTACAAATTGGCAATATCAATGGCTCCAGGGAGAGGTTTTAGAGTCACAGGTAAACTACTGGAAACAAAAGCTAGAAGGTAATTTACCTACTATTGAGCTACCTTACGATCATCCTCGTCCTTACGGTGTGCAAACCTATCGAGGCGATCGCGCTGCCCTGCTGCTATCAAAGGCGCTGAATCATGCCCTGACAGACCTGAGTCAAAAGTGGGGAGTTACCCTGTTCATGACTCTACTGACAGTGTTTAAGCTATTGCTCTACCGTTATTCTGGACAAGAAGACCTACTCATTAGCTTTGCAAGTGCAAGTCGGGCACAAGTAGAAACCGAAGGGTTGATTGGATTTTTTTCTAATACTCTTGTACTGCGGAGTAACTTTGCTCTTAACCCAACTTTCCGAGAATTGTTAGACCGAGTGCGTAAGGATTGCTTACAAGCTTATACCCATCAAGACCTACCCTTTGAGAGACTAATTGAAGAACTTAGACCAGAACAACAAAGTCGGAACAGTTCGCCTTTATTTCAGGTAAAGTTCTCTCTCAATCCTCCTTGGTCGAATGGTCGTGGTATGGCATCAGTAGAACTACCTGATTTGACTATCACTTCTCTATTTGGCTACATCTATCATGGTAAAACCAAATACGATCTGATATTAGTCTTGCGGGAACAGGATAATGGTCTGGGCATGGTATTTGATTACAATGCCGAGATGTTTGATGCCAGTACCATAGAGCGGATGTTGGGACACTTCAAAACTTTACTCGAAGGTATTGTCGCTAATCCCGATCAGCCGATTGCTGAATTACCCTTGTTGACAGCAGGTGAACAACATCAATTGTTGGTTGAGTGGAACGGCAATCAGGCTGATTATCCCCAGAATACTTGTATCCATCAGTGGTTTGAAAATCAAGTCAAGCAAACTCCAAATAATATTGCAGTAAGTTTTGAAAATCAGCAATTAACCTATCAGGAACTTAACCAGCGTGCAAATCAACTAGCCCACTATTTGCAAACTCTAGGGGTAAGATCAGGGGTACTCGTCGGTCTTTATGCAGAGCCTTCCTTAGAGATGATTGTGGGGCTATTGGGTATTTTGAAAGTTGGGGGAACTTACGTATCCATAGCTCCGACATCTGGGCAAGATGGTCTGGCTTTCATTTTAGAAGATGCCCAAATATCCTTAGTGTTAACCCAAAGCTCATTAATTGAGAAGCTCTCTGAGCATCAGGCACAAGTTATCTGTTTGGATAGTGATTGGGAAGTTATCGCCCTACACGCTACTGAAAATACAGATTGTTATACCACAGAGCAGACTCTCGCCTGTGTGATGTATGTGTCCGGTTACAATGGAAAACCCAACGGTATAGGCATTACCCACCGTAATCTTGTCACCCACAGCTTGGCAATTTGCGAAACTTGGGAGTTGACCCAGAGCGATCGCCTACTACTCATATCTAGTATCACAACCGATACTTTCATTGAATCACTGTTCCCTAGTTGGATTACTGGTGCTACCACAATTTTCCAGTCTCAAGAGCTACAAAACTCGGCGGCGCAGTTTTTCCCATTCATTGCTCAACAAAAGATTACCGTTGTTAATATACCTACTTCTTTTTGGTATGAGTTAGTTAAAGAGCCATCTGTGTCTTTACAAACCTTGCCAGCCATCTTGCGCTTAGTGATGGTTGGTGGTGAAAAAGTTTCACGTAATGCTTATTTAACTTGGATAGAAAAAGTTGGCAAGCAAGTACGCTGGCTTAATGCCTATGGATCACTAGAAACAACTTTAACCGCCACGGTTTACGATCCGGAAACTGCCACTGAAGTCAGTAACACTCGTTCAGAAATTCCCATAGGAAAAGCGATCGCCAATACCCAAATTTACATTCTCGATCGGCGATTGCAACCCTTGCCAATTGGCGTTACTGGCGAAATCTACATCAGCGGAATCGGTGTTGTACAAGGCTACTTTAACCGTCCAGACTTAACATCTGAGAAATTTATCCCTAACCCCTTTAGCAGCGAATCTGGGGCATACCTTTGCAGAAGTGGCGACTTAGGACGCTACTTAAGTGACGGCAATATTGAGTTTCTGGGTCGCCTAGACAATCAGGTAAAAATTCGTGGTTTTCGCATTGAGTTGGCTGAAATTGAAACAAGTTTGGGTCAATATCCAGGCGTGCAAAAAACTGTGGTGATTATCAAAGAAGATGTTCCTGGAGATAAGCAACTAAATGCTTATCTTGTTCCCAAACAAGGAGAGACTTTAGAAAGTGAGCAACTGCTGAGTTTTCTCCAGCAAAAGCTGCCTGAGCATTTGTTGCCTTCTGCCTTTGTCATAGTAGATTCTCTGCCATTGAATGCTAATGGCCAAGTTGATCGCAAAGCCTTATCTACCCTTAATCCAACTAATTCTAAAATAGAAAAAACATTTGCCACAGCAGAAAATCCATTACAACTTCAATTAACAGAAATCTGGGAAAATATTTTAGGAATTCATCCGATTGGAATAACAGATAATTTTTTTGATTTGGGTGGACACTCACTGCTGGCAGTCCGTCTGTTTTCTCAGATTGAAAAGATAGCGGGCAAAAATCTACCTCTATCTATCCTCTTGCAAGCCCCAACTATTGAGCAATTAGCTAATATTGTTGAGCAAGAAAGATGCTCAAAACCTGGGGTTGCAGCGACACCAACAGCTGATGTAAAGTCTGAAACATCAATTCCTTGGTCATCTTTGGTAGCTATTCAACCCAACGGTTCTAAGCCTCCTTTTTTCTGTGTACATGGTTTGGGTGGAGAAGTTCTACGTTTCCGTGAATTGGCATTGCATTTAGGATCAGATCAACCATTTTATGGACTACAGCCACAAGGGTTAGATGGAAAACAGCTTCCTTATACCCGGATTGAAGACATGGCAGCGCACTACATTCAACAAATCCAGACTATTCAGCCCCATGAGCCTTATTTGATCGGCGGATACTCCTCTGGGGGTATAATTGCTTATGAGATGGCTCGACAATTGCTTATGCAAGGTAAGAAAGTTGCTTTGCTAGTTTTATTTGATACTTACGGTTTTAGAAAAAGCGAATCTGTGCCATTGCAAAAGCCAGCTTCTCGCCATTGGAAGAGTCTTTTAGTAATTGCATCTAACTATGTTATTAAGCAGGTAGAAAGAAATAGAGAGCGGCTTAAGTATCAGATCAAAGAGATGATCTGGCGGTTTGTCTTTCAGTTTCACCTGACCTTTGGACGCCCCTTAGCTTACTCCTACCGGAAATTTATGGTACAAGAGGCCACCATACAAGCGCTAAGAAAATATGTTCTACAAGTTTACTCAGGTCGAGCAACCGTATTCCGAACAGAAGATGGTCTTGTAGTTGCCCAACAGGAGGCTGATCCCAAAATGGGTTGGGGTGAATTGGCATTAGGGGGAGTGGATATCTATGATATTTCTGGGATTCATAATTCCATTTTTAAAGAACCCCATATACAATCTGTGTCCGAAAAAATCAAAGCTTGCATAGATCAAACTATTGTAAAAACCTAAATCTTTCTAGTAGTCTGCCAAGCCAACTTTGCTATGTTAAATTCGGATATAAACGCTGCATTTTTCGACGAGCATCTTTGGTTTGGAAACCCCAATAGACACTAGTTTCTTGCTGATTACGTTGTTTCTCCCAAGCGGCAATCTCAGAAGTTAATGTTTCTGCATTAGGAATACGCCGTTCTAAACATTGGCGAGATAAAACGGATAATTCAATTTCTACTTGATTCAGCCAAGAAGCGTGTTTAGGAGTATAGTGAAACTCTAATTTTTGAATAATTGGACGTGCTTCTTCCGGTGGAAAAACTTCATATAATGCGCTGGGTGTATGAATATTCAGGTTATCAACTACTAAACGAACAACATCGGCATCTCGGTAGTAAACATCTACTAAATTTTTCATCTCTTTAGCAAAATCGGCTTTAGTTCGACGTTCTGTAACTTCGATATGCCGCCAGCCTGCTAAGGGTTGAAAACACGCAAATAAATTTACTGTCCCGTTACGTTTATACTCGAAATCATAACGTTCAGGTTGCTTCGGCTCTGGTGGCAAAGGAAGTCTTACTTCTTCTACTAATTGATATGGACGTTCATCAAAGCAGATTACAGGGCGTTTAGGATCATAAGGCTCATTATATAAATCCAACACATCTTCCATTCGGAAAACATATTCTGCATTAACTTCAGGGATGCACCACTGTTCTTTCAACCAGGGTTTAATTTCATTTTTTTTAAAGTCTGACGTACTGTTTCGTCTGAAATTGAATCTACTATACCAACGCTTACTAAATGATCTGCTAATAATTGCATTGTCCAGCGCACTCTTCCACTTGGTGGATTAGAACAAGCAGTCGCAATTAAGAATGCTTCTTGTTTTCCGTCTAATTTTTTAGGTTTTGGTGGATGAGCTTCATCCTTTAAAGCAAAATCTAACCCACCAATGACAAATTTTTCTCGTATCCGTTGTACTGTGGCAATGTGCGCTCTAACTGTGTCAGCGATCGCTTGATCCGTTTCTCCTTCGGAAGCCATCAAAAGAATGTTTGCACGGCTTATGGTTCTTGCCTTATGCTTACCTTTCTTAATTCTCGATTGCAGTTGAGAAACTTCATCTTCATTCAAGTCAACAATGTACTTTTTCGCCATGTTACACCCCGTTTTTGGCTATTTTACCAATTAGAGGTTTTACTTAGCAAAGTTACTTTGGCAGACTACTAGACTTATAGGAAATGTAATTCAGGCACAAAGATTATAACGTTTTGCTTCTCACCTCTGAATCCTGAATTATGCTGTAATTAAAGCTTTGCAACCTCATCTCGCTTGCGGGATGGGGTTGTTTTATTCGCAAGTAATATAGCGGTTCTCCTTTGCATGAAGTACATTTTTAAACCTCATCCCCAACCCCTCTTTGTGAGTTGGGAGAGGGGAATGTTTGCAGGCCTCAAATACGGGGTGAGGTTCAGAATGTATTGTATCGAAGTGAGAACCGCTATAATTTCCACTGACACCTTGATATATATGTAAATGCGATCGCTAATCAAGCCTTTGCATAAATCCTAAACTGGCTCTTACTTAGTGTATTTACTGAAATTTTGCTGTGAATCAGAGTAAATAATAATATATATGGTAGACCCGATGCGATTCTTGATAGTAATGCCAATAATGATCCGAAGGTTTACTTTGCATTCTTGGGTGCTAACTCAGATCAGGTAGATCACATTCGACTGTTGGAAAATAATACCTTTGGTTTTGAGGATTTACCAAATGGTGGTGATAAAGATTACAACAATGTGATTGTGCAGGTAAATTTGAGTGTCAATGCTGTGTAATATTAAAATTAGGTAATTACTTAGGAAGTTTGAACATCCTCATCCCCCTTGCGGGATGGGGCTATGTTTATGCATAACAATGAAATAGATTTGATATTAATTAAACTAGTAAATTTACTGAAGGCAGTTATTAGCTTTCCTTCATAAATTTAATAGTTAATTCCTCTATTGTGACAAAAATCTTCGCCTTTACTTCTCCAGTTAATTTTTATTAAATTAAGCTAGCAAAAAAGTGATGAAGGATTCTTTTACAATCGGGCATGGCGCTGTTTACCAAGGAAAGCTCACTGTCTTTCGCCATCAGTGATACTGTGAATCTCTATATTTAAGAATTTGTAAAAATAATTCAGAAATTTAAAGTTTTTTTATTACATAATCTTTAATTAGGGTATTTACTTAGGAAAGCATCTGTGATAGTTTCATGTTGATTATCATAAATTAAAATATGCAACACTAAGTTTAACAACCGTGTTTCTGTGTTTTTGTTTGATGAGGAGTATCCATGTTGCATACTTGCAATACTAAATATTAATTTTAAGATAGTATAAATTATGTAGTGTGAAGTAAGTGAGAAGTTTTCCTCGATTTATTTAAACTTTTGTTCTGAATAACGGATAACAGTTGTAATGTGATCTGAATGCAGGTCTGCAATTAGACGAACCTACCCTCTGTGCTTCTACATATTTAAGCACACTGAATGCCACAGAAGTATTGCTGCTGCTGGCATAAAACTAAAAACTGCCACTGTTAGTAAAAGAGATAGTCCCTAATATTTTCGACTTTATTCCTCACTTTTACCTTCGACTTGTCTTATATGACTTATATTAAGAACGCTTTTCCCGAATTTATCACTAGCCTAGAAGGGTTTGACCAATTACCAGATGAGGCGATCGCTAATCTATCAGAACATCTGCAAGCCTGGCGCTATCGCATCGGTCAGAAAATTATTGGAAAAGAAAGTCTCCCGGAACGCATCACCATAATTTATGAGGGACAAGTGCGCCTGTTGGGATATGACCCCCACACGCAAATGCCAATCACCCTAAAATTACTCCAACCGGGGGAAATTATCGGCGAAATTGGTTTGTTGCGCGATATCGCCTGTGAGACAGCGATCGCCTCCACCGAAGTAGTATGTTTAACCTTGAGTGCAGCGGCATATTTTAGTTTTATCGCTTTATACCCAGCTTTTGCTGATGCTCGCAAGAACCGCAGTTATTTGGCGGAAGTTTTCGATATTCTCAGCTCATATTGGAAACAGCAAGCGATCGCGACTTTAAATCTCAAAGAACTGGCAGAAAACGCCTTACCACATGCGAAAATTCATTACCTCCCTTTAGGGAAAACTTCATTCAACCAACTGGATAACGAAAGCGTCTGGTTTGTGAGTGGTGGTACAGTAATGAATTTATCACCTGGCGATCGCCTAGAATCATCCGATGACAGAGACAAGATCCAGGTCATAGGTCAAAACCCCGCCCGGTTGCTTGGTATACATCCGTCAGATTTGATGTTGGAAGATAGTGAGCAGATAGTACTTGCGGTAAGTGACACCAAATCAGATAGCCAAGACGAAGTAGATATTCCCTATGCGTCGGACGAAATAGTTCCACAGACAGCCCCTGATACCTCAAATAATTCGTCAAAACTCAAATACCCGTTTTTTAGTGGTAAGGGTGAATTAAATACAGCCTTCGCCTGCTTCCAAATGATCGCGAAGCATTTAGAAATGCCGTTTCGTCGAGAAGTGGTTCGCCGCATCTTAACTGAGCAAGTCAAACGTCAGGGTAGTATATCGTTTCAAGTTACTGCTTACCTGGCAGAGTTAATCGGACTTAAGGCACAGTTGATAGAGCTACCAATCGCTTCAGTGACGCGCATTCCTACACCAGCATTGATTCGCTATGATGATAGTTTTGCCGTTTTATATGCAGCGGATGCAAATACTATGGTTGTGGGTGTCCCATCCCAAGGAATTGTCCGCTGCAAACCTGCCCAATTGGTTGAACAATTAGATGTTGATCCAACCAACTTTCCGCCCCAAGTTAGGGTATTACTGCTCAGTGCTACCAAAGAAACACCCCAAGAGCGCTTTAGTTTACGATGGTTTCTGCCCTATTTGTCACGCTACCGTCGAGTCCTTATAGAGGTCTTTGTCGCTTCCTTTTTCGTGCAGTTGGCAGCGTTGGCAAATCCTCTGGTTGTCCAGTTAATTATCGACAAAGTTATCACTCAAAATAGTATTGGGACTCTACATATCTTAGGTGTTTTGCTATTGGTAGTCGGGCTATTTGAAGCAGTGCTGACTACCTTACGAACCTACTTATTTGTCGATACCACTAATCGGATCGATATGGGTTTAGGGTCGGAAATCATCGACCACTTACTACGTCTACCGCTGCGCTACTTTGAACGCCGACCGGTGGGTGAACTTTCCACTCGGATCAACGAATTAGAAAATATCCGTCAATTCTTGACTGGTACTGCCTTAACAGTGGGGTTAGATGCTCTGTTTTCGGTGGTCTATATCGGTGTGATGCTGATTTACAGTTGGCAACTTACCTTGGTAGGCTTAAGCACGATTCCAGTGTTTATCATTGTGATCTTAATCGCTTCTCCCAGCATTAGCAGACAGTTACGTGCCAAAGCCGAACGCAACGCCGAAACTCAATCTTATTTAGTAGAGGTGATGTCAGGCATTCAAACAGTAAAAGCGCAAAATATCGAATTGCGATCGCGCTTTTCCTGGCAAGAGCGTTACGCTCGGTTTGTCGCCGCTGGTTTTAAAACCGTTGTGACTTCCACCCTCGCCAATTCCACTAGCAACTTTCTCAACAAACTCAGCAGCTTACTAGTTTTATGGGTAGGAGCTTATTTAGTACTGCAACAACAATTAACTTTAGGCGAATTAATTGCCTTTAGAATTATATCTGGTTACGTCACCAGCCCAATATTGCGCTTGGCTCAACTCTGGCAAAGCTTCCAAGAAACTGCATTATCTTTAGAACGTTTAAGCGATATTGTCGATACACCACAAGAAGGAGAAACAGACCGCTACAATATACCCTTGCCTACGATTAAGGGGGCAGTGAAATACGAAAACGTTTCCTTCCGCTTTGGCACAAGTGGCCCTTTACAACTTTCTAATGTCAACCTCGAATTTGCTCCAGGGAAATTTGTCGGCATTGTCGGACAAAGTGGATCTGGTAAAAGTACGATGATGAAGTTACTGCTCAGACTTTACGAAACCGAGTCCGGCAGAATTTTGATTGATGGTTATGATATTGCCAAAGTAGAACTTTATTCACTGCGACGACAAATTGGCGTAGTTCCCCAAGAAACATTATTGTTTGACGGCAGCGTTCAGGAAAATATTGCTCTGACGAATCCCGATGCGACAACCGAAGAAATTATCGAAGCAGCTCAGGTGGCGTGTGCCCACGAGTTTGTAATGGGTTTGCCCAACGGTTACAATACGCGGGTGGGAGAACGGGGTTCTGCACTTTCAGGTGGACAACGACAAAGAATTGCGATCGCCCGCTCTGTTTTACAACGACCAAAATTATTAGTTTTAGATGAAGCAACTAGCGCATTAGATTATCCCACAGAACGGCAAATATGTCTCAATTTAGCCAAAGCATTCAAGGGTGATACAGTATTTTTTATTACCCACCGACTGAATACCGTAAGTAATGCAGATATGATCGTCGTGATGGATAATAGCAGGGTTATAGAACAAGGCAGCCATCACGAATTAATGGCTACTAAAGGTCATTATTATTACCTGTATCAGCAACAAGATGTAAACTTGTAATTAGTCATGGCTGGGGCGTGGCATCAAAGGATTTTCAGTTTGATCAACATTCCATAGATGTAGCAATCAGCGTAGACTAGGCACTGTCATAAATATCAAAATCCAGGTTTTCGGTATCGATAAATAGTGCCCACTCTAGAAAAAATCCAAAATCCAAAATCCAAAATCGTTATGACTCAACTTAATGGGAATCACCTCAACGGCAATCATAAAAACGGCAATCATAAAAACGGAGTCAAGCAAGATTCACGGGTACTTACAAAACAACAGAAAGCTGCTCAAGAGCCATTAATTAACTCAAATACTCAGGAATTTGAGCAATCAGTTGTCTTGCGCCAATCTCCAATTTGGTCGCGGACAATCATGGTCACCCTAATGGGACTAGCCTGTTTTGCAATTGCTTGGGCTTATTTTGCAAAAATTGAGCAAGTAGTACCAGCAACAGGGCAATTAAAACCGCAAGGAACAGTCAAAGATGTTCAGGCTCCTGTTAGTGGAGTGGTGAAAACGGTTTATGTTAAAGATGGACAAGAGGTAAAGCCAGGAGATCCACTCCTGACTTTTGATTCCATCGCTTCTGTTGCTGAATTAAATTCTTTTTATAAAATTCGCCTTGCATTAATTAAAGAAAACCAGATTTATCGCCGATTGTTGGGTGCAAGTACCGCCACGGGGTCTGAACTGTTATATTTGCGCGGTAATTTGCCACAAGAAACTGCTTTTTTGCTGAAAAGTCGGGCAGCTTTAGTAGGAGAAAATGAATTATTACGGACTCAATTAAAAAATTCTGGTCAAGATTCTGCGCTGGGTATTGATGAACAGCAACGTCTACGAGTCGCCAAAAGAGAATTAGATTCTCGGTCTGCGGCGGCGGAATTAGAAGTAGAAAAAACCAAAAAACAACTTAGTCAAAATAAATTTAAGCTGGAAGATAGTAAAGCAAGTTTAGCTATTCAACAGCACGTTTTAGATAAGCTGAAGATATTAGCAGAAGAAGGTGGCATTTCTCAACTTCAGTATCTCAACCAGCAACAAGAAGTACAAAACCGCACGGCAGAAGTAGCACAACTAGGTGAGGAACACAAACGCCTCCAGTTTGATATAGAAAAAGGACGACAAGAGTTAAGCAATACAGTGGCTGTTTCTGATAAAAGCATTTTGGATAAGATAGCTGAGAACAAACAGCACATTGCCGAAATCGATAGCCAATTCATGAAAGTTGTGCTGGATAATGAGCAGCATTTGGCAGATGTCAATAGTAAAATCTCTCAAGCACAGTTAAATGTTAAATATGAAGAACTCCGTGCGCCTGTAGCCGGAACAGTTTTCGATTTACAAGCAAAAAACCCTGGATTTGTAGCGACTCCGACTACAAAACTGCTGCAAATTGTCCCAAATGAAAACTATATAGCTGAAGTTTTCATTACTAACAAAGATATTGGTTTTGTGCGAAAAGGCATGAAGGTAGATGTTAGAATTGACTCCTTTCCTTACAGCGAATTTGGCGATATCAAAGGGGAAGTGATTGGGATAGGGTCAGACGCATTACCGCCAGACCAAACACATCAGTTTTATAGATTTCCGGCAAAGCTATCATTGGATAAACAATCCTTAGTAATTAAGGGTAAAAACGTCACCTTGCAATCAGGTATGTCCATCAGTGCTAATATAAAAGTCCGCGAAAACCGGACTGTGCTTAGTTTATTCACTGAATTGTTTACCAAGCAAATTGATACTCTTAAAGAGGTACGTTAATTTGTTAATTTGTAAAAGTGATGTCTACAACGGACTGTGACGATGGTTAATTCTCAACGCATCGAACCCGCTCCCGGACAAGAATCAGTTTGGGATTACCCTCGTCCTCCTCGTCTGGAGGACACAAGTAAACATATCCAAATAATCTTTAACGGAGTAATAATTGCGGATACCCACAACGCCAAACGTGTTTTAGAAACTAGTCATCCTCCTTCTTACTACATTCCCCCTGTGGATATCAAAATGGAATATTTGCAGCTGGCACCGCAGTCTAGCTTTTGCGAGTGGAAAGGAAGTGCTGGTTACTACACAATCCGGGTTGGTGAAAAAGAAGTCCATAATGCTGCCTGGTTCTACCCTAACCCTACACCAGCGTTTGAAGCTATGAAGGATTATGTAGCTTTTTATGCTCATATAATGGATAAATGCTACGTGAATAGCGAAGAGGTGCAACCACAACCAGGTAACTTCTACGGCGGTTGGGTTACCAGTGATATTGTTGGACCATTCAAAGGCGCTCCTGGTACTTGGGGATGGTGAGCCAATTTGAGATTTTGCGTAAAGTCAGAGCGGCGGCTCTCCAAGACAGATTTTGGATCAACCAAATGCGATATTAACCCAAGTTGCTAGTTATTCATTCGAGCGATCGCTATCTAAAGAAGAATCTTCATCTATCTTTCAGACAGCGATCGCTCTGTAGGTCAATGTACTCGCCCGATATTTGCTCTACGCTAATGCTGCTATTTTCTCTATTAAGCCTTGAAATAACCTCAACCCATCGCTACCCCCTAGCATCGCGTCTGATGCCCTTTCTGGGTGCGGCATTATTCCCAACACATTGCCTTGACGATCGCAAATCCCGGCAATGTTGTTCAATGAACCGTTAGGATTTTCCCCTTCATAGCGAAACACAACTTGCCCGTTATCTTCAATTTCTGCGAGAGTGGCTTGATCAGCGTAGAATCGCCCCTCTCCGTGGGCAATGGGCAAAGTGATAACTTCACCATTGGTATAAGCTTGCGTCCATGAGAGATTAGTCCGCTCAACTTTCAAGGGAACGCGATCGCAAATAAAATGCAAATCCCGATTTCTAGTCAACACCCCTGGCAAAAGTCCAGCTTCAGTTAATACCTGAAAACCATTGCAAATACCGAGGACAAACTTACCTTTTCGGGCGTGTTCCACAACCTGCTGCATCACAGGCGAAAACCGGGCGATCGCACCGCAGCGCAAATAATCTCCGTAACTAAAGCCACCAGGGATGATCACGACATCTAAATCAGCAATATCTGTTTCTTGATGCCAAACCATGCGAGTCGGTTGTAAGAGCAAATCTCTGGTTACATAAGCAACATCGCGATCGCAATTAGAACCTGGAAAAACAACAACACCAAATTTCATGATTAGTCAAGAGAGTGGGGAGTAGGGGGAGCAAGGGAGGCATGGGAGCAAGAATTTTAGATTTTAGATTTTGGATTAAAGAATTGAAATTTAATCCAAAAGACGCTCTCTACGAGACGCTCTT
>NZ_CALMFY010000103.1 GCF_937863485.1 uncultured Nostoc sp. | reverse complement strand
CCAGCCCCTTCTCCCAAATTTGGGAGAAGGGGAGCCGGAAACAAGTCCCTCTCCCAAGTCGGGGGAGAGGGATTTAGGGTGAGGGCAAAAACTACGGTTTTCAACATAGATGAGGTTTATCTATTGCTTGTCTAACTCATCTTCCTAAGTCATGCATCTGGTTAATTACCGTGGCACACTTTTGTGTCAACGCTTCCAATTCCTCTTTATTAGTAGAACTGGGAGCATCAATCAAGTTACCAATTCTCACAGTGATGGGAACTGCGCGAGGTCGGGACGATCCTTTTTCTAAAATCCTCTCAGTACCCCAGACACTCACCGGCAATATTGGGGCTTTTGCTTTCGCCGCCAGCAGCAATGCGCCTCTTTTGGGGTCTGTAATTCGACCATCTGGGGTGCGAGTACCTTGTAAGAAAACACCGATAGCCCAACCGTTATTGAGATATTCTAGGGCGGAACGGATGGCAGTGCGATCGGTATTTCCCCGACTCACCGGGTAAGCACCGTACAATTTAATCGCTTGCGCCAAAATGGGGATATTGAATAACTCTTCCTTAGCCATGTACGCCACTGGACGACGTACACAGTTGGAGACAATTGGCGGGTCAAAGTAACTAGCGTGATTACTCACTACCAGTAGCGGCCCTGATTGAGGGACATTTTCCGTACCATAAATCTGGCCCCGGAAGTAAGCGTGAAGCATGGGGCTGACGACCGACCATTTAAAGGCGTGGTAAAGTGCCAGACTGATAAACGGTTCGCGGTTTTTGTCCACAGAAGATAATGCAAATCAAACTGAATTTAGCATACGCGATCGCAAGGCGCAGAGCAAACTCAAAAAAGTTGTAGAAACGCAAGGTACTAATTTCGGCAATTTCAGTTGATGCTTGGTGAGCTTTTTTACTACATTCCCTACCTTTGAAAACATCATTTTAGAAACTTCCATTTCTTCTAAAATACAAGGGTGCGTCAGGCGAAACGCTGTAATGCATCGTGAGCAATGAGATAGATATAGTGCGTTAACGAAGTGTAACAGACTCTACGAATATCGGATAATTTATTTTTTGGTATTCATTTAAATTATGAATTGCTTCACCCATCTGGGAATACTAAATGTGGAAATCGTCAGGATTTAGCAGTATGGTTACCACTCTAGTTACTATTCCCGGATATCAAGTTAAGGAACAACTTTATAATGGTTCAAAAACCCTAGTTTATCGAGGTTATCGAGAAACTGACTCCTTAAGAGTAGTGATTAAACTGCTGAAAAATCCATATCCCAGTTTCAGCGAACTGGTGCAGTTTCGCAATCAGTATACCGTTGCCAAAAATCTTAACTCACCCCTAATCATCCAAACCTATAGCCTAGAACCTTATCAAAATGGCTATGTGTTGGTGATGGAAGACTTTGGGGGGATTTCTCTTAAAGAATCGGGAATAGGGTCAAGTCTACAAAATCTCACAGAGTTTTTACAGATTGCGATCGCCCTGTGCAATATCTTAGATATACTGTACCGCGATCGCATTATTCATAAAGATATTAAACCTGCGAATATTTTAATTAATCCAGAAACAAAACAAGTAAAATTAATTGACTTTAGTATTGCATCTTTACTACCACGAGAAACTCAAACGCTGATCAGTCCCAATGTGTTAGAAGGGACACTTGCTTATATTTCCCCAGAACAAACAGGAAGAATGAATCGGGGGATTGACTACCGGACTGATTTTTATTCACTGGGTGTCACTTTCTACGAATTACTCACAGGAAAGTTACCCTTTGAGTCCAAGGATATGATGGAGTTGGTGCATTGTCATATTGCCAAACTTCCTGCTCCTTTGGAGCCATTCAAAATTCCTAAATCGATTTCAGATATTGTCATGAAATTGATGGCAAAAAATGCCGAAGAACGCTATCAGAGTGCATTAGGACTGAAATATGATTTAGAAAATTGTTTAACTCAACTTCAGTCAACTGGTAAAATTGAAAGTTTTTCAGTTGCACAAAGAGATGTATGCGATCGCTTTCTTATTCCCGATAAACTTTATGGACGAGAAACAGAAGTAGAAATTATACTGCAAGCATTTGAGCGAGTCAGCCTTGGTGCAACAGAAATGATGCTGGTTGCGGGTTTTTCCGGGATTGGTAAAACCGTTGTAGTTAACGAAGTTCATAAACCGATTGTGCGTCAACGCGGTTATTTTATCAAAGGTAAATTTGACCAATTTCAGAAAAATATTCCCTTTTCGGCATTTGTACAAGCGTTTCGGAATTTGATGGGGCAATTGTTAACTCTAAGCGATGCAGAAATTCAACAATGGAAAAGCAAGATTTTAGAGGCGGTAAGTGAGAACGGACAAGTAATTATTGAAGTAATTCCCGAATTATCAAGAATTATTGGTCAACAATCACCTGCTCCAGAATTATCAGGAAGTGCGGCACAAAATAGATTTAATTTATTATTCCAAAAGTTTACCCAAGTCTTTACTAGTAAAGAACATCCATTAGTAATGTTTTTGGATGATTTGCAATGGGCAGATTCGGCATCGCTGAAATTGCTACAATTGTTGATGGAACAGACAGGACATTTATTAATCTTAGGTGCGTATCGGGATAATGAAGTATCATCGGCTCACCCGTTCATCCTAACCGTAGATGAGATCGTCAAAACTGGGGCAGTGGTCAATAGCATTACGCTGCAATCGTTAAGTCTAGTTGATATGAATCAGTTGGTGACGGATACGTTGAATTGCGATCGCTCCCTGGCTCAACCGTTGACCGAACTGGTATACCAAAAAACTAAGGGTAATCCCTTTTTTGCGACTCAGTTTCTCAAGGCACTCTATGAAGAGGAACAAATTACTTTTGACTGGGAAGCACGGCATTGGCAGTGTGATATTGCCCAAGTTAGAGCTTTAGCGATCACCGATGATGTCGTCGAGTTTATGGCACTGCAATTGCAAAAGTTGCCGACACAAACTCAGGATATGTTAAAGTTGGCGGCTTGTATTGGAGCAGAGTTTGATTTGGCGACATTGGCGATCGTGTCCCGGCAGTTTCCTGAAGATACGGCTGCTGTACTGTGGAAAGCATTACAAGAAGGTTTGATTATTCCGAATACGGAAATCTATAAGTTTTTTATTCAGTCTGACAATGCGTTGGTTTGTAATGCAGCAGCGAATCCAACTTATCGCTTTTTGCACGATCGCGTTCAGCAAGCGGCGTATTCTCTGATTCCAGAAGAGAAAAAGCAAATCACCCACCTGAATATTGGACGTTTGCTGCAACAAGCAACGAGTGCGAGTGAACAGGATAAGCAGATTTTTGCGATCGTTAACCACCTCAACAAGGGGATATCGCTGATTGAGGATGAGACGGAGCAACAGGAACTCGTGCAGTTAAACTTGATGGCTGGACAGAAAGCTAAGGGTGCAACGGCTTATGGAGCGGCTTTAAACTATTTCAACACGGGCATTTCTTTGTTGAGGGGCAATTGCTGGCAGAGCCACTACACTCTTGCGCTCGTTCTGTATGAAGGTGCAGCTAATTCTGCTTTCCTGGACGCTAACTTTGAACAAATGGAGCAGTTCGCTGAGGTTGTACTCACTCATGCCCGCTCTTGGCTCGATCGGATTAATGTTTACGACACGAGGATTCGGGCTTGCATGGCTCAAAACCAGCTTTTAGAAGCGTTGCAGTTGGCACGGTTCGTGCTGGAACCTCTGGGGGTGCATTTGCCAGAGCAGCCTACCCCAGCAGATATTGGGCAGGCACTCCAGCACACCCAAATCCAACTCAGCAACAGTTCAATAGAATCTTTGCTGCATTTACCCCAAATGACTGCGCCGGACAAAAAAGCCGCAATGATGATTCTATCCACCATAATGTCGCCTGCCTATCAAGCTGCCCCAAACCTGATGCCCCTGGTCGTCTTTGCCCAGTTTGATCTATCGGTGCAGTATGGAAATGCACCAGAATCGATTCATGGCTACGGTCTGTATGGGTTAATGTTGATTGCCATATTGGGTGATATTGAAGCGGGCTATTGCTTTGGACAACTGGAGATAAACCTCCTGCAATACCTTCAGTCACCCAAGCTTGCTGCCGCAGCCCTTTTTGATTTTAACTGCTTCTTCAAACACTGGAAAAAACCTGCAAAAACCTCCCTAGCAGGACTACTGCAAGCCTATGCCGGTGGATTAGAAGTTGGTGATTTCAATCTTGCAGCACTTAGCCTGCTCGTGTATGACCATAATACTTATTTTACTGGTCAGGAACTGTCTTCCCTCAAGCTAGTGCTAGAAGACCATCGCAAGGTGATGCAGCAGCTGCGGCAGCATACCTATCTCCACACGCAAAGTCTTTACCATCAGGTAGTCGTGAATCTGTTGGGGGCATCAACAGAGCCATATCGGTTGGTTGGAGAATACTGCGATGAGCATAAAATGATTCAGCTTTACCAGAAAACGGGTGAAGTAACGGCACTGCACCAAGTTTATTTGAATAAGCTAATACTTTGCTACCTGTTCCAAGACTATGAACAAGCGTTGGAAAACGCTAATAAAGCAGCCCAGTATTTGCGTGGGATGGCAGGACTGATGAGTGTTCCGCTTTTCCACTTCTACGATGCGCTAGAACAATTAGCGCTTTATCCAGATGCCAGCGAAACAGACCAATCAAGCATTCTAGAACGGGTTGCTACCAACCTGGAAAAACTCAGTGGGTGGGCAGCTTATGCACCGAGTAATCAGGCTCACCGCTGCGCCTTGATTGTCGCAGAACGGTGTCGGGTCTTGGAGGCTAGAGCCGAAGCAATAGAAAACTACGATCGCGCGATCGCCCTTGCCAAGGAACACGAATACCTCAACGAAGAAGCTCTCGCCAACGAACTCGCCACCAAATTCTATCTCGAATGGGGCAAAGAACGCATTGCCAAAGATTATTTGATTGAAGCCTACTATGCTTATTCTCGGTGGGGAGCAAAAGCCAAAATTACCGATCTAGAACAACGCTATCCCCAATTACTTCAAGTCATATTACAACAGCAACGACTCAACTTCAACCCCCAAGAAACTCTTGTCTTTCATGCGACTTTCTCATCTACCTGCACCAATACCACTGGCAGCACCAATATTTCCGACGTTTTAGATTTTACCTCTGCCCTGAAAGCCGCTCAAGCTATTTCCAGTTCTCTGGAATTAGATACACTTATTGCCAGTCTCACCCGGATTATCTTAGAAAACTCTGGCGCCAAAAAAGCTGTACTGCTGCTTCCTCAAGAAAACACTTGGCAAGTCCGAGCAATTACCTTGATTCATCATCAGAAAATACAAACCATACTTGACCCACAATTACTAGATACTTGTCAAAATATTCCCATAAAAATTATCAATTATGTCAAACATACTCAAGAAACCATTGTTATAAATAATTGCCAAACAGATATTCCTGGGGTGATTGAGGAATATATGCTAGAGTATCAACCTAAAAGTATTTTATGTACACCAATTATTAATCAAGGACATTTGATAGGTATTCTCTACTTAGAAAATAAACTCACAAGCGAGGTATTTACTAACGAACGTTTGCAAGTTATCAATCTACTTTCTTCCCAAGCTGCAATATCCCTAGAGAATGCTCGACTTTATCAACAAGCTGGGCAAGCATTACAAGATTTACAACAGGCACAATTACAAATCGTCCAAAGTGAGAAAATGTCGGCACTGGGTAACTTAGTAGCAGGGGTAGCACATGAAATGAATAATCCTTTGGGATTTATTTATGCCAGCCTTCAACAAGCTAAACCCAGCCTTGCGGATATTGTTGAACACTTGAAACTCTATCAATCAAGTCTCCCCAATCCCGATGATGAAATTATCGACCATGCCAAAGAAATCGACTTGAATTATAGCTTAGAAGACTTACCCAAGATTATTGATTCAATGGTGATGGCGTGCGATCGCCTCAACAATATCAGCACCAGTCTCCGCACTTTCTCTCGTGCGGATAAAGATTACAAAGTGCCGTTTAATATTCACGAAGGTATCGACAGTACGATTTTAATTCTCAAACATCGCCTGAAAGCTAACGAACAACGTCCAGCAATTGAAGTGATAACTGATTATGGGGATTTACCCCAGATTGAATGTTTTCCTGGGCAATTAAATCAGGTATTTATGAATCTTCTGGCAAATGCCATTGATGCGCTGGATGAATCAAATACGGGACGAAGCTTTAAGGAAATTAAGACCAATCCCAACCGAATTATAATTAAAACCTTTCGGGAAAATGAAAGTGTGAAAATTGCTATTATTGATAATGGCAAGGGGATGAATGAATCAGTGAAACAAAAGATTTTTGACCACTTGTTTACTACAAAAGGTGTGGGCAAAGGGACAGGATTAGGATTAGCGATCGCTCGTCAAATCATTGAAGAAACCCACAATGGCAAATTGAGTTTTAACTCTGTTTTAGGTGAGGGTACAGAATTTTTAATTGAAATGAAGTTCTAAAAAAATTAAACAGGTAAATCAGCAGCACTTTGGATGTTTTCTAATATTAAGTCAGGGCTACTACGTTTAATCAAGCCAGTTAGGACTTTACCAGGGCCAATTTCGACTACTCGCTGGATGCCGTTGGCTGGTAATTCCAGAGAAATTTCTCGCCATCTTACAGAACCAGTCATTTGTTTATTCAGGCGTTGCTTTAAAATCTCGGCATCAATAGACGGAATTGGTTCTACATTAGACAACACTGGCACAGTAGCCGACTGAAATTCCACAGATTCTAGAATGTCTTGGAATTGGGCAGCTGCTGGTGCTATTAAATGTGAGTGAAATGCTCCAGAAACTTTTAGGGGAATAGCACGCTTTGCTTTTACTTGAGTCATCACCGCTTGTACAGCCTCAGTCGTGCCTGAAATTACCACCTGAGCCGAACTATTATCATTTGCTAGCACCACATCAGGCGTTTGGGCAATGACTTTTTCCAACTGTTCGCGGTCAAAGTTCATCAAAGCCGCCATCATACCACCGACGGCATTATCCATAAGTTCTGCACGACGCTTTACTAGATATAAACCAGCCGACCACTCAAAGACACCCGCTATGTAAAGGGCAGTATATTCTCCCAAACTGTGTCCAGCAACTAAATCTGGGTGGTGTCCTCGTTCTCTAAGAAGGTCAGCAAGAATGCTTTCCACCACATAAAGAATTGGCTGGGTATATAGCGTCTGTGATAACTTCTCTTCTTGAGTTTGACAGATTTCTGTTACAGACCAGCCCAAAATTGCCTCAGCCTGAGCAAATTTGTCTTTAGCGGCGGGTATATCTAATAAGTCTATTCCCATTCCCAGTGCTTGGGAACCTTGTCCGGGAAACACCCATGCAGTTTTTGTCATTGGTCACTAGTCATTGGTCATTGGTCATTAACAAAGGATAAAATATTCACCGAATTTTAGATTTTAAATTTTGGATAATGGAATTGAATAATTCAAAAGCGTTTGACTAAGCGCTAACGCCGTACCCCTACGGGGATCTTGCTACGCGTAGCGTTCCGCAGGAAAGTTCAAAATTTAAAAAGGTCTGAGAGCAAGCGAATTTAAACGCGAGAACAAATCTAAAATCTAAAATTATTGATCGTACCCCTACGGGGATCTTGCTACGCGCAGCGTCCCGTAGGGAAGAAAGAGCATTCATGCATGGAATCAATCTAAAATCCAAAATCTAAAATCCAAAATTGAGTCACCTTCCCCATTGAAAAATTGCCGCACCCCAGGTAAGACCGGCACCAAAGCCGGATGTAGCAACGATGTCATTGGGTTTAATCTTACCTTGCCGCACTGCTTCATCCAAAGCTAACGGAATGGAAGCAGCAGAGGTATTGCCGTACTCGGCGAGATTACTTATAACTTTATGTTCTGGGACATTCAAGCGTTGGGCAACAGCATCGATAATCCGCTGATTGGCTTGATGCAACAGCAGCCAATCTATTTGGTCAACACTGAGGTTGGCATGAAACAAGGCTTTGTCAATGATTTCTGGTACTTTTTGGACAGCAAAGCGGTAGACTTCTTTGCCATTCATGGTAATGGGTTGGTAAGTGCCTTTAGTGATATTTACACCTGAGAGTAGTTCTTGGGAAGCGCCTGCATAGGCAAGATTAAGGTGATGGTTTTGAGTGCCATCACTTTTAAGTGCAAATCCCAACAAGCGATCGCTTTTGTCAGCCTGCAATACTACTGCCCCTGCACCATCACCGAACAATACACAAGTGCTCCGATCTTGCCAATCTACCCAGCGAGAGAGGATATCTGCCCCGATCAAAAGTACATTTCGGTAAACGCCTGTTCTAATATATTGAGCTGCTGTAACAAGACCAAACACAAAGCCGGAACAGGCAGCGGTCAAGTCAAAGGCTACTGCGTTGGTGGCTCCCAATTGAGCCTGTACTTGACAAGCACTACCAAACAAATCATCAGGGGTGGAAGTGGCTAGCAGAATCAGGTCTAGGTCTTCTGGTTTAATTCCCGAAGCTGCGATCGCCTGACTGCTGGCGGCAGTAGCGAGTATACTCAAGGACTCAGATGGCAGCGCTAATCGCCGTTGACGAATTCCCGTTCTTGTGGCAATCCATTCGTCTGATGTTTCAACTACTTCACTCAATGTCTGGTTGTGTAAGGAAGTTGCTGGCACTGCCGAGCCGCTTCCGGTAATTGCTACGCCTAAATTCTGCACTCCTAATCTCCCGAGCTATCAGCTTTTTGCCTTTTTTCCCTTGTCTTTTGTCCTATGTCTTTCGTCCTGGCAAATGACAAATGACAAACGGCTCATGACTTATAACTGAATCGCTAACCGCTCTCCCGCTCTAGAATATATTGGGACTGAATTCGTTGTAGCACCTGGTTATCAACAGCTTCTTTTGCCATCCGAATTGCATTAAAAATTGAAGGAGCTTGTGAGCTACCGTGACCGATAAAACAGACTCCTGCCACACCTAACAGCAAGGCACCACCGTGTTCTGCGTGATCCATCCGCTGCTTAACCCGCTTCAGGTTGGGTTTTAAGAGTGCTGAACCGATTTGACCGTGCAATCCTTGGGGTAATTCTTCCCGCAGAATTTGCAAAATCACTTCTCCAACGGCTTCGGCAAATTTTAACAATACATTACCGACAAAGCCATCACAGACAATTACATCAAAGCGACCGGAAAGCACATCACGCCCTTCGGCATTGCCAATAAAATTAATTTGGGAATTTTCGCGGAGCATTTGGTGGGCGCGGACGGCTGCATCATTGCCCTTAGAGTCTTCTTCACCGATATTCAATAAACCCACTTTAGGTTCGCTTGTACCTAAGACATATTGACTGTAAGCCGAACCCATGACACCAAACTGCTCTAAAAACTTGGGACGGCAATCTACATTCGCGCCGACATCAAGTACCAACACTGGCTTCCCAGCAATAATCGTGGGAAAAACTGTCCCTATGGCTGGGCGATCAATTCCCGGCAATCGTCCTAAGCGGAGCAAAGCTGATGCCATAGCTGCCCCAGAGTGACCGGCAGAAAATACGGCATCTGCCTGCTGCTGCTTAACTAAATCCATTGCCACATTGATCGAAGCCTTGCGTTTGCGTCTAACTGCGTTTAAAGGCTCCTCATCCATAGCGATCGCTTCCTCAGCAGTCACGATCTCCACCTGCCCTAAATTCGTTTTTGGCGGCAAGGCAGCTTCTATTTGTTGGGGATCACCGACCAGTAATACATCTACACCCAATTCTTCCCGTGCTCGCAGTGCGCCAGCAACAATTTCACCGGGTGCGTGATCCCCTCCCATTGCGTCAATTGCGATCCTTACACGAGTCGATCCCATTGCTCAGAGCTTTTAGAAACCTTATAAATTTTACCAGATGGCAATGCCCGAAAAAGCTTAACTTTCTGACCGCCAAATTATTTCTGTTACTATTGCAACAATTTTTGCTGGCAAGCTCAAGATAGCACGAATTGTTTGTGACTGGGCATTGGGCAATTCAATTTTGGATTTTAGATTTTGGATTTTAGATTGAAATTTGATCTAAAGTCCAAAATCTAAAATCTAAAATTCTTACTCCCCACTCCCTAGTACCCAGTCAACTAGCGTCCGAACGCCGTAGCCAGTTGCCCCCGCGCCGTTGTAGCCATTTTCTTTATCTGTCCACACTGGCCCGGCAATATCTAAGTGCGCCCAAGGGGTTTCTTTGACGAATTGCTTGAGGAAAAGGGCAGCGGTAATTGCACCACCCGGACGCGGGCCTGTATTCTTCATGTCCGCGATACCAGACTTTAACCCTTCAAAATATTTTTCTTCCATTGGCATCCGCCAAATCTTTTCACCTGAAGTTTCGGCAGCTTTCTCGATTTGGGAAGCTACAGCATCATCGGGAGTGTACAAACCAGCAATATCGTCACCCAAGGCAATGACGTTAGCACCAGTCAGGGTGGCTAAATCCACGATCGCATTTAATCCCAATTTGTCGGCATACACCAAGGCATCTGCTAAGGTTAAACGTCCTTCAGCGTCGGTGTTGTTCACTTCGATTGTTTTGCCGTTTGATGCTGTGAGAATATCTCCAGGGTGCATGGCGTGACCGCTAATCATGTTTTCGGCTACCGCCGAGATAAAGTGAACCTCAACATCTGGCTTAATTTGAGCAATTGCTTTTGCCGCGCCCAAGGTAGCAGCTGCACCGCCCATATCCATTTTCATGGTTTCGATCCCACTACCAGCACCTTTAATGTTGAGTCCCCCGGAATCGAAAGTTACACCTTTACCAATAATTGCTAGTTTCTTTTTGGGTGTACCTTCTGGTTTATAAGTTAGGTGAATGAATTTAGGTGGCAACTCGGAACCTTGCGATACTCCCAAAAAAGCACCCATGCCTAACTTTTCACAATCTTCTCGTTCCAGAATTTCCACTTGTAAACCGTAATCGTTAGCGATCGCTTGAGCAGTTTCTGCCAAAGTAAGTGGTGTTACTGCATTGGCTGGCGCTGCTACTAACTGCCGTGCCAAATTTACCCCGGAAACGATTTGATTGGCGCGGGTGATGGCTGCTTCTTGTCCACCGAAACCTAGTAAATCTACGGTTTCAATTTGTGATCCTTTCTCTTCTGGTTCTGATTTAAAGCGAATATCTTGGTAAAGCGCCAATTCGATGCCTTCTGCGATCGCTTGGGCGCTGGCTGCTGGATCGTTATTCCACAATGGAAAACTAAATCCCAGAACTTTGCTTTTTTGCTTTTTTCCTACCCTGGCTACAGCAGCAGCAGCGCGGCGCAGAGTATCTAGTTGTAGTGCATCTGGTTTTCCTAAACCTACCAAAATCAATTTCCGCACTGGACTACCAGGATTTACACGGCTAAAGATGGTACTGTTGGCTTTACCTTTAAATTCTTCTTCAGCAATCAGTTCTTTTAAGACGCCGGAAAACTTTTGATCTAAAGTAGCTAGTTCTCCGGTTAACTCTACTGCATCTTCAAATAATCCAATTGCCAAACTATCGCCTGCCCACTCTAGCAAAGGCTTATCACTAAGTTGAATTGTCATTTTGGTTGGGATTTTGTGTAAATATTCCTTCTTGTACCAGTATTGCTCAAAATTCTTGTTTCATGGTGAGGGGAATGGGCATTGGGGAATGGACATGGGGCATTGGGCATTGGGCATTGGGCAGAGGAGGTAAAAGAGTAAAGTTCCTAACTTCATTAACGAGTATCAAAGACTCGTTAATGGAGTTCTGAGGTGGATTAACGAGTATCAAAGACTCGTTAATGGAGTTCTGAGGTGGATTGACGAGGATCAAAGACTCGTTAACGGAGTTCTGAGGTGGATTAACGAGTATCAAAGACTCGTTAACAGAGTTCTGAGGTGGATTGACGAGTATCAAAGACTCGTTAACAGAGTTCTAAGGTGGATTGACGAGTATCAAAGACTCATTTACGAGTGCTATTTATACCAACTCGCTAAATTATAGCTACTCGCCCCATGCCCTATGCCCCAATTCCATTTGTGTCAATGTCAAATTTCTTAGCGATCGCTGTGATTATATGTTGCTCAACTGGTGTAATCTGATTGTCAAGCTGGGCAATTTTGTAACACTGAGTCAACAAGGGTATGGCAAAATCACGATTTAGCTGATTGAGCAGTATATCAAAAGACTTAAGTGATTTGATATTTTGGGCAATGGTATCCAACGAGTTATGACTGAGGTTTAGAGCTTGTAATTCTGGCAAAATTTCTTTCCAAGTCTTTTCTGGATGGCTAGCCAGGATCATGTGAACTAAGATTTGATCCATGACGGCTTCTTGAGCGATCGCACTTTCTAGATACTTTTCACTCTCTGCTTTTAATGTTGCCAATGTCTGTGGCGATTCCAGGGAAGTTGATTCATCCAGCTTGGCTTCGTAAAATCGACAAGCAGCGTAGCCCAATGAATAGATCATCGTCGCATTTGAACTAGCTGCGATCGCTGCACCCGCCAAGGGTACATTTCGCAGCAAGCCTAATCCCGCAGCTTTCAACAGACGACTTCCACCCAAAGCTAAACCAAAAATTGCCAAAATTTCACCTTTACGGGCAGGATTTTTTAAATCTAGCCCGTAGACAGATGCAATTTGATAAAGCATTTCTGACTGCAATTTGGTTGTCGCTGTTAAATCAATTGCCAACAATGCCACTGCTATTCCTGGCAAAATACTAGTGGCTAGTCCAACTGTGCCTGCTTGAGTTGCTTTTTCCACCATGATTCGGTGAGCAATCTGGCTGGGTGATTCATTTGGATACTGTTTTTTCAGCTTGTTTACCGCAACTTCTGCTTTTTCCAAATCAACAAGATTAGTATCACTAATTAGCCAATTTAGATTTAACACTCCAGATAGTTTTCTAATTAGCCAATTTTCACTGAGGCGATTCACAACCTCACCGCTGGTTTGAGTTGTTTGCTCAATTAACTTGTGTGTTTCTTTCGCCGTCGCTTCTCCCACCCCTACTGCTGTATCTAAAACTGCTTTGCCAGTCTCAGCAACAGTTTTAACAAAAGACTCTAATATAGACGGTTCATTTTCTACTGATGATTGAGTCTGGATTTTTACTTGTGAAGTTTCTCTGGGTGAATTAACTAATTTATTCACCTCTGTTTCTTGGGGTTTGTCTGCCATTGCTTGATACCATCCTGTAAAGCCTCTCTCTTTAAATTTGTAGCGAAGTGTGAGTGGCTTTACATCCCTCTCTAAACGTAAATATCAGTTTAAAATTAACTATTTTATTGTCTGAATAACTGTGTTAATCCATCAACAATAGGAACATATTGCTCAGGGGTGAGTGTTCCCAAATACGTCAAAACTCGATTTATATCTAATCCCCGCGTTTGATCTAGCAAGACAATGGAAGACAAAGGCAAACCACCAGCACTAGCTGGCAAACGCGGGTATAAGCTGGGATTATTAAACACCCAAGAACCACTCTGGGTAGTTAAAGGTGCAATCATTAGCATTGGATAGCGGACTTCTGCCCAAGGTATACCGACAACTACAGCAGGTCGAGTTCCTTGCTGTTCACGTCCTCTAGGAGTACTAGTAGGCAAAGTTACTATAACTACGTCGCCACACTCAAGCAAATCAGGTTGGAGCATTCTTGCCACCAACAACTGTTAGCCCAACTCCAGGAATATATTCTACTGGCTTGTCTTTTGGCTGTCCTTGGGAACCCCAATCATAATAGTCTTCTTGAAGTAAATTGCCTTCGCTTTGGTTAATTTCCTCATTTAAGAATTGCCACAGTTGATGTTTTTCTTCTAAAGGAAGGTTGGCAATAGCATCTAGAAGTGATTCAAAAGGAATTTGCAGTTTGACAGTTGTTTTAGTCATAGTCTGTTTTGAATTTGTTTTATTAATTTCTATTTGATCAGATCGCTCCTCACTCTATCCTCTCACCTCTAGCCCCGTACCTATATCAGCTTTACTTTCTAAAAAGTTGTTAGCCTTGAGAATGTCATAGAGATTAATATCTTCCTCTAACAAACAAGCGTGTCCGCAATTGGGCAACACCACAATCTTGGTACTTGGTAAGATATTCGCGATCCGCTTCACTTCAGTTACAGAAGGCAAAAGGCGATCGCTACCACCGGCAATCAACAGAACTGGTTGAGTTAAGCGACTTAACTGCTCATCATCAATATGAAACTCTCGCAGTAAAGACAACCGCCAAAGAACGGTTTCTAAGGGGATAGAACGCATAGTTTTCAGCAGCTCATGGCGATCGCTTCGGGAAATGCGTGGCAAAGATGATAAAAACGGCAATAACACCAGTGCCCCAACATCATACAATCCTGATGGCACTAAGTAAGTTAGTTGGGATGCCCAACTTAACCAAGGGCGAAGATGAAAGGACGAAGCTGGGTTAATTAGGATAATTCGCTTAAATAACTCTGGTGCTTGGATTGCCACTTTCATTGCCAAGCAACCACCAAAGGACTCACCACACAAGTAAACTGGCCTCTGAGAGCTTTTTTCTAATTCAGCGTCGATCAAGTCCAATACACTTTTAGCTAGCACATCCCAAGTGTTCAGGTCTTTCCGTGGGAGCGCCAAACAACGGACATCAAAGCCAGCTTCTAATCCAGCGGTTTGCGATCGCAATAATTGACCTGTTCCATCCATTCCTGGCAAGTATACCAACAACGGATACTCTGGCTGTACTCGTTCAGGAGTCAGGAAACAAGGGTTTAGCTCAACTTCTGTTGTAGTCATTGGTAGATAAATTTTGGACTGGTAATTGTTAGTTATAAAAGCTTCGGTGCTTTTGATTCTAATAGCAACCTTGACGCAGTAAATTGCTAATTTCGCCGTGACAGTGTTCTGTCAGTTTAGCCACAACAGTTCTGGCTTGTTTCCCGTGATATTTTTTCTTGTGTTGGGGCGTAATCCAATAAGGGTGACCGATTAACACAGCAACCCGACGATAAATTACCAGAGGATGCCAACCACCTTGGTTAAATAAAGGTTCTGAAGGGTCAAATACACTCAAAAGCTTTAAGGGGAAGCCAGAAGTGTTCACCTCTTCTAAGGAGGCGATCGCGATCGGTAAAATAGCTAAATCCTGCACATCAGCTCGCAATGCCAAATGGGCAAATCCCCGCTGAAATTTACCCATTTGGTTTGGCACAGTAAATTTCACCATTGGTTCAGTTCCTTCTGGAAAGACTCCCACCATCTGTCTAGACTGCAACAGCATCTGTGATTGCGAAAAAAAGCTATGCTGGCGGTTTTGAGTTTCCTCCAAAGGAAAACACCCGAATTGTCCGATGACAATCTCCCGCATTACTGGCACTTGTCCCATGTAGTGATGGCAAGCAAAGCGAATCGGATTCGATAACGCTGCCATTAAAATCAGTGCATCCATAAAGCTGCGGTGATTGCTGACTACCAATACACTGGCACCCTGGGGAATCCGATCCTCGTAATAACGAAACATTTGCGTTGAGAGTGCTGCCATCAAAGCGCGAGAAATTTCCAGGGGGCTATTTAGACTCATACCTAATCAATATATTTTCCGGTAAAGATGGCAGTTTATCTTAATTTTATTTTTACATTTCTTTACTATTGCCATGACTGTCTTAAGATAGAAATGTCTAATCCACAAACTCAGCTAGATTTTCTGCGCTTGGGATTCTGTATTCCTGAACACAATAATATCTAATAGAAAGTATTTAAAAAAATTATGATTAGTTAATTTCCAGATTTTGGGCATAAATTAGCTGAATTGATGGATATTACAAAACAATTATTGACCTGAGAAATTTGCTAATATAAAAAAAGTATGGGAAAAAATAGAAATAATATTGTATAATTTCATTTTTTGCCGATAAAAGTAAAATGTAAAACGTTTTAATAAGTTGATTTTTATTTTGCATGAATCTAGTGGATAAAACAGAAAAGACATTTGCACTGACAACACCCCTATATTATGTAAACGATATTCCTCATATAGGCAGTGCTTATACAACGATCGCAGCAGATGTAATCGCGCGATTTCAGAGGCTGCTGGGGTATAAGGTATTACTGATTACAGGTACAGATGAACATGGACAAAAAATTCAGCGATCGGCAGAAAGTTTAGGCAAAGCACCACAAGAGTTTTGCGATGAAATTGTCCCTAGTTTCATTAGTTTATGGCAGTTACTAGATATTCAATATGATCGCTTTAGTCGAACTACTGCGCCTCGTCATGAAGCGATCGTTAAAGAATTCTTTGAGCGAGTCTGGGAATCTGGTGATATCTACCAGGGACAACAAAAAGGCTGGTATTGCGTATCCTGCGAAGAATTCAAAGAAGAACGGGATCTGCTAGAAGGACACCGTTGCGCGATTCATACTAATAAAGAAGTCGAGTGGCGAGACGAGCAAAACTATTTTTTTCGCTTATCCAAATATCAAACTAAGCTGACAGAATTTTATCAATCTAGACCGGATTTTATTCAACCAGAAAGTCGGCGGAATGAAGTCCTCAGCTTTGTAAATCAAGGGCTGCAAGACTTTTCCATTTCACGGGTGAATCTAGATTGGGGTTTTCCCGTACCAGTTGATCCCAAGCACACCCTTTATGTCTGGTTTGACGCGCTGCTAGGTTATGTCACAGCATTATTAGAACCAGATGCAGAACCGACTTTAGCAAATGCTTTAGAAACATGGTGGCCAATTAACTTGCACTTAATTGGTAAAGATATTCTGCGCTTCCATGCAGTTTATTGGCCCGCAATGTTGTTGTCGGCTGGCTTACCCTTGCCGGGGCGAGTATTTGGGCATGGCTTTTTGACTAAAGATGGTCAAAAAATGGGCAAAAGTCTGGGTAACACCCTTGATCCTGTGGCGTTAGTTCAGCGCTATGGTAGTGATGCCGTTCGTTATTACTTCCTTAAGGAAATCGAATTTGGCAAGGATGGAGATTTTAATGAAGTAAGGTTCATTAATGTTCTGAATGCAGATTTGGCGAATGATTTAGGTAATTTGCTCAATCGCACCTTGAGCATGGTGAAGAAATACTGCGCTGACAATAATGTCCCATCAATCGGCAATGAAGGAATTCCTGACGAAAATCCTTTGAAAACAATTGGTTTACGTTTAGGGGAACAGGTGAAACAAGCCTATGAAGAGCTAGCTTTCAGTCAAGCCTGCGGGGCTATCCTTTCACTGGCGCAAGCTAGTAATAAGTTTATTGATGAACAAGCTCCTTGGTCATTATATAAACAGGGACAGCAGGAGTCCGTAGAAAAAGTTCTCTACGCAGTTCTAGAATCAGTTAGACTATCAGCTTATCTCCTATCCCCAATTATTCCGAACATCAGTAGCGATATTTATCAGCAACTGGGCTTTGGAATAAACTTTAACGATCAAATACAAAGTTCAGTTACCGCTCCTTTTGCCACCCATGCAACATGGGGAATACTATCGAGTAAACAAGAGTTGGGTACACACCAACCAGTTTTTAAGCGAATAGAACCCCCAAAAAACGATTAGTCCTTATCAAACTCTGATTTTGTTCAATTTCTTATTCTCTCAAAAAATTTATCGGGGCTTAACTTAAATTAGCCCCGGAAGATTATCATAAGCCGCTGTGACTAGTATCTAAAAGTTCGTAAGTATCAAAAATAACAAGGATAAAAATCGAGGTATGAGAACGATGTTGAATAATTTGGAAAACGATTCAATATTTACGCCAGAACAAGTTTTAGAGAATCGGGGCAGGGTCGCCATATTTATTGATGGCTCAAATCTATTTTACGCTGCATTACAACTAGGGATTGAAATCGATTATACGAAGCTATTGTGTCGATTAACAGGAGGTTCTAGACTCCTGCGTTCTTTTTTCTACACTGGTGTAGACCGAACAAACGAGAAGCAACAGGGGTTTCTGCTGTGGATGCGTCGCAATGGCTATCGAGTCATTGCTAAGGATTTGGTCCAGCTACCAGATGGCTCTAAAAAAGCTAACCTGGATGTAGAAATAGCAGTAGACATGATGGCGTTAGTAGATTCTTATGATACCGCAGTTTTAGTCAGCGGTGATGGGGATTTAGCATATGCGGTCAATTCAGTGAGCTATCGCGGCGTGCGAGTAGAAGTGGTGAGTTTGCGTTCGATGACCAGCGACAGCTTAATTAATGTAAGCGATCGCTACATTGATTTAGAAGCCATCAAAGAGGATATTCAAAAAACCCCTCGCCAAAGCTATCCATACCGGCCGTTATCTGGTATCGGTTTTTTGGAAGACCCCAGAACTAGTGATGGACACCTAGAAATCCAAGAATAATGGCGCATCAATTTCATAAAAGGGGGAGAGAGGGGGTAAGAAAAATTCAAAATTACTCCTTCACTCCCTCCTTCCTGCTTTTTCCTTTGATTTTTTTCTTGGTATTTGGTTTAGTTGCCTGCGGGGGTAAATCCCCCCTAGCTTCTCAACAAAATACTGCGACTTCATCTAACCAAGATAGCAATTTGACCTTCTTTGATGTCACCCTAGAACAAGCAGATGAAGTGGGAAGACCGATTTGGAAAGTTAGGGCTAAAACCGCAAAATACACCAAAGAAAAACAAATTGGTCAGGCTGAAAGTCCTTATGGTGAGCTATATCAAGATGGCAAAGTAGTTTACCAAATTAAGGCAGATGTAGCAGATATTGAACAAGATGGGAAGCAGTTGTTTCTTAAGGGTAAGATATTTGCCATAGATCCTAGTAATGGGATTGTGTTGCAAGGTAATGAATTAGAATGGCGTCCCAAAGAAGATTTGTTGATTGTCCGCAAGCAGATTAATGGTAATCATAAACAACTACAAGCAGTGGCGCAGGAAGCGCGAGTTAAAACCCGCGAACAGCGCATGGAATTTTCTGGAGGGGTAGTGGCAAATTCCACTGATCCCCAGATGCAAGTAAGAACCGAGCATTTGATCTGGAATATTAAAGAAGAAAAATTGATTGGCGATCGCCCGTTACAAATTGACCGCTACAAAGATAATAAAATTAGCGATCGCGGTAAGGGAAATTCTGCTGAAGTCAACTTAAAAACAAAAATTGCCACTATTCAACAGAATGCTCAATTAGAATTACTAGACCCACCAATGCAAATAGCTAGTAACTCTATGACCTGGAACATGAACGCAGAAACTGTCACCACAAACTCGCCCACGCGAATGTTCCAGCGTGCCGAAAATGTTACAGTGACAGCCAATCAAGGTGAAATGAAAATACCGCAAAAAACCGTTTATTTAACAGGTAAGGTCAACGCCGTTGGTCAGCGTCGCCAGTCTCTGAGATCCAATACACTAACTTGGTATCTAGACAATAAGTTAGTTGAAGCTCAGGGAAATGTGATTTATCGGCAAGTTGACCCGCCGTTAAATTTTGCGGGTGAAACAGCCGTTGGTAATCTGCAAACAGAAAATATTGTTGTCAAAGGTGGGAGTTCTAGCGGTAGAGTAGTAACGGAGATTATTCCCCAAGAAAGAGCCAATCGTTAGTAGTAAAGTTAGGGAGAATGGGGCCCACCCTGACTCATAAATTTTGGGTTGGTCGAGTACTAGGCTAGGATCTTAGTACTACAAGTCTTTTAATAACTCATGAATGGATCAAACCGATTAGGTAAAGAATCCTTGCCAACATCCCAGCAAGCAGAACATTCCCACAATCACGATACAGACCACGAACATACAGATCATGCTCATGGGACTGGAGAGTCGGCTCATTCTCATGTCCATAGCGAAGAGTCTTTACGGCGAATTGTCAATCGATTATCGCGGATAGAAGGACATGTTCGCGGTATTAAGACAATGGTGCAGCAAAGTAGCCCTTGTCCTGATGTTCTACTCCAAATTGCCGCAGTGCGCGGTGCATTGGATCGGGTAGCGCGAATTGTTTTGGATGAACATTTAACTGAGTGTATTGGTAGAGCCGCACAAGAAGGTAATATTGATGTTGAAATTAAACAGTTAAAAGCTGCTTTGGATCGATTTTTACCTTAAAAATTAGAAAAATAAAAAATTATAGGGGTTATCATCCTGGTGAGGTACGTTTTCAAATGATAGTTTGGGCGGTTCCAAAGCAGTTACAGGGCGGTAAATAGACCCTCAAATTTGTAGTAAGCGCTTACTAGGAATCTTGTGCATAAGCCATAAAATAATCCGGTGTGCGATCGCACTTAATTTCTACTGTAGACGAGCGATCGCGCTAACATAATTTATGCGCCAACTTCCTAAAATATGATTCTTAAAAATTATCAATTTTACTATTCTTTAATTGGCACTCTAGATAAACCACTAATTCTTTTTTTGCATGGCTTCATGGGTAACATTGATGAATTTGATGAACCCATAAAATTACTATTAGACGAATTTTCCTATTTAACAATTGACCTTCCTGGACACGGAAAAACTCAAGTTGTGGGTGGGGATGATTACTATACAATGACAAATACTGCCCATGCCTTAATCAACTTGCTGGATGAGTTAAAAATTGCCAAATGTTTCTTAGTTGGTTATTCAATGGGTGGAAGATTGGCTTTATACCTCACCCTACATTTTCCCGAACGTTTCTTAAAAGTTGTACTAGAGTCAGCTTCCCCAGGTTTATCAGCAGAAGCAGAACGATTAGAACGTATTAAGCTTGATACGCAAATAGGTAGAAAATTAGCAAGAAGTGTTGTTAGAACTGATTTTGCTGCTTTTCTATCAAATTGGTACAATCAAACGATTTTTGGGAATCTAAAAAATCATCTAGAATACGCTCGCATGATAGAAAGTCGGTTGCAGAATAATCCCCAGGAATTAGATAAATCATTGCGTTTTATGGGGACTGGCTGCCAACCATCTTTATGGGAAAAGCTACAAGATAATAAAATATCTATGCTTTTACTAGTCGGTGAATATGATGAAAAATTTATATCTATTAATACAAAAATGGCTAAAATATGTGAAATTGCCCAGTTAAAAATAATTAGTAATGCTGGACATAATATTCATTTTGAAAATACCTTGGCATTTGTAGAAAATATCAAATATTTTTTGTCTGCTGTAAGTTAAAGATTAGGATTACTTCACTGCTTCTTTACTGCCTTGCTAAAAGGAGTTGGAGATGGTGTCAATTTCGTGGCTGTTGGTTGTTTAGCTGCGGTTAATTCCTCTTGCAACATTTTCTGATAAACCTTAGGCAAAGAGCTACTAACAAAATTGGTTTCTATACCATATCCTAGACTTGTCCAAGTGGGAGAAAGTCGCCGCAAAACATCATTTAACTTTCCCTGATGCAACAGTTGAGAAATATCAGTTCCCCAAACTTTAGAATCACTTAACCAACGGTAAACTACTATATCTTGATATTCTGCTTCAAAACTATAAGTAGTCCAAAACATCATTTGCATCGGCTTTGGGTGATAACGGGGGGCTAAACGATACCAAGTAATGTTGATAATTTGATATCTGCCAGCAGCCGTAGAACAATTACCTGTGTTGGGACCTGTGACAATTGTGACGCATATTTCAGGATGTCGGCTAAGGTCGTTGACTTGTTGTCCACCATACAACAGCGAATAGGGACGATTGCCACTGGCTTCACTCGCTGAGATGGTTCGCATTAAAGCGCGGATATAGGGATCGCCCTGTTTCATGACCAAAGGCGGCTGTTTAACTGCAAAGATGGGATCAGAAGGCGATCGCAAGTCTCCAATATACCATTGCAACAAATACACAAAGCCGAGAAGCGCGGCTATTGGCCCAATAAGTTTTTCAACACCTTTGAATTCAAAGCCTTTCAGAGTCCGACTCCTTCAAATTCGCTCTCTTTGCTAACAAAAATCATCGACGAACTCATTCTGACAAAGTTCACACCTATTCTCTTAACTGCTTAGGTGCAGTTTATATTAAAGCCAGAAGACAAGCAATTCAAAAAACAGGTTTAACGCCTGAGATTTTCCCAGAACAATGCCCTTTGACTCCTGAAGATATTTTTAACAGTGAGTACTTCCCACAATAAAAGTGATTTTATATCACTTTTGTGAAGATGAAGGTAATAAGAGAGCGATCGCTTGTCTATCATGAATAAGTGTAGGAGTAAACCGCCGGATCAGAAATGCGCTTTAACCCTACGTTTTGGGTGTGGGATGCAGCGATCGCTTTCGGGAGTGAAATCAAGGGGCGGTCAATTTAGATGAGGTAAGCTAATTGACAAAGTGCGACGCCGATAGCGTACCCCTACGGGGAAGCAAGTTACGCGCAGCGTCTCCAAGAGTTGCGTTAGCGAGTATTCGTACCCTTACGGGGAAGCAAGCTACGCGCAGCGTCTCGTAAGAGAGCGTCATAGCCTGCACAACTCTTGGAGACGCTCTTGCTAGCAAGATCCCCGTAGGGGTAAGACATGGTTCGACACTTGTCTACGAGAGGCTGCGCCAACGACAAGCTCAGTGCATCGCTGCGCTCATCAGCCGCTCAGTGACCATCGTAGACATCGCTTTTCCATGAAGATGTGAGCCGATCATTTTGGGGAATAGAATCCAATCGAATATCAGCACTGTTGAAATAGCTCCTTAAAGCTTTTTGAGGCTGCTTCAGGTTTTGCAACAATTTCGACAAGTTTATTGCGTGCATCTGCTTCAAACAGCGCTTCAACAGCAACTTGGGCGACTTTTTGCCTGGGGATGCTACCGTCGAACAGTGTATCAGCACTCTGCATCACGATCGCGTCGAGGTTATCTTCATTCTTCAACCCACCAGGTCGCACAATCGTATAGGTAAGGCCACTTTTCTGGATATACTCTTCAGCTTGTTTTTTCCACACCAAAATCAGCCAAAACAAGTTTAGCGGATGGAAAAGCTGGGAAGTACACAATGAAGAAACGAAGACAAAATGCTCAATTCCCTTTACCTTAGCAGCATCTACTAAATTTTTACTCCCTTCAAAATCTACCTTATAGGGGCCAGTGGGGTCAAAGCTAGGTTTTGCCCCAGTAGCAACCAACAGAACTGTGCTATCTCCCAACCCAGCAGTCAGACTTTCTGGTTGTAACACGTCGCCTACCACTAATTCGACTTCAGGAGACAGAATACCTTTGGCTTTCTCTACATCCCGCACCAAGGCTCGGACGGGAATATTCCGCGCTATTAATTCTTGCACAATCCGACGACCTGTTTCACCCGTTGCCCCTGCTACAAATGCTTTCATGAGAAATGCTATCCTGGGAAACTATTGTGTGCTTGTTCAGTTCTTTATTTTAGTAATTCTATGGAGGTAATGGCAGATTAATGAGGTTTCGGTCAAAATAGGATCTGAATGCGAAATCACCCAGGCGCATGGGGAATTATTAATATAGATCAACGCCAAAATATACAGTAATGCATTTATGCTTTCAACAAAAGGCGAATATAAATCCTGGGAAATAACAGAAGCAGTTTTACCTCTAGCGTCCAGCCAACAAGAAGCTGAGGACACATTAACAGAAGAAAATGTAGCGACGCTTACAAAATTTTCTGGTCATTATCAAGATTTTATGGAAATGCCTGCCCCAGCCCAGAAGGTTGCTGAGTATCTCAATGCTCACGCCTCATGGTTTTGTCGTTGCGCTGAACCCATGAAGGTACAATTACTTGGGGAAAATGGCTATGCTTTAGTAATTGGTCGTTTTGGTGCTTTTGGTTATGAAGTAGAACCGAAAATTGGTTTGGAATTGTTGCCTCCAGAGGAGGGTATTTACCGCATCCGTACAATCCCCATTCCTGATTACCAACCGCCTGGTTATGACGTAGACTATCGGGCATCTCTACAATTAATAGAAAACGATGCTTCCACTAACATGGGTGAGGTTACCAAAGTTGAATGGGAATTGGATTTAATGGTTGATTTGCACTTTCCCAGGTTTATTCAGCGATTACCCAAGTCTATAATTCAATCTACAGGCGATCGCTTACTTAACCAAATTGTCCGCCAAGTCTCTCGCCGCTTAACTCGCAAAGTTCAGGAAGATTTTCATAAATCTTTGAAAATACCTTTTGCTGCTAATTCTAAGCAAAAGCAGTGATTCAACAGTTATTTTTTGTCATTTGTCAAAAATTAGTGACAAATGACAAACTACTACTTAATCTATGCTTGAGTCAGAATTCTTTGGACAATTTGCACGCCAGTAACAGCCTGCCAAGCAAAAAGTCCCAAAAGGATAGAATTCAACAAAATGTGAGTTGCACGCGCCCAATTTGCCCCTTTCTGCATATAAGGAGACAAAGCAGCAGAAAATGCAATCAAACTCATCATACCCAGCCCTGCTAGTAGGTGAGATCCGAAAAATAACTTACCATTATTGATGTAAGTGACAGCCATTGCACCGATCGCACCTGCCACCATCAAAGCTAGGAGTATAGACCCGATTTGGTAGTGTCTGACGTTATATCTACCTTTAATCAGTTCTTTCTTTTCTTCCCCCTTAGCATTTCTGGTATGCTGTACTTGCAGCCCCAAGTAGGCAGCATAAATTGAGAGTGCTAATAGTGCCCACATGAGCACCGGATGAATGAAGTTCAGCCAATATTTAATTGATGGAGTAAGTTGCAGACTCATTGTGTTCTCGCCTAATTATTAAATCTTCATAAAAATTAGCATAACTCTAGTTTCTGTGGTTAAAGCTGCACAGAGTAAAAGAGAATAAGGAAAATTCTGTTCTCCCATCTCCCCTACTATTTTGCTTCGCCCTCTTGCCAAAGTGGATAAACAATCTCAGACTGAATTTTAAGGGTAGACGAACAAAACCCCCTGTGTGGGATCTTATCCATGACTGAAAACAACGATACTTTGCTGCTGAAAGCTGCTAAAAGTGGTGATATTAAGGGGCTATGTGCGCTACTAAGTGCTGGTGCCTTGGTGGACACGTGCGATCGCCAAGGCACGACGGCGTTAATGTTTGCTGCCAATTTAGGCTATACCGAAATTGTGCGATCGCTGCTGGATGCTGGGGCAAATATCAACTTGAAAAGAAAACTCTATGGTTTGACAGCTTTGATGTTGGCAGCTAGTGCCAAACAGTTTGACATTGTGCAGCTTTTACTATCCAAAGGTGCTGATGTAAATGCCACTAATGAAGATGGCAGCACAGCTTTAATGGCAGCAGTACTCAAAGGCCATGTAGATATAGTGCGAGTCTTATTGGCTGCTGGTGCGAAGGTGAATATCAAAGATAAAGATGATGATGCTGCCTTGAAAATCGCCGTTAAGCAGGGACAAATAGAAGTTATAGAAGCAATTCTTCAAACTGGTGCCGATGTCAATATCCGAGATGAGGAGGGTGAGACACTCTTAACATTAGCGGCAGACTTGGGACATCTGGAGATTGTGGAAGCACTGCTAGCAGCAGGGGCTGATGTGAATGTGAAAAACGCTAATGGTGGAATTGCCCTATCGGCAGCAGCAGCAGCGGGACACAGTGAGATTGCAGCAGCTTTACTAGATCGAGGTGCCGAGATTAATCTCCAAGATCAAGATGGTGAAACTGCCCTACACCTTGCCGTTGTGGAAGGCTACATTGATGTCGTACAAGTGTTACTTAACAGGGGTGCAGATGCCCAAATTAGGAACCACCTGGGTGATACGCCACTGCTTGTAGCAGCATTGCAGGGACATAGCCAAATTGTCGAGGCACTGCTGCGTTCTGGGGGAGATATTAATGGTAAAAATCTTGGTGAACTACCTTTGACATTGGCTGCATCACAAGGACACACCCAAACAGTGAAAGTGTTGCTAGACTATGGTGCTGATGTCAAGACACCGGGGGATGATGGTAAAACTGCTTTGATCAAGGCAACCGAACGCAAGCACACAGAGATTATACATTTGCTGCTGGCAAAGGGGGCAGATGTGAATTTTCAAGACTCAGCCAGGGCAACATCTTTGATGTGGGCTGCCTCAGCAGGTTATGACGAAATCGTGCAGGTATTACTCCAAGCTGGGGCAGATGTGAATTTGAAAAACCGTGGTGGTTATACTGCTTTGATGATTGCAGAATTTAATGGTTATAAAAATGTGGTGCGGAGTCTACAAAAAGCTGGGGCGCAAGAATAGCCATCTGAATTCTGAATTTAAAATATTTTTATAAATATCTTGACAAATCATTAAATGAAGGTTATTAACTTAAATACCAAGGAACTTGAAAACAAACAAGTCTAGACTTGAGAAATAAACAAAGCAAAACTCCGTCGTTGCTGTTGTGAACTTGCTACGGCGGAGAAAGGAAAAATAAAAACGCCAAAACGGAGCAGGCCAAATGCTTGCGTCACAAGGATAGAAAGAAAGCAAAAATGAAGAAGTAAATTTACCTTTTACTTTTTACCTTGTACATTTTACCTTTTACCTGGTCTCCCCCTCGGCGTTTCCTACTGTGCTAGATGTGCAAAATATATAGTTTTTACTTGAACAGAAAAGTATTCTAAGGATCATTTTTTATGTATTATTCTAAAGGCTAAACACAAACGATTCACTAAAAAAGGTTGGTGTGCGGCCATTTGGGCGATCGCTACAGAAAGTCAAAGAAAAAATAATTGAAGAAGAATTTACCTATTTAAAATCTAGGAATCAGAATCAAGACGCCAAGAGACTCGCTACCACTGGCTATCAGTGGGGGATTCAGACGCGCAACTACGAAAGTTGGCTACCAAATCTATGATTTGGTGGGGGTGGCAAGAGTAGCCACTGCGTTGAGCGAGGCAATGCCCTTTTCACATTGCCAGAGGCTAGCGCCTGCCGTAGGATGCCCGAATGCAAGAGCGTCTCCTTAAGATAGAAGGGCTGTAGGGAGAAGCAAGTGGCGTCAGGGTGCGCCCCAGTGCGGGTGGGATAGTTTTATTATGGGTAAATGACTATAAAATTTGCAGAACAACTAGTGTCATATCATCAGTGTTTTGCCTATCAGCACCAATGAATTGCTGAACTTGGTCAAATAGGTAATCCACAATCTCCTGTGGGCCATTGCAGTACTTGCAAGCCGTATTGAAGCTAGTGACAAAGTTGTCTTCATCGAAGCGATCGCCACCAGCGGCAGCAGCATCGGTCAAGCCATCTGTATAGTAAATAATTGTATCCCCAGGCTCTAACTGTGCCTGGGCATCTTCATATTGGCTGTTAGCATCCAAACCGATTAACATTCCTAAAGTATCTAAACGGCTGACAGTTTTCGTGGCTGCGTGCCACCATAAGGGAGGATTATGTGCCGCATTACTATAAGATAAAATTCGGTTATGGGGATTATATTCTGAGTAAAATAGCGTTACAAAACGCTGGGAATTGTCCAAATCTGCATACATAACTCTATTTAAGTTTTGCAGAATTCCTGCTGGGGAATTACCATGTAGCACTTCTCCCCGTAGCATTCCCCGCATCATCGTCATAATCAGCCCAGCGGGGACACCTTTGCCCATGACATCTCCAATAACTAAACCCCAGCGACTAGTTTCCGTGCTGCCTTTGGTCTTGGGCTGAATCTTATTGTGATTCGTAGCAATAAAGTCGTAGTAGTCTCCGCCAACGCGATTGGCAGGTTTACAACGTGCCGCTAGGACAGCACCAGGGATTATCGGGCATTGACGTGGCAGAAGTCGCCGTTGAATTTCTGCGCCAATTTCTAGTTCTTGGTCTAGGCGTTCTTTTTTTCTTAATTCTACAGCTAGTTCATCGTTTTCGATCGCTACTGCTGTTTGGTCTGCCACTAACCTAACTAACTTTTGCCTAGTTTCTGTCCAACTATATTCTGGATCGCGGCTCAAGACATAGAGCCATCCCCGTTCTGTATGCTTCACCAGAATCGCCGTACCAAAGATTTGCACATCTGGCCCCAAATAGCGATGCATCTGGTCTTCCATTATCCCCGTGGCATTAGCTAGAGGGGCAGTATTGGGCATAAGTGTGATTTGACTGCTGGCTATTTCTAGCGCTTTGCGGATATTTTTTCGTTGACGACTATCTTGCCAATGTAACTGCTCTAACCTGACTTGACCATTAGGTTTGTAGAGGAAGAGGGCGCTACCGTCTGCATCTGTCACTCTTGTTGCCATCAGCGGGATCAGTTCCAAAAACTGATTCAAATTATTGAAACTTCTCAGGGCAAATCCTAAAGAACTTAGCAAATCTTGAATTTTGTTCTGTTCCCGGTGTAACCTTGCCACGAGTTCTTTGAGTGCCACGACTGGTGTGACATCCGTCGCGGTACTACTATTGTTGTCAGTGGGTTGAGAGGGCAGTTGAGACACAGGCACAGGTACTATTGCACTTTATATTGGCAGATTTTAGATTACTTATAAATCTTTTGGCTTTGGCATTGCTAAACCATATTTAGACAAGACTTGTCACTTTAGCAAGAGTATAAAGACGTAACAAGCAACTTTTATGAGTATTTTATTTGCTTATTATATTTTTGACGGAAAATTAGTAATTTAAAATCATGTATTTTTAGTCAAAACCCAACCCGTAAAAATTACTAGTTTCGGTGATAATTAAGAAAGTTTTTCATTTTTTCATAACTTAATTCCCAAAGCATATCTCTAAAGTAATAAAAATACTTTATTCCAAGAATAATTTATAACGTTTTCAGAGTCACTATTTGGGCAGAGACAACTAGGAGACTAGAAGTCTTTTTCGTGAAAACCTCTATCAGCGCTAAAATCGAGCTTGGTTTGGGAAAAAACAGACTTACATTCATTCCCAAACCTGAGAATATGTAAATAAGTCTTCAAATACTTAATTTGTATCCCATAATTGCCGGAATAATCGCCAATATTGAGCTTTTTCATTTTAAATTTCTCGTTTTGTAAATTTTGACTTGCTCAATATACAAAAATTAAACCCAATGAAACGGAATAAAAGTGAGATAACTTAATCTTTCGAGCCAGTGATAACAGACTTAAAGCATTAACCTGTAATTGATTTTAGGTGGGAGTCATTTGGTAAGTGTAAGATATCAATACAAGAGATGACACTAAATCTAGAAAAATCTCCTCCAAGAACTTTAAGTCAAAAACCAGAAAGAGTGTTGTCATTTAACTATCAGAGTTCAAACCTCTCGATTTACTACAAAAAATATTTGTGATACTTTTGCAAATAATATCTGAGAATGCACCTGGGAGTGTTGAACCAGCTTACTTACACCAATTTGCTTTTTGAGTCCACAGTGGACGATTCTCCGAAGTTCTGATGGTCGGAAGCCGTCCTTTTCCTGAGGTCAGCGCTGGGCAAACAACTGACACTCGTACTCCTACTCTTAAGTAAGTTACGTGCAGCATGCACCTCTTTCGACTCGCTAACGCGGTTGCTTTAAATCGCCATAGCTAATACCAGTCACTTGCGGAGGATAACACCCTCCCTCAGTGCTGGACTCACCCGCGCTGGCTCCCCAACGCACTACTCATAGCTCAGACTGCTGTCCATCCCACAATAGTTATATTTATGGGGGGTAAGCGTCTCGACTGCCCTTTAAATTGCTGCAAGATGCGAGTTTACGGGCTTTTATGTGTTGCAAATAAATGCCCGCTGCTACCTTTAAAAAGCCCATTCAGGGCGTGAAAAAAGGGCATTAGCTTGAAATTTTAGCAAAACTCACCCATCTATTGTGGCAAACTCATGATTTTAGGACTTGAGCTGTTTCCAGTATTTTGTTTCTAATTAGTTCGAGTGATAATACCAGATTAGTCATCCCTAAATTTATCAGTTTGTCAAGAAAAATTTTTAACTATAAATTTTTCAACTAGCCACTCAAGAGAGCTTCGACAAACTCATAGCTAGAAAAGGGGCGCAGGTCTTCAATTCCTTCGCCAGCACCAATAAAGCGAATGGGTAAACCTAGCTGCTGCACAACGGCAAGGGCAACACCGCCTTTGGCGGTGCCGTCCAGTTTGGTTAAGACAACGCCACTTAATTGGGCAGCTTGGGAGAAAACTTCGGCTTGCCGCAGTCCATTTTGACCTAAAGTGGCATCTAAAACCAATAGAGATTCTACTTTGGCATTTGGGGCTTTTTTGTCGATAATTCGCCGGATTTTGCTGAGTTCGTCCATTAAATTTTTCTTGTTTTGCAATCGCCCAGCTGTATCTACCAAAAGTAATTCTGTTTGACGCGCTTGGGCGGCAGCGATCGCATCAAATACAACTGCTGCCGGATCTGTATTTTTCCCAGGATTAGCAATTACTTCTACACCACTTCTACTACCCCAAACCTTGACCTGTTCCACGGCGGCGGCGCGGAAGGTGTCTGCTGCCCCAATCAAGCATTTATAACCAGATTTTTGTCCCAGGTGGGCAATTTTGCCGATGGTAGTGGTTTTACCGGCACCATTCACCCCAGTGATTAACCAAATATTTAAGGTTTCTTTTTCTATGGTAAAGGTAGTTTTCTGAGATGTTTTGCTCGGTGCATCCAGCATATCCCGGAGAATTTTTTTTAGGTAAGCGATCGCTTCTTCAGGTGCAGTGACTTCTTCTCGAAGTTTTTTCTGTAGGGCATTGATAATAAAGTCTGTCGCCTCTACACCCACATCAGCTTGCAGGAGCAATGCCTCAATTTCTGTCACAGCAGCAAGGTTTAGCGGCCCTTGACCAACGATCGCCTTTAGTTGGTTGAGGATGCTACGACGAGTTTTGTCTAAGCCTTGCCGAAGCTTTTTTAGCCAGGTAATTTCTTCAATAGAAACCTCTTCTGGACTTCTACCTTGAGCTGCTAGGACTTTCGCTGACCAGACAAACCCATCATCAAATACCAGTCCAGGAATTTCCTCTCCTGTCTCTGAGGTTGCAGCTACTGGCTGTACTACCTCCGGTTCTGGTATTTCAATGGCGGTGGCTATTAGTTGTTCCAGCTTGGCTTGCCGTTCTGCCGCCGCCCGTTCTAAGAAGGATAAGGTGGCTGGTGCTGTTGGCTGTGTTGCCTCTGGCGTAGCTAGTGGTTCGATGGGCGTTGGTTCAACTTCACTTGCCTTTATTTCTGGGCTTTTGACATCTGGCTCTTCAGGAATTGCTGCTACTGAGGAATCTTCTGTACTTTCTTCCTCAGTAGCTGCTTGGATAACTTCTGGCTGTGGAGTTTCTACAGTTGTACTAACACGTTCCTCAGTTGCTTCTGGTTCAGTGATTTCCGCAATTGCCGTTTCTGCGGTTTCAGGTTGTGCTGAATCAGGTGAGGTTTCTACTACCTCAGCTTGTTGTTTTTGCTGAATATTTTTGTAGGCAGCTTTAGCAAACGCCAACAAATCTGCCGTTGTGTCTGGTGCAGTTTCAGCAGTTGGTGTTGACGTTTCGGCTGGCTCTGGTTGGGGTTCTTGTACAGCAGGAGTTTCTTCCTGTTTCTGATCAGAGGGAGTGTTAGAGGAATCGTTATATTGACGACGGAACCAATTAAAAACCATTGCAGCAGTATTAGTTATATGAGTTATAAGTTATAAGTTATGAGTTTAATTTAACTTTGCACTTTTTCTTGGGGTGAAAACTTCTGGGTTATCCTCACCTTTCAACGCCAGTTTGAGGAGAATCGGTACTAACAGAGGGTTCCTTCCGTTCGTGCAGTGTCTCACGCCACTTGACGCCAGTCCGCTCAAGTCGGGATACCATGCACGGCAGTTCCTCCTCGGGGAAACCCCCAGACGCTCTCTACGAGACGCTCTTGCGTTCGCAGGCTCGCTACCGCTGCGCTATGCGCGGCATCGTCTCCCCTTCTCCCAAAGGGATAAGACCGCAGTGGCTCCCCTTCTCACATTGCCAGAGGCTAGCGCCTGCCCTAGGATGCCCGAACGCAAGAGCGTCTCCTGTCTTGAGAAGGGCTGTAGGGAGAATCTCGGAAAAAGCCGCTTCTGCGGCTACAGACTTTTCTCTATGGCAGTATAGGAATTACGAATTACGTAGCGGTACTATGCTGTTTTTTTCTGCTCAGTGACTCGGCGCAAAACACCGTTAATAAACCGATGACCGTCGTCTCCACTGTAGCGTTTGGCTAGCTCCACAGCTTCGTTGATGGCAATACTATCTGCAACTCCTAAGAACTTCATTTCTGCCACAGCGATTTGTAGGATATCGCGGTCGATTTGGGCGAGGCGAGTTACTTGCCAATCTACTAAGGCACTAGAAAGGAGTTCATCTATAATGTGTCGATTTTCGTTGACGGTAATCACAAGCTCTTTAGCGTAATTCCGGACTCCCTTATCCTGATTAGCTAACTGAATCAATTCTGGGAAATCAACTGCTGTACCCAACTGATTGATTGCTGTCTGGGTGCAGGCGATCGCCTCTTGAAGCATTGTTCTAGCACTATTGAGGTCGGAGGCCCGAGTTTGGCTACTTAAGATGCGATCGTTACTGCGTTGTAGTTCACCTGCGGCATTATCAAGGGTATCTTGCACTTCTGAGGTCAGGGTGCGTACTGCTCCTAGCACCAACTTGGATACTAGTTGATCGTCTGCCAATTTATCTAATTTCTTTGGGTTAACTGGCAATTGGCTAAGGCTTAAAAGCGCTAATTCACGAGCAATTTGCTGGGGTTTACGAGGTTGCATAAAAATGAGAGGTGATTGTGCGAGAACTGATGAACTAGGCAGGACAAACTTACAAGCCTATCAATTTTGGCACAGTCCAACAACAACATTACGCATTTGCTTGTGACTTTGCCAGATTGATTTTAAGTTTCTTCAACGGGAATAACCTGCTGCTTGATTTGGTTGTGTTTGACTTCCAGTGTGGACCCTTTGGGGAAAACCAAGGACGTATTGGGGGCGACAATGCCACCTAATACAACTATTTTAAAGGCGTCTTCAATCGACATGGAGAGGTTCACCACCTCGTCTTCAGGAACGAGTGCGTACCATCCGGTAGTCGGATTCGGGGTGGTGGGGATAAAAACACTTAGCACGGGGCGAGACATCTGGGCTTGGATATCACTGCTGATTGCACCAGTAACAAAGGCGATCGCCCAAATTCCTCGGCGGGGATACTCTACCAAAATTACCCGGCGAAACTTGCCATTGGAATCTTTGACTATTGTTTCTAAAAGCTGCTTCAGGGTTTTATATACCTGTCCCGCTAAAGGAATTGCCTGTAATAACCGCTCACCAAAATCTAGCAACCTACCGCCCAGCAATATTGCGAGCCATCAAGCCCATCAATAAGATACTCAGTAGGGGTACAGCTAATCCTACTAATAAATTCAGTAAAATTACTAAAATTAAGTTTAAGCCATCAAAGGGATTCAGCTGTTTGGGAATTTGGGTGAGGAAGTTGATTACCTAAGTAGCAATGGTAATTGTCAGCCAGATAGTGGTTGCTAACGGAATTACTACCAACAAACCAGTAATCAGGTCGTTTTTTAAGTCCTGTTTTAGGCGATCGATTACCAAGCCCCGATTCTCCTGTTTTAAGCTAGAGGAACTTTTTTTATTGGTATCCATACCAGGATATTAGTCAAATAGCAAAGGCTTTACTTGAAGCAGCTTCTGCCGCAAGTAACTGTCCAAAACGCTAGCAGCTTGGCTGCTGCCGCCAAAACACATACTTGTGGAAATCAGCTATTTTCCTACAAGCATACACATAGACATCAACCAATCCGATGGCGACTGGTTATTCTCAGAGAATGTTACTTTTGTTTGTAAGACTTGTAAATGATTGTTGCAAGTCCTTAAGTATTACTAATCTACCGCGCTCAATCAAAAGCTGCTCATGATTGTGAAAGGATCACCAGGTAAACTGAGGAATTATTGTATCTGGTCAGTCACTCACATTTGAGCCGGAATGGCTTTTATGAAAATATTCTGTTAAAGATATTAATTTATTATGGTGGTTCTCGTTTAGCTGGAACACGCGATAGGGGCGCACAGCTAGCTGTGCGCCCCTACTTGTAAATTCTGATTTTGCGATCGCGTCCGCGCTTACCGTAGGCGATCGCTGCTTTAAATTGCAGTGCGTAATCCTTCTAAGACTTACGCAGAGCAGATCCCCCAACCCCCTTATAAAAGTTAGCTCTTAAGGTTTCCCTTTTTTGGGAGCCAGCTGCGTGGGCGGGTCACCCACGCCAGTCCTTTAGCGGGGGAACTGCCGCAAGCGGTTGGCTCGACTTGAGCGGACTGGCGTCAAGTGGCGTGGGTTATGAGGGATCTAGGTTTCAGGTTTTTAGTGCGTAAGTCCTGCCTTGTAATCTCCAGTCCTCTTTACACCGCATCAGCCTGTGTAGTTTCAGAATCCGCGCACTGCACCTGTTGTGTACTCTCTTGTGCCAGAATTGCTGTTGCGTCTAAATTAGGTTTTGGTAAATACTTCATTTCCCAAACTTTGAGCAAAATCAGGTATTCGTAGAATGCCTGCAATGTACACCAAGCAAGTCCAGCGCCTCCATCTAAACATCCGCCTAAGATAAAATACATATATACAAAGCGTAGCAACGGTCTGGCGGGTAAACGCAAAGACAAATCTTTTAGGGCACGGCGTTTTTCGATTTCCGATTTGCCAAAAAATAAATCTTGCCAGTTCACCTTTCCTTGTTCTAGTTGATACAATGTTTCTTGAGCTTCATCTGTAGAATAACGGTTATGTTTTTCAATCCAGCGGCTCAAGCCTTTGCTACAAGTGTAATGAGGATATGTTTCTTTTAAAAAGCTAGTTGCACCCTCACAAACTTCCCGTTCAGTATGACCATAGTCTGTAAACCACACTTTACCGTAGCGGAAGAGGCGCATTTGGTAACGGGGATACTGTGTGCTGTAGCGAATCCAACGATTCATGAACATGACACGTTCAGCTACGTAGTAACCGATGTAGTCTGGATTCTGACTTACCTTTTCGCATTCCGCGAAAAGCTCTGGTGTCATGCGCTCATCAGCTTCGAGAATGTAAACCCATTCGTGCTTCGGGGGGATAGACTCTAACATCCAAGTGCGTTGGCGTCCGTGGCTTTCAAAAGCGTGTTGGATGACGCGGATGGGATAGCAACTAGCGATTTCCACAGTGCGATCGCTACTGCATGAATCCACAACAATGATGTCATCCGATAGCATCGCCGATTCGATACAAGCAGCAATATCTAGCTCTTCGTTATATGTCAGTATGTAAATTGAGAACATTACCCAGGTTTTATAGCGATTTTACTAATTGATAATTGCCTTTTTATTGTTATTAACTATTAGGCGTATGGCAGTATGGGCTGTCAACAATTATTGGATAGATCCTACTGCCATACTGATAGTGGATTAGCGGGCGGTAGCTCTAGGTTTAGCACCTTGTAAAGCACCTCTACCTCTTAAGCCTGTCCAGCCGATGATAATGTAACCAATGGACAACAGCAAACTGCTAATCCCAATCCGCAGTCCAGACTTCCAAGCAGCATCTTTAGCTTGTTGCTCTGTTTCGTCTCTGCGCTGGCGAACTTGGCTCAATTGTTGATTTCGCAGCGTCTGAAGATCTGTTTGTTGTTCGATAGCTTTGTCAAGTACTTGGGGATCTGTTTTAGCCTTCTTGAGTAACTCTTTTATATTTGCGGGAATTTGAGGGCTTTCAAGTGCTTGCTTATATTTTTGCTCATCTTTGAGAATTTCACTAAATTGAGCTTTGGTTTGGTTTCGGAGTTGCTCTAGTTGAGCTTTTCCTTGGTCAGTATTCAGTTGTGCTTGCAATTGCGATAACCGATTGTTCAGTTGATTTTCTGCCTGATCTGCTTCTTGGGCGATGCGGCTGATTGTTTGAGTCTTAGCTTGATTGACGTTATTGAGGTGCAGGGGAAAAATCAGCAAGAACATCAACCCCAAAATACTTGATAGGATCAGGGCGGGAAATCTTAAATCGATACCTTGGGGGCGATCGCTTGTGGTATCAGCACTATCAATCCAATAGGCAGCAAACAGAAGCCCCAAACCTACTAAAGGAACAATTCCGCGATCAACTAGCGCTGTTGCCAAGTTGATTTGCCATACCCGATCAGTAGGTTGAAAAGGTAACAATAGAATCAAAAAGTCAACGAAAAAGGACAAAATGCAGATTATTCCAACTACTTTAACTGTGAGAGCAGTGCTCACGGAAGCAAGACGGTTAACCATAATTCTTCAAACTTGTGGTGAATACGATTGATTTTCATATTTCAAGCTACTTAAATATTGTGCCCATGACTGTGACTATTGTGTAGAAATACAAAGCAGATTCAATACTGGTCAAGGCTATCTGCTTCTTGGTTTTCAACTAGGCCAGAGTAACATTTGTTATGTACTGTGTCTTCAGGAAATCCCTGGTGTTTTAAGATACGAAGTTAATGCGGGACTGGGGAGTAGAATCTCACTGAAGCTAGATTTAGATCCCCTACTTCTTGAAGAAGTCGGGAATCTAGGCAGCAACTTTTGCTTAAGTAAGTCCCATTCAGTTCTAAAGTTCGACTCATTTATTACCTTATCTTCCTCATCACCCTCATCTCCCCTGCAAGGGCTTGTTCCCAAATCGGCAGATCCTCAGATCGGTCAACATCAGCTAAAAGCGACAAGTTCACATGTGATAAATTGAGTTTCTGGGCAATGTCCACAGTTTTCTGGAATACTTGAGCAGTTCCCCACTCGATGTTAACGAATAACTCCGGGATGGGTTGGCGCAAACCAATTAAGTAATATCCATCATTAATCGCAGGACTAAGTATGACGTCAAAGGTGTGTAACTTCTCAAACACTGTTGCTAGAATCTGGGCATTCACTCCAGGACAATCTGTGCCGATGATAATTACTTTTTCTGCTTCAAATACAAAAGCATTTCTAAGCGATCGCGCCATCCGCAAACTGTCGATCCCCTTCACCTTGAAACTGGTAAACCAAATCTAACTCCAGCCAGTCCTGCATGAGTTGCGAATCGCCACCTGCAAATCGCACTTCCACAGATATGGCAATGGCTTTTTGCAATTCTTATAACCTGAAATATTGTATATTCAGTCATCTGGCGTTGAAGATTGGCAGCACTAATATATGCCAAAGCAGGTATCAATCAGATTTTTGTCTTACCTGATTCTGGATAACGGGTGAAAATAATCAGGTGCTTTTTTGGGTTTGCTGGAAAGTTCAGCACGCAATATTTATTTGAATAAACTAAAAATATCTTAATAGCAATACTTGTTGTCTTTAGCTGTAGCATGATCTTTGCCCATTCGCTTTCCTCCTAAAATCGTAGAAACAATCACACAACGCTTAACTTTACCACCATGCTTACTGGATAATGTTATCTGTCCTAGCGGTGGCTTACTGACATTACCTCTGTAATCAAATTGGATTTGCTTGATGCCATTTGATTGTGGTAGGGTTGTTTCCTGATCATCTAAGTGCACATTGGAATCTAGGTTATTCCAGTTAGCAGCAGATGGGTTTACTGTAGCAGGATGAACCGCCCATTGAACGATACTGTTTTGTTCACGAAAGCTGGCTTGCCAAGTCAATTTTTCCTTGGTAGCTTGCCTTTGGGCTTGGTGCATAGCAAGGTGAACTTTGTTTTGGGCAGTGTTGAGGCTTTGAGTGTCCACAAAAGCTAGCCAGTTGGGTATTTCCAGCGTAGCTAATATACCAATTAATACAATAACTACTAACATCTCTGGTAAGGTAAAACCACTGTTATAGTGCTTATTCAAGAGATTTTTTGCGTTAACTAGAGATCGTAAATGCATCTAGGTATCCATTTTTGTTTTCTGGTCGGTTTTTAGCTACCCAGATGTTGAGCAATGTTTCAGTTTCTTGGCTTCTTACTTCGCGTCGATTAGTAATACTGTAGAGTAAGGTGGGTAAGATAAAAATTATGATAATTTTCAATAACAATTTTAAGGTGAAATTTATATTCTGAAGTCTTGAAGGGTCGTTAATAAAATACTTCCACAGAAATCTAGCAGCAGCTATAGCTTTTTGTTGATTAAACGGCTCTTGTAGGGCTTTGCAGGTCAAGTATTTATATAAATTTGCTAGGCTTATATTCCAACTATGCTTAAGTGTCGTTCGCGTAGCGTCTCGTAGAGATGGTCTTACCTTGTACGCTCTCTCAAGCAATTGTAAGCAGGCTTTTTCCTGCCTGACAAGATTGGAAGAAACTGAATTATAACTTATGCGATATAAGATTTGTACAGATGGTACACATATAAAATCAAATTTAGAGGCTAATCGCAGCCACATATCCCAATCTTGAGCTGCACTTAGAGATTCGTCAAAGCCACCTAATGTAATTAAAGCTTTTCTACAAATTAAGGGATTGGAACCATTCTCTAAAAAGTTATTTATTAACAAATTTTCATAAACATTTCCATTAACATTAATGCGCTTGCCTAAAAGTAAGAATTTACCATTTGCATTAATATAATCAGTCCAACTGTAAGCAACTTTCGTAGTAACATTTTCTTGCAGAGCTTTTAACTGACACTGAAGTTTATCAGGTGTCCAAAGATCATCTGCATCTAAAAAACTAACAAATTCTCCAACTGCATGGTCTAGCCCTCGGTTACGGCTGACGTTTCCGCCAGCATTGGAATATGAAAACACTTTTATTCGTGAGTCTTGGATTTGTGTCACAACTTCTAAAGTTGAGTCTTGTGAACCATCATTTATTATAATTAATTCAAAGTTAGTAAAAGTTTGATTTAAAGCAGACTGAATTGTGTGCTTAATAGTCTTTTCACTATTATAAGCGGGGATGATTACAGAAATTTTTGGTAAATTTTTGCTGGTTCTCATCATTTTATAGAGCTAATTTATTTTTTAATGCTCTGCCTAAATTACATTTTAAGTAGTAAAGAGGACTTATCATACTAGCCAAGTAAAACTCCACCTCAAAAAGTGCAATTAGATTATTTTTCAATTGCCCTCTATACTGAATGAAGTGCTGTAATGCTCGGCGTAAATTTCCTAAAATAGTTTTCACAAACACTATTGGTTTTTGCCAATTTTTAGTATTTATCAAGCGTAACTGGAAAATACACAAGCCACAGCCGCGTGCCAGAGTTAAGAGGTAATCTTTCTCAAGTCGCCAATGTGGTATTTGATGATAAGTATGCATGGTAGGGTTATACCAAATTTGCCAACCTGCATAATGTATGTAAAGCAATGGTTCATAGTCATCACCCTGCACCAAAATACCAGGCAACTTCCCGCTTAAATTAGGCCGTTGTGGTACATTTTCACACCATACTTTTTTCCGAACAACAAGCGCCGCCCCAGGAGGAAGTCTTAAATTATCAGCATCAAATAAATGTGGATTTGAGCCATGTTCTCTGATAGCTAAAAAAGCTTGAATTCTTTCAAAATTTTCTGGCGGCTTTACTTCAAAATCTCCATGAATCTGTCCACTCCAAGCACCTGCTTGAGGATGCCCTAATCCAAAGGTATATGCTTCCGATAACCAATCAGGTGCAGGTAAGTTATCATCATCTAGAAATGCAATTAGCTGCCCTCTAGCTTCACGTACTGCCCGCAGTCGTGCAAAAGCGGCTCCCTGTTCGGTTTCTAAAAAATATCTGAAATGACAGTTTCCATCATATATTTTTTGGTAATTCTGGATTATTTCAGATGTATTATCAGAACTATTGTTATCCACAATAATAATTTCCCAGTTAAGTTTTTCTACTCCTGTCTGGGTTAATAGCTTATCCAAAATTCTAGGTAAACGGGTTGCTCCATTATATGTAGGAATGGCTACGCTAATGTCTAAACTTTCAACTACTAATTTAGTCATAATACCTAACTTTTTGATAATTTATTTTTTAAAATATCCATTTTTCCAAAGATAAAAAGGACTCATGAAACTACTTAAAAAAAGTTCCATTTCACAAGCAACTACTAAATCATGTTTTAGCTTAGTTCGATATTTGAGTAAGTGTAAAGTTATTTTACGCAGATCATTAATCATATAAGATAAAAGAGCAATTGGTCTATACACCTGTTTTATGTTAACCATTCTCGTTACATAACGGCTAAGTCCAATACCTCTAAAAAACGGAATCAAATAATCTTTTTGTAACCGAAAAGTTGGGATTTTGTGAGAAATTTCCATTTCTGGGTTATACCAAATCTCCCATCCTGATTTTTGGATGTAAGACAACATTTCTAAGTCTTCACTGGTAAGCATATTGCCTTTAACTCTCCCAGTTAAAATAGACTTCTCTGGTACACTTTTAGCCCAAGCTTGTCTACGGACAACAAGTCCGGCAGAGGGAGGTAGTAATTTTTTGGCTGCTTCATATAATAGCGGTAAATTACCTCGCTCTGTAATTGCCAAGAATGGAGCAATTCGCTGAAAGTTTTCTGGTGGTTCTACTTCCCAGTCAGGGTGAATTTGACTGCCATAAGCTCCTGCCTTGGGATACTTTTCACCAAAAGCAACAGCTTGGGATACCCAATTTGATGCTGGGTAGTTGTCATCATCTAGAAAACCTATGAATCTACCTTCAGCTTGTTGCACTGCCCTTTTTCGGGCATAAGCTGCTCCCTGTCGCGCTTCAAAGCAATACTTTAAAGGGTAAGGACACTGCCAATTTTGTTGATAGGTTTGAACAACTTTAGCTGTATTATCAGTGCTGTTATTGTCTACAACTATAATTTCCCAAAATAAATTTTCGGTGTGAAGTTGGTTTTTTAGTCGCTCTAGTAGTTCAGGCAAACGACTTTCACCGTTATAAGTTGGGATAGCTACAGTAAAGTCAAGGTTTTCAGTCATTTGACAAAAGTTACATTTTATTAGGGCGATTTTTCAGGTATTAAAATCAGAAAACTGCACTAGATATTACAATTTTGCTCTCAAAGTGCAGTTTTCCGTACCGTATTTATATGGAATTTTTTATAGGTTTTGCTACCAAAAAAATTATTTAATTGCTGCACGCAGTGTCTTTCGCTGTTCGCATTCCCCCAAGGAGAGTTTCCACAATGACACAGCGTTTAAATGCACCAGCTTCAGTAGTTCCTGTTTTGGGTGCAGCTACCATCACTTTTAAAGGTGTATTAGCATCACTACCGTCAGACTTATGTGCCAAAACACCCATGTAGTCAAAAGTAATAATGCCGATTCCTGGTGTAGTCTCAACTATGTTACCAGTGGTATTTTTTGTATTAGAAGCAGAAATATTAGTATACAGTAGAACTTGCCCTGGATTAGACGCCATATCCTCGCCTAAAGACTTCCACACAACACCTGAAGTCGGTGTAACAGCACCCTGATAAATAAGGAACTTCGGAAGGTTGTCTTCAACTTTGAAGCTGACACTATAGCTAAGTTTTTTGTTTTTAGCTTGGCGTTGTGCTTCTTGCAGTGCGGCTAAAACGGCGTCATTAGCCTTATTTACCTGCTGTCGATTTACAAAGGCAACCCAACCAGGAGCTGCGATCGCTGCTAAAATTCCGATCATCAGAATTACTATGAGTAATTCCAGCAAGCTAAAGCCAGCATCTTGTTGGTTGTATCCAGAAGCATAGCGCAGCCTGTTAATTAGATATTGGTGTTTACTGGTTTCATTTCTACTGTTTAGGTTAAATAACTTCAAACTTAACTTTTCCATAATGGCTGCCATTAAGTAATCCTTTGAACTTCAGCATTTATCTATTTAGTAAATAAGTATCCACGTCCCTGTACTCGTATATTTGCATTTGGAAAATAAGTTTTGCTGCTATCTTTATAATTAAGGTTATCGTTTTGTAAGCGTGCGAGTGCATTACCTCGTAAAAATACTTGTGCTGTTGTATTAGCTTTATCAATACAGGCAGAAAAACTGGTCATTTTACCCGTAGCGCGAGTATTAAAGCTGGTTATTTCTTGTGGTACTTGTGCCCATATAGGGAGGACAGGACTAGGGGGGTTAGGGGGGCATGTTACTGGTAGCGCTGCTGGCACATCGTCATTTTTGGTTTGATCAATAAAGTCAACAAGTACTGTAGTATCGGCAGTGTAACTTGCTGTAGCTTTTGTCCAAGCATTCATCTTTTGTGTTATCGTGCCTGCTCCATCGAGTTTAAATAAAGCAAAACCTGGATCAGGACAGTGACCGGTTATATACTTCCCACAAGTTGCTGTACTGCTGGGATCTGCTACACCATCCCTAATTTGCCATCGGGCGATACGAGCAGCGTTAGACCAAGTAGTACTAGTGTCTTTAATTAAATAGTAGGCAACTAATGAGTAAACAAAAGTATCATCTTTTTGAGTGCCTGTAATTGTAATTGCTTTACTAACTAATTCTCGTTTCCAAAAGACAAGCACAGGAACTCTATCTGTTGCAGTTGGGCTAGGTAGTTGATTCGTACTTGCGTTTGGGCAAGTATTAGTATCAGCAGTACCGGTTAGACAACCAATTCCAGTAGCATCATAAATATAGATTGCCTGTTGTAAATCACGGGCAATGTAATCTAGTGCAGCTTGAATTTCTTGCTCAGAATTTGCCTTGGCTTGTTCCTTTCGATCAGTGTCCAGAATATTGATCATGAATCCTAGCAACGGCGTGATGATCAGGAACGCCATGATCATGCCTACCAACAATTCAATTAGGGTAAAACCATCAACTTGCTTAATGCGCTTGGAGCGGTTCAGCTGTTTAGTGAGCAGAAATTTTAGTGCCCTTATCATACTGCGGTATTCTCTTTGCTAATAGATGCACAGCGATCGCTCGCATAATATGAACTTGCCCAGTTTTTTATTGGCAAGTTTGATTTGTTGCAGTACCCAGTCGTTGACATAAAGCCTGAAATGTAGTGGTACTGTTGCCGATGTCGGTTGTCATTTCAATTAATGGTGCTTTGCGGCTACCTAATCCACCAGTGAAAGGTGTTTGTGTGTTTTTAGTATCAACAGTGCTGGCTGTTAAGGGAAAGTCAGCATCTGCTCGATAAACCCTAATTCCCAGACGATAGCCATCGTTTACCCCAGTACTTTGGACAATTCGACCAGCCTGAATATAAAATAAATCGCTAGTACAATCGGGCGGATTTAGCTGACCATTTTTGTTAAAACAATACAGACCAGTTGCTGATGTGGGAGCAGCCATATTTGTAGTGTTAATTAAATAGTCTTGTGGTCTACCTGTTACGGCTGGTGTAGCTGGTGTAGCTGCTGTAGCTGCTACAGCAGCTACATCTGAAATGCGTCTGGGCGCAGCTGATGTAGGAGCAGCAAGTGTAATAACTGTACTTGGCGCTGTAATAGCTCCAGTTCTGATACCATCAATGAATGTTTTTGCCGCTTGGGTTGAAAGCTCCACCCGTCGAGACTGAACTCGCGTTGCTGTTGCCAAGACGATTACAGGTGCGATCGCTGTTAGTAAAATAGCAACTACGAGTAGTGCTATCAGTGACTCAATGATCGTAAAACCAGACTCACCTGATGGTTGAGTTACTTGCTGTGGTTTGGGCTTAATCATAGTTACTCACCGTTTCTAGAAATTAAAGATTAACTACAGCTACGTTGATCGGCATCGACGGCATAAGTAGTGTTATCTGAGGCTTTTTTGGCACACAACAACGTTTGCACCCATGCGTCATCTCGACCAACTTCCCGGAAATACTCATTGGGTCTGTCATCTGGCGTTATCGCTAATTTTTGTGAAAATGCGTCTGGTGATTGCGACAGCAAACCGACATCATAACCCCACTTCCGTTTGGGAGCCAGGTAAAAAGGTACTTGACCATTAGAATTAGCGATCGGATATGCTGCCAGAGATGAGCCATTTAAGTATGCTACAAATGGTGCAGTAGCATAGACACTACGAGTTCTTTGGATAAAAGAACCGTTAATTATAGCTGGAATAGCTGCGTTTAAGTCACTAGTTGGGTTCCAATTTTCCAGGAAACGGACAAAGTTGTGTAAACCACCATTATCTTCTGTAGGACGAGCTGGGGTGTCTCCGCCTGCTGCTGCTAGGTTGAAGGTAGTAGATGTTGCTTGTTGCATCCAGTTACTATCCTGTGTATTGCTAGGACCTATTCTGCTAGTTGATGTTGGTGATGCACTTTCATCAGTGCCGAAAGCCACTTGAATTTGTAAAACTGGCGATAAAATTGGTTGATCGCTTGTACCTGAGCCTAGAGTAACCTTTGGCGGTTTAGTATCGTCATTAGGAGTAGTTGTTTGGAACCATAGAGCATTATCTTTGGAATCTGGCCTATTGGTAGAATCAAAACTACTCAATGGGAATTGAGTTATTGCGCCGTCCTTGATACCTATAATGGTTGGTTTATTACTATCAACTGTGAGTACTCCAGCTGCATTACGGAGAAAGGCAACACGTCGAGGATAGGCAAGATATTTAGAATCAGTCGGTAATATTGCTGTTGTACCTGCTTTATGGGTAGCAATAAGAAAATTTCCAGTAGCATCAGAGGCTCTTAGACCACCATCAGCGGGTACTGTTACGTACCAATCAGTACCCGGATTGCAAGCTGAAACAGGTAGTTTCGGGCAAACCTCCATTAAATACTCTGGGGCATTTCTCCTTCGCTGGATGGGTGTAACAAAGTTATTTAAGTAAGAACTACCTTGAGTACCACTAGCTGTAGTATCAAGGTCTTTGGGCAAGCCGTCAGTACCATACCAAGCAGCATTGATGACATTAGTATTGTTGGTATCAAACCCATTTTTCTTAAATCCGTGAATAACGGGAGTAGCAACAGTATCACCGATAATGGAACTAGTATCCCCCAAGTTATTATTCAGGTCATAGTCTCCATCATTGCGGTAGCCCCACGTGAAGTTATTAGAAAGAAGTGTGATCGCATCTGACAACACGCTGGCAGGTCGCCATTCGTCTCCAGTGGTACAGTTTGGTAGTCTAGCATCACCAGTACGACAAGCAAAGTTTTTATTACGGTCTGATGCCGTGCGAGAGTAAAAATTGCTCAAATCACTAGTTAGAGCTGTATTAAACTCTTCTTGGGTATGTTTATTAAAGTCGCCTTTAATATATACAGGCAAGTTAGAAGCTAAAATCAAGCCTTTTTCTGCATCTCTGAAACTCTGAACACGCCAGATTGGGTTGCCATTGATTAACATGATGGCGTTGGGACGGCGAGTTGGGTCAAGTTTGAAGTCTACCGGGCTACTTGATTTTTGAGTATCTTCTTTGTTCTGTTTTTGTGTATCCGTGTCTGCTCCTGTAATGCCAGAAGCAGCACTCAAATCCAAAAGTGCATCATCACGAGTAGCGTAAATAATACCGCTATTGGGAATTAAGTATTCTTGTGGTGTTGTAGTGCGATAAGTTGTTGTCCGTAACTTACTAATGTCTAATACAGTGGCGCGAATTTCCAGAGGTTGGCGGGTTTCTTTGGCGAGTTCATAGTCTGTAGACGGGTTTGCTACAGTTCCAGTGCCATCTCCTACACCATCAGCGTTGGTGAATGTTTGTACACCTGGGGTGATGTTACCACTTGCATCTACATCTTTATGAATTGCCTTAATCTGCCTTGCATCTAAAAAAGCAGTTTCGTAAATTGCACCGTGAGGGATAACGCTAATATCTGGACTGCCGATAGTACCGTCTAATATTTGGATGGCACAAATAGCAGTATCAATGGCAGACTGCTCTGAGAGTAACAGTGTCTTAGAAGAAGCTATTTTTGACAGAGCCTTGCTCAGTACTTTATTTACCAACCGCCCATTGGGATACTTTAAACTAGCTTGGTAATCTAGTAAAGCTGAATAGTCAGAAACAGCCTTTGTTGGAGCTGCATAGACAATACCATTGTGGGAGTTGCCACCCACATTGTATGGAAGACCTACAAGGTTCTTAGCTGTAGTGCTATTAGTGGGGTCATAGTAACTACTTATACAAGCAATGGGTGCAGGATTTGTCGCACTGTAGCCACTAGCTTGGTAGTGATACACTGCTGTAGCCCGCATCCGTAAATATGGTTGAGTTGATACTTGGATTGTTGCGTTGTAGTCAAAACCGCCTATTATACCTCTAAGATCAGCGCTTGCTCCAACGGTAGCTGTTCCCGAAGGAACTGGCATCATATCTGACCAAATTCGGGTTGTAGCTGCGGTGAAGCTGGGACTACTAACAATCAAATTACTGGGCAAATAAATCCCTGCACCAGTCACTACCCGTAAGCCGCCTACAGGATCTTGAGGAGTAGTTGGTACTTTAGAAGCTGTTGATTCCCAATCTCCATCTCGGTCAACAGTTCCTAAATCAGCTAGTTGCTGTACACGACTGCGACGATTGCGAGTTCCAGTTCCGTCATCCCAGTTAATAGTTGTAATATTTTGGGTATCTGTGCTATCTGAACCAATAAATGTCGTTCCGTTCCACCACAATGCAGGTAGGTTATTACCAAGCAAAATGCGATCGCCAACGTATTGTTCTTTACCTAGTTTTTGCTGCTTAGTTGTTTCTGTAGCACTAGGTAACAGCTTAGAATTACTAACGTTAAGTGTTAAATTGGAATAATTAGTTTTAGTTTGACCATCAGTAGCATCAAAGGGATAAACCCAAGTGTCTGGTGGACGCAGTGAATCACCACTTCCTTGTAGCACCGTAGTTTTAAGATAAGTCCCTTCTGCATTTCCACCAAAGGGAATTTCACCATAAGGTACACGCCGTGTACGTTTTTTAAAATAAAGTCTTAGCTGGTTATCACGGATACTAGCTTGTTGCTCTGTGGAGGCAGTGGACGTAGTTAGATTTAATACTGTTAATTGCTTTGCAATGCCATCTTTGACTTCTTGTGGGTCAGTAGATGCAGCGTTATCAATCTGCCCATCTTTCAAGAGATTAATGCGCTTTTCATAAGCTAGACTATTGTAGGCAATATTCTTCGGTGCTTCCGTTACTGATTTGTTCTCTTTAACACCAAGACTTTGATTAGGATCAACTCCTTGCCCTTGGAATAAATGCACTCCAGTAGTGTTGTTGTAATCACCTTCAGCCGTGAAAGCACCTCCTGATAAATTGCCACCAACAACAATTTTGGCATTGTCATCATCATAAAAACAGGAATTTTTACTACTAACCTGATAAAGTGTAACAATTTGAGAATTACTACCGGTCAGGAAGTTACTATTAGTTAAAATCCTTCCATTTAGGTTAAATGTGGGACCAGGGGTAAGTTCTATATCATCGTCATAAACCACCGCATTGTTAACTAGCGCTAGTTGTACACGGTCTTGTTGATATTCTAAACTTGAAAAGCCTTTATTCCCTTGGAAAGCTTCGTATTTACCTGCATCACTTCCAGTCGCTGGTGGGTTAGTAATGGGAACATTAGCAGTGTAAACAAAAAAGCTTTTTTTCAGCTTACTAGCAATATTAACCCAGCCCGTATTCCCCACCAAACTAGCACTTGTTCCTAGAGTATCTTCACAACCGTTGCTTACACTACCAGAGGTCATGGGCGGTGTTCTGGCCTCTAGAGGATTTCTAGCGCGGCTGTATATGCCAGCAGTTATGGGCGGAGTTCGGAAGTAAATTCCATAAAGAGTATAGGTGTCAAATTTCCCATTATTATTTGTATCAACAGGGAACATCCATGCAGTTGGTAGTGGTGTTTCAGTGCCATAATTGATATTTAGTGGAGTTTCGTCTCCAAAAGTATATTCAGGCAAATTAGCAGTACTACTTAAGGTACTCTCTAAAACTGTATCTGAAGGTGTGGCTCGTGGCAGTCGGCGGTCATCAAATAGCTTGTCTAATTTTGCTCTAGCACGATCAATTGCTGGGGTAGCAGCGTTAAGCACAGCCTCATTCACACGGACATTACTAGCGTTTTTAGAGCGCTCAAAAGACCGAAACAAAATTGCAGTTGTTAACAGCACGACGACCAAAATTACCATCGCCACTGTTGGTAAAATAAAGCCAGCATTCACCGAACTGCGTCTTCTTTGAGTGCCAGAAATATTCCGCACTAGCCAAATGATTTGCTTGTTAATTGCAGATAAAAACTGCTTGCTAATTTGTCTGAAGGTTTTTTTAATTGCCTTGACTCGCTGACGTTTTCGAGACATAGCTGCTTCCCTGTCAAGTGGTTTCTAGTGGATTTTTGATTTTTTATTAAAATTGGTAATTTTGCCTAGAAATTAATTTTTCAGGCAAAATATGAAACTATATTTATGTAAATACTTCATCTGGTTTTACTAATTGCCAAATTAAGTAACTACAACAAAAGATAATTTATGAAAGTTATATCATTTATGACTTATTCATTTTCTCCACTAAACACTGATTTTTTGATAATTATTTAATCCAATTATATAAAGAATAAGAGCGTAATTTCACAGTAGAATTGCGGTAAATGTATTTTATTTTAAGGCAAATTTATGAAGATATTGTTAGCAGAGTAAGCTTATAATACCCACCTATTAAAGAAAAGATATCAGTTGAGTACAAAATAATCAGAGGTTCGGCTCAAATTATTGACTTTTCTAAGAGGATGTTTGAAAAGTCTTAAAGTATACTACTAAAAATCCCTTTCCAAACTTTTCCCCGAAAGGTCGAAAGGCTTTGAAGCCCCCCTTCCCTATAAGGGAAGGGGGGCTAGGGGGGTTAGGTTTAGGAGGCTACCAAAAATACTTTCCAAACATTCTTTTAACTTTTATATCTTTAAACTGGTACAAAAAAACTGATTTATTTCTGATTCCGGTTCCTTTTCCTTGATAAGCAGAGGGCTAGGGTAAGGTGAAGCGATAACTGTAAATGTTTATCCAGCCTTGAATTGCTCACAATATAATAACCTCACCCCGCCCTTCAGGCACCCCCCTCTTTGTTAAGGAGAGGGGATATAGATTAAGCGCTAAAGTATTTTGCTACTGGGTGGTAAGCAATAATCGCAGTGGTAGACTGTTCTGGATAAAGTTGTTCACTTTCATCCATATACAAGTTAATCCTGTCAGTCTTCAATAACTCCAGCTGCTTGTACTGATCTTGAATATTTGGGCAAGCTGGATACCCAAAGCTATATCGTGAACCACGATAACGTTGTGCTAATATATCACGAATATTGTCGGGTTCTTCAGCAGTAAAGCCTAACTCCCGGCGAATTCTTGCGTGTGTCCACTCAGCTACAGCCTCCGCCACCTGCACCGCCATCCCGTGGAAATACAGGTAATCTGTGTATTGATTGGCGGAAAACAGCTTTTGGGCGAACTCTGTTGCAATCTCCCCCACAGTTACCGCCTGCATTGGGAAGACATCAATAATTCCCGACTCCTTTGGTGCAAAGAAATCTGCTATGCACAGCCGCCTTAACGACCTTTGTCTGGGAAACTCGAAAGTTGCAACCTGTTGTGATTGGTTTTCTGAGTCATATATATGTAGAGAATTCCCCTCAGCTTGACAAGGGAAATACCCAAAAATCACCTGCGGATGCAACAGATTTTCCTCAAGAATCCGCTGTTTCCAATTTTCTAAAACTGGGTACACTTTCTCAGCTAAGAAAGCCTGATATTCTTCCTTAGATTGCTCCTTTGGTTTGCGGAATTGCCACTGTCCAGCAATCAAAGCTTGTAAATCTAAATGCCAGAATATTTCCTCAATGGGAATATCATTAGGCTGCAATAACTGCGTTCCCCAGAAAGGCGGTGTCGGGCGTTCAATATCTATCGCTACTGCTTCTGAATGCCGCGTATCCACATCTTTTGGTTCAGCAGATGCTATTTCCTTAGCAGTCGTAGTTACTGATTCTTTGTGACCATTTGTCGAAACTTCAGTAATTTCAACTTCGTTCAAAAATCCCTGCAAATCTTCCCAATTACCAGCAGCTTTAGCTGGCATTAATTTATCCATGAAGTGCAAGTCAGAAAAGGCATCTTTGCCATAAACAACCTTACCTTTGTAGGTTTGTTGGCAATCTTCATGCACAAATTTGGGAGTCAGCGCCGCACCACCTAAAATCACGGGGACGGTAATTCCTTTTTCGTTGAATATCTCCAAATTCTCTTTCATGAAGGCGGTGGATTTTACCAGCAAACCACTCATGGCAATACAATCAGCTTTGTGCTGTTCGTAAGCGTTGATGATGTTTTCCACTGGCTGCTTAATTCCCAGGTTAATTACCTTGTAGCCATTGTTGGACAAGATAATATCTACTAAGTTTTTACCAATATCGTGGACATCACCTTTCACCGTGGCAATAATAAAGCTTCCCTTGCCATTGTTGCCAGATTCTGACTTTTCCATGAACGGTTCTAGATACGCTACCGCCGCCTTCATGGTTTCCGCAGATTGCAAAACGAAGGGTAACTGTATTTGTCCTGAACCGAATAATTCCCCGACAACTTTCATGCCATCTAGCAGGAAGGTGTTGATAATTTCTAAGGGGGGATATTCTTCTAAGGCTTTTGTCAGATGTTCTTCTAAACCAATGCGTTCGCCGTCAATGATGTGACGCTTGAGACGTTCGGGGATGGGGAGACTTTCATCTAAGGAGCGATCGCGTTTTGTCGTCACCCCGGCAAATACTGTGGTAAGCTCTCCTAAGGGATCGTAAACGCAGACGTTACCCTCAAACTTCCGTTCGTCATAAATCAACTGGCGGCAGATTTCTTGATGGCGTTCTTCAATCTTAGACAACGGTAAAATCTTGTTAGCACTGACAATGGCTGCATCCATTCCCGCCGTCGTCGCCTCGTGCAAAAACACTGAGTTCAGCACCATCCGCGACGCTGGATTCAAACCAAAGGAAATATTAGAAACACCCAAAATCACATGACATCCAGGCAATCCTTCACGAATTCGCCGGATAGATTCAATTGTCGCCTTACCGTTTTCTCGGTCTTCTTCAATCCCGGTGGAAATGGGTAAAGCTAGGGTATCAAAGAAGATTTCGGTGGGAGGTATGCCATATTCTACAGCTTGACGGTATGCACGCTCTGCGATCGCAAACTTTTTATCTGCTGTCCGCGCCATCCCATCTTCATCGATAGTACCAATGACTACACCAGCACCGTACTTCTTCGCTAACTCCAGCACCTTCAAAAAGCGCGGTTCCCCGTCTTCGTAGTTGGTGGAGTTCAGCAAACACTTCCCACCAGCAACCTTTAAACCCGCCTCCATCTTTTCCCATTCGGTGGAGTCAAGCATTAAAGGTAATGTCACATTATTGACAATGCGCGAAACTAGTTCGTGCATATCCCGTACACCGTCACGTCCCACATAATCGACGTTGACATCAAGGATGTGTGCGCCTTCTTTTACTTGCGCCCTCGCCATTGAAACGAGTCCATCCCAATCTTCCGCATTTAACAAATCGCGGCACTTCTTGGAACCACTGGCGTTGAGACGTTCGCCAACAATCAAGAAGGAATTATCTTGGTCGTAGGGCTGAGTGGTGTAAATTGATGCAGCTGCTGGTTCTAAGCTAGGATGTCTAACTTTTGGCTTCAGGTCTTTAGCAACTTCTGCCAATTGTTGAATGTGTTCTGGACGCGTCCCACAGCAACCCCCAATCACTTGGACACCCAAATCTTCAACAAAATGCATCAGCGACATCCGTAATTCCAACGGTGTTAGGCGGTAGTGCGCTTGACCGCCGACGTTTTCAGGTAAACCCGCGTTGGGAATACAGGAAACGATAAAAGGTGAATGTTCTGCCAGATACTTGATATGTGGTTTCATCAAGTCTGGACCAGTGGCACAGTTTAGACCGAGAATGTCAATTGGGTAATGTTCCAGAATTGTCAGCACAGCGCTGATTTCGGAACCAACCAACATTGTGCCCATGCTTTCCATTGTCACAGACACCATCAACGGCCGGCGATCGCCTTTTTTGGCAAACACTTCTTCAATCCCATTCAGCGCCGCCTTAATTTGCAGCACATCTTGGCAAGTCTCCACCAGAAATAAATCGACACCACCATCCCACAGCGCTTCTGCTTGTTCAGCAAAAGTAGCTTTCATGGTGTCAAAGTCAATATGTCCCAAGGTAGGGAGTTTAGTTGTGGGGCCGATGGAACCTGCCACGAACCGGGGTTTTTCTGGCGTGGAAAATTCCGCCGCGACACGCTTCGCCAATTCGGCGGCTGTCTTGCTGAGGTAGTAGGCTTGGTCTGCCAAGTCATATTCTGCTAGCACCAGGGACGTACTGCCAAAGGTATCGGTTTCAATGACATCTGCACCAGCGGCGAGAAAGTCACGGTGAACCTTAGCGACAGCTTCGGGTTTAGTGTGGACTAAGTATTCGTTACAACCCTCATACTGTGGACCGCCGAAGTCTTCAGCAGTGAGATTTTGAGTTTGGAGGTTGGTTCCCATCGCCCCGTCGAAGACGAGGACTGGGCTATCAGGACTACGCAGGCGTTCAAGGAAAGGATGAGTCATATTTTCCTAGAATAAATGAGGAAATAAAGTGAGTCTTGTGATACTCCACTTACTTTATTATTTTCTCAAATTGTGATATTTTGGGCACTATTTAATAAAATCAGTTTTGCTAAAACTCACTATTCGCTCATTTTGACCTGATTTATCAAGGTTGGCGACGACAGAATTATGCAAAAGCGCGGTCATATTATGTCGCTTGATTGCTTATTAAACTCAAAGAACCCCACCCCGCCAAAGCTACGCTTTGTCTTTGATCCCCGCAAGCCTACGGTTTACACACAAGTCTGAAATAGCTGATTAACCAAGATTTTACCCCACCCTAACCCTCCCCTTATAAAGGGGAGGGAACCAAATTTCCTATTTCCCCCCTTTATAAGGGGGGATTAAGGGGGGTAATTCGACTTGTGTGTAAAATACCGTAGCCCCGCAAGCGAGGGGTTGGGGGCGGTCTACTACTATTTCTAAGATACAAGGTTGGGTTTTGTTCTTCAACGCAACCTACATTAGAGTTATTTTTTAGACAAAACCTACGCAGTATTGATACAAGTGGGGTTTGACTGATTCTACATATAGTCAGATGAAATATTTTCGCCAAGTTTATTATCTTAGGATCACAGCTGAGAGTTGTCACTCCGTTCAGCTCAAAGATGGAAAAAACATCAGGAGTATAACTTGAGTCCCACTATGGATTTAATTTCTTTGTTTAACCTAAATACATTTATTGAATTATTACTGGGGATTAGTTTGAGTGCGGCGGCTGGCTTTCGAGTATTTGTACCACTGCTAGCATTGAGTGTGGCTTCAGTTTTTGGACATTTTGATTTACCGACTGACTTTGATTGGCTGGAAACACCTCAAGCTGTAATTGTCTTTGCAGTCGCTTGTTCGCTGGAAATTACTGGTTATTACATTCCTTGGTTGGATCATCTGCTGGATATTGTTGCTACACCTGCGGCATTTATCGCCGGGACAATCGTAACAGCTTCTGTTGCTCCAGAGATGAATCCACTGGTGCAATGGACGTTAGCTTTAATTGCAGGTGGTGGAACCGCAGGATTAACTAAGGGATTAATGAATACATTGCGGATAAGTTCTACAGGCGTTTCAGGTGGATTAACCAATCCTGTTGTGTCAACTATTGAGTTGGTTATGGCAATCGCACTGTCTGTGCTGGCGCTAGCTTTACCAGTGGTAGCAGGAGTGATTGTAATTGGTTTTCTAATAATAGCTATTCAAAGAATCTGGAGTTTCTTCAATAAACCATCTTCTCAAACTAACGAAACCGTCTCTCCATCAAGAGAATTGGGATAAGTACTTATGGATTTTTTCATAGCTGCGACACCGAGTAGCCCGTCGTAGACATCGCAATTATAAAGCGATCGTAGTCGTAGGGTGTGTTAGCGCGAAAGCGTAACGCACCCTTTAATACTTGTGGACGAGTCTTTGATACTCGTGAATGAGTCTTTGATACTCGTGGATGAGTGAATGTTATTGCAAGGGATGCGATGTCTACGACGGGCTTATGCATCCTGCTAATTTAAATATTACAGCCCTTTCTACGCAGATAGAACACATTAATCTAGCCCCACTCCCCATAACCTGCGATACACTAATCTGGTAAATATCGCTACAAAGTTGGTGAGGTTTGCAGGTGACAAACGAAGAACTGTTGCAAATTATAGAAAAAGCTGCGAAGAAAAAGACAACGAAGCTATCCCTCAATAACAATCAACTCAGCAGCCTGCCGCCAGAAATCAGCCAACTCTCAAACTTGGAATGGCTAGACCTCTCTAACAATCAACTCAACAGCCTGACGCCAGAAATCAGCCAACTCTCCAACTTGAGAGGCATATACCTCAAGAACAATCCACAATTAAGCTCACCACCGCCTGAAATTGTTGAGCAGGGAACGGAGGCAATTTTGACCTATCTTCGAGCCAGGTTAGAAGCTAAAGGATAATATCTTTCTAAGCTGCTAGTAGTTGGTGAACAGGATGTGGGTAAAACATCTTTATTAAAAGCGCTACGCGATGAAGACTTTGATACCCACGAATCCACTACCCACGGCATTAAAATTAAATGGCTCGTAACAGCACTATTGCAGGGATTATCAAAGTATATTTAACTAGAATTAAGGTATTATAGCGATTATTATTTGGATACCATAAGCGGTAGGGGTTTACAGAAGTGCGCCTCTACAACTAACACGCCAGTTTAGCTATAAATTAATATCTACCGTTTTACGGCTATTAGAAAAATGAAGTTTACAGACTGGGCGACTAGGGTGCTACTAATCTGGCTGATGTTCGCCACTCTAATTGCAGTTCTGCTAATTGGACGAGCGACACAATTACACAATAATCCGATAACATACCATACATCCAATCCCCAGGTTACAGCCTGGAGTCAATATCCCCAGGCGCAATTTCAATCAGCGAAAGAGCCAGAAAAGAAATTTCAACGTGTTATCAAGTCCCCAGTCAAGATTAGCAAGCCTTTAGCAAGGTACGTAACCACTCAAGCTTTTGCACAGTACAGACCTAATTATCAAGTCGCTTCGGTTGACCCAACTAACTATGGAGAACGGTATGCCCAAGATGTTAACGGTGTAACTCTCAACAACCAACCGATTATCGTCCTCCATGAAACTGGTTATTCTGCTTCCAGCGCCATTAATTTCTTTCAAGTAGCCCATACTGATGAAAGCGTGCAAGCAAGTTACCACGCCTTAATCAAGTTAGACGGAACCGTGATTTATCTAGTACCGCCAGAAAAGCGAGCTTTTGGTGCAGCTAACTCAGTATTTGAGAGTCCAGGGGTAGTGGAAACTGTGCAGACTAATCCGAATTTGCCAGCGTCTGTAAATAATTTTGCTTATCACGTTTCTTTGGAAACACCGCCAGATAGTTATGACAGTAGCAGCCAAGAAACCCATAGCGGCTATACGGAAACTCAATATGATTCTCTTGCTTGGTTAATTGCTCAAAGTCAAGTCCCAGACGATCGCATTACTACCCATCATCTGGTAGACCGTTCTGGTAAAAAAGTTGACCCAATAAATTTTGATGGGAATAAATTTCTGGACTTACTTAATACTTATCGTCAGGTCAGACCAATCTATAGAGTAAGTAAATAAAAAGTGGTGCGGTACTTTCGGCGATCACACAACGCCCTTCTCCTGACGGAGGCGCTGCGCGAACGGGTGAGGCTCCTTGCGCCAAAGCGTTTCCCCTTCTCCCAAAGGGAGAGGCTAACGCCTGCCGTAGGATGCCCAAAGGGCTGTAGGGAGAAGACTCGCTAACACTGCGCTAAGACCAGTCGCCGTGACAGTTAGAAACCAACTTGGGTGCGCTGGTTCACCAGTTGCTACAACTCTCTTGACCAGAGTAACGCACTGGCTCCCCGACAAAATTTATTGAAAAGAAAATCAGCTAACCTATTTGCTAAAGCTATAAATTTGCTGCGTCTCCAGGCGATCGCTAATTGATGAAGGCAGTGTACCATCCGAGAATGTCTCTCGATCCAGTTGGACTTGTAAATTACTCAAAGGATCGCAACCAGAGGAAATCAGAAATTCTAATTTCTGGATGTAAGGCAAAGTTGCTAGGTTGTCCAGAATTTGGAAGATAGCCTGGATATAAGGATGACCACTTTGCTGATACCAATCGCAACTAGCAACTTTCGCTTGATCCAAACCCAAGTGTACTGTTAAGGATGGCTCGTCAAATATAGCGATCGCTAACGGACGCGCCTCTTCCTGCAACAATAAATCATTAGTTCTCGCTAAATGTCGCAGTTTCTCTAAGCGTTCATAACGTTCTGTCACAGCTTCCGGGTCATCTTGCCAGTGGATTGCTACTGTTACCAGATAAGTCTGTAACAGCATATGACCCAGCTTTTTCGCCTTTGTCGCCAGGTAATAAGAATTGTAGTCGGTTGCCTCAATTAATAATGGCAAGCGATCGACTACTTCCAACCCATAGCCCTTGACTCCAGCAATTTTACGGGGATTATTGGTAATCAGGCGAATCTTTTTGATGCCCAAGTCCATGAGCATTTGTGCCCCCATCCCGTAGTCTCGCAAGTCAGCTGGAAATCCCAAACGCTCATTGGCCTCTACTGTATCCAGCCCCATATCCTGCAACGAGTAGGCTTTCAACTTATTAATCAAGCCTATTCCCCGTCCTTCTTGCCGCAAGTATACAACTACACCTTGACCAGCAGCCTGAATCATTTTCAGTGCAGCTTCTAACTGCATCCGACAGTCGCAGCGCAGAGAACCCAAAGCGTCGCCAGTTAAGCATTCTGAGTGCATCCGCACCATCACAGGCTCATCTTTGAAGTTAGCTGGATCTCCCTTGACAATTGCAACGTGTTCTGTATTATCCAGAGTATGGCGGTAGGCGTAAATTTCAAACTGACCGAACTGACTAGGCAGCTTGGTTATCACCTCACGATACACGAGGCGATCGTGCTGTAGGCGATAACTGATTAAATCCGCAATACTAATAATTTTTAAATTGTGACGTCTAGCGTATTCAACTAATTGTTGTAACCGCGCCATTGAACCATCGGAGTTTTGAATTTCACAAATTACCCCGGCTGGGTATAGCCCTGCTAGCCTAGCTAAGTCCACAGCAGCTTCTGTATGTCCTGCGCGTTTGAGTACGCCTCCAGCTTTAGCCCGAATCGGAAAAATATGACCAGGACGACGTAAATCAGTAGGTTTTGTGGCTGGGTTGAGAGTAACCTGGATAGTGCGGGCGCGGTCTTCCGCTGAGATGCCAGTGGTTACACCCAATTCTGGGCTAGCATCAATACTAACAGTGAAGGCAGTTTGGTTAGTATCTGTAATGTTGCTTACCATCAAGGGTAAGTCTAGTTCGTCTAAGCGATCGCCTGTCATTGCCAAACAAATCAGCCCTCTAGCTTCCACGGCCATGAAATTAATCATGTCAGGTGTGGCAAATTGGGCAGCACAGATTAAGTCGCCTTCATTTTCTCTATTTTCATCATCTACCACTACAATCACGCGACCACCTTTTAGGTCTGCTAAGGCGGCATCAATCGAATCAAATTTAAAAGCTTGACTAGTATTAGGCTGTGACACAGAAAGATTTCCAGTTCCCAACGTAAATTTTTTTAACAATTTATTCTTTTAGATTGTAGCTTCTCTATAAGACTAGAGAAGTAGACTAGCATTGACACTCTCAGGTCTAAAGATACGCTCCTTTCTCCAAGCCAAGCATGGAAGGGATAGTCAAGTATACCCCTAGATGGTCAAAAAAACTACTATTACTAAAGGTATTGCAATTGCGCTTAATTATTGTTTTTCTTAAAGCTTTCAGAGTCCATTCCCTTTGCCAAAACGTGGTAATATACACAATCTGCTCAACGGAAAACCCTTCTCCTAAGGGAGATGCTACGCGAACAGGACTGGACTCACCATTATTTGCTCTTTCAAGTCATAGTGCCGTTAGCTCTTATTGCTAACCGTTGTTTGATGGGAGCCGGGATTTCTCCGTGCTAAGATGCTTCAAAACGTAAATAGTTATTTCTACTCACAATTTAATTTTAACATAGACTGACTGCATTTTTTACTGCACGAGTGGTGACTGGGCTTGCCCTTAGTGTCACTTCCCTCTCAGCCCTAAAGTGACTGAGTTTCCCACTTACCGAGTTATTTTATGATTTGATAACGTGGCAAAAATTTCTGCCTTTAAAATTGGCGTTTAATAATAGAGTGCAGCGACAGTCAAGGATGAACAGGACAAGGGGGACAAGGGGGACAAATAGAATATTTGATAATTTCGCCGCCTCACCCTTCGGGTTGGGAAGTGACGCTCGTTCCGACGCTCGTTCCGACGCTCGTTCCTCGCTATCGCTAACGCTGCGCTATCGCGAACGCTAACGCTACCGCTAGCACTAAGGGACTCGACGGGAACCCCCTTCTCACAGCGTCTTGTACAAAAAACTCCGACTCGCTCACCGCCTCACCCCTTCGCCATGTACTCTTCCCTGTTTGCTTCCAAAAAAAGTAGAGGGGTTTCAGCTGTTTTGTACGCTGTGAGTCTAGTCGCTGATATTGTTGATAGCTGAGAACGAATTAACCATTCATGGGATAAGGATTTCAGATCATGGGCAAATTTAGACGCGTACCCGTTGGGATTGTTGGCGCGTCGGACTATGGCGGAGTACAGTTAGTACGACTACTGATGGATCATCCAGAAGTCGAACTGGTTTATTTAGGTGGTGAGAGCAGTATCGGGAAATGCTTTGGAGATATCTACCCGCATCTGGCTCATGCAGCTAACCTGCCAATAGAGGCGGTAGAACCAGAAATAATTGCTCACCGCTGTGAAGTAGTTTTCCTGTCTTTACCAAATGGTCTGGCTTGCCAAATCGCGCCCAAACTATTAGACAAAGGATGTAAAGTACTGGATTTGAGTGCAGACTATCGGTTCAGTGATTTGGCAACTTATACAAGTTGGTATGGGACACAGAGAAACGATCGCTCAACTGCTGCTATGGCGGTTTATGGATTACCAGAACTGTATCGCGATCGCATTGCCGAAGCTCAACTCGTTGGTTGTCCTGGTTCCTATCCCACTGCTAGTCTCCTTGCACTTTCGCCACTCTTAAAGCAAGGTTTAATCGTACCAGAAACAGCTATTATCGATGCCAAGTCCGGCACATCTAGCAGTGGACGCCAAGCTCAAACCAACTTATTACTAGCTGAGGCGGACAACTCCATAGCAGCTTTTAATGTCGGCCGTCACCGTCATACCCCAGAAATTGAGCAAATTTGCAGTGATTTAGCTGGTCACGAACTCATGATCCAATTTACACCCCACCTTATCCCAATGGTGCGCGGTATTTTGGCAACGGTATATGCCACACTGCGCGATCCTGGTCTAGTGCGAGATGACTTAATTACAATTTTCTCAGCCTTCTACCGCAACTCTCCTTGGGTGAGAATCTGCGGTAGCGGTGTTTACCCCCAAACCAAGTGGGCTAACGGCAGCAATCTTTGTTACATCGGTGTAGAAGTTGACCCGCGTACAGGTCGCGTGATTGTCATGTCAGCAATTGACAATCTAATTAAAGGACAGGCGGGGCAAGCGATTCAGTGTCTAAACCTGATGATGGGCTGGGATGAAACCTTGGGGTTGCCCAAGTTGGGGTTTTATCCCTAAATTCAGTTAAAAGCGGAGCCAAAGACGCTCCGCCTCCGGTTAGAAGTGATTAGTTATGAATTAAAAACTCCTAACTTCTAACTCTACTTCGGCCCTAACCCCACAGCACCAGCATAAACGGCGCGATCGCCTAGTTCATCTTCAATTCGCAGCAAGCGATTATATTTTGCTACGCGTTCGCTGCGACAGAGGGAACCTGTTTTAATTTGACCGGCACGGGTTGCTACGGCTAAATCAGCGATCATTGTGTCTTCTGTTTCACCAGAACGATGGCTAATTACTGAACGGATACCGTTGCGAGTGGCCAAATCAATCGTTTCCAAGGTTTCGGTGAGAGAACCAATTTGATTGAGTTTAATCAAAATGGCATTAGCAGCTTTTTCCTGGATGCCTCTTTGCAAGCGTGTGGCGTTGGTAACAAACAAGTCATCTCCTACCAACTGCACCCGCGAACCTAACTTCTGGGTGAGCAATTGCCAACTTTGCCAGTCTTCTTCGTGCAAGCCATCTTCAATTGACACAATTGGGTATTGATCAACCAGTTGTCCTAAATAATCAATAAACTCCGTGGGGGCGTGAGGTTTACCATCGTAAACATACTGCCCATTCTTGTAAAACTCGCTAGCCGCCACATCCAACGCCAAAGCTACTTCTTCCCCTGGCTTATAACCAGCTTTCTTAATGGCAGCAACTAGCAATTCCAAAGCCACCTGATTGGATTCTAGGTTAGGGGCAAAGCCACCTTCATCGCCTACACCAGTGAGTAAACCCTTTTCATCCAACACCTGACTGAGGGTGGCAAACACCTCTGCACCCCAGCGCAACGCTTCCCGGAAGGAAGTTGCCCCAATTGGGACAATCATAAACTCTTGAAAATCCACGTTATTTGATGCGTGTGCCCCACCGTTAATCACGTTCATCAACGGCACTGGTAGCAAATTCGCTAAAGGGCCACCTAAATAGCGATATAGGGGAATTGCTAAAGACTCGGCACCAGCTTTGGCTGCTGCTAGGGAAACCGCCAAAATCGCATTAGCCCCCAAATTGGATTTGTTAGCAGAACCATCTATAGCGATCATCGTGCGGTCTAGCAGTTCTTGGTTGAGGGCATCCAAGCCTAACAATTGGGGAGCAAGTGCTTCTTTGACGTTTTGTACTGCCTTAAGTACGCCTTTGCCCCCGTAACGGCTTTTATCGCCATCACGCAGTTCGTGAGCCTCAAAAGTGCCAGTAGAGGCACCACTTGGAACCTGCGCCAGTCCTACAACACCGTTGGCTAAATGCACCTCGGCTTCAATTGTCGGTCTACCCCGTGAATCGAGAATTTCACGAGATGCGATCGCCTCAATGGCAGTATCTAGAATGTTACTCATTTGTACTTTATCCTTTATTCGAGTCTGTTACGCATACAGTCCAGTTGCCTAACCCAATCGCTAGCATAGGCGTTTAAGAGACTTTGTTGGCTGAGATTAAAGAATATTTCCAGAGATTTTGTTAATGAATTTTTAATTTTGTGCTTTTGATTAAACTCACTTTCATTTACCCCATTTTCTTAGTCAATGGTGAGCATTTAGTAAAATTTGGCACTACCAACGATGTAGAGAGTCAAATTTACGTATATTAAATATATAAATAGTTACAATTCTTTGTACTATCGACAAATAATATTCCGTGTCAAAATTTAGATTAATCAAACATACTTGTAAATACAATGATAGGCAAAATCCTGGATGGGCGTTACGAAATTATCAGCAAACTGGGAGAAGGTGGTTTTGGTACTACTTACCTAGCTATTGATAGGAAATTGCCTGATAAAGACCAGTGTGTTGTGAAACACTTCTCGCCTAAAGCCACAGATTTAAATACTTTGTCCCACGCCCGACGGCTATTTGCGACTGAAGCTCAAGTACTCAACCGCTTAGGGAGCCACGACCTGGTTCCGCGCTTGTTGGCGCATTTTGAAGAAGACCAAAAGTTTTATTTAGTTCAAGAATTTATTGCAGGGTATGACTTGAGTCATGAAATCAATCCGAAGAAGCAGTGGAGTCAGGAAAAGGTTATTGCCCTGTTGCAGGATATTTTAGAGGCATTAGAGTTCGTCCATCAGCATCATGTCATCCACCGGGATATTAAGCCCTCGAATTTGATGCGGCGTCAACAGGATGGGAAAATCGTCCTGATTGATTTTGGAGCAGTCAAACAAATCAGTTCTCAAGTAGTGAATGCTCAGGGACAAATGACAGCAACAGTTGTAATTGGCACACCTGGCTATATACCCAGCGAACAAAGTCAAGGTCAGCCCCGGTTATCCAGTGATATTTATGCAGTCGGAATGATTGGTATCCAAGCCCTTACTAGTTTAAACCCTATCCAATTACCAAAAGATAATCTTACAGGTGAAATTATCTGGCGTGATCAAGCACAGGTTAGCCAACAGTTCGCGAAAATTATAGACAAAATGGTCAAGTATGACTTTCGACAGAGATATCAATCGGCAACAGAAGTTTTGCAATCCCTACGACACTTGACACCAGCTAATCGTCCTGTAAAATTAATTTGGCGGAAGGCTATTATTGGTTTAGGAATTGTTACTGTTGCCACTGTTATTGCTTTCTTGTTTATCATTATACTACGTAATAATAGCCTGGAGATTTATAATAATACCGTTTATGGCATCAGCATCAAATATCCCCCAACTTGGAAAAAAACTATAACTCCAGACCGCATAACTGGCAATCTAGTTCAATTTATTTCGCCACAAGAAGGTAATGCAGATACCTATTCAGAGAATCTCAATTTAATTGTTCAAGATTCCCCATATACTCATAAAGAATTAGAACAATTTACTAAGTATTATTTGGATGAAGTCAAACAGTCTGATCCAAATATTAAAATTATTGCAGAGGGCAAAAGTCAACTAGCAAATAGACCTGCATATCAAGTTATTTACACTTTTAAAGAAGATGGAATGAACATTAAACGCTTGCAAGTTTGGATGGTCAAAAATAATCAAGCATATATAATAACTTATACGGCAGATGTGGCTAAATATGCTGAATATTTCCCAACAGCACAAACAATGATTAATTCCTTGGAAATTAATTAGTAAGTACAGGATTTTAACAAGATAAATCAGCAAATATACAGATTTTTCTATTGCTTAAAAGCCGTTATTTGTTACCAAAAATTCCTCAATCAGCTATTAGTGACAGTAACATAGTGATCATTTACAGCTAACTGATATTTGAGAAACCCAACTGCATACAGAAACTGAGTTTCTTTCTCAGAGGATGTTTGATAAGGGATTAAGTTATTTTAGTGGGTTATACCTGAATAAATCTTTACATTACTTTAAAATGTAATATGGTTGTCATTTTGTGGTAAATACATAGTATCTATGACTTTCATCATCTTTAATGAGAACTACCAACGATGAAACCCCACTTATTTATGCAGGTACTGACGGCAGGTACAATTGCTCTAAGTAGTTTTGCTACTATCAGTCCACCCAGTTTAGCTCAAGCTCAAACTTACTTTTGTGAAAGAAGTGATAATGGTGTATGGACTACATATGCCAAAAACTACAACAATAAGAAGATTCCGGTGATTCGCTGGGTTAAAAATTTAGGAAATTATACTCCACAAGTACGGTGTCAAGAGGTATCTTCCAGATTTCAAAATGCCTATGAAAAAGGTATTTTGAACTACATGACATCTGGTATTTCTAGTGGTCAAGCAGTGATATGTGCGGCTAGTCAATACGGTGGGCCTTGTAGTCAATTACTATTCACACTTAAGTCGGATCGGAACGCTAGTTCAGTACTTCAAAACCTTGTAGATATAGGTTATCGTGCTCGCGGACCCATTCTTCAATCTGAAGATGCTTCTTCTCAAATATACATTGATATGAGTATATTACTAAACGGAAAAGCAGCACAGGTAAAAAATTAATACTAATCTTGGTAGGTAGTGGGATGCTCATTAAACATATTTTGTATAGAAATTTGCAAGTGGTAAAAGCAACATGAGACAAAAACTAATGTACCATCGCTCACTGGCTCTGATTGCCTGGATGGGCATACTGTTGATGTTGCCTATACAAGCTGTTTATTTGAGCATCTTTTCCCCAAAAGTTTCTGCTCAACAGCCAACTTCCCAGCGATCGCCAGAACAACTCAAACAGCTGGCTCGATCAATAACCGTAAAGATTTTATCTGGCGAGAATAGTGGCTCAGGTATTTTACTTAGGAAAGATGGTCGAGTTTATACGGTTATGACTAATCGACACGTTTTAGAATCAGGTAAACCTGTTCAAATCCAAACAGAAGACGGGAAAAAACACCCAGCTAGCTTGGTTAAGGGAGTCAACTTTCAGGGCAATGATCTGGCTCTGTTGGAGTTCCGTGCTAATGCTAACTATACTTTAGCCCCCCTCGGAAATTTATCAACGATCACAGTTAATGAACCAATATATGCAGCGGGGTTTCCCTTTGAGGCTAATCCGTCTGCATCTCAAGGATTTGTCTTCCAAACAGGCCAGGTTTTGCTAGTGCCAGAGCGAGCTTTTAAGGAAGGATATCAAATAGGCTACAGCAACGAAATTGAAAAGGGCATGAGCGGCGGCCCGATACTGAATCGTCGGGGGCAAGTAATCGGTATCAATGGTATCCATGCCTATCCGCTCTGGGGAAATCCTTATATTTATGAAGATGGTTCCCAACCGACTGAAGCCTTACGAGATTTAATGAGCCGTTATAGTTGGGGAATTCCGATCCAGACATTTGCTCGTTTAGCTCCTGGGTACACTTCAAAAGAATCCTTACCAGCAGCTAACGCACCCTCTACCTCAAGTCTTCCTCCCATTGCTAATGAAGTCAACAACATAGCCCAAGAAATTACGGTACGAATAGATGTGCCAACTTTACGTGAGTGTAGTGGGTCGGGAGTAATTATTGGTAAACAGGGAAATACTTACAGCGTCCTCACTGCCGAACACGTTGTTCGTCCATCTCAAAAATGTGATCGCACCGTTCTAGAGGTAATCACCCCTGATGGCAAACAATATCAATTCAGGGTGAATGACGACAATCTGAAAACCGTACCAGACACAGACTTAGCGATATTGGAGTTTACTAGTGAGCAAGATTATCGCGTCGCTACTCTAGCAAACTACGACATTGTTGAAGATAAAAACTTCATTTTTGTTTCTGGGTGGCTGGGGTTAAAACCTGGAAGCGAACAAACACAGCGTCAGTTTACAGCTGGGCGTGTAGCATCAAAACAAATTGGTTCTTTTTTAGCTAAGAACTCTTTGTCTTTGAGCTACGGGTATGGGCTAATATATACCAATCTCACAGACCAAGGAATGAGCGGTGGGCCAGTATTAGATACTCGTGGGCGCGTCATTGGTATTCATGGCAAAGCAGAAATAGAAGAAATTACAGATAAAGCTGGTCAAAGACGTTTGATAACATTGGGTTTTAGTTGGGGTGTTCCCATCAGCAGCTTTGTCCGTTGGGCGCAGTCGGTCGGTATGGCTCCCATATTGAGAGTGGAGAATAATGCACCACCGCAACTGACACCACAAGAGACAAAATCAATATTAGAAGCTTTATTTAAGGTAAAGAAACCCAAGGATAATGCTGATGCCATTGACTGGCTCAATTATGGCTGGCAAGTGAAGCTAAACTCGTCAGAACAGGCAGATAAAAATGAAAAAAACGAGGCAATGAGGGCTATTGACCGAGCAATTAAACTAGAGCCTAATTTTTATCAAGCTTGGTATCTACGAGGTTTCATGCAGGTGGGTGAAGAATATGGAGAAGCCCTGAAATCCTTTGATAGAGCCATACAAATTGAGCCGAAATTTGCTTCTGCTTGGCGCTTGCGTGGCTTAACTCTTGCCAACTTACAACAACGATATCAAGAGGCGCTATATTCATTTGACCAAGTAGCAAAACTCGACCCCAATGATGCCAGCGTTCAGATATCTCGCAGCCTAATGCTGATTAGCTTAAAACGTTTTCCCGAAGCACTTGAAATTTCAAACCAAACAGTGAAATACCATCCTGGTTCTTGGGCGTACTTTGCTCGGGGTGCAGCACGCTATGGCACGGGAGACTTACAAGGAGCAATGGCTGATTTAAACGAAGCAATTCGCTTGAATCCAGAATATATCGAAAGCGCAGCCTATTCATTTCGGGGTGCGCTTCGCGCTCAACAGAAAGACTTAAAGGGAGCGCTGGCTGACTACAATGAAGCTGTGCGTCTCGATCCTGAAAATGCTGAAACTATTAAAGTTCGTGGGCTGATTTTTGTATTACAGCAAGATTATAAAGGGGCAATAGCTGATTTCAATGAAGCAATTCGTCTCAAACCCAAAGATGCTGAGGTGATAAAATATCGCGATTGGACTACTCGCTTACTACAGTTCAAACCAGGAGATATTGAAGCCATTAAAGCTCGTGGGAGAATTCGCTTGGTACAGCAAGACTATAAAGGAGCAATAGCAGATTTTAGCGAAGCAATTCGTCTCAAGCCTGACGATGTTGATGTTATCAAAGCTCGTGGCGAAGTCTACTTGCAACAGCAAGACTATAAAGGAGCAGTAGCCGATTTCAGCGAAGTAATTCGTCTCAAACCTGACGATACTGACGCCTACTACAATCGCGGACAAGCTCAGGCTCAACTTAAAGATTATAAAAAAGCAATCGCAGATTACGACCAGATATTGCGTTCCCAGGAATTCTCTGGTATTGGTGTTAAAACAGAAATCAATCCTCTAACTAAATTGCCAACAGTTTCCAAAGTTATTGAAAATTCTCCCGCTCAAAAAGGTGGGGTAAAAACGGGCGACCAAATTTTAGCAATTGATGGTCAATCCACGGCAAATCTGAGTTTAGAACAGGTAATAAAACTGATTCGCGGTCAAACAGGTACTAAAATCAGCCTGCAAATTAACCGCTCTGATAAAAATAACTTAAAAATTACTCTAACAAGGACACCAATTGCTGTTGATGGCAAATTTGCTGATGTTTACTACCATCGCGGTCTTGCCCGCATTCAAGTAAAAGATAATCAAGGAGCACGTCAGGACTTTCAAAAAGCCGCAGACCTTTATAAGCAACAAAGTAAAGCGGATGATTACCAAAAGGCGCTAGCTAAAATTACAGAGCTTCAATAGTAATCAATAGACTTGTCTGGAAACTCTGCCTCAAATTACGACTTGCCGCATTCCAGATCCAAATCTAATAAATCACGTCTCTACCTTGAAAATTGAAGCTTTTTGACAATCACACACCTTCCAGGCGTGGGCTTTATTGGCAACTTCTGTAAAATGTTGGCAGAAAGCAATACTCAACAGAGCAAAAACAGAAGGTCAATATGCGATTACTACATACAATGCTGCGGGTGGGCAACCTGGAAGAGTCTTTAAAGTTCTACTGTGAATTTCTGGGAATGAAACTACTGCGCCGGAAAGATTATCCAGGGGGAGAATTTACCTTGGCTTTTGTTGGCTACGGTGACGAAAGCGACAATACGGTAATAGAACTAACTTACAACTGGGGGGTGGAAAAATACGAATTGGGTAATGCTTATGGTCACATTGCCCTTGGCGTTGATGATATTTACGCTACATGTGAGGAAATCCGCAATCAAGCCGGTAAAGTCGTGCGTGAACCAGGGCCGATGAAACATGGTTCGACAGTAATTGCTTTTGTGGAAGATCCAGATGGGTATAAAATTGAATTGATTCAACTGGGAACTCAAGGGTCAGCAGTCAAACAGGAATCACAAGAGCAACTTGTAAGTCAGTAATTCTTATAATTAAGAATGTAGGTGATGGATCTAAGCTTTAGTAGTGCTGAATCCTGAGTGGGGAGGAAAACCCTGTCAAAGGCAATAAACGGATAAGAAAATCCACACCGATGTCTTAAAAAGTTGAGCTAGATACGGGGAAACTAATTTTTTCTGCACACTGGCGTCTCGCAGTCCTGTTACTCAGACGCGCGAGACTTTTCGCTTTTTGCCTCCCATTTTTAGACGGGCTAGGAAATCTCCTCTGCGTAAATCCTATTAATATTATCCCCATACTGTCGTGATCAGCAACACTAATAGCGACGCCGAATAGCCCGTCGTCAACATCGCTCCAATAGCACCATTTGGGAAAGTCCGCTCAGAGCAGTGTTTTCGTTTTAAATTAAGAAATAGGTAATAGCGTGAACTATCACCAAATTACCAATCCTAAATTGCCACCGACGATACACGCGGATATACGCTGAGAATGTTTGGATAATTAGTGACTAGGGAAGAGTTTTTCCAATCCCCAGTCCCCATTGCCCCTTATCCCCAGAGGGGGCCCCGAGTTCCTCAATCCCTAAACTAAAAATCAAAATTCCAAAATTTTAAAGATGCAACCTACAGATCCGAATAAATTTACTGATAAAGCCTGGGAAGCGATTGTTAAATCTCAGGATATAGTCCGTGCTTATCAACAACAGCAACTAGATGTTGAACATTTAATTCTTGCCCTGTTAGAAGAACCCACTAGTTTAGCAATACGTATCCTGGCTCGATCTGAGGTCGATCCAATCCGCTTGCAACAGCAGCTAGAAGCCTTTACTCAACGTCAGCCCAAAGTTGGTAAAAGTGATCAGCTTTACCTTAGCCGCAATTTAGATGTTTTACTAGACCGAGCCGAGGAAGCTAGAACCAGGATGAAAGACTCCTACATTTCCGTGGAACACATCCTCTTAGCATTTGCTGAAGACGATCGCATTGGACGAAAGATACTTAAAAGCTTTAGTGCAGATACAGAAAAACTAGAAACTACCATCAAAACCATTCGTGGTAGCCAAAAGGTGACAGATCAAACCCCAGAATCCCGCTATGAAGCCTTACAAAAATTTGGCAGAGATTTGACAGAACAGGCAAAATCTGGAAAACTTGACCCGGTGATTGGGCGGGATGACGAAATTCGGCGGGTAATTCAAGTATTGTCTCGTCGGAGCAAAAATAACCCGGTATTAATTGGTGAACCTGGGGTAGGTAAAACAGCGATCGCCGAAGCTTTGGCACAGCGGATGGTAAATGGTGATGTTCCCGAATCTTTGAAAAACCGCAAACTCATTTCTTTAGATATCGGTAGTTTGATTGCTGGGGCAAAATTGCGAGGAGAATTTGAAGAACGCTTGAAAGCAGTCCTCAAGGAAGTTACAGAATCTAACGGTGACATCGTACTGTTTATTGACGAATTGCATACTGTAGTCGGCGCTGGTTCCACTCAACAAGGGGCAATGGATGCCGGAAATCTGCTCAAACCAATGCTGGCGCGGGGAGAACTGCGTTGCATTGGTGCTACTACCCTCGACGAGTTCCGCAAACACATTGAGAAAGACGCTGCCTTGGAACGCCGCTTTCAGCAAGTATTTGTGGATCAGCCAAGTGTGGAAAATACTATTTCCATTCTTCGGGGATTGAAAGAACGCTATGAAGTTCATCACAATGTCAAAATTTCTGATTCGGCTTTGGTAGCAGCAGCAACTCTGTCAGCGCGTTACATTAGCGATCGCTTTTTGCCAGATAAAGCTATTGATTTGGTGGATGAGGCAGCAGCACAGTTGAAAATGGAAATTACCTCCAAACCAGCGGAATTAGAAACCATTGATCGCCGCCTCATGCAGTTAGAAATGGAAAAGCTGTCATTAGCTGGCGAAGAAAAGGGAACTCCCCAAACTAAAGAACGTTTGCAGCGAATTGAACAAGAAATCGCTAGTTTAACGGGAAAACAGAAAATATTTAATGAGCAATGGCAAGGTGAAAAGCAGATATTGGAGGCGATAAGCGCCTTAAAGAAAGAAGAAGATGCGCTGCGAGTGCAAATTGAACAGGCGGAACGTGCTTATGATCTGAATAAAGCTGCCCAACTGAAATATGGCAAATTGGAGGGAGTACAGCACGAGCGCGAAGCCAAAGAAGCGAGCCTTTTAGAAATTCAAAACCAAGGTTCCACGTTGCTGCGAGAACAAGTCACTGAAGCCGATATTGCCGAAATCGTCGCCAAGTGGACAGGAATCCCCGTCAATCGCTTGTTGGAATCGGAACGGCAAAAATTACTGCAACTAGAAAGTCATTTACATCAACGAGTCATTGGGCAAGAAGAGGCTGTAGAAGCCGTATCAGCAGCGATTCGTCGCGCGCGTGCGGGGATGAAAGACCCCTCTCGTCCCATTGGTTCATTTTTGTTCATGGGCCCTACAGGTGTGGGTAAAACTGAACTCGCCCGCGCTTTAGCTCAGTTTCTCTTTGATTCTGATGATGCATTGGTGCGCTTGGATATGTCTGAGTATATGGAAAAACACTCAGTTTCTCGCCTTGTGGGAGCGCCTCCAGGATATGTAGGATATGAAGAAGGCGGTCAACTTTCCGAGGCGATTCGCCGCCGTCCCTACTCAGTGGTGCTGTTGGATGAAGTGGAAAAGGCGCACCCCGATGTGTTTAATATTTTATTGCAGGTGTTAGATGATGGGAGAATTACTGACTCTCAGGGGAGAACGGTAGATTTTCGCAACAGCGTTATTGTGATGACCAGTAACATTGGTAGCGAACATATCTTGGATGTAGCTGGTGATGATTCCAAGTATGAAACGATGCGGAAGCGGGTAATGGAAGCCTTGCGATCGCATTTCCGCCCGGAATTTCTCAACCGCGTTGATGATATTATTCTCTTCCATACCTTAAATCGCACGGAAATGCGGCATATCATCCGCATTCAACTCAAACGGGTAGAAAATCTCCTGCGTGAGCAAAAAATCTCCTTTGAGATATCCCAATCTGCTTGTGATCACCTTGTCGAATCAGGCTATGACCCAGTTTATGGTGCCCGTCCACTGAAACGGGCAATTCAGCGAGAAGTAGAAAACCCCCTCGCCACCAAGTTATTGGAAAATACTTTTATCTCTGGAGACACGATTATGATTGACAAAAATGAAAACGGTCTGTCTTTTAGTAAAAAAGTGCCAGTGAAGGTGTCAGTACCACAGATTGCTACATAGTCTGAGAAGGTGATTATAAATGGCGGCTACACAGATAAAACCCACCTGCGTGGGTTCATTTTTCTTATTCTCTACGAGACGCTGTGCGATCGCAGAAGCCGTAAAGTGAGAAGGCGATCGCTATATCAGTTTCCTGCTTCTAGATGAATTATGTTGTGATTTTCAGTTTCTCAGTCTTCATCATCCAAAACCAAGAATTTTGTTAATTTAAACTAGTATTTTAAGTAGAAGTGAGAAGGTGATATATCTTCAAAAGCTGCTTAGAATAATCTTTCTGTCAGCGCTGATGTTAAAGACATTAAATCAACGTCTAATCCCAGTTTAATTTTTACAGCTTGGTCGGAGGATGCGGGCTAATAAACCTGCGATGAAAATCGGGAGTAGGGAAATCCGAATCAGAAAATGGGGGCAAACAATGCTCAAAAAAGGAGCAATCACCTAAGTTATGGTTTTAAAATCCTAATTGGTATCATGCCTTTCTGTGTTCTCCGGGTTTATCCTGGAAAACAGAGGGTTAGGCTGTATTAGCCAGTATTAGCCACTATCATCATTTCAGATACTAACGTCGAAGATTACCAATTATGCTAGAACAAGGCACTATCAGTATTCATACTGAGAATATTTTCCCGATCATTAAGAAGTCGCTTTACTCAGATCATCAAATCTTCTTGCGGGAACTGGTATCCAACGCCGTAGACGCCATCCAAAAGCTGAAAATGGTATCCCGCGCTGGAGATTACGCTGGAGATATTGGCGAACCAGAAATTGAAATTGCCATTGACAAAGATAACAAAACCCTATCCATCTCCGATAACGGTATCGGGATGACCGCAGAAGAAGTTAAGAAATATATCAATCAGGTTGCCTTCTCTAGTGCTGAAGAATTTATTCATAAGTATGAAGGCAAATCGGATCAACCGATTATTGGTCACTTTGGTCTTGGCTTCTACTCCTCATTCATGGTGGCGCAAAAGGTAGAAATTGATACTTTATCTTACCAAGAAGGGGCACAGGCAGTTCACTGGACTTGTGATGGTTCCCCAGCATTTACCTTAGAAGAATCGCCCCGGACAACTCGCGGCACTACTATTACTCTCAGCCTGCAAGGAGAAGAGGAGGAATTTCTAGAAGACGCACGGATTAAGAATCTTGTCAAGACCTACTGCGATTTCTTGCCAGTACCGATAAAACTAGAAGGTGAAGTATTAAATAAGCAAATAGCACCGTGGCGAGAGTCTCCAAGTAATCTAAGTCAAGAAGAATATTTAGAGTTTTACCGCTACCTGTATCCTTTTCAGGAAGAACCGCTGTTATGGGTACATCTAAATACTGACTATCCCTTTATCATCAACGGGATTCTGTATTTTCCCAAAATGAGGCCGGATGTAGATGTTACTAAAGGGCAGATTAAGCTATTTAGTAATCAAGTTTTTGTTAGCGACAACTGCGAAGAAATTATTCCGCAATTTCTAACTCCAATGCGGGGTGTGATTGATAGCACCGATATTCCTCTGAACGTATCGCGCAGCGCTTTGCAAGGCGATCGCACCGTGCGGCGAATTGGTGATTACATTGCCAAGAAAGTAGGCGATCGCCTCAAAGAACTTTTCCGTGACAACCGTGAACAATACATTAGCGCCTGGAAAGACCTCGGTACTTTTGTAAAATTTGGCGTTCTCAACGACGAGAAATTCAAAAAACAAATCGAAGATATTATCGTCTTCCGCACTACCGCCAAGCTGACAGAAAAACCTGCTGCTGAAACTCCAGTAGTCGAAGTACAGTCTTCAGAGGGAGATGCTTGGCAAGATGTCACTCCTGCTTCAGCCAGTCCTGATTTTTCAGAACCCAATGCTCCCTATACTACGCTCAAAGAATATCTAGAACGTAACAAAGAACGTCACGAAAACCGGGTTTTCTACAGTACCGATGCAGCAACCCAAGCTACCTATATAGAACTACACAAAAATCAAGGCTTGGAAGTCCTGTTTATGGACTCCTTCATCGACACCCACTTTATCAACTTCTTAGAGCGGGAATATCAGGATGTTAAATTTACGCGGGTGGACTCAGATTTAGATAATACCCTGCTGGAACAAGACAAAGCTACGGAAATTGTTGATCCCAAGACGAACAAAACCCGGAGTGAGAGTATCAAAGAGTTATTTGAGAAATCTCTCAACAAACCTAAACTCAACATCCGTACCGAAGCTTTGAAATCAGACGATCCTCAAGGTACACCACCTGCGATCGTGCTTTTACCAGAGATTCTCCGCCGTATGCGAGAAATGAACGCCATGATGCAGCAGCAAACAGCAGAGTTTCCTGAAGATCACATTTTGCTGGTGAATACTGCTCACCCACTGATTCAAAATCTGGTAAATCTTAACCAAGGTAGTATTATTCAAGGTGACGGTCAATCGCCTACAGATCAGTTAGTAAACTTGATTTGTCAACATGTCTACGATTTAGCGCTGATGTCTCAGAAAGGATTTGACGCTGAGGGGATGAAATCCTTTGTCGAGCGCTCGAATGAGGTACTCACCAAGCTGACGGAACAAGCTAGTAAATAGTGCTGAGTTTGGAGAGAGGCGATTAATCGCGTCTGTACTTTGGAGAGAGGCGATTAATCGCGCCTGTACAGGAGTTTGGAGTTATTTCTCCCCCTGTCCCCATCTCCCCTCTCCTTCCTTTCCTACTTCTGTTGCCTAAGACCTAAAATGGAAAGGCTGTATTAAAATAACAATCTGGAGATACTTGCTATGTCCCGTCGCTGTGAACTAACTGGTAAGAAGGCAAATAACGCCTTTGCTGTTTCTCACTCCCACCGCCGTACTAAACGCCTTCAGCACGCCAATCTGCAAAGCAAGCGTGTTTGGTGGGCAGGCGGAAATCGTTGGGTAAAATTAAAGCTGTCTACCAAAGCAATCAAAACCCTAGATATTAAAGGGTTAGAAGCAATGGCAAAAGAAGCTGGTATTAACCTGAATCATTACTAAGTAACGTAGATTTATAACCTGAGACTATGTAGCGGAGACAGGATAAGCGGCCAAAGCCGCTGCTCATCCTGCTTCCCTACCAAAATAGGACTGAAATTAGATGGTTCAGTACCCAAAATTAATTAATTATTAATTACGAATTATGAATTAAACCTCATCTATGTTGAGAACTGTTGCTTAAAAAACCCCTTATAGAAGTGTATACAGGGGCGATCGCTCCTACATAGAAAAGCGTAGTTTAAAGAAAAACCTCTGGAGTTCCCAGAGGTTTTGGTTCCTGATTTAGTTTCTATTTGTTACTCCAACTTGTCCTCGGTCATTTCCCGATAATGAAGGAAATTATTTAATTTGAGTAGTTATAGGACTTATGCACGAGTTACGGAATAACGTAGACGCATTGGCGTAGCCTCTCGTAGAGAAGCGGCTTGCCGCAGGCTACCGCAGAGGCGCAGAGAAGCCAGTGCGCCCTTGCGGTTCCCCGACTTGTTCGCTCTTAGCGTTCCCGCTTTCTTAGCAACTGGCGCGACACGGAGAAATCAGAGTTTGAGAGATATTTTGCGTAAGTCCTAAGTTAGTCAAGTACTCAAAGGTGGGGGTATGTTATCCGGTGGACAACGTTTTAACGTTTAGAAAAGCAACTGACCAAAGCTCAATCACAACTAAGGCAGTTGTGCCAATAACAATTTGCCTGTGAAAAAGATGCACTCATGGCATAAAGTCATAAATTGTCAGTTGCCTTTAGATCAGCTTGTTGATATCAAAGCTGTTGCAGTTTTCCAATACAAAGGACGTGGTAAACCTAGTAAGAATGCTCAAGTAACGAAACACGATCAAATTCATGATCCGCATTCGCCATCTAAAAGCAGGCTGAATTTCTTGCTCGCAATTTTTGATTAATTCTTCGCCTGTGGTTGCGAACCAGGAATCGTTACATCTATTGGTGTCACCTGTGCTGCTAGCTGCGTCAATGGCGGTTGAATGGCGGTTTGATTCCCCACGACTAGAGTTACAATCCTTTCTGGCTTGAGGTATTCTCGTGCTACCCGTTGCACATCAGCGGCGGTGGTAGTGGCGACGGCTTTTTGATAGCGAAAGAGAAAATCAGCAGGATAGCCGTAATATTCGTATCGCATCAACCGTGATAAGGTCTGGTTGGGGTCTTGAAAGTTGAATACAAAAGAGTTGAGTGTAGACTCTTTGGCAAAAGCCAGTTCTTTTACTGTTACTCTTTGAGTTTGGATGCGCTTAATTTCAGCTTGTAAAGCTTTGACAAACTGCACAGTAGCATCCGATCGCGTTTGTCCACCAGCAATAAACATGCCAGGATAGTCGTAGCGGGGACTCCACTGGCCATAGACAGAGTAAGCTAAACCTTGACGCGATCGCACTTCATTAAATAAGCGTCCACCAAACCCATTTAATACCCCATTTAATACATCCAGCGCCGCATAATCGGGATTGTCGAACCGTCCGCCTAAATGCCCGATAAGCACACTACTTTGTGTTAGTTGTGGCTGATTTACAAAAAAGACTCCACCTGTATTAGCTGGCGAAACCGATGGTAATTTGGGTTTAGCAATACCTGGGTTGCGGTTCCAGTCGCCAAACTTAGCTTGAACGAGCGATCGCATTTTCTTCGCATTAAAATCCCCCACAATCCCTAAAATCATATTATTGGGGTGGAAATATTGCTGATAAAACTTGAGCAAATCCTCACGAGAAACCTGATCTACCGTTGCATACTCTATCGTGCGAGCATAGGGACTATTTTTCCCATAGATTAATTTCTTAAATTCTCGACTAGCAATGTCATCTGGATCGTCATTGCGACGGGCAATGCCACCCTTAGCTTGTGTCTTAGCTAAGTCTAGCTTTTCTTGAGCAAATACTGGTGATCGCACCACCTCCGCAAACAGCCCAAACACAGTTTCTAAATCTTCACTGAGTGCGTCAAAGCTAGCACTACCAGAAGTTTCAGCAATACCAACTTCTACAGATGCCGCCCGTTGTTCCAATATCTCGTTGAGTTCATCAGCCGAATGCTTCTTAGTTCCCCCAGTTCGCATTACCGCGCCTGTAAAACCAGCTAAACCGACTTTTTCCAGTGGTTCCAAGCGATTCCCTGTCCGTACAAACGCCGTCCCATTCACCAACGGTAACTCGTGATCCTCCATTAAATAGACAACCAAGCCGTTTTGGAGAACAAACCGCTCATATTTCGGTAACTTAATCTCAGGTAGCGGTGGCAACTGCAACTCACTATAATGCTTTGCTTGTACCGTCGCCGCCAGAGAAAAATTACAAGTTAAAAGTAAACATGCAAAAACAGCAACCAAAGCATAAATAAACCCCTTACCATTTTGAATCTTTAACACTATCTGCCTTTTACCCTTCACCTTGTACCTCTGCATATCTTTCTTCCTTTGTGCCCTTTGCGTCCTTTGCGGTTTGTTTCTCTTAAGCTTCTTTCGACAACAACTTCCCAATCGAGCGATTTTCCGGCGTAAATGTCTCCTTTGCCACCCGTTGAATATCAGCCGTCTTTACCGCCGAAATATCATCCAACTGCTTAAACAAATTCCGCCAAGAGCCAGTTTTTACCTCATATTCCAACAATTGTTGAGCCATTCCCATATTTGAATCGAGGGTACGTAACAAACCCGCCCCTGCTTGGGTTTTCACCCGTTCTAAATCAGCCGCTTCTACAGGCTCAGTTTTTAATTTGTCAATTTCTTGACGCAAAGCCACCGCCAACTCATCAACTGTATGACCCGGAGCTGTGAGAGCATAGAAAAATATCAAGTTCGGGTACTTATCTCCAGGAAATCCACTGTAACCTTGGGCATTTAGCGCCAAACGCTGCTTTTCTACCAAAGACTTATACAACCGCGACGTGCGTCCATCACTTAATAAACTGCCAATGATTTCATAGACTGCATTATCTGGATGGGTAATTGCCGGACGATGATAACCTTCTAAATACCAGGGTTGAGAAGGTAGCTGTAAAGTAACTTCCCGTGTTTGTTGTTGTGACGGTTCCATCGGGATTTGTTCAACAGCTTTGGTTTTTGCTTGATAGCGGCCAAAATAAGTTTGCGCCAGTTTTTTCACCTCAGCCGGCTTAACATCTCCGACAATGGCGATCGCTAAATTACTTGGTACATAGTGAGTATCAAAAAAATTCTGAACATCTTCTGGTGTCAGATTGCGGATATCTTCGTCATAACCAATCACTGGACGCCTGTAAGGATGAACTTTGTAAGCAGTATCAATAAACTTTTCCACCATCAGTCCAATGGGTGAATTCTCCACCCGCATCCGGCGTTCTTCTAAAATTACATCTTTCTCTTTATAAAACTCACGACGAATTACAGGATCGAGAAATCGTTCCGATTCCAGCGACATCCAAAGTTCCAGCTTATTGGCAGGAAAACTGTAAAAATAACGGGTGGCTTCAGTAGAAGTATTGGCATTTAAACCCACGCCTCCCGCTTGTTCCACAATTTGCCCTAGTTCGTTTTGCTTGACTAGCTTACCTGCTTGTGATTCTACTTGCTTAAACTCAGTTTCTAACCGAGCAACTTCATCTTTTTTGCCCTCAGCTTTCGCTGTTTTAATTTGAGTATCTAACTGCTGCAAGCGCTCTAGTAGGGGTTTTTCTGCTTTGTAGTCTTGTGTGCCAATGCGCGTTGTGCCTTTGAATGCCAAATGCTCAAGAAAGTGAGCTACGCCAGTTTTACCATCTGACTCATCCACACCACCGACATTGGCATAGGTAAGAAAGGAAACCACGGGCGCTTGATGTCGTTCCAAGACAATAAATTTTAGACCATTGTCGAGGCGAAACTCCGTTAACTGCTTAATCACTCGATCCAGATAAGGTTGGATCGAACTTTGAATCGGTGGGGTTTGAGTTTTGGCTGCTTGAGGAAGTACCGTTTGAGTTTGAGCCAGAGCAATTTCTGGCAGTAATCCCCACCAAAGGACGATCAAAGCCAACAAAGTGACAAACAACCACCGCAATCTGACAGATACTTTATCTAACCAATCCAAAATCGTTCGATGGTTCCTGAGCGTCCCTGGCGCGTCTGGTAGAGAAGTCGTACTCCGCTGGAGTTGCAAGCTACGCGTAGCGTTTCGCAGGAAAGTCCCCAATCTAAAATCTAAAATTGACCGACTGATCTGGTTCATAAGCGAAAATTAAGATAAAGTTACACTACCTAAGAAACAGGGTACTTAGCAAAAGGACGTTAATCTTGTATTAAGCTTTCAGTGGCTTTTTTACTTGATGTTAGACAATAATGCTACAAATTTTGTTCTGCAAATCTCACCATAACTGTTATGCGAGTTTTTAATTCTTCCCCACCCTCAGAGGCTCAGACGCGCACCCGGATTTTACAGGCAGCACAACGATTGTTCGCCGCTCAGGGATTTGACGGCACTACCACCCGTGATTTAGCACAGGCGGCAGGTGTAGCTGAAGGTACTCTATTTCGTCATTTTCCCAATAAAAAGGCAATTTTGGTGGAAGTAGCTACGAGTGGCTGGGTAGAGATTCTTACAGATTTGCTGACAGAATTGAGTGAGATGGGCAGCTATAAAGCCGTAGCTCAAGTGATGCGTCGCCGGATGTGGAATTTCCAAAAAAATGCCGATTTGATGCGCGTTTGTTTTATGGAGGTGCAGTTTCACCCCGATTTGCGCGATCGCATCCAATTAGAAGTGATTACTAAAATGACCGATGTCGGCGAAGCGTTCTTTCAAACAGCGATGGACAAAGGCATTTATCGCCAAATGGATGCCAAGCTGGTTGCTAAAGTTTTCTTGGGAATGTTTGCGATCGCAGGTTTTTCTAACAACACCCTCATAGAACCTGATGCTTCCCCCCAACAAATGCAGGAAATGGCAGAAGGACTCGCTGATATCTTCCTTAATGGTGTTTTAGCCAAAGAGTGAAGAATCATAAATTATGAATTATGAATTTTAACTCCTCATTCCTAACTAATGATTGCTTTCGCTTGCTGACTCCACTGTTGTACTAGCTCAATCGCTGGACACAAATCTCGTCGTTGCATTGTTGCTACTTGCAAACGCATAATTTGTTGGTGCAATCTGTGAGTCGGAGTCTGAGCCAACTGTGCTACAGAACCAATACCTGCATGGAGCAATAAACCACAATATTGTACGCCTACACTGGGAATACGCGCCAAGTCAGCTAAAGCCATCCATTTATTTACATACTGAAGATGAATCTGTAGTTTATTTGCTAACGCCAGCCGTGCCTCTAGAGTCTTGCCTTGTTTGACTAGCGCTACTGTGCTAGTAATCCCATAATTTTGCAGTTGAGATTGTTCTTCGTGGCTCAGTCCAGGTAATTGCTCGATTGGCCAGTCACCAGATATGAGCAGATTTCGACTATTTGTATTTTTAGCAGACATTTTTAAAACTAAATATAGGCTTCTTTTAATATTGTGACAAATGAAAAAAACTTAATCGTATATATAGCAGTCCTAAATCAAACGCGCAGAAACAAGATTCCCGACTTCTCTTAAAAGTCGGGAATCTGAGCTTTTCAATTTTGGCATTGTTTTGCTGCTACCCTGCGGGAATGTTTCATTAATACACATCTAAATGCAACCTACTGCAATGCGATTGTATTGACTAACAATGCGATTGTATCGACTGACAATGCGATTGTATCGACTGACAATGCGATTGTATCGACTGACAATGCATTTGTATTCACTAACAATGCGATTGTATCGACTGACAATGCATTTGTATTCACTAACAATGCGATTGTATCGACTAACAATGCGATTGTATCGACTAACAATGCGATTGTATCGACTAACAATAACATTTCACCATGTTAGCTTATTAAAATGAAGCGGTAATTAACTCATCTCGCATAACAGTTACGGCTGCGGCGAGAAAGACGCGATCGCTTCGCCCCCTAACGTTAAGATGGGTGTAAAAGATTTCAAATTTAGTTCGTTGATCGTGGATTGCAGCAAGCTCATGACCCCGATTCCGAAAAGCGCAGCCCAGTTGTATGAAATAGACTTTGTAGCATGGACAGAACAGACTCTACAACTCATTCGGGCTGGACAATTTGAACAGGTAGACTGGGACGCTGTGATTGAGGAGATTGAAAACTTGGGACGGTCAGATCGGCGGGAATTAAAAAGCCGCTTGGAAGTATTATTACAGCATTTGCTCATGTGGCAATATCAGTCTAGTTTGCGGAGTGGCTCCTGGCAAAATACGATTAATGAACAACGCAACCGGATTACAGATTTGTTACAAGAGAGTCCCAGCCTCAAGTCCTATCCAGAAGAAATTTTAGCCCAATGTTACCATCGCGGATTGAAAGCTGCTAGTAATGAAACTGAACTACCAATAGATACGTTTCCAGTGAAATGTCCTTATCCCATTCCCCAAGTTCTCGATGCTGAGTTTTTGCCGGATGCAATTGATTTGTAATATTAGGTTTATGCAGTAATTAACTCACCTCGCATAACAGTTACAGCTTGTCCGGCAAGAAAAACGCGATCGCCTCCTGTATAGCGTACTTTCACTACCCCACCGCGACTGGATGCCTGATAAGCCAATAACTCATCTTTGTGCAAGCGATCGCGCCAAAACGCAGCGAGACAACAATGGGCAGCCCCAGTAACGGGGTCTTCATTAATACCTACTCCTGGTGCAAAGAAGCGAGAGACGAAATCATAATCTAAATCTAAAGAAGCAATGCTGGTGACTATAACATCAGAAACAGGCAACGTTTTTAGTAATTGAAAATTAGGCTGCATTTGCCGCACCAAGTCTTCCGATTCCAATTCCACTAAATAACCTAGTGAATTCTGCAAGACAGATTTGTATGGTACACCCAAAGCCTCCCTGAGTTCTGGAGGAGCGATCGTTTCTTGTGAGTGATTCACAGGAAAATCTAACTCAATCCACTCACCTTGCAACTTTGCAATCAGCACTCCGCTTTTGGTGTAGAAACGCGCAGCTTCATTCGGTGACAAATGTCCCTCTGACCAAAGTACATGGGCACTAGCTAAGGTTGCGTGACCACAAAGCGGTACTTCCACCGTGGGCGTAAACCAACGCAGAGTGAAGCCATCATCCTGTCTAACTAAAAAAGCCGTCTCAGATAAATTCATCTCCTGCGCTACGTTCTGCATCCAGCGTTTGTCTTGGGGAGTAGGCAAAACACAGACAGCAGCAGGATTCCCTGCGAAAGGTGTACTGGTGAAAGCATCAACCTGAGTAATGATTTGTCTCATTAGAGTCGCTTTAAAAGTTAGACAGCAATATATTTCTCAGGAGTGCGTTAAAGATTTATGCCGAGCGTTACGATTATTCTCAGACGGCTAATCGTTCGTAGGTTAGCACCGTGCTACCAAAGCGCGTGTTACATCCAAATCAGAACCCCCATATACACAGGACTTAGGCAAGAACTCTCTGAAACTCTTATTCCTTTGTGTCCTTTGCGACGGCAGTCGCTACAACGGGGGGAACCCCCGCAACGCGCTGCCTCTCCTTTGCGGTTCGTTTTATCATGATTTTGCGTAAGTCCTGATACAGTACCTTATAAATTAGGAATACAATCTCCAAAAACTGGGGTCAATGTTCAAGCAAAACGAAAACATGAGGATAAAAATCTTCAGAAGCATCTTTGCTGCTGTCAACTTAACGCTAATTTCTGGAGGATTAGTTAGTTGTGTTGTTGAGGTACCGCGGCCATCTGCTCCAACTGAGCAACAAAAATCAGTCCTACAACCTACCCAACAGCCTAACCAAACTAACCAGAAGGACAAAAATGACGATGACAAACATCGCAAGAATGATAAAGACGATGACGATAAAGAAGATAACGACTAAATAAAGACAAAACTATAACCTTGAGTTTCCATTTATGCTTATCCAACAAACTTCTACTTCCCTCGTGGATACTTTACGTCTGCGACGCCAACAACTAGCCAACCTCATTGATTTTCCAGTAATTCTGTGGTCAGGTAGCAACAGTCCGCGTAACTTTCCAGCAAATCTTCTTCCGTTTCGCGCTAGCAGTCATTTCCTCTACTTTGCCGGACTGCCATTATCAAAGGCGGCAATTCGTCTAGAAGCGGGTAAGCTAGAACTATTCATCGACGATCCATCACCCAGCAGCGCCCTTTGGCATGGAGAAACGCCAACGCGCGAGGAAATAGCCCAGAAGATTGGGGCGGATGTGGCAAGGCCAATGGCAGAATTAGAATCTTGGGTAGAAGATGCTGCCACACTTGCTGTACAAGATGCAGCTACTTGGACGCAACAATCGCAGCTATTAAATAGATGGGTTTTACCACAAAGTCCTCCCCAAGGAATTGACTTGGAGTTAGCTAAGGCGATCGTTTCTCTGCGCCTAACTCATGATGATGCTGCATTAACCCAGTTGCGAAAAGCGGCAGCTGTCACCGTTGAGGCGCACAAAGTTGGTATGGCAGCAACACCAAAAGCGAAGCTGGAAGCAGAAGTTCGGGCAGCGATGGAAGGAGTAATTATTGCCCACAATATGACCACTTCCTACAACAGTATTGTTACAGTTCACGGTGAAGTTTTGCATAACGAACACTATCACTACCCTTTACAACCAGGTGACTTATTGCTTGCCGATGTTGGCGCTGAAACTGAGATGGGTTGGGCAGGTGATGTCACTCGCACGTGGCCAGTTTCCGGGAAGTTTTCATCCACCCAGAGAGATATTTATAATGTCGTACTAGCAGCCCATGATGCTTGCATTGCCAAAATACACCCTGGTGTAGAGTATGGAGATATTCATTTGCTAGCTGCCACAGTTATCGCTGAAGGTTTAGTAGGGTTAGGCATTTTACAAGGAAATCCCCAAGATTTAGTAGAAATGGATGCCCACGCACTGTTTTTCCCTCATGGAGTCGGTCATATACTGGGTTTAGATGTTCATGATATGGAAGATTTGGGCGATTTAGCAGGGTATGAAGAAGGGCGTGAAAGAAGCGATCGCTTTGGCTTAGGCTACCTGCGTTTAAATCGTCCTTTGCGTCCAGGAATGTTAGTCACAATTGAACCTGGTTTTTATCAAGTACCAGCAATTTTAAATGATACCAATGTCCGCTCAAAATATCAGAATGTGGTGAATTGGCAACGTTTATCTGAATTTGCCGATGTCCGCGGAATCCGCATCGAAGATGATGTATTAGTTACTGAAGTAGGGAGCGAAGTTTTAACAGCCGCATTACCAAATAGTGCCAGTGCTGTGGAAGATTTAGTGAGTTGTTAAAAAATAAGTAGGCAAACATAATTAATTACACAATGTCATTGCGTTGGCGCAGCCTTCCCGTAGGGTATGCAGCGTCCTCCTTTGGAGAACTCGTTCGCTACCCGTCTTTTGACAAAGACGGGTAGCGAAATGAAGCAATTCGCTTGCGGCTGGGATTGCAACTCTTGGAGACACTACCGCGTAGCTTGCTTCTTTGTTCGTGTAGCGTCTCGTAGGGAAGGAGTACGCTCCGCTTGGAATGACTGTAATTAATTAAGCTATAAGCAGCTAACAGCCAGATCCATAACTAGGGTATATCAGGTGCCGCAGCTACGCCCGTCGTAGACATCACCTTTTTGGAGTACTAACTAAGGTATGTCGGATGCGATCGCCAGCTATTAAGAATGAGTGACGAAAAAATTTGGGCGATGCCTACGGCTGGCTATTCGGCGTCGCGTGTCTTATGTGGTGACTGAAAACTGCCATAAGCGATACCGACCGTAAGCTCCGCTAACGCCATACTAAACTATAATTATTAATAAAAATTATTATTACTACTAACCATGACCATTACCCTGACGACAAAAGAGTACAGTAAACTATGGGCAGAAGCTGAAATGAACAGCCAGAAAAACCCAGAATCAAATGAATTTATTTATCAAGTGCCAAGACTTCTAGGCAAAGGATATGTGCGAGATATTGAGGTGTATCCCCATTTGTTGCTTTCAATTAGTGACTCTGAATATCACGATGATGTATTGATGAAAGTTCCTGAATATAATCATCCTCTGCAATTTTGTGTAGAGCTTTTAGGAATTAACACAGACGATACACTGATCTCTGGTGCTGGGGTTCAACGCTCATGGACTTGGGAGATACAGAAACACCAACGGAGTGTGGGCGTTGATATTCACATGCCACCTTCGCTATTGGGAACCTTTTTTCCGACAGCAGGTGGCGAAATTCCTTCCCAGTTCAGCTTACTGGCGAAAGGTGATGATTGGCAGATAATGCTACAGCCCAAAAAGACTACTGCTGTCCACTCTGTGGCAGAGCAAATCATTAACTGTCCTTATCAAGGAATCGCCAAGCTGATGTTTTTGCAGGTGAGAGTGCTGGAACTGATCAGGTTGCAGTTAACTCCAATGCTGGTGGATCAAGGTGGAGTGCAACCATTACCACGACTGAAGGCAGAAACCATCGCCCGAATTCATCATGCCAGAGAAATTTTGCACTCCCGTATAGATAATCCGCCGTCATTGCTGGAATTATCGCAGTTGGTGGGGGTGAGCGATCGCACTCTGCGACGTGGATTTCAGGAACTCTTTGGCACAACTGTATTTAGCTACATAACCAATCAGCGTATGGAGTGGGCAGAGGAACTATTGCGGCAAGGCAATCTCTCTGTTGCTGAGGTTGCCAACCTAGTCGGTTATTGTAACTTGGGACACTTTGCATCTGCCTTCAGACGCAGGTTCGGCATTACGCCAGGGAAATGTTTAATAGGCAAGAAGTCCGTTTCGGGATCTGAAGCCGTTTCTGAGTAGACTTGATTGCCAACTCTTTTGTACACTCTATTTCACTGAGAACTAAGAAATAATTGCAATAATCCAGATTTTTTACCGAAGTCATCCTCCAGTGTTGCTGGAGGATTGCAAGGCGTGTCAATAAGCAAAGTTTTGTGAGCAGGTGTGGAGGGAGTTGTTATGAAGCGTTGGCGGTTTTTTAATTGTGTTTATCTGTGGCTGGCACTCTTTACGGGATGTCTGAGTGCTGTAACTATTTCACCAGGATGGGCAGATGTTAAATCAAGCAATGAAAAGTCAAAATCCACGCTAACTTCAAAGATTCGTCATTTAATAGAGCATCCGATCGCCAGCGCTCAACAGCTTGTGCAGTCGCCTGCACCGCCAAACACGCCCTCAGTAGAAGTTGTGCAAGTGACGGCAGTGAAAGCTAATCCCACCGCTAAAAGTGTGGAAGTTATTTTACAAACTACCAAAGGTGAGCAGTTACAAGTTACTAATCGCAGTGCTGGTAATAGTTTTATTGCTAATATTCCTAATGCCCAGCTGCGCTTACCGTCAGGCGAGGCATTTACATTCCGTTCCGAAAAACCACTTGCGGGAATTACTGAAATAACAGTCACGAATGTTGATGCCAATACTATCCGGGTGACAGTCATCGGTGAGGCAAGCTCACCAACAGTCGAGTTATTTGACAGTGATGAAGGTTTGATTTTCGGGTTGACAACTGCTGCATCTACTGCAAAGCAGCCACCCCAAACACAACCAACACCTCAAGCAGAGCAGCCAGCAAACCAAACCCAACCACAGCAACCATCGGCTTCCAGTGATCAGCCAATTGAGCTGGTAGTGACAGGCGAGCAAGACGGATACAGTGTGCCAGATGCCAGCACTGCCACCCGAACCGATACACCCCTGCGTGATATTCCTCAGTCGATTCAAGTGGTTCCCCAGCAGGTGATAAAGGATCAACAAGTCATTCGAGCTTCAGAGGCGTTGCGTAACGTTAGTGGTGTCCAACGGTCAATACCAGGTGGTGGCAGTAACGACAGATATACCATTCGTGGTTTTGATCAAAGCGTTAATTTACGTGATGGTTTTAGAGACAGTAACGCGGGTCTTGTGGAAACTGCTAATTTAGAACGGATTGAAGTACTCAAAGGACCAGCTTCAGTACTATATGGCAATGTAGAGCCTGGTGGTGTGATCAACTTTGTTACCAAACAACCACTCGAAAATCCTTTTTATTCTTTTGGAGTGCAAGCAGGAAGTTTTGGTCTGGTTCGACCGACCCTAGATATATCAGGTCCGTTAAACCCAGAGCGTACACTGTTGTATCGGTTAAATGCAGTTTATCAGAAAGGCGGAGATTTTCGAGACTTCGACCAAGAGGGTGAACGTTATTTTGTCTCACCTGTATTGAGTTGGAAGATTGGCGATCGCACGAACTTGACTCTGGAATTTGAACATGTATATGATGAACGACCTTTTGATCGGGGATTGGTTGCCATTGGTAGAGGAGTTGCAGATATTCCTTACGATCGGGTTCTAGGTGAACGGGATGACAGGAGGACTCTAACAGAGGATAGGGTAGGATACCGTTTGGAACATGGTTTGAGCGAAGACTGGAAGCTTCGCAGTCGGTTTCAATTCTCTACGAGTCATGGCAAATACCTTAATGTTGAAATTGGAACATTGAACGAGCAGACTGGGGAAGCAGATAGGACCTGGAATGACAGCAATACTAATTCCAAAGAATATGTGCTGCAAAACGATTTAGTTGGGAAGTTTTCTACTGCCTGGGTCAAGCACACGCTTCTGTTTGGTGTTGATCTGCTTAGGACAACATTTGATGCCGATCTTTACTATGGTCCTGCTCTCAATATTAATATCTTTAACCCCGTTTATGGAACCGTTCCTCGTCCCAATCGAGATCAGCTTCCAGATGTCTTTCCGTTCCCATCGAGTGAAACCAATTCTTTCGGCATCTTTTTGCAAGATCAAGTGGCGCTCACTGACAACTTAAAACTGCTGCTGGGAGGACGCTTCGATCTTGTCGATCAAAAGTCTACTTCAGAGCAGCAAGATGATGCCTTTACGCCACGGGTTGGTATCGTCTACCAACCGATTCAACCAATTTCCCTCTATGCCAGCTTCAGTCAATCATTCCAACCTAACTCAGGAAATCGGGCAGATGGTTCACTGCTCGAACCACAACGCGATACTCAATATGAGGCAGGTATAAAAGGTGAATTTTTGAATAACTCTTTGACAGCAACCCTAGCAGCATACGAAATTACCAAGAGCAATGTCGCAACACCAGATCCAAACTATCCTGAAAGCACAGGATTTGTCATCCCGATTGGAGAGGTGAGAAGTCGAGGCATTGAGTTGGATATTGCCGGGGAAATTCTTCCAGGCTGGAATGTCATTGCTTCTTACGCCTACACCGATGCCAAAATCACACAAAGTAACGATGGGCAACAAGGAAACCAGCTTGCCAGCGTACCCTATAACGCTGCTTCTCTATGGACAACCTATGAACTTCAAACAGGGAATTGGAAAGGGTTAGGCTTTGGTTTAGGTTTGTTTTACGTTGGCGATCGCCAGGGGGATCTGGCTAATGACTTTAAAATATCTAGCTACTTGCGTACTGATGCCAGCATTTTTTATCGGCGAAATAGCTGGAAGCTTGGCCTCAACTTCAATAATCTTTTTAATGTTAACTACATTGATGTTGGCCAGAATAGAACCTCTATTACCCCTGGTGAACCGTTTACAGTTGTAGGATCGCTCTCAGTGGAGTTTTGACGAATTCAAGAGCGACAACACTTTGGTATCGTGAAGACATAGTATTCTACTTCGTGATATCTAAAATAATTCCAAATTCATGATCAAAAACCCTATAGGATTACTACTCAATGGAGTTATTGTCACCTTCGGACTATTGCCATTATTAGCTCAAGCACAGCAGCCGATTTCTGATACCCAAGTTGCGGCGATGGTAGAGGCGTTGCGACAGGCTGCACCGCAGACAAAAAATCCCAACGATGGACTTTACAGCGAATGGCAAGTTAAACCAGAAACCCTCAAAGGCTGGTCAAAAACTTGTCTCAAACGAGAACTAACACCGACGCAGTTTGAAAACAGCCCTGCGATCGCCCGCCAAGTTGTATCCTGTATTACGCGCCGTGAGTTAAGCAATCAATTTCGCGCTACCAACAATAATGAAATTGCATCTGTGCGTGGCGCAGCTTGTTGGTGGATGACTGGTAACTATACAGGTTGTGACAAAGGTTTCACTGCTGACTATGTGCAAAAAGTTGTCCGCTTTTACCAACAACAACTCTCAAAACCATGACTACTTTCAACTGTTTTTCATTAGCAACGTAAAATACTCTGTTGTCGCCAAATTTTACTAGACGTTAGCATTTCTGATTTTGTAAAACGTTAATCCTAAAACAATTGCCATCATCTCGCCAGATTTCAGGCACTCCCATATCAGCATAGACTTCAAAGCGATTTTGATAACTGCTAGTAATATCAATTTCTACTACCAAATCTGGTGGTGGATATTGTGTTAAATCTATTCTTTTTTTGCCTTTTATTACATTAATATTTTCAATGTAAAAGCATTTGTCTAATTCTGCACCACTCAGTTACGGACGTTTAAAAGTAGTAGAACCAAGACAGTCAATTCAAACTTCTAGTTCTTCTGCTAGAGTTTCGACAAATCGACCCACCATTTCTTTGTATCGTTCATGTTCAGGTGAGGGAACCATGATTTCTAAAGTACCTCGATTGTATGTGAGCCGAAGGCGGCGACTATTACTCAGTTCAGTTAGCAAGTTTTCATAGGTTTGCCAACTAATACCCGATAAGTGGATGATTTCTGTAGGTTGAAGCAGTGTGTTGCTAGTCATAGCAATATGTGATGTAGGTTCTCGCTGTACAATAGCCATTCTTACCTTCACTGTACTTTAAGCTCAATCTTCTTTCATATTCAATAAAGGTAGGTATCAGGTTGCTACAGTCGCGGTGAAAAATACTAAGCTGGTAAATAGCACGTTTAAACTTTAGCGGGAATTCCGAATCGCACTCATCGGCGGTTCAAAATTCCCCATTGGCGAACTACCTGTAATTACATTATGTTTGATGCTCTATCTGACCGTTTAGAATCCGCCTGGAAGAAACTGCGAGGACAGGACAAAATTTCTCAATCCAACATTCAAGATGCATTGCGCGAAGTGCGCCGCGCCTTGTTGGAAGCAGATGTCAATCTCCAGGTAGTCAAAGATTTTATTAGCGAAGTCGAAGCCAAAGCACAGGGAGCCGAGGTGATTACCGGCGTGCGACCTGACCAACAGTTTATCAAAATTGTTCACGATGAACTGGTGCAGGTGATGGGAGAAGAAAATGTTCCCATAGCAGAAGCCCAGGAACAGCCTACCATCGTGCTAATGGCTGGGTTGCAAGGTACTGGTAAAACCACAGCTACCGCTAAGTTAGCCTTACATCTCCGTAAATTAGATCGGAGCTGTTTGTTGGTGGCGACAGACGTATATCGCCCAGCAGCGATCGACCAGTTGGTGACGTTAGGTAAGCAAATTGACGTACCAGTATTTGAACTAGGAAGCGACGCAGACCCAGTAGAAATTGCTCGACAGGGTGTAGAACGCGGCAGGGCAGAAGGTGTAAACACAGTAATTATTGATACTGCTGGACGCCTGCAAATTGACGAAGAAATGATGGCGGAATTAGCCCGGATCAAAGCAACTGTCCAACCCGATGAAACTCTGTTGGTGGTGGACGCGATGACTGGTCAAGAGGCAGCTAATCTTACCCGTACCTTCCATGAGCAGATAGGAATTACAGGGGCGATTCTCACCAAGCTGGATGGTGATAGCCGTGGTGGCGCAGCGCTTTCCGTGCGAAAGATTTCGGGAGCGCCGATTAAGTTTGTGGGCGTGGGTGAGAAAGTCGAGGCACTACAACCGTTTTATCCCGATCGCATGGCATCGCGGATTCTGGGAATGGGCGATGTCCTCACCCTGGTAGAAAAAGCTCAGGAAGAGTTTGATTTAGCAGATGCTGAGAAAATGCAGGAGAAAATCCTGTCAGCGAAGTTTGACTTTACTGACTTTCTCAAGCAGTTGCGGATGCTGAAGAACATGGGTTCTCTGGGAGGCTTGATCAAGATGATTCCAGGGATGAACAAGCTCTCAGACGATCAACTCAAGCAGGGAGAAACCCAACTGAAGCGGTGTGAGGCGATGATTAACTCCATGACTCGCCAAGAACGCCACGACCCCGATTTATTAGCTAGTTCACCCAGTCGGCGGCGACGGATTGCTTCTGGCTCCGGCTATAGAGAATCAGATGTAACTAAACTGGTGGGTGATTTCCAAAAAATGCGATCGCTCATGCAGCAAATGGGTCAAGGTGGCTTCCCTGGAATGCCGGGGATGTTCGGCGGTGGCGGTATGGGCAACGCCTTCGCAGGTGCAGGTAATCGTCCTCCTGCCCCAGGATGGCGAGGTTATGGTGGTGACGCCACAGGCACGAAAAAGAAAAAAACCAAAGATAAAAAGAAAAAAGGCTTCGGCAATCTTTAATCAAGAGTCATTAACTAATGACTAATAGCAGCAAATGCTAGGCAGTGCTAAAATTAGCATTTCGGCCTCAGATTTGATGAACACAGGAAGCTGACCCTCAATTTCTCGGCAGCAGCCAGATTTAGGTTACTTCCTCAGCAACTAGTTACTAACTAATATCTAACAACCAACAGGAGAATGATTCTTCAACCATGATCAAACTGCGCTTGAAGCGATACGGTAAAAAGCGGGAAGCAAGTTACCGCATTATCGCCATTAACAGCCTCACTCGCCGTGATGGCCGTCCCCTAGAAGAGTTGGGATTCTACAACCCCAGAACCGATGAAGTGCGACTAGACGTTCCCGGCATCGTCAAGCGACTACAACAAGGCGCTCAACCCACTGACACCGTCCGTCGCATTTTAGTAAAAGCCAATGTTTTTGAACAGGTCAGTGCCACAGCCGCATCATAATTCCGGAACAATATCCCCAACAGCTAGTCCCAACTATCTTGGGCTGGTTCAGTTTTTGGTGGAGCCGTTTTTAGAATCTCTAGAGACTTTAAGCGTCGATTGTGAAATTTCTCAAACCCTCAATCGGGTTTGGGTTCGCATCGCCTTTGATAGCACAGATAAAGGAAAAGTGTTTGGTCGAGGGGGACGTAATATTCAGGCGATTCGTACAGTAATTGCCGCAGCAGCTGCTACTGCTGGGCAATCAGTATATCTGGATATCTACGGCAGCACCACGCCGGGCCGCGAGGGTATGTCTTTTGAAGAAGACACAGAAGAGCGATCGCCACCGCCGACTAGGAGAGAACCGCGGGCAAATGATGGGCCTAAACCCATTGTTAAACCCCGTCTCCGTTAGGTTAAAACTACAGAGCAAGTCTGAGCGGTTGTGATCACCTCCGCTCAGAATTTTTGTAAAGATGGAAAGTAGCAAAAAGATTTTTGGATCTTTTTTTGAACTCTTCACCAGTACCATACTGCTGATAGTAGGGGCGTACAGTTGTACGCCCCTACAGCCGATTCATTTGTTGCCAAGATTTTTCAAAAATGTAAGTAATAAAAGCGTAATTTCGCCGTTAGCAAGAAAATATTAACCTTTGTCAAATACAGATCCTCACCAATTAAGAAATACTATGGCAGGTGCCTTAACAATTCAGCTGCCGAATATTCCCAGTGTGATCGCTCTTGCAGGAGAAGGAGAAGAAAATCTCAAAACCCTATCTCAGCAAACAGGAGCCAGTTTAGTGCTACGCGGACAGGAATTACTGATTTGTGGTACCCAAGGGCAAATTGATCTGGCTTCTCGATTAGTGCGATCGCTTGAAGACCTCTGGATTAAAGGCAATACTATCTCCAGTGCCGATATTTCAACAGCCCGTCAAGCCATAGATAGCGATCGTCAAGGGGAACTGCAAGATTTACAGCGAGATGTTCTTGCTAAAACTCGTCGGGGTGAAGAAGTCCGTGCTAAAACCTTTCGCCAACGTCAATATATCGACGCACTCCGTAGGCGTGACCTCACCTTTGGGATTGGGCCTGCTGGTACCGGCAAGACTTATCTCGCCGTTGTTGTCGCTGTGCAAGCACTCCTTGCTAACCAGGTTGAAAAGCTAATTTTAACTCGTCCTGCCGTCGAAGCCGGTGAAAAACTTGGCTTTTTGCCTGGAGACTTGCAGCAGAAAGTTAATCCCTATCTTCGCCCACTTTACGATGCTATTTATGAATTCATCGACCCAGAAAAAGTACCCAGTTTAATGGAACGTGGTGTGATTGAAGTCGCACCACTCGCCTATATGCGGGGACGCACCCTGAATAACGCTTTTGTAATTGTGGATGAAGCTCAAAATACTACACCCGCTCAAATGAAAATGGTTTTGACTCGTTTGGGCTTCCGTTCTCGGATGGTGATTACAGGCGACATGACACAAACTGATTTACCACTTCATCAACAATCGGGTTTAGGAGTGGCTTTACAAGTTTTAAAACAGGTTGAAGGCATTGCCTTTTGCGAATTTTCCCAAAAAGATGTCGTGCGCCATCCTCTAGTTCAGCGCATTGTCGCTGCTTATGAACAATACGAAAAATAGACATAGGGCATCAACAAATAACAAAGGATAACAATTTATGAGTACTACTTTGAAAGAATTTTTAGCAGCTTGTGAGACTCTTGGAACATTGCGTCTAATTGTCACTAGCAGCGCTGCTGTATTAGAAGCAAGGGGTAAGCTAGAAAAGTTATTTTATGCAGAATTACCAAAGGGTAAGTATGCGAATATGCACACCGAAGGCTTTGAGTTTCACTTGAATATGGACAAAATTACTCAAGTGAAATTTGAAACAGGTGAAGCGAAAAGGGGTAATTTTACAACCTATGCCATTCGGTTTTTAGATGAGAAACAGGAGCCTGCTTTAAGCCTATTTTTGCAATGGGGTAAACCGGGAGAATATGAATCAGGTCAGGTAGAAACTTGGCAAGCTTTACGGGAGCAATATGGAGATATTTGGCAACCTTTACCAGCAGAAATTTAATCCGGCTAAACTGATAGGGGTAGAGGAAATCGGATATCTGCACTAAACTGCTCCACATTAACGCTGCGATGAATCGGTAAAACATATTCTAAATTTTCGTGGGGGCGAGGAATAATATGATAAGAAAGCACCTCGCCGCCGTTAACTCGCAGAACCGCCTTTAGTGCTGCTGTCACCGCCACATTTACCTCGCCTACAACCCCCCGAATTAACACGGTAATTCGCCCCAAATCAGTATTTTCATAACCAACAAGGGTGATCCGGGCAGCTTTACACATGGCATCTCCCGCTTCTACTGCTGTGGGAACGCCATAAACTTCAATCATACCTAATGCCAATGTCATACTGTTACCATAATTTGGGATTGTGCGGTTAAGTATCTTTAACTATGTTGGCTTTTTGTGATGGTAAATTAGTGACTAAACGATATTCTGTGGGTGAATAGCTAGCAGGATGATACACAAGAGCTGAAGTGCATTATTATCTCATAGATTAAGTAAATTGGCGCAAATAAACTGAACTATGCAAAAAAAGTAAAACTCTGTGATTAGTTTTTAGTCAGGGCTTGAGCGTTAAACCACTTAGTACAAACTTTTAATTTTTTACAAAAACTTACTTAATTTTTAATCGATAAATACAAAACTGCTAATGCGGACAATGAAGGTAATTTGGAGTTTTTGCTTGCTAGTTTTTTTGCTATTGTGGAGTGGCGAAGCTCTTGCAGGAGAGTTATCTCAACGGTTAGCAAATTTTCCCCAATGGGAAAAATTAACTTCAGTCCAACCAGCTTCGGGTGATTTGGTTTACCCTAAATGGATGGCTGGTTCTTGGCAAGTTACGAGTACGTTGGTAGATTTAGTTGCGCCTTTAGCACCAGATATCCTAACACCAGGGTTTGAAGGTAATCGCCGACAATTAAATCAGCCTGTAAGTTTTGTAGTAAGATTTGTGAAAGAGCAACCACATTTTTCTGGGTTAAAAATATTTCCTCAGACAGATTACAAATCCCCAATTTTAATCGCAGATAGAGCGTTTAATAGCTTGAATTTGGCACGGGCTTATTTAGGGGATGAAGCAGTGTTATTAGTTAAAGTAGATCCAGATTCAGCTAATCGTCAGATTACATTTTTGCGTAACAGTCACCAACTAGTTTCCATTGTGACTGCACGGGCCACAGAAACTGCCCCTAATGGCAAGTTCATCACTACAGAAGTGTTTCAACAACTATTTAAAGGCGGTTCACGCCCCTATTTCAACTCTGTAGAATCTACCACCGCTTATCATAAACTACCAACAGCTAATCTGGCGATTGAGGCAGATCAAGTTACTGCTGTCTATCTTTCACCCCAAGATCCAGATTACTTTAAAGCTGGTTTTCGACCTGTTGCCCTCTATCGCTATCGCCTAAAATTTGTCCCAGCGCAAATGTCTACTACTTCAAAGGAGTCATTTAAACCTATTAGCCCTTGACTTGTTTGTATTACAACTGTAGTATATAAAATTCCAAGTTTACGATCGCGCTCTTGGACGGTGTGCACATGGCCAAATTTCAAGATATTGTCAATTACTTTCGCTCTGACTGGAAGCTAGGTCTTTTCAGTGTTGCGACATCCGGCATTTACGAAATCATTGATTTGGTTGTCCCTTATGCGATCGGACAGATTTTAAACATTTTGTCTGGTCAACCTTTGGATAAACCACTTGAAAGTGCGATCGCAATTGTTTCAGACATCACCAATTACCCTGTTAATAAACTTCTATCTTTGGGTGTATTACTGGGTTTAATTTTCGTTGTCACCGTAGTGAAAGCGCCAACACAGCCCTGGTTGACTGTTTGGTTTCACTGGGATATAACTTTTAGGTCGCGTCGAAAGAAAACCGAAGCAGCCATCGCCAAAATTCTTACTCTCCCACTGGAATTTTATGACGAAAATAACCCCGGACGCATCGCCGGAAGAATAGCTAGAGGTGTTGAGAACCACACTTGGGCGTATCCCGAAATCGCTGGCCAGTTAATTCCTAAACTGGTTCGTGGACTGGGAATTTTTGTGTTTATTTTGGTGATTGAGTGGCGGATTGCGATTTTATATCTAATTTCCTTTGTAATTATTCTCAGCTTCAGCTTGAAGGATTTACAGCAATTGATTAGCTACGAAAGTCGTCTGAATAAATATGCAGAGAATACCGAAAGCCGCAATTCTGAACTGATCACCAATATCAAAACAGTGAAAGCATTTGCTACAGAAGCTAGGGAACTGAAACGGCAAAAGCAACGTTTAGATCGTGAATTAATGATCATTGATTATCGCATCCACAAAGGTTATGTGAAACTGGCTACTTGGCAAAGAACCATAATTCAGTTATGCGTGTTTACTATCCTGAGTTTGACTTTAGCAGCAACAATAGATGGGAGAATTTCTCTTGGTCACTTTGTCATGACTTTAACTCTTTCCAGCATGGCATATGCCGAATTAGAACCTATTACTAACTTGGCAGAAGTTTTCGCCCGTCGTTACTCTTCCATGCTGCGGTTTCACGAATTTCTCCAAGAGCCAACTGCATCTGATTCAGATAGTCTTTTAGAAGAGAGCAAGCAGGCAGAATCACCTTATAAATTTACTGGGAAAGTTGAGTTGTCGCACGTCAGTTTTGGATATGATGCTAACCGTCAAGTTTTGCAAGATATTAACTTGTTGATTGAGCCATACCAAACAGTGGCATTAGTGGGGCGTTCCGGCTCTGGGAAGTCTACTTTAGTGAAATTGTTGTTGCGATATTTTGAATCTCAAGAAGGTCAAATTCTGATTGATGGTCAAGATATTCGCACTTTGGATGTGGGTAAATATAGACGGAGATTAGCGATCGTTCACCAAGAAGTAGACGTTTTTAACGGTACTATATTGGATAATCTCACCTACGGTAGACCAGATGCCAGCTTGGAGCAGGTTCAGGAAGCCTGTAGAATTGCCAGAGTCGATGAAGTAGTGCAGCACTTACCCCAAGGTTATTACACCATCGTAGGAGAACGAGGTGTCAGGTTATCTGGAGGACAAAGACAACGCTTGGGAATTGCCAGGGCGTTGCTAGTGGAACCAGACGTCCTAGTTTTTGACGAAGCCACCTCTAGCTTAGATTATGAGTCTGAGCGTTCGATTCAGCTAGCAATGCGATCGATTCAGGGCACTTGTACCACCATCGTGATTGCCCATCGTCTAAGCACAGTGCGAGAAGCAGATAAAATTGTGGTTCTGGAGCAAGGAAAGATTGTAGAAGTGGGTAGCCACAATGAACTGTTGCGTCACGAGGGTATTTACCGCCGCTTGCACTCCCTGCAAGAAACAGGAGAACTGCTGAGTTAACCCAGCTGTTTATCTTCGGGTGTCATTGGCTTGTCTGTACTTCTTTGACATTATTAATTCTCTCGAATTGCGGTGTTCATGTATAGCCCCTTTTATTCGCGATGAAAACTCGCGAATAATTTTTGATTCTCCCCGTCTTTTTGCCAAATTGGGATGCTCCCTGAAAATAAGGTAGACGGCAGAAGTCAAAAGGAATAAGGATTTTCATCCGTCGTGCTGAACTGAAAGTTCATGACCCGCTAAACTACAGACATCTGTTTCTTCTGAAGAAGTATGCAATAGACTCCCTGGTATACCTCAGTACCAATAAAAATTGGGTATACATTATCTTCGTAGATACCCAATATTTCTCGCTCTTCTTCTGTCAGTTTTTGATAGTTTTTTAAATTCAATTTGGACTCAAATTCCTTTCCTACACTACCTAAAATACGATAGTAATTGTGGTCTATGTTTACCACTCGTTTAGCTAAAAGGTTTTGAATATCTTTTTCTACCCTTTGGCAAGCATCTTGAAAATCATACAAGCGACCATACTCTACAGCTATACTATTTTTCACATGCCCCAACAGTGTACCATCGTAGTAACTATCTCCTTTATCTAAAGTAACTATGTGCTTAATGTTAAAGAATTGACAGATTTCGTAGAATTCAGGTGTTAAATCATGAACTAAAATAGTGTCATCCATATCGTTAGAAGTCTGATGCCAGTCGATTATTAAGTCAAACTGAGATAGAACTTTGCTAAGTTGGTAAGCACGTCTCTCTTCATAATTACCATCTAATCTTCCTGGAAAAGAGCGATTCAAATCAGTATCAATGAACCGTTGGTTTAGGTACATAGCCTCTGGATTTGCAATTATTGACTTACAGATGAAGTATTCATTTTTTCCCAACGGATAATGATCGAAAATATATTTTCCTATATATTCATTGCCATGAATACAGCCACAGAATAAAAGTTTAATAGACATACAACATTGTACTTCGATTATGCAACTTTAAAGTTTGTACCCCATAACATAGACTTTTTTGATGACAAAATTTTGTGTCTGTCAGTGAGTAGATAGGATTTTGCTATTATTATAAGTGAAATGAGTAGTCGTGCAGAAAAACACAAGGGGTGCATCTCAGTTTTGCAAGGTAAGCGTAATGAGAGAAGATAAAAAATCTCTAGCTAAGGCAACACCGGATGACTCCAGAACAAGAAGCAGCTATAAAATCGCATGTGCAAGCGATTGCGAAGATATTATATGAGGATACGCCTACCGAACAACTACAGACACTCGAAGGAATTGAGACAGCAGTTCGCACGCACCTGTTGGAACAAGTGGGACCAAAACTTACCCTTTTTTTATCGAAAGCCGTACAGGCACAAGTAAAGGGTGTAAACGGCGACTGAAAAGCTGTGTTGGGAACTTTCAGATTAGTGATCGCCAAGCTCAGATCCTCAAAGTCAAAAAACAAACACAATTAAGTCCCCTATTGGAGAAATGCTGTTAGATATTCTTAGTCTCGGTCTTTTTTTGTGACTTTTTTACCCGTTCTCCATCTATTGTAGCGTAGGCGTAAAGCCTGCGGCATAGCTACGCTTAGGGCGTAGCCTCTCCAAGAGTTGTCCGCCGCAAGCATCGCACTTCACCTGCCCAGTTAAGCAAATTCCTATCTAGTGGGCTTTTTGGGCTTTTCTATCCGTCGAATTCACGTTAAGTTAAGGGACTTGCAAATAGCGTTAAAGAACTGCTGAAAATCCAGCAACAAAATAAGATGCCAGGAGTTCAATTTCGCACCTATTCTACGGCACAATTAATATTACCAAGTGGGGAATTTGCTCCCATTCCCCAACGAAAGCGTTAGCTAGAATCGAAGCGGCGACATATTTAAATTCGTTTTACGCGCTTAGGTGAAGTGCGAAAAGTAAATAAAATAAATAATCCATTTACCACTGCTAAAATACTAATCAGTACTCGAAGTCTTCTAATAAGAAAAAACTAAGATTTACTCTTATCGGCTTCTTTCTGCGCCGCCTCACTGTATTTCTTATATAGTTGAGTACGAATCTTAGCTTCCTGATAACGGCTGTGGTTTTGTGGCACCGTGCCCATTAAATCTGAAGCCCGTTGCCATTTAGCAGCAATCTCTAACCACTGAGTTGAGGTTGTGGCTGTTTTACCAGATGCAGAAGCTTGGTTGGCAATTCGCACAGATATTGCAAATGGGTCATCAGATGGCTGAGAAAGGCTATTGTTAGGAGCACGGGATGGTGTCTGAGCTTTATTATCGTTAATATTTTCTGTAGTTAAAGATTTGGAAGTTTCTAGTTGCATTAGGTTTTTCAGTTTATTACCTAACTGGGCATAAACAACCCAACCAAGCAACAAAAGTGAGCATAAACCAGCCGCTGCTAATATCTTTTTTTTCGGTTTATTTTCGTGTTTTTCTTTGTTGATAAGTACTAAAGGACGAGAGACTGGAGCTTTAGGAAAATTTGGTTTTCCTAGTTCAGCTTGAGCTTCTGTGAAATCTTTAATTAGTTGCTTTAGAATATTGGGCTGAATTAATGTAATTTCCTGTGACCAAAGCAATTGGTTTTCGCGATCGCTATCTATTTCCTTTAACCAAAGTAATTGTTGTTCCCGAACAATCCGACTGTTAATATTGACCAGGCGAATGTGACGCGGGGCGATGGACTCAAGAATTTGCTGGATTTGTTCTACTAGGGGAGATTGCTCAAGTTGCTCTACCCTAGCCGCCTCGCACAGAAGTTGTAAGACACCATTAGAAAAAATGGCTCTAGTTCTGACACCAGACTTGGCTAGCTTTTCGTTCAATAGCTGAATAATCGCAGCAACGCTACCTTGGTGAGCCTGCCAAACGATATCATTTATCCGATCTACCATCTGAAATTTAATGATAGATCTTCCACCGTGACTGATTAATGTACTCATTAATTTAGGGACTCTTTTCTACTGACCTTGATCTTGTCTTCGATTTTACGAGTAAAAAGATGAGTTGCCAAATAAAATCATAAAAATAGAGCCTCCCTTCTGGGTTCGGCAAGGACGGTTGATCACGCTAAGTTAATTGGACATCACGCCTTGAAAGCGTGGGATTCTTGGGCTGAAACTGTGCTTTTAGGGTAACGCCCATGCTGGCGGATGAGCTACCTGTTTGACATAATACGTTATGATCTCTTTTAGCGATCGCCTTTGGTTAGGTTGAGGTCGGTGAATGGACTCTGCGATCATGCGAGGCACCCGCTAAGAGCGATCGTAAATCTATAGCTAAATAGTATCAGGGTCAACACCAAGCGATGTCTAACGACAAGCCGCTTCTCTACGAGAGGCTGCGCCAACGCGTCTACGTAAGTGTTCCTTCAACCTTTCCACCTGCGACTCTGCTTGTCTTGCTTGCTCTTGGGCTTGTTCCCTCGCCAATCTTTCCTGTTTCAGCGCCTCTGCTAACTCCTCTGGAATCAGCAACTTTTCCCCAGTGTCTTCTCGATAAAAACCAATCAATTGTCCCTCTATTTGCAAACGCAGCTGCAAAGGTTCACATCGACTATCTGTAATTGGCTCATACACCTCGCCTTGCAGCCGATACCCTTGCAATTGCTCCTTAATCCACTCTCCCTTAGGGTCAAATAACCAGTATTCCAGTACCCCTAACTGCTCATACAGCGTCTTCTTGAAACCCGTGTCCTGGTTTTTAGTCCCCTCCGAGGTCATTTCAAAGATTACTACAGGCACTTGTCCCTCTTCCCATACTTTGTAATTATCCCTACCTCCAGGAGCGATATTAAAAATCACCATTACATCTGGAGCTACGCGTAACTTTGGAAAACCCTGAGCATAGTAGAGAAACTGGTTACTCAAAACCGTTGCTTGCCTACCCAGCAAATATTGCCTCAATACTTCTAAAGTTGCTAGTAGAGCATATAAGTGAACATAACTTTCTGCCAAAGGTTCACCATCCGAGCTTGGGTAAAAAACTTCTGTTGGTTGAGAACTGGGTAAGAGGCTAGTCATAATTAGCCAACTGGTTGAGAAGATGAGTGCATGATTATATTATCTCAGAGACTTTCGCTGATATTTCTGGAACTGTTGCCTGTCAGGTATCGTTGACAAACCAAACAAAATAGCTGTATCAAGATAATTTTCTGAGTAACTCTCGTTTTTTTTGCTATATTGCCAGAATGACAAGACTATTTAGCACAGCGATCGCTACATTAGAAGATATATAAATAAAAATCATTGTTGATTTTTATTACATCCGCAGTTCACACAAAACCATGAGTGCAAGTACTATTATTTCCGACAATCCCCTACTCCAAGGCGTTGGTTTACCTCCCTTTGCAGAGATTAAACCAGAACGAGTAGTACCAGCCTTCAATCAGTTGCTGGCAGAACTTAACCAACAGCTTGCCGCCTTAGAGGCTAATGTAGAGCCTACTTGGAGTGGTTTAGTAGAACCCTTAGAAAAGCTGACTGAACAGCTTACCTGGAGTTGGGGGGTGGTGAATCATTTAATGGGTGTTAAAAATAGCCCGGAACTGCGCGAAGCTCATGAAATCGTACAGCCACTAGTTGTACAGTTTATCAACAAGCTCGGTCAAAGCCAACCCATCTACAATGCTTTTAAGGCACTCCGTACCAGTGATAGTTGGGCAACTTTAGAATTAGCCCAACAGCGCATTGTAGAAGCCGCGATTCGAGATGCTGAACTTTCTGGTGTTGGCTTAGAAGGAGAGGCAAGAGAACGTTTCAACGCCATACAGATGGAGTTAGCAGAACTTTCTACCAAATTCTCTAACCACGTACTTGATGCCACTAAAGCCTTCAGCCTAACCCTAACAACACAAGCGGAAATTGACGGTTTACCACCAAGCTTAGTAAGTTTAGCAGCCCAAGGTGCTCGTGCAGCTGGCGAAAGCAACGCCACACTTGAAAATGGCCCCTGGCGGATTACTTTAGACTTCCCCAGCTACGGCCCTTTCATGCAGCACAGCACCCGTCGAGATTTGCGCCAAAAGCTCTACAAAGCCTATATTACCCGCGCTTCTGGTGGCAATTTAGATAACAACCCCTTAATTGAGCGCATTTTGAAGTTGCGCCAAGAACTCGCAGATATACTAGGCTTTAAAAGTTTTGCTCAATTAAGCCTGGCTAGTAAAATGGCTCCCAACGTTGAGGCAGTCAACGCCCTGTTAGAAGAACTACGCCGCGCTAGTTATGATGCTGCTGTCAAAGACTTGGCAGAACTCAAAGCTTTTGCAGCGGCACAGGGAGCAGCAGAAGCTACGGATTTAAAACACTGGGATATCAGCTTTTGGGCAGAACGCCAACGAGAAGCAAAATTTGCCTTTACCGCTGAAGAATTGCGTCCCTACTTCCCCCTTCCCCAAGTGTTAGACGGCTTATTTGGACTAGTCAAGCGGCTGTTTGGCGTCACTGTCACCTCTGCCGATGGTCAAGCGCCAGTATGGCATGAGGATGTCCGTTATTTCCAAATTGCTGATGAAACTGGTTCTCCCATAGCCTACTTCTACTTAGACCCCTACAGCCGTCCAGCAGAGAAACGCGGTGGTGCTTGGATGGATGTGTGCATCAATCGGGGCAAAATCACTGAAAATGGTATCACTACCATCCGCTTACCTGTAGCTTATTTGGTGTGTAATCAAAGTCCTCCCGTAGATGGTAAACCTAGTTTGATGACTTTCTATGAAGTAGAGACTTTGTTCCACGAGTTTGGTCATGGATTGCACCATCTGCTCACTAAGGTTGACTATCCTGGAGCCGCAGGCATCAATAACGTGGAGTGGGATGCAGTGGAACTACCTAGTCAGTTTATGGAAAACTGGTGTTATGAGCGACCCACTTTGTTTGGAATGGCAAAGCATTATGAAACTGGTGAAGCCCTACCGGAGCATTACTATCAAAAGCTGCTAGCGGCGCGTAATTATATGAGTGGTACTGCCATGTTGCGGCAGATCCACCTGAGCAGTCTTGATTTAGAATTACACTACCGTTATCGCCCTGGTAGTAATGAAACTCCGTCAGATGTGCGTCATCGCATAGCTAAGACTACTATGGTTTTACCACCACTTCCAGAAGATTCAATTTTATGTGCTTTTGGACATATTTTTGAGGGTGGTTATGCAGCAGGCTACTACAGCTATAAGTGGGCCGAGGTATTAAGTGCTGATGCTTTTGCCGCTTTTGAAGAAGCTGGGCTAGAAGATGAAGAAGCTATAAAAGCTACAGGTCAACGTTATCGGGATACGGTGCTGGCACTCGGTGGTGGTCAGCATCCAATGGAGGTGTTTAAAACTTTCCGAGGTCGTGAACCAAGTACGATCGCTTTGCTCAGGCACAATGGTTTAGTTAGTGCTGCTGTAAACTAAACACACCTCTGTAGGGACGTTGCATTGCAACGTCTCTACTGGCATCAAATCTTTGCAAACAATCCTTAGCTGGACATGGTTTGCCAACCTGGTAGACCTTATGGCGGGGTTGGTTGAGATTACAGGATATGTGTTGGGCTGCTGATTTGATTACACAACCACTTTATAAAGATGTTGGTAATCACAAGGCGTTAAAAAGGCTTGCTCTAGTTCCTTCTTTTTAAGGAGGGTTAGGGAGGATCATTTTTGCGTGGATATCGGCTCAATCTTAATAAGAAACCCCTCTGCTTTCGTCATAGTAAAGTGATTACAAGGCAGAAGGGTTAATTTTTTATTTTTGTATAGGCAGATTTTAAGGATAATGCTGGCAAAAAACCAGTTTCTCTGATTTAAAACCCGCAAAAACCTATGTTCTGTTTATTTTAACCTGCCTACTCAGTTGGGCCTATTTCCAATCGGGAATCTCGGCATCTTCTCCACCAATCCCGATTCCAGTGTTAAATATTTCGGCATCAGTGAGATTGAGATCATTCATTGATGCTTTATACACATTAGAATCGTGAATCGTCGCGCGAGTAAAATTTACTCCGTTGAGATTGGTTTGCTTCAAATTCACATTGGTTACGTAAGCTGATGTTAAGTTAGCACCTGCTAAGTTTGCACCAGTTAAGTCAGCACCTTCGAGGTTAGCCCCTACAAGGTTAGCTCCTTGCAGCTTTGAGCCTCTCAAGTCAGCACCAATTAAATGAGCGCCACTGAGGTTAGCTCCCGATAGATTACACTGGACACATTCCCCAGTTGAAAGCAGTTTTTGTAAGTCCTGCGGATTCTCGGCTCTAACCGAGCTAGCGAAAAATAGGGGAGTTGCTAAGGCCATGGCCGCTAATAGCTGGAGTTTCATAATTTTCCCCCTTTAATAATCAAGTTGCGTCCGTTCTGTCCCTCACAACTCTATTATCTCACTAAACTTTGTGAGGTCAATCTATGCCTTCACAAGTTGGTTGTGATATGAAACAGGGATAAAAGTGAGATCACAAATGCCATTAATTCTGATTTTTGGCGATTTTTACTCGATAAACCCTAAAAAACTGCCAGTGTTAAATCACTGTTAAATCTTTTTAAAAGCTTGCACTACTCGCCATAATTTGGCTAATTTGATAAGTATTTATACTTTTTAGCAAATACTATTAGCTTAAGTCCTCAAAAATTCTCGCATATACTGATTAACCAATTCAGGTTGTTCTTGCTGCACCCAATGGCCACAATTGGGAATGTACTTGATTTGAAAGTCCCTGACATAGGTTGCGGTGTCGTAGGTTAATTCCTTGCCGAGTGCAGTATCATTTTCTCCCCAAATCATCAGTGTTGGCACTTCTAGAACGCCCCAATTTGGATTTAGCATTCTCTGTTGAAAAATATTGCGGTAGTAGTTCAACATTGCTGTGAGGGCACCGCGTTTTGCAGCAGCATCTTTATAAGCGTCAATATCCGCTTTGGTGAAAGCACTCTTGTTAACTGCTGTACCTTTAAAAGCTGTTTCGATAGCTTGGTAGTCTGAAGATTGTAAAAGTAATTCTGGTAACCACGGTAGTTGAAAGATAAACATGTAGTAACTACGCAGCAACTGTTGGGGAGTGCGTAAGCCTTGGGCAAATTTGGCAGGATGAGGCAGGTTAAGGATAATTAATTGTTCTACCATTTCCGGGTGAGCATAGACAAAATTCCAAGCGATCGCACCACCCCAATCATGTCCAACTAATACACATTTTTGGTATCCTAATGCTTTAATTACTCCTTCAACATCTTGGATAAATTCATGCATTACATAAGCTGATTGCTCTGTTGGTTTATCACTATCGTTGTAGCCACGTAAGTCAAGGGCGACGACTTTAAAATCTTGGGCAAATTCTGGTATTTGATGCCGCCAAGAGTACCAAAACTCAGGAAAACCATGCAACATCAACATCAAGGGGCCTTCCCCTTGGGTAACGTAGTGTAGTTTCACCCCATTAGTAGTTATATAATCATGTTTCCAATAACTTTCTATTAAAGACATAATTAATCAAATATCAACATTATCAAATACTAAATAATCATACTGCACTTAATAAGTGTAATATTATTTTGAGCAAACTCACATCTATTGAAAGACAGTATTACGATAGTGATGTACAGTAACAAACCCTATGAAACCTTACGCACTACATTTATAGTGTTGCATGGATAACCCCTACAGACTTTCGTCAGCTAAAAACTTTGGTGTTAATTTAGATACAATTATTTTTCCTCAGCCACCAAGAGCGCAAATATGCGATCGCTTTTTCTTTTTGTTTGGCTTCGACTTCGATCCACGGTGCTTGGTGGTAGACGTTGGGCATATCGGTAATCAAGTCGCTGTGTTTTCTATCATTGAAAGCTTGTTCACCATTGGAAATATGGACTAATTGCCAATCTGGATTTGTCCAAGTTTCTTGCGCTGCATAAAACATGGATGCTACACTCGGATGATCATAGCTATCTAAATTTTCGTGGCAAATATGGTGATGGGCATCAAATACCATCGGCACGCCAGTTTGCTGACATACTGCTAAAATTTCATTGGCGCTATAGGCATATTCATCATTTTCTAGAGTCAAGCGGCTTTTGATATTTTCTGGTAGTGAAGAAATTACTTTTACTAGTTGTTCAGCACGTTGAGATTTGCCACCATGAATATTCATCAATGACCAAGCCGATCGCGATAAGCCCAATAAGTCAAGTGTACGGGAATGTCCTGCTAGATTATTGATACTTGCTTGTACCACTGAGGAAGAATCAGAACTCAACACTACAAATTGATCTGGATGCAATACCATTCTTATACTCAATGCATTTGCACGTTGACCGATTGTTGCTAAATCAGCGCTCATTGCCTCTAATATATTTGCACCGATTTCGTCTTCTAAGTCACTTAGAGCAAAGAAATTAGAAGACATCCGATACAGCTGAATTTGATTCTGCTGACAAAACGAGAGGGCGTCATGCAAGCGTTGTAAGTTATGCTGATACAGTTCACTCAGGGCGCTTTCACGTTCACTAAGAGAAAGTTTTAAGTAACGTGTGCGCGTCATTGTCCGAAAGCGCACTTGTTTGTCAGAGGTGATGCAAACTAGCCCTAAGTTGGGCAGTGTAGTTTTTTGACACTGCTGTGGATTCGGTAAATTTTGGAACTCGATTACAGTCATTAACTATATTTACTAACTGTTGTTTATTTTGAATATTTATTAATTTAAACAAATTCTGCCACTGACTTACGACTACCTAAAGAATGAACTCTTAAGTCACGGCACTCCACTAATTTCACTTCGGTAAATAAAGTCCAGTGCTATCATTGGGACAAGCATGGTTTTTGGGTATTGTGGCACTAGTGTTACTGCGCGGAAGTCAAAAGTCAAAAAGCTCGAATTTCGCGGCTTTGAGCGATTTGGAATGAGTAGTTTATTTTTGCCAATGTGTACTATGTTTGATTGCCTATGGGATTTACATAATAATACAGGCGCGTTATCGTCGGCTAATCAATGTTTAGATAGTGCAGCGCCGAAAATTTCAATTTATAGAAATGGCAATAATAGAAACACGTGGTATCTGGCTGACCACTACTGATAGTAAAGTTCTCAGGTCAAAACAACGCATTGCTGAGGCGATGGATTTACTTGCCGAGACAGGATTTAATGTGGTATTCCCCGTCGTTTGGAATAAGGCAGTAACTTTATATCCTAGTCAAACAATGCAGCAGACCTTTGGAGTCGAAATTGATCCTATGTCTGTAGGCCGCGACCCTTTAGAAGAACTGGTGGTTGAGGCGCGGCGAGTTGGGTTAAAAGTCATTCCTTGGTTTGAATACGGTTTTGCCAGTTCCTACAATTTGAATGGCGGTATACTTTTACAGAAAAAACCAGAATGGGCTGCGCGTGATTATAACGGTAACTTACTGAAGAAAAACGGCTTTGAGTGGTTGAATGCACTCGACCCACAGGTGCAGGAATTCTTCTTGAATTTGGTGCTGGAGGTTGTGAAAAATTACGATGTGGATGGTGTCCAAGGTGACGATCGCTTCCCAGCATTCCCCTCTGAAGGTGGCTATGAGCAACTAACTGTAGCACGTTATCGCCAGCAATTTGCTCACAATCCGCCACAGAACCCCAAGGATAGACAATGGTTACAGTGGCGTGCAGATATTCTCACTGATTTTTTGGCGCGTCTCTACCGGGAGGTGAAAGCAGTTAATCCTAACTTGCTAGTAGCGATCGCACCTAATATCTATGATTGGGCATTCCAGGAATATCTGCAAGACTCACCTACCTGGCTGAAGCGGGGAATAGTTGATATGATTCAGCCGCAGATTTATCGCCGTGACTTTAGGAGTTATCAGGCGATCGCTGATAAACTGGTAAACCAGCAGTTCACAGATGCGACGTTGCCGAAGTTAGCACCGGGGATTTTGATGAAGCTTGGCAGTTATTGTATTAGTCCCAAATATCTGGTGCAGGCAATTGAATACAATCGCCAACTTGGTATTCAAGGAGAGGTATTCTTTTTTTACGAAGGTTTGCGCGAGAACAATAATACTCTAGCTAAAGTTTTGCGAAATGGGCCTTATGCTAAGTCTGCATCATTTCCCACTCTGTTAGATTTGAGTAGGAGTGGTGTAGACAACAGCAGATCATCTTCAATTTGGCAAGGGGTGGAAAGGTTGTTAAAAAAGTTTTTTTAAGGGAAAAGGCGCATGGAATTTAAATTGCCAGTGGAACGGGTAATTAAGACTCTAAAACAGGATTTACCAACACTTTTTCAAAAAGATATCTCCTATGACATCTATACACAGGATATCTACTTTAAAGATCCGGTAAATACATTTAAATACAAATTTAACTATCGCATTATATTTTGGACTTTGCGATTTCACGCTCGGCTATTTTTTACCCAAATTTACTTTGATGTGCATGAGGTTTTTCAGTCAGCCGAAGACACGATTTTAGCAAAGTGGACAGTGCGGGGAGTGTTGCGTGTTCCTTGGAAAGCAGGTTTGCTTTTTAATGGCTATTCAACATATAAACTAAACCAAGATAATTTGATATACGAGCATATCGACACATGGGATCGTAAACCAGGCGAGATTTTAAAGCAGTTTTGGCAAAGGGGAAAGATGGCTAATTAGCTATTGGAAAAATGACTATTACTTTTAACTTAGACATTTACAGCCAATTGCTGTCTCAACATCAACCTCGGATTATCAAGACAGAGGAGGAAAACGAGAAGTTTTTAGAAACTGTTGAAGAACTGCTTTCTCGTTCCCATCTGACTCCTGAAGAAGATGCTTTGTTAGAATTATTGGTAAAACTGATTGAGGATTTTGAAGAAAAACACTATCAGCTTAATATTTCAACACCTCAATCAAGACTCAAGCATTTGATGGAAGCTAGGAGTTTGGAACAATCTGATTTGGTAGAAATTCTTGGTTCGAGCGAGATTGTTACTAAAATCATTAATGGCGAATTAGTAATCACGAAAGAACAAGCTCAGGCTTTGGGAAAGTTTTTGCTTGTTGATGCAAGTTTGTTTATTTGTTGATTTTATTTTCTGTATACCGCCAAATCTCGACAAAACCCTTAGAGTGCTTAGTCTTTGAGGGTTTTGTTATGTGAAAAATACTGATCTAAAAGTTACCAGTTAAAAGCTTTTTTGATGCTATAAGCTGCCAAGCCTATAACAGCACCCGCTGCTACAACTGGAGCGGCCCCAATACCAATCGCAACACCAGCGGCAGGAGCGAGTACACCAATACCCCCTAATGTAGCCGCAGCACCACCTCCTAGCACAGCACCACCTGCTGCAAATCCTGCTGCTTCTCCAAAATTATTATCATCATTTTTTGTACTCATTATTAACACCTCAATGTTTTCTGTATCTATTCTCTATAACAGTAGCTTTTTTATCCAATAGTATTATTACTGTACTGAACATATTTTTTATGAACTTACAAAACCTTTGGTGTATAAGCACTCTGAGGGTTTTACTGTAGAGAATTAGCTATATCGCTATAATCCCGCCCTCTCAGAACCAGATGTGTTGTGGGTGTTGAGCCGACCTCAAAAGTACCGTAGGGAGGGCAGTTAAACCAATAATGTTTTCCCATCAATTGGTTGATGATATAAAGTCATTAGCTTGCTAGCATTTAAAGTTTCTACGGCATAAGCTTTTCCTGTTAAGTCGCTGAATTCTACTTCAAAAACTCCAGGTTCATAAGCTTCTACAATCGTTCCTACTTGACCGCGATGCAATCCCAATTCTGGTAAGTCTTCGGTTAGGGCAACCACATCTAATAGTTTCATTGGTATTACCTCATTGCTTAGATTACATAACAGGTGACTAGGCGGGGGAAACCTTCATTATTACGCACTATCCAAACGCTTTGAATAATTGCCTGTTTATCTGAACGATTCAAGGGAAAATCAATGATATATTTTTGACCGTATGGATTCCTTTTACCAGGGATAGCATCATAATTTGCTACTGCTTGTAAAAGGATAGCTTGTAATTCTTCTGCATTATCTAAATTTAAGTCTAGTGCAGATTCAAATACACGGGCTTTGTGTTTTCCCTCTGGATGTTCTGGGTTGAGACAGTAACCCGCGATTTTATCCATTTCAACGATAGCGCATTCACGGTTAGGAAGTTTCATAATAGGTTTGCTACAACCTTCTCCGCTTTTTTGACCTGGATATGACCTATATGTAATGCACCCTACTTGGAAAAGACTAAGATTTCATCGCCGGATACTGTTTCAACACCTGCTGTAAATATTGCCCAGTATAAGACCTGGGATTTTTTGCAACTTCCTCCGGTGTCCCCACAGCAATCAATTCTCCCCCTTTGTCGCCACCTTCTGGCCCCAAATCTATCACCCAATCCGAACAACGAATTACATCTAAGTTGTGTTCAATTACTAATATTGAATTACCTTTATCTACCAATCTTTGTAACACATCTAACAATTTGTGGACATCGTAAAAAGATAACCCTGTTGTCGGTTCATCGATTAAATAAAGTGTCTTACCTGTGGCGCGTCGAGATAGTTCTGTTGCCAATTTCACCCGTTGCGCTTCACCACCAGATAAGGTAGTCGCAGGTTGTCCTAGCTGAACATAACCCAACCCGACATCAAATAAAGTTTGCAAGCGGGCGATCGCTTTGGGAATATTTTGAAAAAAGTCTAAACTTTCCTCAACTGTCATTCTCAGAACATCAGAAATAGACTTATCTTTGTACTTCACTTGCAAAGTTTCGCGGTTGTATCTTGCACCTTTACAAATTTCGCATTGCACGTAAACATCTGGGAGAAAGTTCATTTCAATAACATTCACACCCTGTCCACTACAAGCTTCGCAACGTCCACCTTTAACGTTGAAGGAAAATTGTCCAGGTTTGTAGCCCCTAGCTTTAGCTTCTACTGTTTGAGAAAATACATCCCGAATGGCATCGAAAATTCCTGTGTAAGTTGCAGGGTTTGAACGTGGTGTGCGTCCAATGGGAGATTGATCGATAACGATCGCTTTATCAATCGCATTCAATCCCTGAATTTTATCCAAATGTCTCGGTAAGGGAACTTTCTTTGTTAAATGATGTTGCAGAGATGGATACAATAACTCGTTAATCAGGGTAGATTTGCCAGAACCAGACACACCAGTAATAGAGACAAGTTTACCTAATGGAATTTCAACATCTATATTTCTTAAATTATTGCGATGGGCATTTTTAATTCCCAAACTGCGCCCATTTCCTTCTCGGCGTTCTGCTGGTGTGGTAATTACCCGTCTTCCTGATAAATATGCACCCGTCAAAGAATCTTCTGCTGCTAATAACGCCTGAAAATCACCTTGGGCGATAATATTTCCGCCGTGAATTCCTGCACCAGGGCCAATATCAACTATGTAGTTAGCTGCACGAATTGTTTCTTCATCATGTTCAACAACAATTAATGTATTACCCAAATCGCGCAATTTCGTTAAGGTTTTAAGCAACCTGCCATTATCTCGTTGATGCAAACCAATACTCGGTTCATCTAAAACGTAGAGAACTCCTGTTAAACCAGAACCAATTTGTGTTGCTAGACGAATTCGTTGGGCTTCGCCACCAGAAAGGGTCATGGCTGGACGGTCAAGGGTGAGGTAATCTAAACCTACATCTAACAAAAATTGCAATCTAGCTTTGATTTCTCTCAGGACTAAATCAGCAATTTGCAACTGGCGATCGCTCAACTTGAATTGCTCAATTCTCTCTCGACAATCCCGAATTGATACTCCAGTTAATTCTAAAATTCCATATTGTCCCAACTTCACCGCTAAAGCTTCCGGTTTTAACCGTTTTCCCTTACAAACCTCACACGGTTGATCAATTAAATACTGCTCTAATTTTTGCTTAACTAATTCAGAACCACCCTCATACTGCCGTTGCAAAATTGGAATAGCACCTTTAAAACTCTGTTTCCTCTGTGCCTCTGCGGTTCGTTCATCTTTGTCTCCATACAAAACAATTTGCTGCTGTTCTTCTGTCAGCTTGCTCCAATTTGTCTGTAACTCAAACCCATAAATCTGTCCCACGCTATATAGTAATTCCAGATAATAAGAATTATCTTTTTCTGACCAAGGCGCGATCGCAGCATAAACTGGCGCTTCTGGGTCGGGTATGATCAAATCTGGCGCAAATCTTCTTAAAGTCCCGATTCCATGACAGTGCGGACAAGCACCATAAGGTGAGTTAAAGGAGAACAATCGCGGCGATAGTTCCTCCATTACCGCGCCATGTTCTGGACAAGCAAAGTTTTCCGAAAATACTAATTCTTCTTCTTTTTCTTGTCCATCGTCACCAAGTAAATTCACAAGAATCGCCGCAATACCACCCGATTGCTTAAGACACGTAGATAGGGAATCAACCAAACGCTCTTGAATACCAGCCTTTTTCACCAAGCGGTCAATTACCACTTCGATGGTGTGGGTAAGATTTTTATCCAATTCAATCGAATCTGACAGTTCGCGGATCTCGCCATTGATCCGCACGCGGACAAAACCTTGAGATGCCAGACTTGACAAAAGCTTACGGTGTGTGCCTTTTTTTCCTCGGACAACAGGTGCAAGAATTTGGAAGCGGGTGCGATCTGGTAATTCCATAATCCGATCACACATCTCATCGATTGTCTGGGGTGCAATACAGCGATCGCATATCGGACAATGGGGTTCACCAGCCCGACCAAACAATAGCCGCAAATAGTCGTAAATCTCTGTTACCGTACCGACAGTGGAACGGGGGTTATGAGAGGTTGACTTTTGGTCAATGGAAATTGCTGGACTTAAGCCATCAATCGCTTCCACATCCGGCTTATCCAGTTGTCCTAAAAATTGCCGTGCGTAGGCGCTGAGGGATTCCACGTAGCGACGTTGCCCTTCAGCGAAAATGGTATCAAAGGCTAGGGAAGACTTACCAGAACCAGAAACGCCAGTGAAGACAATCAGGCGATCGCGTGGCAATTCCAAGTCAATATTTTTCAGATTATGCTGCCTAGCACCCCGAATCCGAATGGTATTCTGGCTGTTCTGGCTGGGGTAAGGAAGATGTCCGTTCAAGGATGCTGCTAGCTGTTTGTCTGACATATTGGGCGGCGAAGAGGGAGTTTCCTATGAAACAGTCCTTAATAATACTATCTTTAATCAGTTTATAGTAGAACAATCGTACTGTTATAGATAGTTATTCCTCCAGATTCATCCCGCAGACATCCTTAAGAGTCTGCTAATTTGGAAGCATCCCGATTTAAATCCTTCAGAGGGCGAAGCTATGGTATCGCAAATCCAACCGCCGACCCAGCCAGAGGTCATCTACTTAGATAGTAACGGACAACCAGTGGCGAATAATACCATACAGTTTGGCTGGATTGTAGAAATTAAGCAGAATATAGAGTGGTTATTTGCTAACGATCCAAATGTATTTGTCGCTGGGGATTTATTTTGATATCCGGTAGGACGCAACAAAATTGTTAACGCCCCAGATGTGATGGTGGTATTGGGTAGACCAAAAGGCGTAAGCGTAGCCCGTCGTAGACATCGCTTGCTCAGGAGTAACGCCGTGTGCAATTATTTTACAGCTATTTTTAGGTAAATAGACCACGCGGTAGGGGCGCAAGGCCTTGTGCCCCTACGACAGATGTGGTTCAAATACTTGAATTCTGCTGTAAGTTCGTAGATAAACTAAAGTAAAGTTATCGTGAGCTAAAAAAGCATGATGTCTTCGCTTCCCGTCAACGACGCTCAAAATAATTTACAAGAACTGATAGACCAAGTTGCACAGCAGGGTAAGCCTGTGATCATTCAGGGTGAACGTGGTAATGCGATTCTGCTGGCGGAAAAAGACTGGTCTGCAATTCAGGAGACTCTTTACTTGTTATCTATACCTGGAATGGGAGAATCTATAAAAGAAGGACTAGCAACTCCGATCCAAGAATGCGATGAGGAGTTGGATTGGTGAGTCAGCGCAGTAATGGAGAGCCACTTCCGAATTCTGAAGAACTGAGTTGGAGGTTGGTTTACACAAAACAAGCGCAAAAAGATGCCAAGAAGTTAGCTTCTAGTAATTTAAAGGAAAAAGCTGAGGAGTTGCTTGTAGTTCTTAAAAAAAATCCCTTTCAAAATCCTCCACCTTATGAAAAGCTGGTTGGTGATTTATCAGGTGCGTATTCTCGCAGGATAAACATACAGCATCGGTTGGTATATGAAGTCATCGAATCCGAACAAGTAGTCAAGATAATTCGGATGTGGACGCATTACGAGTAAGTTTTAGGTAGTTGATGAGATGATTTAATTTTGGGGTTGACCTGAACTTGATATTAATTGTGGTTAACTCTTAAATAATCGCCCTTCACTCACAATAATTGACCCTTGGATCTCGGTTGTTTCAGTTCAGAGGTCGAAGTTCCGAGTAAAAAGGTTGAAGTTCGGAGTTCAGAGGTCGAAGTTTCGAGTTCAAAGGTGAAAACTGGAGTTATGAGCCTCAACATTGCAAATTAGAGGTTTATTTCTCCTATTTTTTCTCATTAATCCCTACTTTTAACTTCTTTTTTACTTCAAACATATTTACGGCAGACTTCGTAGGCGGCTTTTGTTTCCTCGGTTTGCGGATTGGTGAAGATGGGATAGTTAAGGAGGCGATCGCTAGAGAATTTAGAATTCTATGCAGAATTTTCGGATAGATGTATTTTGTAGAAGGTTTCTGCTGTTTTTCGTTGTTTTTCCTGGGCATCACTCTGCTGATAAAACTCTCTAGCTGCGGGGTCTAAATCCGATTCAAGTTCTGACCATATCTCTTGCACTTTAGCCAGTAATCCCCCCATCATTAAATTTTCATCGCTTGGTTCTTCCTCCCATATCCGTAGAGCATCTTCGATTTGATCGCGTAATCGCCTAAGTTTCTGTCCTGTTTTACGCCACTTAGCAAACCTTTCCCAACCTTCCATCAAAGCTTCGTGAGCTAAATCAACCCAAACTTCTCCTGTTAGTTCGCAGTCAAGTACTATTAAGCGTTCTTTAATCAGCTTTTCTAAAACATCATTAATGACTTGCTGCTCATCTCGGTTCTCACCAGCAATACTCAATAATTTAGTTTTAGCTTGCCATTGTCGAGTATCCTTAGCTTGTGCCCCAGTACGCACCAGTTTTAAGAAAATCCGCTTCACCCAATCTTGCTGCTGTTCAGTAAAACTTTCATACAGATTTTCTGCGTGACGATTTAGCGCCCCAGTTACTCCACCCAGTTCCTTATACTTGACCACTGTCAACTGATATGCTTGCTGATCGCGGTGTTCCCAAAGTTCCGTCAGCGCAAACTGCAACAGAGGTAAGCAGCCTTTCTCTTGTCCCACCACTTCTTGCTGGATCGTTCCGAGTAAACCTCTTTCTAACTGATAACCTTGTAAGTTGGCTGGGGATGCGATCGCTTCTTCTAATTCTGCCCCTAGTAATGGCGGCATATACACCGCTTGTTCCTGAATTAGTTGCGTCAGCGATTCATAGTTTAAACAGTATTCCAGAAAATCAGCTCGCATCGTGGTGACAATTGCTAACCGTCCTTGAGAAACTTGGGTTAACAACTCAATGAATCGCTGTCTTTCTTCTTCCTGAGAACCAAGGGTAAAAATTTCTTCAAATTGATCTACCACCAACAAGCAACGCTCAGAACCAGTCAGCTTAGAAATTACGGTAGATAAACCTTCTGTGTCAATGAGAGCCGAGATTTCCCTAATTTCCGTGCGTTCAAATAACTGTGTAAAGGCTCGTTTTAACTCTGCTAAAGGTTGAACTCCAGGCAAAATTGGTTCTAAGATTCGCCAACCATTTTTTTCTAACACTGGAATCAAACCTGCCCGCACAACGGAAGATTTACCACTCCCGGAAGCGCCAATGATGGGAATAAAGTTAGCTTGAGTGAGTTTTTGTTGAATTAAGCTAACTACTTTTTGCCGACCAAAAAAGAACTTGGCGTGTTCTTTGTCAAAAGCTTGTAATCCCCGATAAGGAGATTCTTCACTCACCACCGCAGCCGCTACCTGATTCTTTGCTGAATACCAAACCAAAGGAATTGACCTACCGCCACCCATGTAAATTGCTTCTTGTCCACTTCCCTTGAGTTCCCGCGATACGAAGCTCATCAAGTCGTTGGCATTGACTTCTCCTGTAGTCTCATCAGCTTTATCTTCAGACAGTCCTTTAATGACGGCTTTGGTGAAAATTCCACCTTCTGCATCTTCCCGCGCTCTTTCAAAAGCGCGGGAGGCTGTAATTAAGCAGTAGTCTTGTTTGCTATTGAAAACGGAGAAACCAGAATTGATAAAACTTCTCTCTAATAAAGAGCCAGCATAGCAGCAATCCAGCAGTACTACCAAACTGCTGAGTTGAGATTTACTGATTAAAGTGTTGAGGTCATCAAAGGCGATCCCATTTTGTCCATCCTTGTTACAATCTGATGTTGCCAAATACCCTTTCGCTTCACCTGTCAGGCTGGGTGCTTCAAATCCATGTCCGGCAAAATAAATTAATGCCTCCGCACCTTTGGCTTTTTCTAACAAAAATATTCTCAGTGCTTGTCCGAGTTCTTTACCAGTTAACTTTTTATCAGGTGTGATTTGCCAGCGATTCTCACTCTCGATTAACTTGCCAGGTAAAGGCTGAACATCAAATCTACCTTGTTCGCGCAGCAGTTGGGCGATGTGTTCAGCATCATTGACAGCCTTAGGTAGGTTGGTGAAATTGTCATACTTAGCAATTCCCAACACCAGTGCATATCTAGCCATATAATCTAACCTGGCATCCGTTTTGACCTAATCTTACTAAGAATAACTTCAAGAGTAGCTGAGACTATTATGTCAAAAGTGCAACGTTTAATTATCAAAGAAGACGATCAAGAGTACGAAATCTACGTAGAATCAAATACCGCTTCTGAAGTTCCAGAAGAAGAGGAACCGGGATACCGTGATGGTTTACCCACGCTAAACATTCAAGAATTTCAGGGCAGAATTCGTAATTATGCCAAGTTAGCTGTTGGTGCATTCAAGAATTTACCTGATGCTGAGGAGGTAACAGTTAAGTTTGGCATCAAGCTGGGTGGGAAAACTGGCATTCCGTTTTTAACTGAAGGGTCGGCGGAGAGTAATTTTGAAATTGAGGTTAAGTATAAGTTTCCTGAGAAGAAGCAATAAATAGCAATATAGGGCTTTTCGTTTGTATGCAATACACTTTGACCTCTCTCCAAACCTCTCTCCTAAAAGGAGAGAGGCTTTGAATTTACTCCCCAACGCTAGTAGGGAAGGGGCTGGGGGTTAGGTCTGTATTGGACTCAACCCAGAAGCGCAATAGTTGGATTATCGTGCTTACCCATATCCCGCCCGCAAATAAATTTCCAGGCTCATAGCGCAAGTCCACTCAAGTGGACTAAAATTTGTCCTTAGTCTTCTGAAGAGGACTTTAGCTATTAGCAGAGGAATTTAATTCCCCTGCCGGATGACAACGAAGCTCATGATTTGGGACATCTTTATAGTGTCGGCTAGCCTAATTATTACAGAAGCGATCGCTCCTGACTCACTATCATTCACTCTTGGATCTCGGATGTTGCTGTTCAAAGCACGAAGTTCCGAGTTAAAAAGGAGAGTGATTGCTCTCCACTCTCCATTATTTACTCTTGGATCTCGGACGTTGCTGTTCAGAGCTTCAAGTTTCGTGTTCTCATCTCGAAATTTTATGTTTTGAGAGTGAAGCTTGGAGTTCAGAACTCGGAACGCCGAGCAATTTACTCCAACATCCGAGTTCTGAGCCTCAACATTGCACCTTAGAAGTGCAATCACCAAGCTATTTTCTACAACGCTGCTGCTTGAGGCTTGGACTTCCGCGATTTACGGGCGAACCTTTGCCCCATTTCCTCAACTACTCCATCTAAACCAGCGCCTTGTCCACTAGCTTTGGCATAGTTATACACCTGCAAGGCGGCTGCATAAGCTTCACTACCCACTGCTAGCGAAGTATCATCCAGCAACTCTTGTAATTGTGACAAAGACAGTAATACTGGATATAAAGCTTCAAATAATTGAACGTCTTTCCGCATCTCATTAAGGTCAAACGATCGCGGTAAAAACTCTGGATTCTGTGTCGCCACCTCCAATGCCTTGCTTACAAAGGCGCGGCTTTTATCTCCCATTTTGGGTAAAGCTTTCCGCTCCTCGTTACTTAAATCAATTAAAAATGGTAGCTTTTCTTTAATTGTGGCGATCGCTTGCAACACAGCATCTCTCTCTGATTGTGCTAGTGCTGCACTAATTGGGGCTGTGGACATAGAAATTAGTCTCCAGTAGGTTGCTTAATTTTAGAGTGCCCACATATACAACAAAATTACCAAGTTCAAAGCTTCAACAACACGACGTAGGGGCATGGCAATGCCCATACATGTCAACTTAAGGCAAAAGCCTGCTAGAACAAAGTTTTAAAGGTTGTCTTGTTCCCAGTCAGAGACTGGGAATGCCTAACGTGAGGCTCCGCCTCAAGACTTGCGGCAGAGCCGCAATTGATTTGCATTTCCAGCCAGAGGCTGAAAACGAGGATTTTAAAAGGGTTTGGGCTTAAGTTGACACGCATGGGCATTGGCGTGCCCTTACATAGTTGTGCCCCTTGAGAAAAATCGCACATCGCGCTAGTCTTCATTGACGTAACTGCACGCTGTAACATTAGGCGATGACAAATCAACTCTCTCCAGAAATTCCCTCTTGCACTTGGAGCCGTCCCATCGGTTTAGGCTGGGACAAACCTTATACCGTCCGCTACGCAAGTAATATCGATGATGGCCCTTGGCATGGTATGCCTTTAGGTGGCTTTGGTGCAGGTTGCATCGGTCGTTCTTCACAAGGAAACTTTAACCTGTGGCACATCGACGGTGGTGAACATACCTTCAAAAATGTTCCCGCTTGTCAATTCAGTGTATTTGAATCCAATGGCACATCTTCCCAAGCCTACGCTTTATCTACGCAAGCGCCCGATGATGGAACTCTCAAGGCTTGGCAATGGTATCCGACACTTCCCGCCACAAAAGGGACGGGTAATTATCACGCGCTCTACCCACGTAGCTGGTTTGTGTATGAAAATATCTTTCAAGCACAGTTGACATGTGAGCAATTTTCCCCCATCTGGGCAGGAAATTACCAAGAAACTAGCTACCCTGTGGCAATATTCCTCTGGAATGCTCACAACCCTATAGATGCACCGATTACTCTCAGCATCATGCTCACTTGGCAAAATATGGTGGGCTGGTTTACAAATGCCCTCAAATCTCCCCAAGTGCGAGTGCGCGATGATGGGAGTCCGGTTTACGAATACCAACCGCGCTGGGGCGAAAGTCAAGGAAACTATAACCAAATAGTTGAAAATACACAACAGTTTGGCTGTCTTTTAGGTCGGGTTGGTAGTGATCAAACTTTGAAGGAAGGAGATGGAAGTTGGTGTATTGCAACGCTGAAGCATCCCCAGGTGGAAGTATTTCACCACACTCACTGGAATCCTGATGGTACGGGTGATCAGGTGTGGCAAAGCTTTGCTAAAGATGGTTCTTTGCCCAATAATATAGATACAAATCCAGTAGCAGAAGGTGAACAATTAGGGGCTGCGATCGCACTCCGTTTCACTCTCCAACCAGGGGAAACTCTCGAAATCCCCTTTGTCCTCGCTTGGGATTTGCCCATTACAGAATTTGCCGCTGGAGTCAACTATTATCGCAGATACACAGACTTTTTTGATAAAAGTGGAAATAATGCTTGGGCGATCGCATCCACTGCGCTACAAGAATACCAAAGCTGGCGATCGCAAATTCAAATTTGGCAAAAACCCATTCTCGACCGGGAAGATTTACCCAATTGGTTTAAGATGGCTCTATTTAATGAGCTTTATAACCTCACCAGTGGCGGTACTCTCTGGAGTGCAGCATCAGAACTTGACCCCATCGGTCAGTTTGCAGTGCTAGAGTGCTTAGATTACCGTTGGTATGAAAGTCTAGATGTGCGGCTGTATGGTTCTTTTGCCCTGCTGATGCTGTTTCCAGAACTAGAAAAGTCGGTGATCAGGGCATTTGCACGCGCAATTCCTCAAGGTGATGACACACCCCGAATAATTGGCTATTACATGACAATTAAAGCAGAAAGTCCGATCGCCGTTCGTAAAGTCGCCGGTGCAACACCTCACGATTTAGGCGCACCGAATGAGCATGTTTGGGAGAAAACCAATTACACCAGCTATCAAGACTGCAATTTGTGGAAGGATTTGGGTAGCGATTTTGTCTTGCAAGTATATCGTGATTTTTTGCTCACGGGTGCTGACGATGTAGAATTTTTAGCAGATTGCTGGAGTGCGATCGTTCAAACCCTCGACTACCTGAAAACTTTTGACCTTGATGGCGATGGTATTCCGGAAAATTCTGGTGCGCCTGACCAAACCTTTGATGATTGGCGGTTGCAGGGTGTCAGCGCCTATTGTGGTGGGTTGTGGTTAGCGGCGCTAGAGGCTGCGATCGCAATCAGTGATGTTTTGTTAACGAACCGCAGAGGCACAGAGAACACAGAGGTGCAAAAATCCATCTATGAAGCTTGGTTAGAACAATCTCTTCCTATTTACCAAGAAAAACTCTGGAATGGGCAATATTACAAACTTGATAGTGAAAGTGGTTCTGATGTAGTCATGGCAGATCAATTATGCGGACAATTTTACGCGCGACTACTAGACTTACCTGATATTGTACCGAGCGATCGCGCCCTCTCTGCCCTAAAAACTGTTTATGATGCGTGCTTTTTGAAATTCTGCAATGGTGAATTTGGTGCTGCTAACGGTGTTCGTCCTGACGGTTCACCAGAAAACCCCAAAGCTACTCATCCCCTGGAAGTCTGGACGGGGATAAACTTTGGGCTGGCGACTTTTCTTGTGCAAATGGGAATGAAAGATGAAGCGTTTCGGTTGACACAAGCTGTGGTGCAGCAAATTTATGACAATGGTCTGCAATTTCGCACGCCTGAAGCTATCACCGCAGCTGGTACTTTCCGCGCTAGCACTTACTTACGGGCAATGGCAATTTGGGGAATTTACTTAGTTATTAATTGATTGGCTATCAAAGCGCTTCTCGTTTTGATGTAACACACGTAGGGGTGCACAGCTACCCCTACTAACGGTCATATTCCTACATATGGTGTGTGGGTTGCCAAATTTAGCCCATCTTCATCTGATAAAGTAGAGTCTAGATTTGTGATTTTATTTTCCGAGTGTTTCCGGAAGCGAAGGAAAATTTCAGTAATCGTAATAGTTGAAGGATTGAGAATTCAAGACTACTGTTTCAAAAAATGCAAATATTACTAGCTTTAGTCATAAATCTTGCTAATATTTCCCAGACTACGTTCACAATCAAAAACTAGGCTATGGCCTGCCTATCCTTTTATACAACAGCAAAGTTCATCAGATTATGGCGCTGCGTATTTGGCAATGATTAGCCAATACTGGGACATCCGCTTAAATCATTACAATTTGCGTAACTTAGCACGGGTAGGTCGTAGAGGTGGATCTCTCCAGGGTTTAGCAGAAGCAGCCCAAACTTTGGGATATGAAGTGCTATTAGTGAGGGCGAGTCTTAGTAAGCTGGACTCATATTATAACCCGTGGGTGGCTCATTGGCAAGGAATTGATTATATAGTTGTCTGGCGAGTTAAAGGCGATCGCATATTGATTAGTGATCCAGCCATCGGTAAGGACTGGCCTTCGCGTCCAAAGTTTGAAGCTAGCTGGACAGGATATGTCCTACATTTAGACCCCACAGAAAACTTTAATGTCCCCAAAGGTGAGAAACTCTTCTTAGGTTGCTATTGGCAAACATTGTGGCATTACCAAAAATTACTCAGACAAATTATTCTTACTTCATTACTGGTAGAAGTTTTTAGGTTGGCAACTCTCCTATCTACTCAAGTCATTATCGACCAAGTAATGAATGTAAAAAGCTTTTTTACCCGGAACATCTTTGCGATCGGCTTCATGATTTGGGATGAAGCAACTAGCGCCCTCGATATCGAGTCGGAACGCCAATTTAAACAGAACTTAATCCAGATTAATCAAGGTTGTATCACCTTCATCATGTCAACTATATCCTTGTTCTAGACCGAGATATCCTCGTTGAGCAAGGCACTTATCCATGACTCATGGCAATTGGTGGTTTTTATTACCACTTAGCCCAATTGCAACTACATTTATAATCTCATTTATATAAATCTCTTAGATTTAATACACATACAAATTCTTACTGAATCAACTTAGCACTATTCTCTGTTAATTAACTTTCACTCTATTAGAAAATTATTTAAAGTTATACAGGTTTAGCCTGCTAATTCGTTGAAAACATTCCATTAAAGGTGTTTTTTTAAGTTATTTGGTGATAATAAAACACTAATTTTTTTAAATTAGGCTATTTGTGATTCCTATATCATGCTCATGAAATATTCATGAGCAGTTTACAGCGATTTCATTTAGACAAGCTAAAGCTGTAATCTTTATAAATCAATAGATCCAAGGGTAATAAATTAAATTCTAATCTCATTGAAAACATTTAAAAAGTTTTCAATATCTCTAGTCACTTATTTTTTTCAGTCTCTATATATTACTATTTTTATAAGTTGTTTTACTTTCTGGTTAATGGTAATATCTTCTAGTGACTCGACAATAATAAAGGTTTTAAATTGATATTGTCTGGGGGGTCAGACCCCTCATTAATTAGCGAAGAAGGACAAAATTAAAAGTTGCACAATCCGCAAGTATATATCGAAATATATTCAGTAAATTTAACTGATAAATCTGCTAATCTAGGAAATGACATTAACAACAAAAAATAGTATATACAAATAGTGTTGTTAACGCCCAAAGATAAATAAATTTTCTCTAGTAGCCCAAAAAAATATGTAAAATTCCCGGAAAATGCTTAATTAAACAGTAGTAAGAAATACAAGCAGGTAAACAGATAAAATTTATTGAATTAGGAGTTTAAAAAGTTTAAGAGGACAAAATTGTATTTACCAAGAGCCACACGAGAATTTTGTCCTACCAGTCATATGACAAGACCAAAGGTAAATTTTTACCTTTCACTCACTAACAAGCAAAAGCTATAGTTTCCTCTTTACTTCATCCCAGATACCTAAAGACTATGATGAATCAAGACATTGCAGGCATTAGTAGTAACATAGATAAGACGGTAAAAGCTCAACAATTTGACAAAGTAGTTGAAGCAATTCTTGCTGGAAAATATTCCTGGGCATGTGTTTTAATGCTGCGATTTGCTGGCTATAATCCTCTCCATTACATTCCATATCGTACCTATAATCGATTGCTCAAAGAAAACTCTAAAGCCAGTAGGACAAATCAACAGCAAAGTGAAAATATCAAAATGTTGAAACATGCTAATGATTCAATATCTGATAGTAATGGATCATCAAGCTGCTTAAGTAAAATTAAAGACCGAGCTTATCTGGAAGTAGTTGGAAAGCAAAAAACAGAAATTCGTGGTGGTAGTTTAGATCAGAGATTTGCACAGCAAATTAACGATCATCAATCAATGAAATCGCAATTAAAACCAGAAAGCACTCAAGAGATTTCCTTGAAACGTTGTGGATCTAATTAAAAACTATTTGGAATTAATAGATTCTGCCCTATTGATTGAGAGCCTGCTATGCTAATTTAAAATTTTTAGCATGGCAGGTTTTCTATAGCAGTGATTAATTTAATATTTTTTTTCAAAAATCTGCCAAAATGGCAAATATATACTGATCAGATTGATAAACTAATAAAAACTACAACTTCAACAAAAATAGAGGTGATTGGCAAGCAAGTTAATTTTAAAAAATAAAATCAATGATTAGTTCTGACTATGAAAGAAATCAAACTGATTACAAAAGTAGTCAGCATTTGATGGAGTAAAGAACTTTTACACCAAGACCGATGATGCAACCGTTGCTACTGGTGGTTTTATTTTCGAGGAAGTCTGAGCAAAGAGAATTTGGAGCGGTAGCTTCTCCCAATCCAAACTTCACAGAGCTTTCACTGACTGCAGACGGTGCAAGTAATGCTTATAAAGCTTTCTATACTGTGGTTGGTGTTGCTTTAATTAATAAAGCAAACGCTTAACACCAATACCAGGAACGGAAATAAAAAAGTTTCGGTGAAATCGTTGTCCTGGCTGGTAGAACTAGTAGCTCATACGCTTCTCTTTCGACTATTGTAATCCTAGTCCTCCCAACCTGGATTATCTCTCCTTTCTAAACTTTCAATTTATATAGCAACTACTGGAAGTTCAAAAATTGAATAGCTTCCAGTTTTTTTATGTGTAAATAAAAATAAGGTGGGCAATTTACCCACCTTATTTTTTCTGAAGTACAGTTAATCTAAAAATGAATTAAACCTTGGCTAATTCTGGCGTAGGACGCTTGCTGTTGCGAATTGATGTAATAGCCTCAGCATAGTCCTTAGCGTTAAATACAGCTGAACCGGCGACAACTGCATTAGCTCCCGCTTCTAAAACTTGCCAGGTATTATTTGCTTTCAGTCCCCCATCCACTTCAATCCAGGGGTCAAGACCACGTTCATCACACATTTGACGCAGCTTGCGGATTTTGGGTAATACACCAGGGATAAAGCTTTGACCACCAAAACCAGGATTGACGCTCATAATCAGTACTAAATCGCACAAATCTAGAACATATTCAATTAGCTCTAGAGGGCTACCAGGATTAAGTACAACTCCAGCTTTCTTACCAAGTTCTTTAATTTGCCCTAAGGTGCGGTGCAGGTGTGGGGAAGCATTATGCTCGCAGTGTACGGTGATATGATCGGCACCCGCCTTAGCAAAATCCTCTACATACTTTTCTGGCTCCACAATCATCAAGTGGACATCTAGTGGCTTGGTCGTAATCGGACGAATCGCCTCCACAATCAGAGGACCTATCGTAATATTGGGTACAAAACGACCGTCCATTACATCAACATGAATCCAATCTGCTCCAGCCGCGTCTATGGCGCGAATTTGATCACCCAGACGACTAAAATCGGCTGATAGGATAGATGGAGCAATTACAATGGGCTTTTGAGATCGGTTTTGGGTCATGGCTAGTGGGTTTTAAGCGTCCTCGTCTGTACGTATTGTAACAAAACATTGAGCAAGACTCATAACTTTGATCCCGGCTTTTTTGGGGAGATGGGGAGTTGGGGAGAATAATAATTCTTAACTCAACTCCTATCTCCTAACCGGAACTTTGGAAGCCTCCGGCTGCGCTCTTAACTTCTAACTTCCAACTTTTAACAACTGACAAATGACTAAAAAACTAACCTGGATAATTTGGGGATTAAGTGCTTCTTGTCTGAGTGCGCCGGTAATTGCTTCGGTTTTAGAATCTACTTTGGGAACTAACGGTATTGATGCTCTGAAGTTACACCAATCTCCTTATAATTTAATCGGTCGTAAGATTGCTATTGGTCAAGTGGAAATTGGCCGACCGGGAATGTTTGGTTGGGATAAGGCGGTGTCTAAAAATCGCGCCATATCTTTAGCAGCAGTATTTTTACGCAATGGCCCAGCTAAATCAAATACTGGTGTTGACCCCCACGCTTACAATGTCGCTGGTGTGATGGTGAGTCATGACAAAGCTTTGCCGGGAGTTGCTCCGGGAGCGCGACTGTATTCATCTGCGGTGGGTTCCACTAAAAACATGGGTCAGCCAGAAGAGTGCTTATCGGCCCAGCACATAGCGCTACAAAATAGTGGCGATGTCCGTGCGATTAACTTTAGCTTTGGTGAACCTCTGAGCCGCGATCCTAGACCAGAGGCGACTTTAGACGGCAATGCTTTACTAACTTTATGTGTTGACTGGTCTAGTCGCGTTCATGATGTTTTGTATGCGATCGCAGGTAATCAGGGTAAGGGCGGTATTCCCATTCCTACAGATAATTTTAACGGAGTCAACGTGGCTTTTTCATCCCGCAGAGGGGGAGTTTTTAACAAAGTAGACGTGGCTAATCTGGCGGGTGCTAACCAAGGAGTGAGTGGAAAGCTAGCTGGAAGAGAATTTGATCTTAATGGGCGTCGCGCTATCAGTTTAGTTGCTCCTGGTAATAACATTCCCTTGCTCAATCCAGATGGCAAATTGAATAAGGTCACGGGGACAAGTTTTGCAGCGCCTCAAGTTACGGCTACTGTTGCTCTGTTGCAGGAATTTGCTGACCGACAGATGCGGACAAAACAACCCCACTGGAGCATCGATTCTCGCCATCATCAAGTAATGAAAGCTGTATTGCTGAATTCAGCAGACAAAATCCAAGATAGTGGTGATGGCTTGCGGTTGGGAATGAGCCGGACGCTAATTGATAAACAAAATCAAAACTGGCTAGATTCTGATGCTTATAAAGATCCTAAGATTCCCTTAGATGCCCAAATGGGAGCGGGTCATTTGAATGCGTTTCGCGCTTATCAGCAATTTAGTGCTGGTCAATGGCAGCCATCAGCTGCGGTGCCGGCTATTGGTTGGGATTATCACGCAGTCGATACTGGAGCGTCTGTTGACTATGTGTTAGCAAAACCATTAAAGCAGAGGAGTTTTGTTGCTATTACCCTAAGTTGGGATCGATTGGTAGAACTCAATGATAAAAATAAAAACCAGCAATATGACGTGGGTGAAAATTTTCGCGATCGCGGTTTGAATAATCTCGACCTATACTTAATAAAAGCTGATGCTCAAAATTCAGATGCTGGTGCTGTTTGCTCCTCAATCAGCCAAATCGATAGTGTAGAACATATTTTCTGCCCCGTTGCTGCTACTGGCAATTACAAAATCCGTGTCCAGTTTCGGCAAAAGCTCAATGAAGCGACTCAACCCTATAGTTTAGCTTGGTGGAGTGTACCTATGAATTGAAATAGGGGCGCACAACTTTTATTTGTGTCAACTTACAGTCTTTTTCATCTATTTGAACAACACTCCCCTATTGGGGCGCATATTTGTGCGTCCCTAAAAAAATTGTTATTTCGTGAACTGAGAAAGGTGATTTTATCTTTAAAAACAAAAAAAGGTGGTTATTTTGTGATTAGGTAATCTACAATACTTTTATTGATAAATATAAAAATTCCTAAAAACCGAGATTTTTCCTAATTCGTATGCATAGCCGCCTCAATTAGGAATTAGCAGCTTTAAGAAGTTGTGTTTAATTCCTCTGAGCTACTAACTTGCTGTTACAAAAACTGTAACAGTCCCATTTTTCTCTTGGAGCAAATGCAATAGTTAATCATTGACACAGTGTCTGCGTCAACTCTGAGCACAGATCGGGAATCTTTCGCAAGTAAGGTGGTATGATGATTCGGCAGAAATATAGTAGTGTGAGAGAAAATTTCATGCAAAGACGTTATGGTGTGAGTCTAGGCAGACGTTATGCTCTGGCAGCTGCAAGTGTTGTTCTATTTAGTGTATTAGGGTATTCTCAAGTCGATAGTAATAAAAGTGCCCTTGCCCAATCTAGTTTACCTCAGCCAGAAACTCCATCGCAAAAAAAAACACTCAAGACTGATGCAAAAATCGTTGAGTCTAGCAATAAGTTTGGCTTAAAACTATTTTCAGAACTTCTGAAAAATGATGGGGGTAAGAAGAACGTTTTTATCTCACCTTCGAGTGTCGCGATCGCTCTAGCTATGACCTACAATGGCGCGAGCGGCACGACTCAACTAGCGATCGCAAAAACCCTGGAATTACAGGGGATAAATCTGCAAGAAATAAACTCTTCTTACAAGGCAGCATTAAAGCAGCTTTTAGACAATTCAGATCCAAACGTACAACTGAAGATTGCTAACTCACTTTGGGCAAATAAAAATGTTAGCTTTCGGCCAGACTTCCTCCAGAGAACGCAGAATTTCTATCAAGCTAAGGTCAGCAATTTAAATTTTCAAGACCCCACAACGCCTAGTATTATCAATAACTGGGTAAAAGAGAATACTAATGGCAAAATCGATCAGATAATTGGAAAAATTGAACCAGATAAAGTGTTGTTTCTGATTAATGCCATATATTTTAAAGGAAAATGGAGCAAAGAATTTGATAAAAGTCAAACTGCTCAATACCCTTTTTACAGCACACCTGGCAAACAAAAACAACACCCGATGATGTCACAGGACGGTGACTATAGATACTATGAAAGCAAACAATTTCAGGCAGTTAGTTTACCTTACGGCAAAGATGGTAAATTCAGCTTATATATTTTCCTGCCGAAACAGAACTCTAACCTCAAAACCTTCTATCAAAACTTGAATGTTGAGAACTGGGAAAAATGGATGACTCAGTTCAGCGAACAAAAAGGATTTATTCGTTTACCCCGCTTCAAAACAGATTACGACGTTACACTCAATGATGCCTTAAAAACTTTAGGCATGGAAGAGGCTTTCAGCGACAAAGCCAATTTTTCCGGCATGGGTAAAAATTTTGCCATTAGCGAAGTTAAGCATAAAACTTTTGTGGAAGTGAACGAAGAAGGTACGGAAGCGGCTGCGGTTACTTCAGTGGGTATAAGAACAACAGCTTTGAGGCAGGAACCAGAACCATTCCGAATGATTGTTGACCGTCCCTTCTTCTGTGCGATTAGGGATAATCAGACGGGAAGGGTTTTGTTTATGGGTTCGATCATTGACCCACAGTAAAAAATTCAAAATTCCTTCATTTTGAATTTTGAATTTTGAATTTTGAATTTAATTCTAGGGTAATGTCGCTTCCGAAATACTCAGAGTGTTTTTCGCGTCAGCTTTCGGGGACTCGTTTGCTGCAACGGGTGCAGTTATCTCCCCAGTGGCGCTGTTGTTTGTCTCGCTACCAGGACGCAGGGCACTTAAAGCAGTCTTAATCACAACAGCTGTGGGTACTGCCACAATTACACCCAACAGTCCGCCAATTCTTGCCCCTGTTAAGACTGAAATTAAAATCCAAACTGGATTTAAACCAGTAAAGCTGCCTAAAATTCGGGGGGCAATTAAGTTTTCGAGAATTTGCTGTACAATTACTGCTGCTATCAAGACTCTCACACCCATTGAGAAATCTTGTAGCGCTACCAATAGTGTAGTCAGGGCGATGCCTACAGAACCGCCAAAGGGGACGAGAGCCATCAGTCCAATAGTTAGGCCAAATAGTAGACCAAATGGCACTTTCAGCCACAAAAAGGTAGGAATGAGGGCTGATGCCATGCAAGTAGATAAAATTAGCTGGGTGATGAAGAAATTTTGGAAGCTGAGGCGGACTGTTTTGGAGAAAGGATCGCGAAATTTATTAGGTAGCCATTCCACTAAACTTTGCCAGAGTTCACCCCCATGCTGTAAAAGATAGAAAGTCAAAACCATCGTCAAGAGAATATCTAGCAGACTAGTGACTGTAACTACCGCCAGATTTAAAACTTGTCCAGCGATCGCTTGTAATTGTCCCTTGACGCGATCGTTGATTTGCACTACCAGAGCATCAAGGTTAATCGGTAAGCCGAAAGTCTCGGCTTTTTCGTTTAATATCATTAACTGAGAGCGTCCAGAGTCGATCAACTCTGGTAAACGAGCCACCAGTTGTTGGGCTTGGGTAAGGGCCAGCGGAATAAGTGTAACACCCAACGCCAATAAAATTGATAAAGCCAAGAGAAATACTAGGATAGCGACTTGCTCTCGCCTAGCACCATGATGCTCCATCCAGCTCACGGGGTAGTTGAGCAGAAATGCTAGCACTGAGGCTCCAACTAAAATGACTATGAGAGAATGGAAATAATTAAAGAATATCGAAAGTGCCCAACCATTTAGAACTAGCAGCGGCAGGAATAACGCGATCGTCCCGATTCGCGCTATTGGTGTGAATCTTTGCCACCAGTCGAGTAGCTTGCGTGTCTGCATTTTGAGCTGATTGCGGGATAGAACTAAATGAAATCTTTCTTTACAGCTTATTATCTCTAACTATATGAGTCTTATTCATCCTTCTAATTTAGGAGTTAGACTAACCTACATGGAAAATTTTGAACCGAAAAAGAATAGGGAGTGGGAAGAAGAGGGACAAGGGGACAAGGGAGACAAGGGGACAAGGAGAATAACCATACCCAATGACGCCACTTGCTCCACTTGGGGAGACCCCAAGACCGCAGTGGCTCCCCAATGCCCAATGCCCAATGCCCCATGCCCCAGAACCAAAACACAGTTGCTTTTATATTTAGTTCCGATTATCGGCTTTTTTCCATCCTTGTGGACTCTCTATCGGGACCAGGGTAGTCGGGAACAACTTGCTATTAGTCGTCTGTCTATTACTTTGGCGCTTACTTGGCTGTTGGGATATCTATTATTAGCTACCGGTGCAGCAACTTCAGATTTTTTGACGCTACGTCTATTTATCCTCAATAGCTTTCTCACATCAGGTTACTTTTTAGTAAGTGTCTGGTTGATTTTGCGCCTGATGCAGGGCAAATCTGGGCGTTTACCAGGGTTTAATACTTTAGCAGAACGAGTGCTGGGTAAGTATTTATCTTAATTTTTGCGGATGATCCTTTTCCAGTATTTTTACTTATTTCCTAAAAAAATCCGGTTGATTTATCTATATATCTAGTCAAATCCAGTTTATTATTGCCATACTTCAGTAAAACATCTCTAGATTGGCCCAAAAGAAGGAAAAATGTTGCTATAAGTGTTGTGGTTGACACTACATTAAAAAAGTTAGCACTGATAATTAAGAGTTAGCTATTATGGGTTGATTTGTCTGCATGTTTTTAGTCTGCAAATTTACCGAATTTGATTAGTGAGTAAGTGTGAGGAAGTCTGTGACCATTCAAAGAAGTTCGGCGGAAGAAAACCAGTCGGGAAAAGCCTCTAAGTCCAGTAAAAAAATTTCTCAGAACTCGAAATCCGGACGTTGGCTGTGGTTTTGGGTAGGTATGAGTGGTATTGCAATGGTGTCAGCAACAGCAGGGGCGCTTTTAGCGGTGTCTTTAACCAGTACGCCTTTGCAACAAGCCCAGCTAAGTCCAAAGGATGAGGCGGCCTTTGATGGCGATCGCATCTCTGGGGGTGGGCTGCGATTTTCACAATTAACTCGCCCAGTGAATCTCTTGATTATGGGAATGAGCGTACTCCCACCGGATATCCAAAACCCTCCCGAAGATACCAAAAACCTCAAATACCTGCCCCAGGTAAACTCCTTTGATGGTCTTTCCGATGTGATGCTCTTGCTCAAATTTGATCCAGAGACGAAAAAAATAATCATGCTCTCCATTCCCAGAGATACCCGCACAGAAATAGAGGGATATGGAGTGAAAAAAATTAATGCTGCCAATGTTGAGGGTGGGCCAGCTTTGACTGCCAGAACCGTCAGTAATCTCTTAGGTGGGGCGGGAATTGATCGCTATATCCGAATTAACGTTCTGGGAGTTGCCAAGCTAATCGATGCTTTAGGGGGCGTAACAGTCTACGTCCCAAAAGATATGAAGTACCAAGATGATTCCCAGCATTTGTATATCAATTTGAAGGCGGGTAAGCAGCATCTCAACGGCGAGAAGGCGCTGGAATTGCTGCGTTTCCGTCATGACGAACTCGGAGATATTGGCCGGATTCAGCGGCAGCAAATGGTCATGCGTGCTTTGATGGATCAAACACTGAACCCAGCTACTGTGGCTCAATTACCTAAAGTTCTTGAGGTAGTTAAAGAACACATTGATACCAACTTGACGGTTGAAGAGTTATTGGCGCTTATGGGTTTTGGAGTGCGAACAAATCGCTCTAATATGCAAATGTTAATGCTGCCAGGTCGCTTTAGCGAGAAGAATGAGTTTGATGCTAGCTATTGGTTGCCCAACAAAGATGGTATTGCCAAATTGATGGCTCAACACTTTGGGTTGGAATCAGAACAGGAACAGCAGGCGACTGCAACTGATCCACGCTCTTTACGTGTAGCAATTCAAGATAGTACAGGTGGCGATCGCTCTAACCTCCAACCATTAATTAGAGCCTTGGAAAAATCTGGATATCGCAACATCTATGTAGCTAAGGCATGGGGTGAACCTCTAGACGTAACTCACATTGTCGCCCAGCAAGGAGATGGTGACACTGCCGAATCAGTTCGCAACACTTTGGGATTTGGCGAAGTGCGTGTGGAAAGTACTGGCAACCTCGGCTCGGATATCAGTATCCAAGTGGGTCAGGATTGGTTGCAACAAAAATCTATCTTAGAGCAGTCGCTGACCAAATAATTACTAATTTGTAATTAATTACGAGTTATGTTGACACCCTAAAGTGATCAGATCCATATTTCTAACTAAACTGTTTACACTGGCACAAATGCTGCTGACAGTGAATTTACTACCTGGTTGAGTTCTTGGAGTTTAGCTGCTACCACACCATTGGTTAATAATTCTTCTGCCTTAGCTAAACCCTTTGACATATCTGGACAAATACCACTCCGCCATAGGTAAAATCCGCCATTCCACAAGGCTGTTTGCATCAATTCGCCTGGTTTACCTGCTAAAACCGCCTGAATATCCGCCACTAGTTCTTCAGTAGTTCCAAGGGGTACGTTCTTAGTAGTAAAGCCGTAATCACGCGGTACGAGGTGCAATCGTTCTACCTCTTGGGATGCTACGGATGAAGATAAGCTGATGATCGCAGTGCGATCGCGCGGTAAGTCGCAACTGCCTTCCAATCCTTTCACTAATGTAAATTTTGTTACTCCCCGCAGATCCAAAGTTATCTGAAACATCCCTTCTGTCGGCGGATGAACAAACCCAGCAATTACGTGAGCATCCCCGGCATAAGGACACCAAATTAGCTCCATTGTTGCCAAAGGCGGACGCTTGCCAAGTTGGTCGCGGTACTCCCAAATACTTTGAGTTAAGGGAAAATGCTGAGGTAGATAAATAAAGCCGATTCCCGTTTGCTCAAATACTTGCTGAGTTTTTGCTAGTGGTAGCGTAGTCCAATCGACTCCTAAACCCTGCCAAATCTCTATTAGGGGTAAACCGTATTTCGTTGGGAGGCGATCGCCACCGTGCATTACCACTGGTTGTCCAACTGCGGCGAGTAGTAAAGCTGTTACAGGACTAATTGGTGCTGTACGTGTTCTGCCATCATAGGGGATGCCAAAAGCGATCGCTGGTCGCCCAGAGACGATTGGTTGCAGTTTTGGCCCCAGTTCATCATAGGCATCCAACATTCCCGCTAACTCTTCCCCCGTGGGACGCTTGATTCGATGAGCAATCAAAAATGCTCCAATTTGGGCTGGTGTAGCTTCACCCAGCAGCATCATTTTAGTAGCGGTGGCTGCTTGGGCGCGAGTTAAATTCTCGGCTGTGTGATTTCCGCTACCTACTTTTTGCAGTAATTCCCTAAATACATTGCTCATTTGTCCTTTGTCCTTTGTCCGGTGTCATTTGTCCATTGTCCTTTCTCCTTTGTAAATAACCGAAAATGACTAATAACTAATGACACTTAAGAAGCCGATCGCTGCTGATCAATTTGTAATGGTATATTTTCGCGCACGAGTTGCCAAAAGTGGTTAATAGGGGGGATTTGGAGCCGGTCTTGAGTTGTTACCATAACTACCCGACGAGTCAAACTGGAACCATCTGCTAAACCACTAATATTATTGCTGGCTAAGGAACGAATCGCCAGGGTAGGGTCTTGGCGTGCTTCTACTAATGCTGATTGAGGTAGCAAAGCTATCAGTTCTCCTTGGCGTACTACTCCCCGGAAGGCATCTAGGGTATTTACCTCTAAAGCCGCCTGGAGTTTAGCTTCCATTCGCTCAAATCTATCTTGTATTAAGCGCTGCATCCCATAACCATCTTTAAAAACCACTTGAGGATAACGAATTAGCTCCGACCAAGGGACGCATTCATATTGGGCTAGTGGATGATTGGCTGCGGTTAGAACTTCTATAGGTTCATCATAAAGTACTTCTACCACCATTTCTCTACCAGTGGTTAAAAAGCGATTATTCATCACAATTGCTAAATCCACCAATCCATCTTTGAGGACTTTCAGGGCGCGATCGCTTCCCAATGAAGTTACGCGCAATTGCACATCTGGATAATCATGACAAAATTTTTGCAACACTGGTGGTAAGTAAGATCCACAAACAGAGTGAATCGCCGCGATGCATAGTTCTGGCTGTTTTCCGGCTATTAAATCAGCTAATTCTTCTGTAGCTGTCTGCCATTCTTGGCAAATTTTGCGGACACGGGGTAGTAAACATTCACCTCCGAGTGTCAATTTTCCATGACTTGTTCTGTGAAACAGTTCTACACCTAAATCTGCTTCCAATGCTTGGATTTGGCGACTAATAGTCGATTGGGTGACACCACATTTTCGCGCTGCTTGTTGAAAGCTACCGGTTTGGGCGATTTCTAAAAAAGCTTGCAACTGCTCTAGGCGCATTTTTATGTAGCCTGAATTACATTTATCGGTTTCATTAAGTTAACGGATTTTTAACCAAAGTTTGGTAGGGTTTGTTACAGGTCTTTTCCTGAGATTTATATTTGTGTAAATCAGGTTTTACCACCTTTATCGTCAATTACCCGCTTTGCATGGAATTTATTGGTAAATTTCGCCGAAAACGAATTGACTATTTTCTGCTGAAATATATGAATTTTTAGATAAGATTTTTAATTCATCACATTATGCGGCGGATGAGGTTTGAGCAACACAAGTTTTTGTGCAACTTGCGGATAGGGCTGCGATGCCTACGGCGGGCTACACCTACGCGTCATATTTGCATTTACTAATTACGAATATGGCTTTGAACCGTTGCGAACCCGTTCAATAAATTCAGGATAATTTTCCAAGTCCTCTGAAGACTGTAACGGCGGCATTTCAACCCAGTTAGCTTCTGCATGTAGCTTATCAAGATATGCGTAAAATGCTTCTTGATCATCCCGATGGGCTAAAACGTAGGCTTGCAACTCTTTCTGACTCATTGCTTGAAAGTTTGGTTTGCTCATTGCACGTACCTCCATCTGCCATTGGGATATAGGCTGCGCCAAATTTTCTTGGTTTCTTATTTCTTTCTTTCTTTGTGCCCTACCCTGCGGGAAGCCACAACTCTAGGAGACGCTCCGCGTAGCTTGCTTCTCCGTAGGAGTACGTGTCTATGCGTTCTTCTGTACGAGACGCTGCGCGTAGCTTGCTTCTCCGTAGGAGTATGCGGTTCGTTCCTCATATAGTTTGGCGCATCTTCATACAGAATTGGTATCAGTAACAGCAATATCTCCAAACTTCTGAGTAACTAGATGTAAATGTCGCCCAAGTTGACCGAATAAATTTTTTGATACCAGTTTAATCTTATCGCTGTAAAAAGACTAAAATAAGTGGATCAGAAAGAACTATTTAGTTACTTAATACTGAACGCACACAGGTAGCGCATACTCTTTGAAAAAATTTACCACTCAGCCAAAGCGATCGCTATTCCTTGGTGCAAATCTAGTGTTAGTGTGGCGTTATTTGCTAACTGCTGCAATTGTTGATGTGCGGCTTCCCTATCCAGATTTTTTAGTGCAGCGATCGCATGTAGTCTCACCGATGCATTTGAATCCGCTAGCAGCCAAATCAATGGTTCGATAGCTTGCATTTCGCCTAACTGTCCTAAAGACAGGGCGATCGCACTTTTGATGTTGGCAATCTCTGTGGCTGGATGTTGCGTTAGCGTTCGCGGAGCGTCTCCTAGAGAAGCTCGCCGAAGGCATCGCAGTATTTGCAATAATATTTCTACGGCTGGTGTAATTTGCGGCTTTTGCACTCGCCCCAAAACTGTAACAATTTCTTGCCAAAGTGTCTCTGAAGTGATTTGATTAAATGCTGTTTGCAAATATTCCAAACTGGATGGTGTCCCCACCCAAACCAAAGCGCGGATGGTTTCTAATTGCAGCGTTTTCGGTGTCTGAGGTGAGATCAGCAGATCAAATAAATGTTTTGCAGCGTCATCACAACTCATCCGAGAAAGGGAAACTGCGGCTGCACAACAAACCTCAAGGTTAAAGTCGTACAGCTTGGGTTGCAGTCTCGTCACCAAATCTAATGCTTGGCGTAAGTCGGGGCGAAAACCTAAACCAAGCACTGCTGCACGCCTAACTGTGGCAGCTATATCATCCAAAGCGTTTAACAATACTGGCGGTACACGTTCGTCATGAAAACTGCTGAGGGCTTCAATTGCAGCAGTGCGGATTGTTGCTTGTGAATCTTGTACTACACTCAATAGCGGTGTGATAGTTTCTGTTTGCGGAATAGAGGAAAGCGATCGCACTGCCAAAAGTCGTGTATCTTCTTGTTTTAGGAGTTCAGAGAGGGCTGCTATCGCAACAGTACCCATTTGCCCTAGTGCCGTAGTTGCGATCGCTTTGAGTTCTTCATCCTCATCGGTTTTCAACAATTCCACCAAGGGGGCGATGGCTTCAGGGTGCTGAAATTCGCCCAAAGTCCGCGCTGCATACCAGCGTAATTCTTCTTCTGCATCTTCATCTTTTAAGATGTCAATGAGTGGTGGGATGGCAATTTTTCCCAAGTGAGTCAGCACTTTGGTAATTTCCCAGCGTTGCTGAAAATCTCCCATCTCTAACATTGAAAGTGTTAATGTCAGCAGATATTCTTGATTTTTAACTATCTCTGGATGTTCAGAGTCTGTCCCTAAGATTAATTGTTGTAAATATTGAATTAGTGATGACCAATCAGCTGCATCGTATGCTGTCTGGGCTTGTACCAAAAGCTGGTTGATATTACTCACGATACCCTGAATTGTATTGTTTAACTTGGCTTGACTACAACTGAATTACCCTCAATCTTGGCGGCGTAAGTTTTAAGCGCTTCTGTCGCTGGGCCTTTTTGCACTTTACCGTCAATTCCAAATTCCGAACCATGACAGGGACAGGCGAATTTTTTTGCCTCAGCTTTCCATCCTACAGTGCAACCTGCGTGAGTACAGGTAGGGTTAACAGCTGTCAGATTTGCAGCTTTAGATGTGCCAACTACCAACACAGGCCCAGCAGGTGAGTTTTTAGCCAGCAATTGGCCAGTCTTATCTAATTCTGCCGAGGTGCCTACTGTTTGCCAATCCCCAGATGTTGAAGTTGTTTGAGAAGAACAGGCTGCGATCGCTACAGGTAGAGAACTCGCTATCCAACCCAAACCTACCCAATTAATAAAATCACGACGTTTCATAGCTGCTGAAATAATATCTAAGTTTTAGCTAACATCTGCCACTCAATTTACGATGTTTGGATTTTGGATTAATCTATGGCAGTCCAAAATCGCTTCAGTTATTTCAAATAAACCGCGTCCACCTTGAAAACTGTAGTTCTTTCCGTATGAAAAGAAAAAACCCTCATCCCCCAGCCCCTTCTCCCAAATTTGGGAGAAGGGGAGCCGGAAAGAAGTCCCTCTCCCTACTGGGAGAGGGATTTAGGGTGAGGGCAAAAACTACGGTTCTCAACATAGATGAGGTTTACTTTTCATCAAGGGCTTTTTGTGGCTCATTGACTGACTTTGATGCAAAAAATGCATAGTTTTCATCCATTTTCAGCAATTTTACTAAAAAATCGTAACAATTTATACGATTTTAACAGAAATCTCCCTTTAACTTATGAGTATCGAAATTGTTACATGAACAGTATCTAAAGCTGCTTGACAAATTTATCAGATGTAAATAACCACAAGTTTTCCTTAATTAATCAGGACTTACGCAAAATCATGATAAAACGAACCGCAAAGGACGCAAAGGACACAAAGGAATAAGAGTTTCAGAGAGTTCTTGCGTAAGTCCTGTTAATCACAGATTGGGGTTTCGCTTTGGAATGCTCTTAAGTAAAAATAATCAGCCGTAAGCAAATATTAAGTTTTTATTCCCAAACCTTCGTAGATACAACACCTGATGGAACTACGGGTTGGTTGATGTTGGGCAATTATCACCATATTTAGTAATTTGTAACGATCAGACTCATGACAGACACAGCAACTACCACCACCAACCTGAATAAGTTTGAGAAATTCAAAGCAGAAAAAGATGGACTCGCCGTCAAGGGTGAGATAGAGAAATTTGCTGCCTTGGGCTGGGAAGCAATGGACGAAATCGATCGGGATCATCGACTCAAGTGGGTGGGTGTGTTTTTTCGCCCAGTCACCCCAGGCAAGTTTATGATGCGGTTACGGATGCCCAACGGTATTCTCACCAGCAGTCAAATGGGTGTTTTAGCCCAAGTGGTGCAGCGCTATGGAGATGATGGCTGCGCTGATATTACTACCAGACAGAATATCCAATTACGAGGGATTAGAATTGAAGATTTACCAGATATCTTTAATAGATTTGACACAGTTGGTTTAACCAGCGTTCAGTCAGGAATGGATAACGTCCGCAATATCACAGGCGATCCTGTGGCGGGGTTGGATGCAGATGAGTTGTACGACACACGAGAGTTAGTACAGCAAATTCAAGATATGCTCACCAACAAAGGGGAAGGAAACCCAGAGTTTAGCAACTTACCACGGAAGTTTAACATTGCGATCACTGGTGGAAGAGACAATTCAGTTCACGCCGAAATCAATGATTTAGCTTTTGTTCCAGCATTTCAAGAAGCAGGGGAGCAAAATTTAGCCTCTGTCCATTCCCAGCAAAAAATTTTCGGGTTTAACGTTTTAGTGGGTGGCTTTTTCTCAGCCAAACGTTGTGAAGCGGCGATTCCTCTAAATGCTTGGGTGCTTCCAGAAGATGTAGTAGCTGTATGTAGAGCGGTTTTGGAAGTCTTTCGTGATCATGGCCCGCGTGCTAATCGGCAAAAATCCCGCCTGATGTGGCTAATTGATCAATGGGGTTTAGAAAAGTTTCGAGCAGAAGTAGAAAACCGTTTGGGTAAATCATTCTTACCCGCAGCAGCAAAAGACGAAATCGACTGGGAAAAACGCGACCATATCGGGGTATATAAACAAAAAGAGCCAGGATTGAATTACGTAGGCTTGCACATTCCAGTCGGGCGACTATATGCTGAAGATATGTTTGAAATTGCCCGTTTAGCGCAAGTTTACGGCAGTGGTGAAATCCGCTTCACCGTTGAACAAAACATCGTCCTTCCCAACATTTCTGACTCCCGTCTAGCAACATTTTTAACAGAGCCTTTGCTGGAAAGGTTTTCCATTGACCCAGGTTTGTTGACGCGATCGCTTGTTTCTTGTACAGGCGCACAATTTTGTAACTTCGCCCTGATCGAAACCAAAAACCGCGCTCTAGCAATGATTAAAGCCTTAGAAGAAGACTTAACCTTCACCAAGCCAGTACGAATTCACTGGACAGGTTGCCCCAATTCCTGTGGACAGCCCCAAGTTGCAGATATCGGCTTGATGGGAACTAAGACTCGCAAAAATGGCAAAACCCTGGAAGCCGTTGACATATATATGGGCGGCAAAGTTGGCAAAGATGCTCATTTGGGAACTTGCGTCATCAAAAGCATACCTTGTGAAGACTTGCAACCAGTATTGCAAGATTTACTAATCAAAAGCTTTGGGGCCAAACCCAGGTGAGAAGCCTTAGTAGTTAGTAACTGCTAGTGCTTATCGGGGGTATTGGTCAGCCCCTTCCCTACGGGACGCTCTTGCGTTCGGGGAAGTCAAAAGTCAAAAGTCAAAGGCTCAACCTTCAGGCTTTAAGGCTTAACCTTCAGGCTTTAAGGCTCAACCTTCAGGCTTTAAGGCTTAACCTTCAGGCTTTAAGGCTTAACCTTCAAGCTTTAAGGCTTAACCTTCAAGCTTTAAGACTTAACCTTCAGCCTTAAAGGCTCAACTTCCCCTTACTCCCCTGCTCCCCCTATCTCTTCTCCGTGTTTTATTCAATTTAGATAGATTGGAATGCTTAAAAACTTATTTTCATTCAGCGATCGCTACCGCATCTTACATCAGACTTGGTTTGCTTTCTTTCTCACCTTTGTCTGTTGGTTTAACTTTGCTCCCTTTGCTACAACCATTGGTAGAGAACTACATTTAGCACCTGAGCAAATTAAAACTTTGGGCATCTGTAACCTGGCCTTGACAATTCCCGCCCGATTAATTATTGGGATGCTTCTGGATCGTTTTGGCCCCAGAATCACCTATTCAATTTTGCTGATGTTTGCGGTTATTCCCTGTTTAGCGACGGCGCTAGCACAAGATTTTAATCAACTAGTTATCAGTCGTTTGCTGATGGGAATTGTCGGATCTGGCTTTGTTGTCGGTATCCGCATGGTGGCGGAATGGTTCCAGCCGAAGGAGATGGGAATTGCTCAAGGCATTTATGGCGGTTGGGGTAACTTTGGGGCTTTTGGTGCAGAGTTTGTATTGCCGATACTTGCAGTTTCTACTAGCTTTTTCGCTGGTGGCGCTTCTAATTGGCGGTTAGCGATCGCACTTACAGGGATCATTGCAGCCATCTACGGCGTAATTTATTACAACACTGTTCAAGATACACCCGCAGGCAAAGTCTACAAGAAACCTAAAAAGAATGGTTCTTTAGAAGTCACTAGCATCAAAAGCTTCTGGGCGATGATTATCTCGAATTTTGGTTTGATTTTCGCCTTGGGTTTATTAGCTTGGCGCTTGGAACAAAAGAACATTCACTTCCTAACTCTGAGTCAAATGTATCTGGCTTGGTTGCTATTAGCAGGATTGTTTGCTTACCAAAGTTATAAAGCTTGGCAGGTAAACCGAGAACTTCTAATTGGCAAAAAAACTTACGCTCCATCTCAACGTTATCAATTTGGTCAAGTAGCTTTACTCGAATTCACTTACACAACTAGCTTTGGCAGCGAATTGGCAGTTGTTTCTATGCTCCCGGCATTTTTTGAGAAAACCTTTGGTTTAGAGCATGTTATAGCTGGGATGATTGCTGCTACCTATCCTTTCTTAAATTTAATTTCTCGTCCCAGTGGTGGCTTAATTTCTGATAAATTTGGCTCACGTAAATGGACAATAACAATTATCAGCGCTGGTATTGGTGTTAGTTATTTGATGGCACATTTTATTAATAGTAACTGGCCAATTCCGCTAGCGATCGCAGTTACAATGTTTGCCGCCTACTTTGCCCAAGCTGGCTGCGGTGCAACCTACAGCATCGTACCCCTAATTAAAAAGGAAGCCACTGGACAAATTGCCGGTAATGTGGGAGCTTACGGTAATTTTGGCGGCGTGGTTTACCTGACAATTTTTAGTTTAACTGACGCATCTACACTATTTAGCACAATGGGTTTAGCTGCCATAGTCTGCGCTTTCATGTGTGCCTTCTTCCTTAAAGAACCAAAAGGTTCCTTTGCCGTTGCTTATGAAGGTGAACTACCAGAAACCGCAACTAAAAACTCTATTTTATTAACGGAAGAATAATCAATTGAAGGATGAAGTAGTAAAATTCACTATCAAATCTGAATAGGAAACTTTACACTTCATCTTTCCATAAAAGTCTTAATTCATGAAACTCCGTTTTTGTTCTCTATATGTTGAGATTTTTTTTAAATTCACAACACTGATACAAAAACCCTTTATAACTCTCTTATCTTTGCGCTCTTTGTGCTCTTTGCGGTTCGTTTCCTCATTCTCTTATTCCTCTCTTCAGGCAGAAGAATAGTAAATTTAAAAATTTGTAATGCTCTCTCTGCGGTTCGTAAAAAAATAATTTCTCTAAACCACATCGATAGAAATTACGTAAATTTATGAAAAAACGAACCGCATTTGCGCAGCGTCTCGTAGAGAAGGACGCATTCGCGCAGCGTCTCGTAGAGAAGGACACAAAGGAATGAGAGTTTCAAAGAGTTTTTGCCTAATACACAAATTTAACAAACTCTCACTACATCTAAAATTGCAAAATCAAAATAACAATGAGTGAATTTACCAAAACCCTTTGTCCTTACTGCGGTGTTGGCTGTGGTTTAGAAGTTTCACCCCCAGCCCAACATGGCAAAGCAACTAATCGAGATAGCCAAGGAACTCCAAATTGGCGAGTGCGCGGTGATAAAGCCCATCCATCCAGTCAAGGAATGGTTTGCGTTAAAGGTGCGACGATCGCTGAATCTTTAGATAAAAATAGATTACATTACCCAATGGTGCGAGACTCCTTAGATCAAGAGTTCCGGCGGGTTAGTTGGGATGAAGCCTTTAATATAATCACGCAGCGCATTCAAACTGTGTGCTTTACCCAAGGCGCAGAAGCCTTATGTATGTATGGTTCTGGTCAGTTTCAAACTGAGGATTACTACATAGCCCAGAAACTGATGAAAGGCTGTCTGGGTAGCAATAATTTTGATGCTAACTCTCGCTTATGTATGTCTAGTGCTGTAGCTGGCTACATTCAAAGCTTTGGCGCAGATGGCCCGCCCTGCTGTTACGAAGACTTGGAGTTAACTGACTGTGCATTTTTAATTGGTACTAATACAGCTGAATGTCACCCCATCATTTTTAACCGACTGGAGAAGTATCACAAAAAGAATCGCAAAGTCAAAATGATTGTGGTTGATCCCCGTCGCACACCAACCGCAGAAGCCGCTGATTTGCATTTAGCGATTCGTCCCGGTACAGATATCGACTTGTTAAACGGCATTGCCCACTTGTTGATGCGCTGGAACTACATTGATACCATGTTCATGGACGATTGCACCAGCAACTTTCCCGCATACGCCCAAGTGATTCGCCACTATCCCCCAGAAATAGTAGCTAGTCAATGTGGAATCAGCATTGAAGATTTAGAAACAGCAGCTCGCTATTGGGGTGAATCACAGCGAGTATTGTCTTTGTGGTCAATGGGTGTAAATCAATCGTCAGAAGGGACGGCTAAGGTCAGAACTATCATTAACCTGCACTTGATGACTGGACAGATTGGCAAACCTGGGGCTGGCCCTTTTTCTCTCACTGGTCAGCCAAACGCAATGGGAGGACGGGAAGCCGGAGGTTTGGCGCATTTATTACCGGGTTATCGAGTGGTGAAAAATCCTCAGCACCGCGCAGAAGTTGAGGAGTTTTGGGGACTAAAGCCAGGACAGATTTCGCCAAATCCCGGTTTAACTGCTTGGGACATGATTACTGGCTTGGAAAATGACGCTGTAGAGTTATTGTGGATTGCAGCTACCAACCCAGCTGTGAGTATGCCAGATTTGGAGCGAACTAAGAAGGCGTTATTGCGATCGCCTTTCACCATCTACCAAGACGCTTATTATCCTACAGAAACTTCTGCTTACGCTCATGTTCTCCTACCAGCAGCCCAGTGGGGTGAAAAAACTGGTGTGATGACAAACTCCGAACGAGTGGTAACTCTGTGTCAAGCATTCCGCCAACCGCCAAGAGAAGCTAAAGCAGATTGGGAAATTTTTGCCGAAGTTGGACGGAGGTTAGGTTTTGAGAGAGAATTTGCTTTTGTTAACTCTGCTGAAGTTTATGCTGAGTTTGTCAAACTAACTAGCGATCGCCCTTGCGATATGACGGGTATCAATCATGCGCAATTACAGACAGAAGGCCCAACTCAATGGCCTCACCTCCAAGAGAGTAGAGGAGCAGGGAGAGAAACCTCTGGAAAGCGATTATACACTGATTTGCATTTCCACACCCCTGATGGACGCGCTCGATTTGGGGCATATTACTCGAAGGGATTGGCAGAACCACCAGACCCGAATTATCCTTTTGTGCTAACTAACGGCCGCCTTTACGGACATTGGCATACGCAGACACGCACCGGGCGAATTGAAAAAATTTGCAAAATGCATCCCGAACCGTTTATCGAAATTCATCCCCGTGATGCTGCTCGGTTAGGTATTGTAGATAATCAGTGTGTGGAAGTGCGATCGCGTCGAGGTAAAGCTAAGTTTCCTGCTAAAGTGACAAAAGCGATCGCGCCTGGTACAGTTTTTGTCCCCATGCACTGGGGTTCGCTGTGGGCAGACAATGCCGAAGCTAATGCCCTCACCCATCCAGAATCGTGCCCTGATTCGCTGCAACCAGAATTAAAAGCCTGTGCAGTGCAGTTGATACCAATTTCTGTGCAAGTAACAGTCAAAGATTATCAACTCCAGTCCTCACAATCGTAAGCTCCTAAGTGTACCGCTCAAGAGATAATTTCTAACCAGCAATAGGTAATTTAGTCAATAATCAATAGTCAATAGTTATTATCATTTTTTCTGACTGTCTAATTTTGGCTGTTACCAATTACTATATCTAAAGAGGTTAAATCTCTCGTAAGAAGAGGTTTTACTAGCGTCGATTTTAGCTATGGATAAAGAATAAAAAACTTACAAAGCTTCGGCAACTCCTCTTTTTTTAATCCTCTAGATTTATCTATGGGATTTTATTTTCTTTGAGAATTGGGTGCAGCATTATGAGAAAGCTACTAAGGCAAATTTTAGTAACTACCAAAGATGAGAACTTCATGCATATTATCGAAAACATAGAAGTGCTAGTTTCTAAAGCTCTATCTATTTTTATGGTAATAGTAATTTTGGTAGCGATTGGGGATTTAGGAATATTTATTTTTAAAGAGTTATTTTCAGCGCCTTATGCGAAGTTTAACACAACCTTGTATAAAATTTTTGGGCTATTTTTGAATATTTTAATTGCTTTAGAAATCTTAGAAAATATCACGGCTTATTTACGAAAACACGTTTTTCAAGTTGAATTAGTTATTGTCACATCTTTAATTGCTGTTGCCAGAAAAATTATTATTCTGGACTTAGAAAAAGTTCCGGGTATTGATATAATTGGTTTAGGAATTGCTATTCTCGCCCTCTCAATTAGTTATCTAATAATTCGCCTAAGTAATTTAAAAAACTGACGTTAAAAATCAATAAGTAATCAACTGTTTTCAAGCATAAATCTAGTTAAATATAGGTTAAGATGAAATTTTGACAATAATATAGTATACTTAATACTTAAAATTAGTCTCAACTGTATTTTGGACAAATGATTAATGTGCGATCGCTAGATAAGTGTTGTTTTTAATTCATAATTTATGTAACTGAGATATAAAAATTATCGATGATTAAAAACCCTTAATTTTGAATGCTCGAATTTTGAATACTTAACTTATGGCAGATTTCTTTGAATTTGAAGCAGACTTTGTTGATTCCCTGCGTTGCATACCCATGCAGGTGCGTTGCAAATTAGATACCTGTGGCATTAAGCTAAAATTGTCTGATTGGAATCAAATGACTACAGCAGAGCGTCAAGCTTTAGTCGAATTACCTTGCACTACAGAAACGGAAATTCAGTCTTACCGCGAGCATATCCAGCAATTAATTTTACAACGCACAGGTCTAGCAGCTACAAAATTGCCCATCGAGCCTCATCCTGCATGGCTAGATTCTGCCATTGTACCAGCCAGCATCCAGGAAAAAGCTGAAGAAATAGGTGTAACCCTGACACAGCAAGAATGGGCAGCTTTAACGCCGTTACAGCGTTTTGCCTTGATTAAACTTAGCCGCCCAGGACATGAAAATAAAAACTTTCCTAAAGCGATCGCAGAATTCCATCTGCTTTAATTAGTCAATAGTCATTAACAGAACAAATCTGTAAGATGGATTACACTTTGTTAACTTGCCGCCCTTAAATGATACATTACGGCACAGTTAGTACTGAAATGTATCAGAAATTACCGCATAGGCTAACGCCTAATGTAGCTGACTCTAAATTAATATTTACTTTATAAACAACTATTAACTATTGACTAATAGGCGAGGGTAACAAAAATATGGCTGCAAAAAAACTTTTGATGCTTATTGGGGACTATGTAGAAGATTATGAAGTAATGGTTCCTTTCCAGGCGTTGCAAATGGTGGGACACACTGTCCATGCAGTTTGCCCCGACAAAAAAGCTGGCGACAAGGTGCGGACAGCAGTTCACGACTTTGAAGGAGACCAGACTTACAGCGAAAAACCCGGTCACAATTTCACTTTAAATGCTACGTTTGCAGAAGTAGAAGCGGCAACCTATGATGCTTTAGTCATTCCCGGAGGACGAGCACCAGAATATATCCGTCTGAATCAGCAGGTGCTAGAAATCACCCGTCACTTTGCCCAAACGAATAAACCTATTGCTGCCATCTGCCACGGCTTGCAGTTATTGGCAGCTGCTGATGTACTGCAAGGCAAGAGATGTACTGGTTACCCTGCTTGTAGCCCAGATGTCAAGAGTGCTGGAGGGATTTATGTTGATATCCCTGTTAATCAGGCAATAGTTGACGGTAACTTGGTGACAGCACCAGCTTGGCCTGCTCACCCCCGTTGGCTGGCAGAATTTCTTACAGTACTTGGAACTAAGATTGAACACCCAGAACTGGCTACAGTTGCTTGAGGCAATATACGGGAAATCTTTTGATTCAATCTTCAGGGCAGTTTCTTTCACTATTCCCTACTCCCTGCCCCGAAGGAGCTTAGTCAATTATCAGTGGCAAAAACAACAGACAACAGACAACTGAAAATCATATAGTTTTTTGATGAAACTATATGCAATAAAAACTACTATTTTTTGATAAATTGCCGTCGGTTTAATTTGCAACTAGGATGTCTTGAGTACAGTACCGATACAATCTGATTTATCCGCCTAACAAGCCAGGTTGAGGACAAACTCTCAGCAGATGGAATACTTATTTACATTAGGTGAAACAATTTGAAATTTTGCATCGGAAATTTTAAATTTCTTAGCAGGAAGTGAAGCTATAGTGGATTTAGCAATGCTGCTGTTAATGTGGCTAAGGTTAGTCCTGCTGCCAAATTATATGAAGAAGAATTAGTTTAGAAACGCACTCTAACTCGATGACAGGCAAAAACGCAAGACATAATGCATTTCTGCGGCTAGTGTCTGGTAATGGGGCAGCTTTTGAATCAGAATCTCGCTACTCGCTGCCCCCCAGTAAAGAGATGGTAATTGGACGCGACCCCAGCTGCCAGGTTGTCTTGGATGCCATGACGTACCGAATGGTATCTCGTCGTCATGCAGTGGTTCGTCCCCTTTCTGTATCCCCAGATAACAAATTCAGCTGGGTGCTTTGTGATTTAAATAGCGCTAATGGCACTTATTTGAATGGACAACGCTTGTATGAATGTCAGGAACTGCACCCAGGCGATCGCTTTTCTCTAGGTGCTGATGGTCCACAATACGTTTTTGAGTACGAGTTTACCTACCAAACCCCGGCCACGACAGTTAACCAAGTTACACCATTACCTTCGGCAACAAACTACCACAACCACACGCAATTAAAGCAGCCAGATTCTGTTAGCTTCACCCAGCTTTTTCCGATTATTTCTACTGGTAAAGATTTAACTCGTAAAGCTTACCTCATACCGGGAATACTCACCGTAATTTTTGTAGTGCTAATGTTTGCTACAGTTGGTCAGCCCCGAGCTAATCAAGTGATCGTAGCAAGTTACATCGCCTTCGCTGCCTACTATTTTGTTTACCAACTTTGCGGTAAACAGAAGCCTTGGTGGGTGCTAATGGGTGCGGCATTGGGTACAACGCTGATTTTACTCAGTCCGCTGTTGGATTTATTTATCTTTGTGTTTCGCATCCTACCTAGAAGCTTGCCCTTACCTCAAGAATCTATTACCTTCACAGAGTTGCTGGTGCGGATGTTTTTTGGGGCTGGGTTGATGGAAGAATTACTCAAGGCATTGCCTGTACTAGCGGCGTTTGCCATCGGTAGAATGTTGTCTTCACCTTGGCGGGAACGGATAGGCGTCTGGGAACCTCTAGATGGTATTCTCCTGGGAACAGCTTCTGCTGTGGGTTTCACTCTATTGGAAACTCTCGGTCAATATGTACCGGATATAACTTTAAATGTCGCGCAACAGGTGGGTACAGGCTCTGCTGGTCAACTGGCGGGTTTACAACTGCTAATTCCGCGAATTTTAGGCTCTGTAGCCGGACACATGGCTTATAGTGGCTACCTGGGTTATTTTATCGGGTTGGCTGTCCTCAAACCCAGTAGAAGTTGGCAAATTCTTTCTATTGGTTATCTTAGTGCCTCTGCTCTCCACGCCCTGTGGAATGCTACAGGATCAATTAATGCCTTGCTGTTGGTAGTTGTAGGGGTGTTATCTTACGCTTTTTTGATGGCGGCAATTCTCAAGGCACGGGCGCTGTCACCGACGCGATCGCAAAATTTTGCTACCCGATTTCTGGGCCCAAAATAAGAG